>JAEYPZ010000169.1:0-143793 GCA_023410275.1 Bacillota bacterium
GTAAGCGCCCTACAATAAAGTGCCTTATATTATGTGAACATCCATGAGATAATTGCTCCAAATATCAAGTTAAAGTTTTTCAAGTTTTTCAACTTGAAAAACTTGAGTAAGGAGTTGTGAAATCATGGATGAAGTTACTTATTTTAAAACAAGATTCCGAAAGGAACAATGGGAAAAGCTAATTACTGACTGTCAGAGCAGTAGTCTCAAGGTGGATGACTGGTGTGTCCAAAACCATATCAGTCGTCATGCTTATTATTACTGGCTGCGTAAGATTCGCAAAGAAGCCTGTGAATCCATCCTTCCCACATTTCCCAAAAGAGAAAATGAAGTTACTTTTGCAAAACTGGAAGTCCAATCAACTAAGAAGGTTACACGGGCAGAGGCAGCCATCCTCATACATCTTTCTTGTGCTACGTTGGAAGTACTGGAAGGAACCAGCCAACGAACAGTTGAAACTGTACTTTTGGCACTGAAAAATATATGTTAGGCGATATTACGGTTGCAAAGAATATCTATCTCGCCTGTGGCTATACGGATATGCGTAAATCCATTGATGGCTTGGCTGCCATGGTACAAGAACAGTTCCATCTGGATCCTTTTTCTCAAAGTCTCTATCTATTCTGTGGCAGAAGGCGTGATCGGCTAAAGGTACTCTTCTGGGAAGGCGATGGATTCGTTCTCCTGTACAAAAGACTGGAGAACGGAAACTTCAAATGGCCCCGCCATGAAAAGGAAGTCAGACCACTTACCAGGCAGGAATTCAAATGGCTAATGGAAGGACTCGAAATCGATCAGCCCAAAGCAATCCGAAGTGCAAAACAGGGAGCCTTCTGTTAAACAAAAAACGGTTGTGAGTGGCTTATTTACTGGATTTCTCGTGCTTTTTGTGGTATAATTAACCTATCAGTTTGATAGGAGAAATCCCGCAATGGATGCAAAAGATACTTACATCGAACAACTTGAAAATACAATAAAAGGTCTTCAACAACAGGTAAATAACCTCACTGAGATGGTGCTTCTCCTAAGAAAAGAGAAGTTTGGAAGCTCCAGCGAGAAAACCACAAAGGGTGAAATTGATGGACAGATGCACCTGTTCAATGAAGCCGAAACCCTTGCGGATTCTCCAGAACCGGAACCTATAACCAAAGAAGTAAAGGGCTATACCAGAAAGGATACCAGGACAAAACGGGAGGAGATAATAAAAGACCTCCCCGTGCGTGAAATCCTGTGTGAGATCCCGAAAGAAAACCAGTACTGTCTGCAGTGCGGTGCTAACCTTAAGCCAATCGGAAAGGAAACCGTCCGCGAAGAGCTGGAATACATTCCGGCAAAGCTTCGGATTGTACGTTATGTCCGCATGGCTTATGAGTGTCCTAAATGTAAACCTACGGATAAACCATACATAGAGAAGGCCCCTACGCCGACATCCCTTATGAACCATTCACTTGCATCTCCAAGCTCGGTTGCCAATGTAATGTATCAAAAATACGTTAACAGCATGCCGCTTTACCGTCAGGAAAAGGACTGGGAGAACCTTGGCATTGCTTTGAAGCGCAGTACTATGGCTAATTGGATCATAAGGTGTTCCCATGACTATTTCTTTCCGATTATCGGATACCTGAGGGAACAACTTCTGAAAAGGGATATCGTTCATTGTGACGAAACACCTCTTCAGGTACTGAAGGAAGATGGGAAAAAGCCGCAAACGAAATCTTATATGTGGCTGTACCGGTCTGGTAACGATGGAATGGCTCCTGTTATCCTGTATGATTACCAACCTTCCAGAAACGGTGACCATCCAGATAAATATCTGAAGGGATTTAAGGGTTATCTCCATTCCGATGGATACTCTGGCTACAATAAGCTGACAGATGCCATCAGGTGCGGATGTTTTGCACACCTGCGAAGGAAGTTTGTGGAGGCAGTCCCCGGAAAGAAAGCCAAGGATGCGCCTCGGACCAATGCAGAAATCGGAAGGGATTTCTGCAACCAACTTTTCCACATCGAGGAAGGTCTTGAGAATCTTACTCCGGAAGAACGATACAGCAAGCGTCTGGAACTGGAACGGCCAGTTCTTGATGCCTTTTGGTGCTGGCTTGAAAATTTAACGGTATTGAATGGATCAGCACTTGGGAAAGCTGTAACATATGCGAAAAATCAGAAGCCTTATCTGGAGAATTATCTTCTGGATGGAAGATGTTCCATTTCAAACAATTTGGCTGAAAACAGCATTCGTCCGTTCTGCGTGGGAAGAAAAAACTGGTTATTCGCAGATACTCCGAAAGGAGCTGAGGCAAGTGCTGCTACATATAGTATCGTAGAGACCGCAAAGGCAAACAACCTAAACGTGTATACTTATCTTGAATATCTGCTACTGTATATGCCAGACACGAATTATCATAACCATCCAGAACATCTGGAACAATTGATGCCATGGTCAGAAGCTGTACAGGCAGAGTGCGGAAAGTAAATGTTGGAGATTGGCTAATAATTATAGTCAGTCTCTTTTTCTTTTAGAAGCACCTGGTTTTAGATCGCTTACATTTAAGCTAATCAAACCCAGAATTTCAGAGAGATATATTATGATTTATATCCTTTTTATCCGATTAAGCATACCTATGAGAAAAATCCCCTATTATGTATTGTAACTCAATCCAATAAATGGTATTATTATCTACAAATAAGATAATTAGAGTTTAATAAACGTAAAGATGTGTAAAGACTACAATTTGTCCGGGAGTTATCTAATTCATTTTTCCTATTAATTACGGTACAAAGTCTGTTAAATATAGGCTTATAGATATTGACTTACATACCGGAAATCTGGCTGTTTGGACTTTCTGCCTGAGTATAAAAGCAGTGGGTTCTGAAAATCGTGATACTGAAGTGGTGTTGGTGTGTGTGAGAACGATTAAGGCTGTCAAGGTATATCCTGAGGAAACACAAATAGGGGCTTTATTTGCAATGTGTTTACAATAAAAAAATAAATAGAATTAAGCCTAGCATAACTGTGTAATGTAATTAATGATTATTCTACCGTAATACGGTAAAATAAAGTAAAAATTACTGAAAGGAAAGCAAAAGATGAAGAAGATATTCAAGAAAGCCTTAAGTCTACTACTTAGTTTGACATTAGTAGTGGCAGGAACCGCAACAACTACCCAAAAGGCACAGGCCGAGGAGGTAGAAAATTCACCTAGTGTAGCTACTCAATCAGCAGTATATGATGGTAGTCATGCTATAGACTTTAATTTATCTATGGGTACTGGTTCAAAAGCAGCAACTGGTGTATCAATGATAAGTGCAAATTCTATAGTACTTACTGCAGATGATTATTCCTTTTCAAATGGTACATTATCTTTATCAAATTCTTATTTATCAGCTTTAATTGCCGGTGATTATGAAATTAATGTAAGATTCAATGATGTTGATTCTACGGCTATTGAAGGGAAATTAACAGTTACTATTCCAGTAAGTACTGAGGATGTTGCTCCAAGTATATTTGCAACAGTACCGGCTATATTTGACGGAAATTACATGGGATGGTCATTTGATTTTGGGAAAGGAGCATTGGCAGCAACTCAGATTACAGAAGTAAAATTTAATGGAGAATTAGTTGATGCTTCAAATTATGAAATACGAGACGCATACAATGATGTTCCATATTTCTTAAAAATTCATGCAGATTATTTAGCAAGTTTAACTACGGGTACTTATAATGTATCAGTTAAGTTTAATGACCTTAAAAGTACAGTTATTGCAGATAAAATTGTAATTCGAGTAATAACTGGAGAGTGGCCAAGTGTTAGTACACAATCTGCAACATTTAAGGGTAATGATTTATCCTTTACAGTAGATTTGGGAAGTGGTGATATTGGTGCAACTGGAATAGCCGATGTAATGGTAGATAATTATATAATTGATGCATCAAATTATGAATTAAGCGGTGATAGCTTAGTAATACATAATGATTATTTATCAGGCTTAAGTGTAGGTACTCATAGAGTAAATGTTCAATTTAAAAATGTTATTAGTTATACTGAATATGGTAAAATTGAAATCATTATTTCAGATGAAATACCTACAGAGACTCCTACACAGACTCCTACACAGACGCCTACACAGACTCCTACGGAAACTCCTACACAGGCTCCGACACAGACTCCTACACAGACTCCGACGCAGACTCCTACACAGACTCCGACGCAGACTCCGACGCAGACTCCTACACAGACTCCTACACAGACTCCTACACAGACTTCTACAATAGTACCAGAACCTACTAAAACACCGACTTCTATTCCAACTCCTACACCTACAGTTGTTCCTGTTGGAAAAGATGTAAAAGCAGCGGATAAAGCTGTTGATAAAGCTTTAAAAAATCTTACTGCTAGTGGTGTGGCTGATGCTCAGAAGTTGATTAATTCAATAACAGATGAAAAATCAAAGGACGAGCTTCAAAAGGAATTAGATAAAGTTATTGTTAAAATCGAAAAGGAAGCTGTTTCTGCTGTAAAGAATGCTACAAAAAGTAAAACTGTGTCCGAAGTAAAGAAAGCAATTACTGATGTTAATAATGTAGTTGATTCTAAGAAGAAAGCAGAATTAAAGAAAGACTTAGATAAAGTTATTAAAGTTGTTGATAAGAAGAATATTGCAGCTTCAACAACAGCAGTTGATAAGGCCATAAAGGATAAGACTCAGTCTTCGATTAAAAAAGCTCAAGCAAGCATAGATAAGATGTTAGATTCGTCTATGAAAACTGCATTACAGAATAAATTAAATAAAGTTAAGAAGACACTTAAAAAGTAATTGTGTGAAAAGATTGAAGATGCGTCACCTTAGGGTGGCGCATTTTTTATGCTATTGTATATGAATTTGGGCCTAAGTTAAAAAAGGATGTTAAGAAATAACTTATAGAAAGTAGAACGGCAATGAATTTTAAATTAATAGTTATTGAAGGTATAGATGGTTCAGGAAAGGCTACACAAACAGCATTACTGTTTGTAAATGTAAAAAGCTTAATTTTCCTCGTTATGGTAAACCGTCAGCGATGTTGATTGAGATGTATTTGAACGGGGACTTTGGTGAGGACCCTAATGCAGTAAGTGCTTAAGAGGCATGTGGTGCTTACATGGAACAAAGACCAAAGCATCTATCCGTGAAATTGAGTTACAGGATAGCATTTATGCGTACCTGAAAGAACTAAAATCCACACAGGAACATCAGAACTTTAAATATTATAATCACGTAACTGATGGTATGCGTGAAAACCTACTGGAAATTCTTAATAAGAAGATATCATATTTATATACCTTTCCTGTTTGTCAATAGCAATTTTTTTGTCGAATCATATACTATTTATAGGCACTTGCCTGAATTGAAAATGAAAGGAGAGAGCTTATTGAGTCTCTGTGAAAATATTTTATCAACTGGTGTATTACGAAGGCACTCGAGTACGAGATTTCTTACTGTTGAAGCGATGAATGTTGATCCTGATGATTCCCGAACAGTATCTGTTCAAATGTTTGACTGGTCATCAGGTTCACCTGTATTATTACCCATGGTTGATCCTACAACTCAGACAATACCACCTAATCAATACAGAACATTTAGATCATTTGAGCTTCCTGCTGCGACATTTGCTTATGAAGTAAGAATAAACCACCCTAAAGATAAAGATGTTGTTACAAATGTTTTTGGACTTAGCGCTATTCCATTTGACCCAGAGGAAGGAAACAATGTCTTACAACATGACTTAGCTAGATTGACATTGATTTAATCCATTCGTGTGCAGAATAACTATTTAGAGGAAAGCACTTGGTTGTTATGGCCAGGCGCTGTTCTCTTATTTATATGTCAACGATAAACTCAAGTAAAATTTTTGAAAAATAGATGGATTTACTCACCCGGAAGGCAGATTCAAGGGAATATCCCCTTGAGAATCGCTGGGTGGTTGATTTTGCTTGGGCGAGAGAGTTATTGGGAGGGATGTTTACAGTATTACATTAAAAAACATGTAAAAAGAAAATAGACAAACTAGATAATATAGAAAATAATACCATTAATAGAAATTGATAAATCAAATTAATTATAGTATAATTGTGTAAAAATTAACCAGTGGAAATATAATGCTAAAAAAAATTATTCTTTTAAGTTTCATTTTGATATGTTGTATTATGGCTATAAGTTGTGGAAAAAAGGTCACTTCTGATACAATTAGTAATATTAAAAATCAAGATGCAAATAGTAGTACACCACCTGCAGACAAAGAAGATGATAATATTACTCCAACCAACATACCCGAACCATTTGTTGGAAGTAAGGATTTGGATAGTGAAACTGAAAAATTTTTTTATGGACATTGGAAGGTTGGAAAACTTTTGGGATTTGCTAATTCATATAATGATGCTTCTGAATATCCAACAGGGCAAAAAATTATTGGAGATGAGATTATAATAAATGAAGACTTCTTTTCGTCAAAAGGATTAGAAAACTATAATATCAATATGAACTAGAAAATCCAATTTATGAAATTGAATTTATATCTTATGACGAGGATTCTTTTTATAGAGAATTTAAAACAGAATTCCCTGACTTAAATACTAATGATGAAGTTAAATATATAGGAGTAGCAGATTCTTCCACTGAGCTTTCTATACCTTTAAGTTTTTTGATTATTAATAACAACAGACTTATCTTGGTGATAGAAGCAACCTTTTTTGAGCTTGAAAGAGTCTCTGATTAAATAAATTAAGCATTAAAGTGGAGCATATGATTTAAACACTTAAAGCATTCTTTTATATCCAAATACAACTGTTGTGGAGTCTCTATTCTTCCATTTTTTATCCACATATTTAATATTGAACACAATGACACCGATAACACGCTTATAACACAATCCATTTGTGAATCCGTTAGAACACATTCTGAAAGGAATTTTTCTTTTAAAGAATTTTTATACTTCATGTGAGACGCATATAAAATATCAATATGATTACTTGTTGATATGGTTTCAAATAATAATTCATGCTCCATACTTTGCTTAATAAAATATATGAGAAATTCATTAGATGATTGAATATCCATATGTTCAAAATCATGAATTAATCGTTCAAACATTTGGTCGCATTTATATGATAAGACATCTATTGTATTATCAAATAGTCGATAGAATGTTGCCCTACTTACAAATGAAACTTTATTGATATCAGTAATTGAAATTTTTGAAAAATCTTTCTGCTTTAAACACTTCATAAGACCTTCTGCTATGAGATTAGCGGAGTTAATGGCGCGTTTATCTGCTGGAATGTGATACATTTTTGCCTCCTTTGTACAACAAGTTATGAGAATATTGTATCATAAGTGTTGACGTGATACAATTCTCTTATAATTATTTTGGAAGGAGTGCTTATATGTTAAATACATGGTGTAAAAAAATCTGGCTTTATGTGTTATATTTCATTGGATTAGCTCTGACTATTCTTCTATTTAAAAATTGGACAGATTGGATATTTGAAATGAAATTTGTAGTAGTAAACGCCATTATTCTTCCATTTCATGTTTTTGAAGAATGGCAGTTTCCAGCAGGTTTTCATTATCAATATAATCTTATATATAATAATTCAAAATATCCTAATCGTTATCCTATGAACCGCTTAATAGATATGATAACAAATTTTAGTGCGGAACTATTTTTTCTTCTACTTTTAGTAATAGGAATAAATAAAGGAATGGTATTAGCACTTACAATTTTTTCTTTTCTAGAAGTAGTTATTCATACACTGTTTGGTATAAAAGGGTATTATCGTTTTAAAGAAAAAGGAAAAAAAACAATTTATGGTCCAGGGTCTGTAACAGCGTATGCTGGATTTGGTATAAGTGGAGTAATTGCTCTTTTCTGGCTTATTAAGAATGGAGTTACGTTAGGTGATTGTGGAATTGCTGCAGGAATTCTTTTCATTATGCTTGTTGGAATGATTTTTATTCCAGAAAACTTATTAAAAAAAGAAGATAACGAGTATGCTTTTTCATCCGCAGGATATTTTGAAAAGTTTTTAAGATAAGTTCAAGCACTAAATTCACAATATTCTTATTTAACGAACTAAAGGCACCTTAATTGGTTGCCTTTGTAATTTAAAAATTGTTATGTATCAACTGCCCATCAACATAAGTATACTTTGTGTGGCCTGTGAATCCCTTGTGCCAAGGTACTCCAAAAAATCAATTGCAATATGACGAAAGAGAGGTAAATATGAAGAAATTTTATAATGGTTTCTATGAAGAAAAAAGAGACAAAGGTTATAAATATTATGAATTTCTAAAATCTATTAATAAAGAACCTTGTCCTGATTATTTTTTGAATGGATGGTGTGAGATATTTGCAAAAGAGCTTAATAAGATATTTGGGTTACAAATAGAAGCACATTTATTATTATTTAATATTAGTGATGAATTTACTGATGAAGAAATATTAAGTATGAACCATGAAGAATATATTGATAATAATGAAGACTGTGATAAATATGAAAAAAAGTTTTGGCAGAAATTAAAGAAAATCGAATTGAAAGTTGGATAATTTTAAGGTTATGAAAAAAGTTCACGTTTGACTTGTACTTTTTCTTGACATAGTACCAGACACACCCTAGTAGAAATCTTAAAGTAATAAATTAAAATAAGAGAGAATTTTTTATGGAAAACAAGAAAATAAAAGATTTATAAACAGGAGTTTATTAGGAGGTTTAACATGGCTATATTAAAAACACAAGGCATTTCTCAATATTACGAGGTTTTTGGAAATCCTACCAATCCTCCAGTCCTATTGGTAGCTGGTTTGGGCGGAACAGGGAAAAGTTGGATTACACAGATTAATCGATTCGCTAAAGATTATTATGTCATTGTACCTGATCATAGGGGTACCGGACAATCCACACATACTATAGAGGGACATACGACTCAACAGCTTGCTACCGATATGGCGTCGCTCTTAGAATATCTTGATGTTGGGCAGGTACATGTTGTTGGTTCGTCCACAGGTGGTGCGATAGCACAATACATGGCTTTGGATTACCCAGATATGATTCGCTCTCTTACTCTGACTTCAACGTTTGCTCGATTCGATGCCTTTATGCAACGACAGTTCGAAGTGCGACGCAAGATGGCTTACGAATGGGATAGATACTCAACGCTTTCTGGATATTCTCTTTTCCTTTTTTCTCCGAGATACACTCGTGAAAATCCAGATAGCGTAGCTGCCTGGATCGACCGAGCTGCAGCACAAGCAACAGGGCCTGTAGATAAGGAAATCGCTGTAAAACGTATTGATATGATAGCAGCACACGATACACTTTCCCGACTTAGCGATATTTATAAGCCAACGTTAGTTCTCTGTGGAGATCGAAATTTATGCACACCGCTTCCACTATCAGAGGAAATCGTTAAGGCTATGCCGAAAGCTGAACTTGTTATATTCCAAGATGCTGGCGAACTTATCGAAATAGAAAAGGCTGATGAGTTCTTTGAGAATGTTAATGATTTTATCAAACGCCATCAATAATTAAAGTTCTCGAGAAGTATTTAATTATAGAAAATAATACCATTAATAGAAATTGATAAATCAAGTTAATTATAGTATATTTATGTAAAAATTAACCTGAGACAATATAATGCTAAAAAAATTTATTCTTTTAAGTTTCATTTTGATTTGTAGTATTACGGCTATAAGTTGTGGAAAAAAGGTCTCTTCTGATACTTTGAATGTATTCGTTATATAAAGAGTAAAATAAGTTACAAATGTAAACGTGAGAGATAAACATTTTTTAACCTATTTTGCCTGTCGATACGTTTTACAATACATTCAGGGCAGAACGATGTGCTGCTACACCCATGTAACCGATGGGATGCGGGATAATATGTTATCAGCATTAAATAAAGTAAAAGCCCTCCCCTACTCCCAATTTGTATAAATTTATCCAAAAGAACCACCCCAAGGCTTTCGCATAAAGGGGCGGTTCTTTTGATTCGGCACTATGAAAGCCAGTATTATTTTAAATACTCCAGATTTTTTGTGATAAGCTCACACCTTTGTTTTACACAATCCACCGAACGTAAGGGGTCGACCGGTGTATGAAAGGTATAATCTATGAGCTTATCAATTGATGTGGAAGCAACATGGAGCCTTGTATCAGAAGAAGCATAATAAATATACACCTCTCCATTGTCTCTTGCGATAGCACCGTTTGTAAAGGCTACGTTAGAAACATCTCCTATTCTTTCTTCTCCAAGGGGAGCGATAAAGAACCCGGAGGGCTCGGCTATCACCTTGGCAGGGTCTTTTAAATCTGTTGCAAATACATAGATTACATAGCGAAGGCCTGCCGCCGTATTTCGAACACCGTGAGCTATGTGTATCCAGCCCTTTTCCGTCCGGATAGGAACAGCACCTGCTCCGTTCTTAGCTTCTGTAATCGTATGGTATTTTCTTTCGCTTGTAATAATTTCCTCGTTAATCACTGCATGAGTGATATCGTCACAGTATCCAAAACCGATACCGCCGCCGGAGCCTGTATTGATAAAGTCATCCATGGGCCTGGTATAAAAAGCATATTTTCCATTGATGAATTCGGGATGCAGTACTACATTTCTCTGCTGGGGAGAATTTAAGGTCTTTAGATTGTCAAGTCTTTCCCAGGTCTTTAAATCCTTGGTACGCACAATTCCTGCCTCTGCCTTTGCTGCGGATAAATCAGAGCTGGCAGTGTCCTTGCTCTCCGAGCAGAATACACCATAGATATAGCCGTCTTCATGCTTGGTAAGTCTCATATCATAAACGTTGGTCTCTTCCTTACAGGTATCGGGAAGCAAGACAGGATAATCCCAGAACTTGAACCCTTCTACCGGGCTGTCGCTTTCTGCCACGCCAAAGAAGGATTTTCTGTCATTTCCTTCGATACGTGCCACCAGGTAATACTTGCCGTTTAATTCAATGGCTCCGGAATTGAATACGGCATTTACTCCAAGCCGTTCCATAAAATAGGGGTTGCTTTCTTCATTCAGATCATATTTCCAGAATACCGGTATATGCTCGTTGGTTAAGACCGGATTGATATAACGGTCATATATTCCATTATAGATAGGGCTTACTTCATTTTTTTTACTGATCAGCTTATTATACTTTTCCAATTGTACATAATAATTCGGATGCATTTCAGGACCTGCCTTTCTTAAACTAATTCTTTTTACCAGTCTATATTTCTCTTTATTACTTCAAAGCACATTCTGCCGTTATGATAAGGGCATTTCCAGGGGCCAACAATTTCTCTCCGGCTTACCGGCTCACCGTTTTTATTCAGATCATAAAACCATTCGGAGCCCCTTCGTTTATCAATCATGAATTCTTTAATAAAGTCCCATATTTTCGCTGCCGCATCAAGATATTCCTTTTTGGAAGGATCTTTCTGATAACCGTTAATATAGCCTAAGACCGACTCTGCTTCAACCCACCAGATCTTTGTGGTATCTACCTCACCTTTAAAGCATTCATTATTTAAGGATGTACCGTCAAAGCCTTCTTCTAAAATATGTTCTCTTAAGGCATCGGTAACTTTCCGAAGCTTAGCCGTATAAGCTTTATCCCCCAGAACTTCACAGCCCCGGTCAATGAGCCAGGAGGCCTCAATATCATGTCCGTAAGAATTCAGATCCGATAAACTCTTCATATTCTCATCAAAGAAGACCTCCAGGATTCGGCGGTCAGGATTATACAAGACCTCCGCAAACTGGTCCAGCATCCATTTCAGGCAGCTGCCTACTCTTTCGTGGCCGTCCACACGATACAGTTCTGTATAGGCTTCAAACACATGAAGCAGTGTATTCATAGTCTTACTTGCCATAAGGCCATTTTCGGACAATTTTTCATTATCAACAGGTTCAAAAGAACGGTCAAAGGCTTCCAGGTAACCTACGGAATCCTTGCATTTCGTTTCAACTATTTCAAAGAGGCCATAGGCCAGTTTTAAAGCCTCCGGATTCTTTGTCGCACCATAATAGGAAGATAAAGCATAAATTGCAAATGCCTGATTGTAGGTATGTTTTGTGGCATCTTCCGGTTTTCCGTCATAAGTCATGGACCAGTATACCCCGCCGTATTCCTTATCCAAACAGAAATCTCTTAAGAATTGGTATGCATGGTTTGCATGGTCCAAGCATTCTTCGTCCCCTAAAGTTGTGTATGCATTGGTAAAGAACCATAAAATTCTGCTGTTTAAAATCACACCCTTTGTTGCTTCCTTGTGCAAATTCAGGTCAAAATCATAAAATCCGTAATAACCACCGTATTGATTATCTCTTAAACTTTCCCAGAAGGGAATTATATTATGAACCAGATTATCTTTAACTTCTTTGATAAACACGATAAATACCATCCTTCCTTTGATTTTTTCTCTTAATTATAACATATTTTATACCTAAAACAAGCCTGTATTTTACTTTTTATGCACATTTTATACTTCTTTTATAACGCATTTATGGTGCACTTTATTTGAACGTTTGCGCATTTCCCGACTTATTACAAAAATCCATACTTTAGTATGCCACTCCATTCTGCTTTTATTGTCCCTCGAAGAGTCGTTGTTCTAAAATAATAAAATATTTTTCTAAAAGGAATATTAGGGGTACACAAAATCTAAACTTAATGTTAAGATTTAAATAGCTGGGAATAAATAGACGGAAACAAAGTAATCAGTAATAAAATAGTAAGAAATAAAATAGTCAGTAATAGAATAGTCAATAATAAAATAGTTAGTAACAAATTAGTTAGCAGCAAAATGGTTAGTATAAATAGTTAGTAATTACTCAGAAAGAAATAAATTAAATGTGAAAGTAATTTTCAGATCAGGGAGGTACAACTTATTATGTATTGTCCAAATTGTAAAAAGGAATATGAAGCTGGTATAACGGTGTGCCCGGATTGTAAAAAAGAATTAACGGCTCAGCTGCCTGAAGATGACGAGGTGTATTCTGCGGCCTCAGATCCGGTTAAGGTCACATCTGCTGCCAACGATATTGATGCCGGACTTATTATGAATTTGCTGATAAATAATAATATTCCCTGCTTTAAAAAGGATATTGGAGCAGGCGGATACATGAATGTATATATGGGTTATTCCGTTTATGGGGAAGACATATATGTTGATAGAAAAGACTATGAGGCAGCCCTTGATTTAATCAGCAGCCTTGAGCCAGATAAAGAGTCTGTTGACAATGAGAGTATAGATAAAGAAGCTATGGACGCTGAAGAAGACCAGGCCGAATATAAACTTCCGTTCTATAAGAACCCCCGGGTAGTTGCAAGAATCATAGTAGTTATTATCGGGCTTGGCATGATATTTTCAGGAATTATCGGCCTCCTGGATAAATAATCGGGTCTGACCTGCCAGAATTACAGCAATCACCTTACCGGTCTTTTTCTGCAAACAGTAAAAGGGCTGCAGCACCATATAAACCATATACATAAAGTACTATAGTTTATATCCGATGCTGCAGCCCCTGTATCTTAACCCGCCGCAAGGTAACGACGGCTTGTTATTTCCTGTTTGCCGGTTCTATATTAATACTCTTACCTTTTATTTTCGCATCCTTCATTACCTGGATTACATCGCCTGCATATTCTCTTGGCACCTCAACGAAGGTATACTTATCATACATATCAATGGAACCGATTAATTTACCCGGCATTCCGGTCTCTCCGGCAATAGCGCCTAAGATATCGCCAGGTCTTGTATTCTGCTTCTTTCCGATATTGATAAAGAGTCTTACCATTCCGGCTTCTGCTCCTGTATCGCCATAATCTTCATAGGAAGCCTTTTCTTCAATCTGCTCGTTTTCGTCTCCCATGGAAAGTTTTAAGAAAGCTGCCGCAATATCAAGCGCCGTACAATCTTCTGTATTAACTCTTTCTTCGATGATTTCTATCATTTTGGATAAATCATCTTCTGCAATGATATTCTGGACACGGTCCAGGATTTTTTCTGCTTTTACTGCTGTAACGTCATTAATGGAAGGAATGGGCTGAGCCAGTATCTTTGTCTTGCAATATCTCTGGATGTCCTTTAATTTGTAGACTTCCTTGCCAACTACAAGGGTAAAGGCCCTTCCGGTTCTTCCTGCTCTTCCGGTCCTTCCGATACGGTGTACATAGTATTCATCATCCTGAGGCACATCATAATTAAATACTGCCTCCACATCATCTACATCAATTCCTCTGGCGGCCACATCCGTTGCTACCAGAATCTCTGTCTTTCCGTTCCGGAAGCTGTGCATTACACGGTCACGCTGCTGCTGCTTTAAGTCGCCGTGAAGGCCTTCCGCAAAATATCCTCTTCCCTGGAGAACGGATACCAGCTCATCCACCTGCTTCTTGGTATTGCAGAAGACCAGTGAAAGCTTGGGGTCATACATATCAAGCAGCCTGCAAAGCACCTCGTCCTTGTTCTTGGGCTTTACTTCATAGTAATACTGCTCAATTTTCGGAACCGTAAGCTCCTTCTTAACCACCTTTATAATCTGGGCATCCTTCTGATAGGTCTTTGCAATGTCCATAATAGGCTTCGGCATGGTTGCTGAGAATAATACTGTCTGCCTTTCCTCCGGAACATCCTTCAGGATTGTTTCAATATCTTCACGAAAGCCCATGTTAAGCATTTCATCTGCTTCATCCAGCACTACCAGCTTTACTTCATCAAATTTAACGGTTTTTCTTCTCATATGGTCCATTACACGGCCCGGAGTTCCGATAACAATCTGAGTACCGGCCTTTAAGGAACGGATCTGTTTCGAAATGTCCTGACCTCCGTATATGGGAAGTACCTTAATTCCATGCATAAAGGTAGCAAGCTTTCTGACCTCGTCCGCTATCTGAATGGCAAGCTCCCTGGTTGGGCTTAAGACCACCGCCTGTAAATGCTTGTCTTTCGGATCGATCTTCTCTAACAATGGAATCCCGAAGGCTGCTGTCTTACCGGTTCCTGTCTGGGCCTGACCTACAATATCCTTTCCCTCCAGCATGACCGGTATGGCACTGGCCTGAATGGGAGAGGCTTCTTCAAAGCCCATCTCTACAATGGCCTTTAATATCGCATCGCTGATTCCTAATTCTTCAAATTTTACTGTCTGCATAAATATATTACCCTTTCTAATCTTGAATTCTTTCAGTCCTTATCCTGCTGCGGCTGTGTATTTTCTCCTAAAATCTGTTTATAAGTAGTATTAGTATTCCGCCAATTACCAGTCTTAGTCCCCATATAGTTTTAATACCGCTATAAGCATCTGCAAAAGATATTCATTAATAAAAGGAGCTTAAACCCATAAAAAAAGCTCTTGGTCTTTTAGGACAGAGAGCTTTAATATCACATATTAGCTATATTCCGTAATTATTCCCTTGCTCCAGATGCTTAATCCAGATAAATGTACCGTAGGTATTATAGCACGCAAATGCTTATACGTCAATTAATTTTTTGTGGACATACTGAATCAGCCTCTGCTCCACCAGGGAAGACATATCCGCAATTTCAGCCTCTCCCTGAAGCTCCGGTATAAAGCCGGCAGCCATTACCGCATGCCCGCCGCCGTCACCTACACCTCGCAGGGCAGCCTTAATTGCCTTGCCTGCATCCACTAAGGGTGTTCCGCTGCGGATGGAGAATTTGAGACCTCCAACCCGGTAGCCATAAACAAGGGTTATATCCAGTTCCGAAAGAGTCTGCAAAAAGTCGGAAATACTGCCAAGGATAGCCTCGGAGTAATCGTCCCCTATCCTTACGATTCCAAGCCTGCCGTAGATTTTTAAATTGCTGATGGCTTCCTTATAGGCATTTAAGTCCTCTTTCCTTAAGGAGCTGCCCTCCAGCTCATTCAGCTTTTCCGATTCTATTTTATCAAAAAGATAGTGAAAGATTTCGATATCCAATTCGGAAACATTTCTCGTCAAATTTGCCGTATCCATTTTAATTCCATAGGCAAGGGCTGTGGCAACTGCTTCTTCCGGTTCAATCCCATTTTCCAGAAAATAATCCCCTATGATAGCACAGCAGGAACCGACATCGCCGCGGATATCGGAAAAACGGTATTTCTCTGTCTGCTGTCTGGGATGGTGGTCAATGCAGGCAATTATCTTTCCCGGAAATTTCTTTACATTGATGTTCCCTTCCTGGGAGTCCACAAGGAGGATTTCATCCTCTCCCGTCATTGGAAGCCCCTCCCCTATACAGACAGGAATGGGAATCAGCTCTACCATCTTCTGGGTATTTAATTTATCTATCTGACCGCTGTAGCAGATAGTAGAGTCAACTCCCTTTTCCTTTAAAAGGGCTGCCAGGCCAAAGGCTGAACCCAGGGCATCCTGATCCGGATAATTATGAGTCTGTATATATACATGTGTCCTTTTCACAACAGAAAGCAATTTCTCTAAATTTGTCACCTTTTTCCCCCTAATCGCCGGTACTGCTTTACTGCCTGCTGTCTCTGGCGATATACCTATGGGTATTATATACTATCTATTTTGGAAATGCACGAAAAACCATTATTTACATATTCCGCTTTACACTGCCTGTTAAGACATCATTCTTAACATCAATCAGAATAGTATCCTCGGTGTCTACCTCATCACTGAGAATTAATCTGGCACTTAAGGTCTCCACATTCTTTTGCAGGTACCTTTTAAGAGGCCTTGCTCCGTATACCGGGTCATAGGCTTCCTTTACCACAAAATCCTTGGCTGCCTCCGTAAGCTCAATGGTGATTTCCCTGTCAGAGAGCCTCTTATTAAGCTCCATTAGGAGGAGGTCAATAATGCCTCTGATATCCTTTGGCGTTAAGGGCTTGAACAGAATAATCTCATCCAGCCTGTTAAGAAATTCCGGTCTGAAATGATTTCTCAGGTCATTCATGACCAGGTCCTTACAGCCCTCCATAATGCTGCCGGCTTCATCAATACCGTCCAGAAGGTAGGTCGAGCCGATATTGGAGGTCATAATAAGAATCGTGTTCTTAAAGTCCACGGTTCTGCCCTGGGAATCCGTAATACGTCCGTCATCCAGTACCTGCAGCAGGACATTAAAGACATCGGGATGGGCTTTTTCAATCTCATCAAAGAGAACTACCGAATAGGGCTTTCTTCTGACGGCTTCCGTAAGCTGTCCGCCTTCCTCGTATCCCACATATCCCGGAGGCGCTCCGATAAGTCTGGAGACAGAGTATTTCTCCATATATTCACTCATATCAATCCGCACCATATTCTGCTCGTTGTCAAAAAGGGCTGCTGCCAAAGCCTTGGCAAGCTCTGTCTTACCGACACCGGTAGGTCCCAGGAAAAGGAAAGAACCGATTGGCTTTGTAGGGTCCTTGATTCCTGCCTTGGAACGAAGGATGGCATCGGATACCAGCTGAACGCCTTCATCCTGTCCCATTACCCTCTTATGAAGCTCCGCATCCAGATGAAGAGTCTTTGCCCTCTCACTTTCCGTTAATTTGGCAACGGGAATACCGGTCCAGCGGGATACTATCTTTGCGATTTCCTCCTCGCTGACATTCTCATGAACCAGGGTATGCTCTTCCCTTCTTACCTTTTCTTCCTCCTCCGCCAATTGCTTTGTTATCTGGGGAAGCCTGCCGTATTTTAATTCTGCGGCTTTATTCAGGTCATATTTTCTTTCTGCGATTTCTATTTCATTATTAAGGCTTTCTAATTCCTCTCTTAATTTCTGTACTCTCTCAACAGCAGTCTTTTCATTGTCCCATCTGGCCTTTCCGGCCGCAAAGAGCTCCTTGGTCTCTGCCAGCTCCTTGCTTAAGTTCTCAAGCCTTTCCTGGCTCAAACGGTCAGTCTCCTTTTTCAGGGCTGCTTCTTCAATCTCAAGCTGCATGATATGCCTGCTGATATCGTCCAGCTCTGTGGGCATGGAATCCAGCTCCGTCTTAATCAAAGCACAGGCTTCATCCACCAGATCAATAGCCTTATCCGGCAGGAAACGGTCGGATATATAACGGTTGGACAGGACTGCTGCGGAAACCAGGGCACTGTCTGTGATTTTCACTCCATGGAATACCTCATAGCGGTCCTTCAGGCCTCTTAGAATGGAAATGGTATCCTCCACTGTAGGCTCATCCACCATTACCGGCTGGAAACGCCTCTCAAGAGCCGCATCCTTTTCAATATACATACGGTATTCGTTTAGGGTGGTGGCTCCGATACAGTGAAGCTCCCCTCTGGCAAGCATGGGCTTTAACATATTGCCGGCATCCATGGAGCCTTCCGTCTTTCCTGCTCCTACTATGGTATGAAGCTCGTCAATAAAGAGGATGATTTCACCGTCACTGTTTTTGATTTCTTCCAGTACGGCCTTTAACCTCTCTTCAAATTCGCCTCGGTACTTTGCGCCGGCAACCAGCGCTCCCATATCAAGGGCAAATACCTTTTTATTTTTCAAAGCCTCCGGCACATCGCCTCTGACAATTCTCTGGGCGAGCCCTTCGACAACGGCAGTTTTACCGACACCCGGCTCACCGATAAGCACCGGATTATTCTTGGTCTTACGGGAGAGGATACGGATAAGGTTACGGATTTCCCCATCCCTTCCGATAACGGGGTCAAGCTTTTGCTCCTTGGCTCTTTCCACCAAATCGGAGCCGTACTTTTCCAGGGTATCATAAGTCCCTTCCGGGTTGTCGGAAGTTACCTTCTGATTCCCTCTTACGGACTGAAGGGCTTTCAGAAAGTCTTCCTTCGTAATCCCGAAGGTTTTAAATAATTCTTTTAATGTTTTGTTGGGCTGCTTTAAGAGGCTTAAGAAAAGATGCTCTACGGAGACATAATCATCCCCCATTTTCTTTGCTTCATCCTCTGCATAAATTAAAACCTTATTCAAATCATTGCTGATATAAATCTGTCCGCCGGATACCTTGGGCCTCTTATTCAGCAGGCCTTCTACCTGGGCGGTAAACACTTCCCCTACTATGTCCATCTTCTTAAGAAGCTTCAATATAAGGCTGTCCTCTATGATAAGAAGGCTGTAGAGCAGGTGTTCTTCATCAATTTCCTGATGACCGAAATCCATGGCAAGCTTTTCGCAGTTCTGCACTACTTGAACGGAGTTCTGAGTAAATTTGCTGATATTCATACAATAACCCCCTTTAAAGTTAATTTTCTTATGTTTTAGTTTGTTCTATAACTACTATAACATTTGCAATTAACAAATGCAAGTATTTTTAAAAATTTTATCTATGCCGTTATTATATCTAATTCAACAACCAGATACTATGTTTTTCCATTGGCTCAATGATATTTTTTGTTCTATTCTAATATAAATTTGTTATAGATGTCAGAAGCTAATCTCAGATTTCGTCCATGTATAATTAAGGCATAAAAATGCAAAACATTTTTTCTAAACATGATATTCTGGCATCCGAATCAAATTATGAGTTACCGTTCATCCTTGCATATCTATTCACATAAATTTTAAGGAAAAGTACAGATGGTTTCTGGTTCCGTTCAGGCATTTTCTATTGAGGGTTTCCATATGACACTTAAATGGCAGCCGTTAAACTCAGGATAAATTACACCATTGTCTGAGCTCACAGTGTTAATACACCCAATAATTGTGAAGCGAGTTTGGTGTAATTTATCCTTCCAGGAATAACGGCTGGCATTTTAGTGGAATTGGAACAGGAGCTAGCAGCTCCGAACTAGAAAATAAATGAACGGAACCAGAAACCATCGTCCGTTTCCCAAAACTTAAATATTAGTAAGTCTGGACTATAACAATTATATAAAAAACTATAATTTCACTTGACATTATTAGAAAATAATGAATATAATATTCTTAGTTGAACAGTTACTCAATCATTCAACCAATCATAAAGGGAGGTTTACTATGATACAACTAATTGGGATTATAGAGGTCATCTTATTTTACACAGCTTATTTTTATAAACTTCTGAATCAAAATAGAAAAGGCATTAAAACAAATCAATTAGGCAAAGGTAATAAATCCAGGAAGGCTGTTATAGTTGAAAGCTTATTAAAAATATCCACCGTTCTTATTGCTGCCATTATGTTTATCAGCGCAATATTCAATGTTTCCATGTTTGCAGACCAGACAATAAGGTTAACCGGTTTAGTGCTGTCCGGTCTGGGCACCTGCCTTTTTATCATTGCCATGGTCACTATGAGGGATAGCTGGAGAGCCGGGATACCGGACAAGGACAAAACAGAGATGGTTACTTCGGGTATTTATAAAGTAAGCAGAAATCCTGCTTTTTTAGGATTTGACCTGACATATATAGGTGCATGCTTGGCTTTTGGAAATATGGTTATGCTTATAGCTGCTGTTTTTACAATCATAATGATGCACCTTCAAATACTGGAAGAAGAAAAATATTTAGAGAGTACTTTTGGAGGCAGCTATACCGCCTATAAAGAAAGGGTCGGAAGGTATTTTACTTTTCTGTAGGCCGGCCAATGTTTGCATAAGGAAGCATTACCCTGATTTCAAGCTTACCCTCTTCCAATGCGGCAGCGGCACCGCCCCCCATCTGCTCCGCAAGGATTTTCACAATGGCCAGTCCCAGGCCGGACTGGCTTCCTCTTGCTTTATCACCGGTATAAAATCTATCAAACATCCTGCCGGGGTCAAGGTCCGAATCTTTTTCCACATAATTGCAAAAGGACATAACAGCCTGTTCATTTTCCTCCAAAAGCTGCACTTCGACCCTTTCCCTGGCATGCTGCCTGCAGTTGCGAATCAGATTCTGAATAATCCGAAGGAGGCTTTCCTTATCACCTGTAACAAAAATAGCCTTTGGCTCTTTAAAATCCAGTATCAAATGCTGTTCTTCAAGGGATGGTATTGCTTCTGCCAGGCATTCTGTTATCAGGTTGGTCAGATTTATTCTTTCCAGCTTAAGTTCATCTTCCGCTGAAATAAGGCAGGAATACTCAAAAAAGTGGGAAATCAGCTGCTCCAGCTCCCTTGTGTATTTTATGGCGACATTTAATTTCATCTGCTGCTCACCGGACAGCTCCTCATTATCAAGCATTTGCAGATAACCTTTTATAGCAGTAAGGGGTGTTCTAAGGTCATGGGATATATTTGCAATTAATTCCTTGAACTTTTTTTCTTCCCTGATGCAGGTAAGGCGGAGGTTTTCCTCCGCCTTTAAGCAGTTGTTGATATTTATTACCAGTTGATTCAGCTGGCGGCTGATGAATTCCACACTGACCGGCTGCCGTGTATGCTTATTCAGCCGCTTGTCAAGCTGCCGGTTGATATTCTTAAATTGCCGCTTCAGAAGATAGATATATAGAATCAGCAAAATAATAATGACTGTAAGCACTATAACTGGTAGATTCATCTCTTTCGCCGCCTCCTTCACTTCTTCTTTTCACTCTAACCGCCATGCCTTCCCAACGCGCCGCAAGATTGGGCTGAGGATTTCGCAGGCTCAATATTGTGTGTAAATTATTCTTTCAATAATTCACACTAGCTCCCATTGCATGCCGCATTTGCTTACAGATGCGGAACTGCCATAAATCAGGGTGTGAAATATCTTTTATTTCACACTAATCCCCATGCATATCACAAGCTTGCTTGTGATACTGCCCAAATAGTAAGTTTAAAAATGCATCGCATTTTTCAAACTACTTCTACTTTATTTCTGCTTTGCGAAATACTCCCGCTGTAATTCCAAGAACCAGAAGGATAAAGACCAGGCTGACAGCAAGGGATTTCCCAATATCTCCCATCCCGGTTTTTAAAGTCATAAACAGATATTCTCCTCCAAAGGGCGTGAGGGAATATATCTTATCAAAGATTTCATGATTTCTGGCAAGTCCCAGTAACTGTGCGCTCATAATAGAGATTCCATAGTATAATCCCACAACAAGCACCGGCTTCTTCAATAGAAGTGCTAAGGGTATACAGACACTTAACTGTGAGGCAAGTACCACAATCAGAGCTGTCATAACCAGAATAAGCTTCGGCAGGTCCGCTCCCTTCAGAACAGCACCGGATTCCTTTGCAAGCAGATAGAAAAAGCCCAGGGAATCCTTTCCGGGATTGTAATTCCCTCCAAGGCTTAAGGCGATGCCTGTGGCCGCCCCATAAGGAAGCAGCAGAACCACTATTCCGCAGAAAAATGCCACTGCCTTGCTGATTACAATCTTGCCTCTGCTGCAGCCGCAGGCAATTGCTTCATGGATTGTTTTGTTTTCAAAATCACTGCAGATAAAAATACCTGCTATTACACCGCCAAGAATACTTATAACATTAACATCCGAGAAAAGAAAGGCAATTCCTCCAAACTCGGCACTCAGCCTGCCATTTGCTATGGCATTTCCCATTACTGTCATAAGCAGGGAGGTCAAAACCGTTATGGCAAATAAGATTTTCATGGAACCTGATTTCAGCATCTTATAGATATCCGCATAGATCATATTAAGCATTTCCCTCACCTCCGATTACTGACAGGAAGTAATTCTCCAGAGTATCTCCCTGAACCGTAAAGCTTGTCACTATGATACCACTGTCCATTAATACTTTCGCTACGGTTTCCTTCTCATCCAGGCAGTCATATAATTTCACTGTTTTATCGGGCATAACCTTATATTTATCCGTATGCAGCTGCATCTCTATGACATTTACCACTTTTTCGGGCTCCATACTGCCTATCAGGATATGATGCTTGCAGTTTTCCTCTAATTCCTTTTGGGTTATGGCTCTCTTAATACTCCCCTGGTGGATAATAATATAGTCCGTTGCTGTCTGATAAAGCTCCGGCAGATTATGGCTGGAGATAAGAATCGTCATATGCCGTTCCTCACAGAGCCTTTTGATTAGTTCTCTTATCTCGATTACACCTAATGGGTCAAGGCCGTTAATGGGCTCATCCAGAATCAGTAAATCCGGATTCCCGATTAAGGCAATGGCAATGCCCAGACGCTGTTTCATTCCCAGCGAAAAATTTCTGGCAGCCTTCCTTCCCGTATCCTTTAGCCCCACAAGTGCCAGCAGCTCCCCTGCCAGGGCTTTGCCCGGTATGCCGCGCAGGGTCTTATAATAGGTGAGATTCTCACCGGCGCTCATATAGGGGATAATACTGGGGTATTCAATCATGGAGCCTATGCGTTTTCTTTCCTCCGGCAAGTCTTTCCCCCTTTGCCCGAACAGCTCTATGCTTCCTTCTTCCGGAAAGGTCAACCCGGTAATGGCACGCATCAGCGTTGTTTTACCGGCACCGTTCTGACCGATTAGACCGTATATCCTGCCAGGTTCCAGGTCTATGGATACCTTTTGCAATACCCTGCTGCCATGATAGCTTTTTGAGAGGCTGTTTGTTCTTAAGATATATTCTTTTCCTTTCATGTTCTCACTCATCCTTTCATGACTTCAGTATATCCGGCAAAGGTTTAGAAAAGGTTAAGAAACGAAAGGGTATGAATAAGAAAGTGATAAGAAACTATTTTACACTTTTATTCAAACGGTATCCAAGCCCCCAGGCGGTTTCGATATATTCTTCCTTTGTATTCCCATTCTTTATTTTATTTCTTAAATTACTGATATGGGTTTTTACGGTATTGTCATCTCCAAGATACTCTTCTCCCCAGATAGTTTCATACAATTTGGCCTTGGTAAATATCCTGTCCTGATTTCTTAGAAACAGCTCCATTATAAGATATTCCTTGGCTGTAAGCTCAACCTCCCCTTCCTTTACAAAGAAGCGTTTTGCATTGCAATCCAGGGTAAGCTCTTTAAAGCTGTATGTCTGCACCTTTTCCTTCTGCTTCCGGATTCTTCTGAGAAGAGTCTCAACTCTTGCGGCTACTTCTCCCAAATCAAAGGGCTTTGTTATATAGTCGTCCGCTCCAAGCTTCAGCATTTCAATCTTTGTATGGACCATATCCTTTGCGGAGATAATTATGACCGGCATATCAGAAAATACACGAACCTCCTTCAGGACTACATCTCCGCTCTTATAGGGAAGCATGATATCTAACAGCATCAGGTCAAATTCTTCCGACCTGGCTTTATTGACCCCTTCTATCCCTGTATAAGCCGGACAAACCTCATAGCCGGCTTCCGATAAGGTTTCAGAAAGCATAAAGTTCACGTCCTTATTATCCTCTATAATTAATATTCTGCTCATTGCATGGCTCCCTGTGCTTTAGACTTGCATTCACTGACTATTCCATCCAGCTCTGCTGTTTTCATATATTCATTATTATAGCACTTTCATATACCGAAACAAACAAAAAATGCCGCCGTTCCACTTGTAAATTCAGCAGCTTCGTGATAATATAATTCGTGTATCGTAATATATGTTACTCATAATATATGTTATTCGTAATATAAACTCCCGGAGGTTCCACTATGGATGAAAATATGCTGATTCATAAGCTGCTGGACATTTTCGAATACAAAAATGAATATCAGCTGAAAACATCAAATATCCAGCCACAGGACATGTATGTTCTGGAAAGATTATATAGGAAAGGCAAAATGACCTCGAAAGACCTTTCGAAAGAATATGGTATCCCACCTTCTACCCTTACCGGAATTATTGACCGGCTGGAAAGTAAAAAGCTCATTGAACGGTCAAGGGCCAGCGCTGACAGAAGAGCCGTAGAACTCTTGGTCACACAGGAAGGAAAGGCAGTCGTGGAGAGGCACATAAAAGAGGATATGCTGTTCTCCAAAAATCTTTTCAATACTCTGGATAAGGAAAAAAAAGAAATGCTTCAGGAATTACTTCAGGAGCTGCTTCAGAAGGTTAAGAAAGATACTTTATTTTCATAAGCAAACAAGAAAAGGGAGGCGGTAAAATTGACAATACTGGAATTCCGTAAGGTATCCTTTTCAAACGAGGGGCAAAGGATACTTCATAATATATCCATCCAAATGGAAGCAGGTGATTTTATTTCGGTTGTTGGTCCGTCAGGAAGCGGCAAAAGCACTTTTCTGAAGCTATGCTGTCATTTGCTGAGTCCCAGCGTCGGTGATATCCTGTACAGGAGTAAATCAGTTAACGAATATAATCCCACCGATATAAGGAAAAGCATAGCCTATTGCTTTCAGACACCATATCTTTTCGGCAGTACTGTCAGAGATAATATTAACTTTCCATTTTCCATAAGGAACATAAAACCCGACCAGAACAGGATAAATGAGTTATTTTCCATGTTTCAAATGACAACCGGTTATCTGGAGAAAAATGTTAAAAATCTCTCAGGAGGGGAAAAGCAAAGAATAGCCTTAATCAGAAGCCTTCTTTTTAAGCCCGAATTACTGCTCTTAGATGAGATTACCTCCGCACTTGATACGGAAAATACACAAATCGTTGAAAATGTTATAAAAGCCTTGAACAAAGAAGGCATTACCGTACTTTGGATCACTCATAATCCCGAGCAGAGCAGGAAATATGCCAATAAACTTTTAACAATAGAAGCCGGTGAAATCAAATCTCTGGAGGTCCTTCCATGAATACTGCAAATATCAATATCTCGTCATTAATGATTGCTTCTTCCCTTGTACTAATAACACTTTTTTTCTCCTACTGGCAAAAGCTCAAGCTGGAAAGGGAAACCTTTGTCAGTGTTGTCAGGGCTGTCATACAGCTTATTGCGGTAGGATATGTCCTGGAATTTATCTTTGGCTTACAGAATCCGTATTTCACAACGCTTTTGCTGGTTTTTATGACCTTTAATGCAGCCTATAATGCTGCTAAAAGAGGAAAGGAAATCAGAAAAGGAGTTTCCATATCTTTTGCTGCTATCGGAATTGGAACCGCTGTAACGCTGTCCATTCTTATTTTCTCAAAAACAATACATTATGAAGCCGCTCAGATTATTCCTGTGGGTGGTATGATTATCAGTAATTCTATGGTCGCACTGGGCCTGTGCTATAAACAGTTATCGGCCGATTTTAAAAACAAGCGGGAGGAGGTTGAGACGAAGCTGTCCTTAGGTGCTGATATCCTGCCCTCCTCAATGGATATCATACGTGACTCCATAAAGACAGGAATGCTGCCGACAATTGATTCCGCAAAGACCTTAGGCATCGTATCCCTTCCCGGCATGATGACCGGGTTGATTCTTGCCGGAACACCGCCTATGGAGGCAATTAGATATCAGATAATGGTTACCTTTATGCTGCTTTCCACTACTTCCATATCTTCCTTTTTGGCCTGCTATTTATCTTATAGGAGTTTTTTTAACAGCAGAAAGCAGTTGATGAGTAATAATATGATTTGAACGGCAAATGGGCAGTTTTTTGCAAGGGGGTGAGATTTTTGACGCTTGAATCATATTATGATTAGTCCGACAGCAGTTTTTTGCAAGGGGACGGCAGTTTGCACAAAATAGAAAGCTTCCTGCTTCGATTCCAATGTATAAGAAGTCCTAATTCTCTGAAGCTTTTGTGCTGGACATATCATCAAACAGATAACTCGCGAAGCTCAGACAATCTGTTTGATGATATAGTACAAAAGCTTCAGAGAAAAGGACTTCTAATACATTTCCATAGGCGCAGGAAGCTTTCTATTTTGTGCAAACTGCCTGTGTACATATTGAAACGAGACTTTTATGTTTGAATTATAATATATAAGTTTCATTAATGTTTAGAGCATGACCGCCATAACCGCCATAATTGCTATTAAAGAGCCTTCTATGTTTACGATTTGCTAAAAGGCTGCAAGTGAAACATAGAAGACATGGAGCTGTTTGTTCCCAGCCGCTCCGGCCGGTCATATGGGTATGGATATCATTCTAATAAATATCATCCTATTGGTCTTAAGCCGGAGGCTGCAGCTGCTTTAATTGATTTTCTACAGTCTATAAGGATATCTTCAGGGTTTGAATCTCAAAGGGCTTAAATTCCAGTGTACAGGAATCTTCTGCCACGGGGTCTTTCGTAAGACCCTCCTGGCTTATTTCATTTTCCATTAAGTCTGCCAGTACGATATCCTTTGCCTTAAAGCCCAGCTGCACCTTGGCCCTGGCTCCTCTGCCATGGCATTCATACAGGCGCAGGATCAAGTCATCGCTGTCTTCACATTTCTTGACAGATTCGACAATGACATTCTTTGCATCGACTAGCACCAGGGATTCTGACTCTGGTGTAATATTATGGTCTGCCGGCAGAATAGTAAGGGGTACGTTCAGCTCATAGCCTGCCCTTACTACTCCGCCCTCGATATAGTCTCCCTTATGAGGGTACAGGGAATAGGTAAACTCATGGCTTCCCCTGTCCGCATTGGTATCCGGATATGCCGTACTTCTTAACAGGTTCAGGTCCAATACATTATCTCTTACCTTATGTCCGTATTTACAATCATTTAAAAGTGCCGTGCCATAATCTCCCTGGGATATATCCACCCACTTATGAGCGCAGACCTCATATTTTGCCATATCCCAGGAGGTATTCCGGTGAGTCGGCCGTTTGATATTGCCAAACTGGATTTCACAGGTAGCTTCCTGAGCTGAAACATTTACAGGGAAGGAGGTACGAAGCATCTTTTCACTTTCCTCCCAATCGGCTGTACTGATAAAATCAATACGCCTGCTTCCATCCCTTAATACCACCTTCTGCTCCAGCTTCGACTTACCGGAGGGAGTGCTGAAATGATTCAGCCTTACAAGCTGAGGACCCTCCCTGTATACCTTGCTGTCCGTGAGTATGAGAGGCTCTCCGGGAACCTCGTCATAATATATGGGGAAATCCCATGCATCGCCTTTATCCTCATACAGCACCAGCTTATTTGCCTTTTCGCCTTCCGGTATAACCTGCCGGCTTTCTTCCTTATCATAAATAGATTGAATAAATCCATCATCGGAAAATACGACAGTAAAGATATCATTTTCCAGAGATTTCACCCCATCCGGCAGCTTTGCAAAAGCATCCCCTGCAGAATGATTCCCGTCAGCAGCACCAGCCAAAGAGCCCGGTGCCGCTTCTGGAATGCCCTTACCCTCCGGAACTGGAAATACCCGGTATCCCATTGACGGAACCTTCACTTTTGTCCAGTTATCCTCTATCTGAATCCATTCCTCACGTTCCCAGGACAGGGAGTTGAATATCCTGACAGAGTCCTCTTCTCCATGGGTAACTGTAAGATTTTCTGCTTCCGGTTTCTTTCCGGTTTCCAGAGCTTGATACCTTTCCTTCACTGCCGCTTCTACCTCTTCCAGCATTTCCTTATATCTCTCAAGAGATTCGCTGTACACCCTGGAAATAGAGGAGCCCGGCAGAATATCATGGAACTGGTATAAGAGGGTTTCCTTCCAGATCTTATCCAGGAATGCAGCAGGGTATAGATTTTCCTCAGCCTTCAGGCTGCTGATCTCTTTGCTGCCGGCCTTTACTATATTCCAAACGGAAGCGAATTCAAGCTCCCTTAAGGCTAGCTCCAGCTTTCTGTTATATCTCTTATTACGGCCCTGGGAAGTATAGGTGCCCTGATGGTATTCCAGGTACAGCTCTCCCTTCCAGGTCTTATAAAGGGAGGCTTCCCTGCTGATCCTGTCGAAAAATCCCTGGGCAGGTCCCTGGCTTACCGGAACAAGGCCATTTAAATCCTTCTCTCTTTTCAGCCTTTCCAGGTGCTCTTCTCCCGGACCTCCGCCTCCGTCTCCTATTCCGAACAGCAGAAGGCATTCCTCCCCGACTCCCTTATCCAGGAATTCCTGCTCCGATTTTTTAACCGCTCTGGGAGCTGCGGAGCTGTTATAGGTTCCCTCCGGCGGCATATGTGCCAGAATCCGGCTGCCATCCAGTCCTTCCCACCAGAAGGTATGATGGGGATGCCTGTTGAATTTGCTCCAGGACAGCTTTATGGTCATAAAATAATCTACCCCGGATTTTTTTAATATCTGAGGCAGTGCGGCCGTATATCCAAAGACATCCGGCAGCCACAGATTCCGTACATCCTGCCCGAATTCCTTCTGAAAGTAGCGTTTACCCTGAAGTACCTGCCGGATGAGGGCTTCACCGCCGGATATATTGGTATCCGCTTCCACCCACATGGCACCCTGTACCTCCCAGCGGCCTTCTTTAATCCGTTCCTTTACCTCTTCATAAAGGGCCGGATAATACTCTTTGACCCATTGGTACAGCTGGGCCTGGCTGGCTCCGAACACATAGTCCGGATACCTCTCCATATTTCGGAGGACAGTGGAGAAGGTTCTCGCTCCTTTGCGGATAGTTTCCCTGATGGGCCACAGCCACGCAAGGTCAATATGGGCATGGCCTACGGCACTTACCTTAAGGGAAGCATCCCCGCCCTTTTTCTCCAGCTCTTTGCCGAGGATTTCTCTTGCCCTGCGGGCTTCCTCATTGTTATATAAATGAAGCTCATTGGCAGCCCGGTTCAAGCTGTGAAGGAGGCTGTGATACCTGGCACTGTCCTCGGACAGGTTCAGCATCAGCTCATAAAGCACTTCAACATCATAATAAAGCTGTTCCAGCTCCCGGTTGCAGACAGTAAGATGGGCATCCCTTATAATTCCGCTGTCCTGGTACTTTCCGAAGAGATCATTACAGCCTGCATCCGCCCACAAATCAATCTTTTCCCCTGCCTTCAGAGCACGGTCAAAACGGAAAACGGTCTTTCCGGGCCTTCCCAAATTATAATCGAATTCCGAGGATACATTGGTAAGTCCCCTTACCGGTTTTCCCTCCTCATTCACCACGCATAGCTCACCGTTAATATCAATTAACAGCACCGGTTCGGTATCCGAGGCCTCAAAACTCAGAGCATCGTCTCCCATTTCCGCAGGGTTTTCAAATCCTTCCGGGACCGTTCCCGTAAAATGGAACCAGCCGCATTCAAAGAGTCCGCCCCAGCTTTCTCCTATGGTCACCTTCTTTTCCTCACCGGTGGTCCTGTTCGGAAAGGATACGGGCTCCGGTGTTATCCAGACTGTCATATCTAGGAGTGCTTTTTTTTCATATATGGATTCCTTTATCCTTTTTTGCACTTCCGGCAGCCTGTCTTTCATATTCTGTAAATAGTACGGCATAATTACCTCCTTAAATTCATGATGTAATAATACAAAATATCGCTACCCTTATCATAATAAAGACTGTCTTTCTTTTCATGCCATTATTACAAATAATATCTCAAAATTTTATCTCTTATTTAATTTATAAAACTTATTCCACAGGACAGAAATCAGTATTTGACTTATAATAGGCTGTACTTTATAATGACCTTAGAAAATAACCTTATCTCTATTTTCATGATATATAACAATCAGGCTGCTCTCTTTAAAGCTGCCGGAAAGAAGCAGGAGGAAATTATTATGAATCCGTTACTGGTTTCCCATAAACAGTGGATCAGCGAAGACCTTCCCTTTGCCCTGAGAGTCGACATTATCAAAGAGCATGTCCTTCCTCACTGCCATAATTACATTGAGTTCAATTTTACCGTGGGCGGAAGTGCCCGGGAGAAGATTAACGGAGTAGAGCATATCTTAAGGCCCGGCACCTTTACTCTTTTGTTTCCCCACCACATCCATGAAATCGAGGTAACCCCGGAAAAGCCGGTAACTGTTTTTGTAGGCAGCATCAAGTTTGAGAGCTTTTATGACAAAAAGGGGGATTTTCAGTTCCTTACGGAGCTTTTAAGCCAGGCGGCTATGGATAAGGTTCCCTATAATGATTTTGGGGAAGAAACAGCAAATGAGCTGACAACTATTTTAAACTCCATGCAAAAGGAGCTCACACAGCGTAAAAAATGGAGTACCCTGATGTTTAAGAGCAAGCTCATGGAACTCCTGATTACCTACGACCGGAACCGGGGGGATAAGAATAGCCTGGCAGAAGGAAAGCGTATCTTAAGCCGGAAAAGCGGCATGTGGGATATCATAACCTATGTATCCCAGCACTACCAGGAGGATATTACCTTAAAGCACCTGTCCGAAGGCTTCCACATGAGTGCCTCCCACATCAGCTCTTCCTTTCACCAGCTTCTTGGGGAAAATTTTCACAAATATCTGGAGAAAATACGCCTTGCACAGGCCTGTGACCTGCTGCTTTCTACCGATTCCTCTGTTCTTGATATCTGCTTTGAGACGGGCTTTAAGTCCTATAAGACCTTTTCCCGGGTATTCCTTAAAAACCTTGGGCTAAGTCCGACGGAATACCGTAAACGGCGGATAGATGACACCTTATCGGATATGCACAGATGACCAAGGGGGGTGTTTTGGAGTTTTGTCTCAAGAGGTTCCTTATGACACTTAAGCGGCAGGAAACGTGACTAGGTAAAACAGTGCCACTGTTTGAGCTCGTTAACTGGCACAGCCATATTTGTTACAGCGAGTTTGGCGCTGATTTACCTGCCAGTTACGTTTTCTTCCGCTTTAGTGGAATAAGGGTTCTCGCGTAACAAATTCCAAAACACCCCCCTTGGTCATCGTCCGTTTCCATAAACTTCCTTTATGCATTTACCGTGTCTTTTCTGTAATTTTTTCTTGTCTCCCCTTTTTTCCTATGTTAGAATAAAATTAAAATTAATTTATAGGAGGATAGTGGATGACACAGACCAAACACAAATACCTTTCTATCGTCTTTCGGATGTTAATGATTATCATCGGAGCATGCTTATCATCCATTGGGCTGGAAATTTTCCTAATACCCAATAACATCATCGACGGCGGTATCATAGGCGTATCTATTATTACCAGTTATCTTTCCGGATTACCTCTGGGACTCTTTACATTCGCTTTTAATATTCCTTTTTTTATTATCGGTTATAAGCAAATCGGGAAAACCTTCGTGCTCTCTACTGCCTTTGCCGTAACCTGTCTTTCCATCGGCGTTTCCTTTCTCCATCCGATTCCCGGTGTTACTCATGATATCTTTCTGGCTACGGTATTCGGCGGCATTATCAACGGTACCGGCGTAGGTCTTATTATCCGTGCAGGGGGTTCTTTGGACGGTACGGAGATTGTTGCCATTATTCTGGATAAGAAAGTGAGCTTTTCCATTGGACAAATAGTGATGTTTTTTAATATATTTATACTAAGCGGTGCGGGATTTGTCTATGGATGGGACAGGGCTATGTATTCTCTTATTGCCTATTTCGTAGCCTTTAAAATGATTGATATTGTCGTGGAAGGTGTGGACGAGTCCAAGGCCGTTACGATTGTTTCCGACAGAAATGAAGAAATTACCCGGGCCATCATAGATCGATTGGGAAGAGGTGTGACCCTGTTAAACGGCCAGGGCGGCTTCTCAAGATTGACAACCAATGTCATTTATGTTGTAGTATCCCGTCTGGAAATCGCAAAAATCAAAAATATCGTACATTCCTTTGATAATGATGCTCTGATAACCATAGGGAGTGTAGAAGTTGCCGGAAAGAAATACAGAAAGAAACCGATTCATTAACTTTTTATATTTTTGTTCCGTTCTTCTTCCTTCCTTCATATAAATGAAGTAAATAGTCTATAGAGGTAGCCCTATGACTGATTCCGAGCGGTTTAAAATAATAAGTGAAAATTTTGCAGATCTAATTGTCTCTAACCAAGAAAGAGATGAAATCGTAAAGACCTACCCTGATACCTCTGTAAGTCTGACCTTTGATGATTCATCCATCGTCCACATTCCCGTTGAGAATATGACCTTTGACAGTATTCATAGATTTGGCTATAACCGGATTCCTGCCTGCTTTGGCTTGTTAAACGCAAATGAAGATATCTTTGATTATAATATAAGGAATCTTCCTGTTTCCTTTAAGGTGGAAGACGGTTATTCCGGTAAAGGTGTAATTATTGGATTTATTGACACCGGCATTGATTACAGAAACCAAACTTTTTTAAAGGAAGATGGGACCAGCCGGATACTTGCCATCTGGGACCAGAGCATCGACAGCAGCAATTATCCAAAAGACTTTTTCTATGGTACGGAATACAATAATGAAATGATTAATGATGCTTTAAAAGCAGAGAATCCCCTGGCAGTAGTTCCAAGTATGGATACCATCGGACATGGTACCATGATAGCCGGTGTTGCCGGAGGATCAAAGAACGCGGAATATGGTTTTTCCGGAGTTGCCGATAATGCCATCTTTGCCGTAGTCAAATTAAAACCTGCCAAAGCCTATATAAAGGAGTTCTTCTCCATCCCCCCTGACGCTGTCTGTTATCAGGAAAATGATATCATAACCGGTGTTGTCTACCTCCATCAGCTGGCTCTTGCAAATAATAAACCGCTGATCATCTGTTTAGGAATCGGCACCAGCCAAAGCGACCATACTGGTAACCGGACTTTAAGCAGATTTCTGGCTTCTTTCATCGAAATAAACGGAAGAGCTGTCGTAGTGTCCGCCGGCAATGAAGGTAACCGGGGTAGCCATTATTATGGTGATATCAAGCCTCCCACCGCTTTCGACGATGTTATTCTTACCGTCGGCGAAAATACCTATGGATTTACCATGCAGTTTTGGGGAACCGCCCCAAACTGGTTCTGGATTGACCTGTATGCCCCTGACGGAGGGTTCATTACCAGAATACCGCCGACTACCAGTAACAGCATTCTTTATTCTCTTGAGAATATGACCATCATTGCTGACAGTCAGGTCAAGGAGCCCTATTCCGCGGAGCAATTTATTGTTTTGCGCTTTAACCAGCCTGTCCCGGGGAACTGGCATTTTTATGTTTATGGCATCAAGGGCGACCTGCCCATGCGCTTTCATTTCTGGCTTCCGATTCATAATTTTTTATCAGCAGGAACAACTTTTTTAGAACCTAATAATTATACTACCATTGTTGCTCCGGGGAACAACAGCAGCCTGATATGTGCCACAGCTTACAATCCGGTAAACAATACTCTCTTCTTTTATGCCAGTAAAGGAAATACCGTTAATAACTTCCCAAAGCCTGATATCACTGCTCCCGGCGTTAATATCTTAAGTCCCTATCTTGACAACAAATTCATCCAGGTAAGCGGCACCAGTGTTGCCTCCGCCTATATAGCAGGGGTTTTATCCCTTCTCCTGGAATGGGGCGTAACAAACGGTAATTTTCCTCAGATGAGTAATGCACTTATGAAAAAAATCATCACCCAAAGCGCAAGCCGAAGGCCTAATGAGACTTATCCCAACCCGGATTGGGGTTATGGTATCGTTGATATTGCCACTATGGGAAATGTGATTAATTCCATTATAAGCGTACAGGAAACTATGCCTACTTTTCCAGTATAAATTTCTCCAGCAGCTTCAGAGTGTTTTCCAAGCCCTTGATATGAGTACGTTCCATGCCATGGGAGGCATGTACTCCCTGTCCGATCAAGGCGCCCCTGATGTTATTTCCTCCTCTGAGAGCTGCGGATACATCAGAGCCGTAGTGGGGGAATATATCAACCACAAAATCCACCTCCGAGCGCTTTGCGGTATTGATAAGCTTATTGGTCAATTCATAATCATAGGGACCGGAAGAATCCTTGGCGCAAATGGATACGGCATACTCACTTCCATTCAGGTCATCCCCCATGGCTCCCATATCCACCGCTAAAAATTCCGTGATATCCTCCGGAAGCCAGCTGGCACCGTATCCCACTTCCTCATAGTTGCTGATAACAAGCTTTAAATTTTTCTGAGGTACCACATTTTCTTCCTGCATATCCCTTAATAAGCCCAGTAATACCGCAACTGAGGCTTTGTCATCCAAATGTCTGGACTTGACAAAGCCTGATTTTGTATACTCAAAATTAGCATCAAAGCTGATATAATCTCCGGTATTGATTCCTAAAGCAAGTACCTCTTCCTTATTTTTTACCTGCTCATCAATACGTATCTCCATATTTTTTTCACTTCGTTCCAGTGTTCTGGCATCATCATAGGTATGGACCGAAGGACTTTTTGACAATATGGTACCTGTAAAGGTCTTTCCCTCCCTGGTATGTATCTTGCAGTAGCTTCCTTCTATACTCTGCATCGTAAATCCGCCTACCAGAGTGAACTTAAGCATGCCATTGGCTGATACGGAACGCACCATGGCTCCCAGGGTATCCACATGAGCAGAAACCCCCAAGGTTTCCTTTTCTTTTCCCGGAACTGATATTATCAGTCCTCCCTTTTTGCTGTATTCACAAGGGTAGCCGAATCCCTCCGCCTTATTTCTTACGTATTCCATTACTTCCTTTGTGTAGCCGGAAGGACTTGGTATATTCACAAGCTCTTTTATTGTATTTACTATAAATTCCATGGTATCCATGCAGCATATCCTCCTTTTACCAGCCTTACAGCTCCATTAATATTGCTCTTACCGGTGCTCCGTCACAGCCTCCGAGCTTAACCGGTGCCGCGGACAGAAAGTATTCCCCTTCTTCCACCTCGTCCAGCTTCAGCCCCTCCAGCAGGACTACTTCCTTTTCTAAAAGCGCCACATGCACTTCCCTTGGTGCTTCTACCGGTGCCACGCTCTGGCTTTCCACTCCGATAAGCTCCAGGTCATATTCCAGAATGCACCCGGCAAGCTCCATGGTAATAACCACCGGTCCTTTTAAAAGCAATTTTTTCTGGCTGTACTTTAGGACTTCCCTCAGTTCCTCGGCTGAAGGCTGTTTATCAAAGGCCTTCAAGGTGCAGTTACCTACGCAATGATACAGATTGAGCTCCTCAATGGTTTTCCCGTCTTTTACAAAATGAAAAGGCGCATCCATATGGGTACCATTATGGGCGCACATGGTAATTACCGTAACATTGCAGACATCACCCTTTTCCATGGAACTGTTCCTTACATAGGAAGGCTTTTCATCTCCAGGATATACGGCACTTGTAAAGACCTCCTGGGTTATATCGTAGATTTTCATAGCTTATATTTTCCTGCCGCAGTTTTCCGGCACTGCCCGTATAGAAGCTGAAAGAATCACAAATGGCAGCCTTTCATTCAATGAATTTTCTTTCAGTTTTTCTTTTGTTTAACTTATTGCTTTCTGAACTTATCTTTCTCCTGACCATATAAGCTGAATTTTGCATATCAATGCTTGCGATAATACTTATATAGAAATCGGAAAAATACTTTGCATGTTTCATCTATATTCTTATCGGACTTTTCTCAAATTTCTATATCCAGCTCAACAGGACAATGGTCACTGCCTAAGGCATCCTTATGAATGATGCTGTCTTTAATCTTATCCTTTAATGACTCCGACACTATAAAATAGTCAATACGCCAGCCTGCATTCTTCTCTCTGGCATGGAACATATAGGACCACCAGGTGTAACGCTCTGTGTCATCCGGATAGAGATAGCGGAAAGAATCTACAAAGCCATTTTCCAAAAGCGTTGTCATCTTCTCTCGTTCTTCCTTTGTAAAGCCGGCATTCATGGTATTTGTCTTGGGATTCTTTAAGTCAATCTCTTTATGGGCAACATTTAAATCTCCGCAAAGAATTACCGGCTTCTTCTTATCCAGCTCTTTTAAGTAGGCTCTGAAATCATCCTCCCATTCCATCCGGTAATCAAGTCTTGCCAGTTCTCTCTTGGAATTGGGCGTATAGACATTTACCAGATAGAAATTGTCATATTCCAGTGTAATGACACGGCCTTCCAGGTCATGCTTTTCAATACCAAGGCCATAGGTTACGGATAAAGGTTCTTTCTTAGCAAAAATGGCAGTTCCCGAATAGCCCTTCTTTACCGCACTGTTCCAGTACTCATAATAGCCTTCAAAGGAATGCTCCCACTGCTCCTTTTGCATTTTGGTTTCCTGAAGGCAGAAAAAGTCCGCCTCCTGTTCTTTGAAAAAATCTTCAAAGCCTTTATTTAAACATGCTCTTAAACCATTTACATTCCATGAAATAAATCTCATAGTTACCTCCATTCCTCCGCTCATGGCGGTGCATCATTTAGTATTTACTCCTGCCTGGCCCTTAAGCTGCCTGAGCAGGAAACAGCATGGCTTTTATTATGGATGCCACTCTCTTTCAGCAGCAGCATTTATTCCTTTAACAATATATCCTTTAATTCCTTCAGGTCCTTTGCAAGACTGCCGGCTCCCGCTTCTGTCAGCTCTTCCTTGCTTCCAAAGCCATAGAGTACTCCAATAGAACTGATTCCGTTTTCCCTGGCTCCCTTTATATCATGAAGCCTGTCCCCTATCATTACGACCTGCTCTTTGTCATTTATGCCATTCTTCTTTAGGGCATACGCTATAATGTCACCCTTTTTTCTTCTGGTATCATCCATGGCAGCGCCGCAGATGTCCGTAAAATAATGGTCCAGATTAAAATGCTCCATGATTTTCCTTGCAAATTCTTCCGGCTTGGAGGTTGCAAGAATTAAGGTCCTGCCAGCCTTTACAAGGGTATCAAGAAGGTCATCGATACCTTCATACTTAACATTCAGAAAGATTCCTTTTTCCTTAAAGTATTCCCTGTACCATCGTGCGGCTTCCTTTATCTCCTCTTCCTTCAGTCCCTGGATATCCCTCAGTCCGTCTATTAAAGGAGGGCCGATATGCTTCTCTAAGGAATCCAGGTCTTCCACCTCAATCCCTACATGATGAAGGGCATACTGCAAGGATTTTGTAATTCCCTCCTTGGGATTTGTAAGTGTTCCGTCTAAATCAAATAATAAATATCTCTTTATCATGTAATACCTTTCTGTTGTCATTATCATTGTGTCAATCATACAGGCTGCGGTAGTCATCCAAACGCTTTTTCAGAAGAGTGTAGATATCCTCTAGGGACATATCCTTTGCATTCCCAACATAGAGCAGGAACACCGGCTTTTCGTAGCTTTTATTATCAATGGCCTTTTGCTGCTTTAAAGGCGAGAGCTTCTTTATAAAAACTTCTTCATCCCTTGGTATAATTCCAATGGCATCATCTTCCTCTGCAATACAGAACTGTTCAATATCCTGAAAAGACAGCATACCTATTGAATTTTTCGAAGAACTGTCAATAATACCGTCAAAGGTTATGGTAATCAGAGGTTTTTTCTGCGATGCCTTCAAAAGATTCATGATACACCGTATACCGAATACAACTGCAGCTATACCCCCTGGCAAACCAAGCAGCAGAGACCTCGCCCGAAATCCTGCTACCCATAGGGTAACCGCCAGAAAAAAAAGGGCGAAAGAACGCAAAAAGTGCCGTACTGCTTTCGTCTGTTTTTCCTCAATAATAATCTTCTCCACGTTGCTCCCATCCGCGTGTCTGTACGCATCTTTTCCATTCTTTCTTTCATTTTATATGGTTAACCTCAAAAAAGCAAGTAAACATGGTGAAATTTGTTATATTATATGGGTTATAAGTCCCAGGGTAATGAAACTATGATTTGTATGGTAAAAGGCAGTTTTTCACAATGGGGACGGCAGTTTGCACCAAACAGAAAGATGAATGCTTCGATTCCAATGTATAAGAAATCCTAATTCTCTGAAGATTTTGTGCTGGACATATCATCAAACAGATAACTCGTGGGCTCAGACAATCTGTTTGATGATATAGCACAAAATCTTCAGAGAAAAGGATTTCTAATACATTTCCATAGGCGCATTCATCTTTCTGTTTGGTGCAAACTGCCTGAATATATAGAAACTACGTATTTATCGTATTAATTGTATTAATCATTCTTGTCATACTATTCCGGAGTTTACTTTTGAAGGGGGGGAATGCTATAATATTATCAAATAAAGAGAACGAGGACTTCATAATGCATTGTCCCATTTAAGCATCAGAATATTGTAATTTTAATGCTGTGTTTAACAGCTTTGTTTTGATGCTTAAAATTAGAAAGGATTTGTTTATGAAGCCAATAAGAAATATTTGGCTCATGTATGCGGTTGCCCTTTTGCAGGGCATGGTATTCTATGGGCCAATTGCTGCTTTATACCGTCAGGCAGCCGGTATCAGTATTTTTCAGATTACACTGATTGAAAGTATATCCCTGGCTCTTTGCCTGCTTTTTGAACTTCCCTGGGGCATTATAGCAGACAGGATTGGATATAAAAGGACTATGGTATTTTGCTGTATGCTTTATTTTATATCCAAGGTTGTATTCTGGAAGGCAGATAGCTTTGGGGGATTTCTCACGGAACGGATCATGCTCAGTATCGTGATTTCCGGATTATCCGGTGTTGACAGCAGTGTCCTGTATTTATCCTGCCAAAAGAACCAGTCCCAGAAGGTATTCGGTATCTACAACAATCTGCAGACCGCAGGCCTGCTTATGGCCTCCGCTGTATTTTCACTGTTTATTAAAGATAATTACAGAATGGCAGGATTATTAACCGTTGTCAGTTATGCAGCGGCTGCAATTCTCGCATTTCTTTTGGTTGAGGTCAAAAGCAGTGAAAAAAAGGAGGCTAAAGCAAGAGAATTTGCAGGGCTGTTTAAAAATACCATCCATAACAGATATCTGCTGCTGTTCTTAATAGCTGTTGCCCTGCTGAATGAGACCCATCAGACTGCTACTGTATTTTTGAACCAGCTCCAATATATTAAATGCGGCTTATCCAATACTGCTATAGGTTATATCTATATCCTTGTTACCCTTGCCGGCATGCTGGGGGTTTTCTCCGAAAAACTGACCCGCAAAATGGGCCTCCGGAAAATAGCACCTATCCTTTATATTTCCGCAGCCACTGGCTGCCTTATACTTGGATTAACCAGCAGCCCCTGGCTGTCTGCTCTGTCCATCATAATACTCCGAATCAGCTTCAGCCTGTTTCAGCCCCTCCAAACAGAGCTGCAGAACCGGCAGGTACTGTCAGATAACCGTGCTACCGAGCTTAGTATCAATGCCGTAATAATTGACGGAGTCGGAATCACTACCAATCTGGTCTACGGAAGGCTGGCAGAAACCGACATTGCCCTGCCCATGTTTTCAGGTGTATTTTTGTGCTTCATTGGCTTCCTCTTCTTTCAGATATGGCAGCGTGGCACGGCAGGAAGCCTTATTCACAATAACGGCGATTAATTGTTATAAATATGAGTTCTGGCTGCTACGTTTTGGGCTGCTTTAAGTATATTTTACTTTGTCTATATTATGGCTGGTCCTACGAATTAATTTGACGTTTTATAGAGGCTTTAGTATACTTAATACAGTTACATGAAAATCAAAGAACGGTAAACAATTATCGGTTATATTTAAGATTAATATATAAGCTAAATTATGTTTTAACTCTCTTTCAGGTATAAAATGCTATAGTTCCGGCCTTTTACACCTGGGGGGGGGAAACTAAAATTCCGCTTACATAGCTATTTTATCTGCTGCCTGGAAACCTTTTCATTAGTACTGTAAGAAAGAAGAAAAAATGAAGACACTGTATATCTCCGATTTAGACGGAACGCTTCTTAACAGCCGCGCCGAACTTAATCCTTATACCATAGAAATCATTAATTCCTTAATGGAAAAGGGCATGGACTTTTCCATTGCAACTGCCAGAACCGCTGCTACGGTAACTCCGATTCTGTCTTCTCTTAAGCTCACTGTCCCTGTGGTCCTAATGAATGGAGTTATCCGGTATGATATGGCACGGAAGGAGTACCTAAATACCTGGTACCTTCCGGCAGAAACGGCTGCCTTAATCCTGCGCACTGCCAAACAGTTTCAGCTAACGGGTTTTTTATATGAAATTAAAGAGAATAAGCTGGTAACCTACTATGAGAATCTGGCCAATGATGCTATGACGGAATATTATACGGAGCGAAAGGTGAAATTCCATAAAACCTTTATTCAGGTAGAGGACCTTTTAGAAGCTGCCGGTGTCCATACCATCTATTATGCCATGTTGGACAGCAGGGAAGCACTTCTTCCTGCCTATGAAATATACCGGACCATTCCCGGCATCTCCACCGCCTTCTATCAGGATAACTACAATAAGGACGGCATGTGGTTTCTTGAAGTATTCAGCGGCAATGCCACCAAATACAATGCTGTAATGGCCTTAAGAGAAAGCCTGGGTTACGACAGGGTCGTCTGCTTCGGGGATAATTTGAATGACCTGCCTATGTTCAAAGCCTGTGATGTCACCTGCGCGGTAGCCAATGCAAAGGATGAGGTTAAGGCCGCTGCTGCCCATGTAATTAGGAGCAATGAGGAGGACGGCGTTGCAAAATGGCTTCTGGAGCATTTTGAAGAAGAGTTATAATATCCTCTTCCCCAAATTATAGCTTTTAAACTACGTATTATCGAATATCCAATGTATACCCGGGTTATCCAATATCCAATAAAAACCTGGATTATTGAATATCAAAAACTGAATTATTGTATATCTAAAAAAAACGAATTATTGTATATCCAAAAACAGATTATTGTATATCTAAAAACTGAATTATTGTATATCAAAAACTGAATTATCGTATATTCAAAAACTGGATTGTTGTATCCAAAAAATCTGGATATTCAGAAAAGAGGCTGTCATGAGGAATTCCATTATTATCGATACGGTTATCGGTAAGCTTTATATAGCTGAAACAGATGGCGCAATTACCCACCTATCCTTTATGAGAGATGTAGAAGAAAACGCAGCTGAGGGAATTGTCTCACCTGTCTTAGAGGATGCGCGCAGTCAGATTATAACCTATCTGGAAGGAAAGCGGACAAGCTTTGACCTTCCCCTGTCTCCTAAGGGAACTCCTTTTCAGGAAAAGGTATGGGAGGCTCTTCTTACAATCCCCTACGGCCAGACCATAAGCTACAAGGAGCTTGCCATCAAAGCAGGCAATTCCAAGGCCTGCAGAGCAGTGGGCATGGCTAACAACAAAAATCCAATCCCCCTCATCATCCCCTGCCACCGTGTAATCGGAGCAAACGGTAAGCTGGTAGGCTATGGAGGTGGTCTTCCCATAAAGGAAAAGCTATTAACCATTGAAGGAGCTCTTCCTGTATCAAAGTAAGACTACATAGTTTGCAACACCTTAATAAAAACATTTCCTATGGGGAAAAGTGAAGGAAATTAAACATAGAAGGGATGCCGCCAACAGCTTCCTTCACTTATATTGTGGCAATATCGCCGTCTGGTCTGCTGACCTGCCTGTGGTATGCAATGGGTATAAACATGGAAACCATCGCCAAAAGGCTTACGCTTAAATTCGGCTTTATCCAGGCCAGCTACTGGATCAGCCAATGTGCAATAAACAGTTTTGCAGCCGTCTATCTTCATGCAAAACATTTTGAAAATACGCAGATAGGTTTTATCCTATCCTTTGCGGCTATCCTATCTATGCTGTTACAGCCTCTGGTTGCTTCCTTTGCCGACAGCTCAAAGAAGATTACCCTGCGGCATATGCTGCTCACCCTTATGTTCACGGTATTAGGGCTGGGCTTGTTACTCTATATTCTTCCGGATTCCTTCCTGCTCATAACCGTAGTTTATATCTTAATTAACGCCATTGAGTACACCTTAAATCCCCTCTTCAATTCCCTTGCCATGGAATATATGAATCAGGGTGTACCTATGAATTATGGCCTTGGCAGAGGTATGGGCTCAATTGCCTTTGCAATTATGTCCTTCGCCCTTGGCTTTTTTGTGGATGCCTTCGGAGCGGATGCCATACTGCCTGTGTTTCTCCTGTGCTATCTGTTTGTAGTCCTTTCAACCTTTTTGTTTAAGGAAAAGCTTCCGGTGTTTTCTGCGGAGCAAAGAGCCCTTTATGGAATAACAGAACCGTCCGAAGCAGGAGAAGAAAAGGAATCCAGTAATCTTTTTGTTTTCTTGCTTCATCACAAGACATTTATGGTAATGCTCTGTGGTGTTGCCATGCTGTTCTATTCCCATGTATTGATAAATACTTTTCTGATTAACATCATAGAAAATGCAGGAGGTAACAGTTCGGACATGGGGTTATCTCTCTCCATTGCCGCCGCCCTGGAGCTTCCTACCATGGCGTTGTTCATCCTGATTGTACGAAAGATTAAGGGAAGCACCCTGATTAAATTATCCGCACTGTTCTTTACGGTAAAATCCCTCCTGACCCTGCTGGCAGCCAATGTAGCCCTGGTGCATGTATCCATGTCCCTGCAGATGATCTCCTTTGCCCTGTTTACGCCAGCCTCAATTTACTATGTAAACGACCTAATCGAAAAGGAAAACCGTGTAAAGGGCCAGTCCCTGCTGGGAGTAGCTAACATCGGAATTGCAGGAACCCTGGCCAACCTGACTGGGGGAAGGCTTCTGGATACTTTCGGAGTAACCAGAATGTTACTGATCGGAACTGTGGTAACTGCCGTTGGATTTATACTGATATGCCTTAGCGTTAAGGAGCCTGTGAAGGAGAGCGGGCCTGTGAAAGAGGATGAACCTGTCAGGGTAGATGGGCTTGTTAAGGAAAATGAACTTGTTTAAGAGGCAGTGACAGTATTACAGACAGTCCTAACTCTCTTATCAGAAGTGTAAAAAGGTTCAAAAATATCAAGCAATAAAATTTAACAGGGTAATTAAAAGACTGTTGTCACTTATTATTGAAATACAAGAGGTTTTACTTCCTCCTCGTAGAATAAGTGCAACAGTCTTCATATTTATTATTTGCAAAAGAAAATCTTATCCTTAACTTGGATTAAATTTCAAAAATAATTACTTCAAGTTTTAGTATCTTGCTTTTTAGCATCTTGCTTTTTTAGTATCTTGCCTTCCTTCCGCCTACGCTTACCGGAATGGTCACTACCTTCTGCAGAGGCTTCCATACCACATAGGCAATTGTAAAGTCAATCATGCTGTGAATGATGGTACCTGCACCAACAAGCAGGATAACGGAGAAAAGGTATCCTTTTTCATAATAGCTGCTTGTCATATTATTTCCCCAATAGAAAAGGGTAACTACTGTAACTTCACTGACTGCATGAATTACTGCCATCAGAAGGCCGAACAAAGCGGACCCTCTCGTGGTACTTAGCATATTCGGGCTCTTCTTAAGCATATATGCTCCGATAATAACGAAAACGATATGGGAAAGAGCTCTCAATACCACTACGATTGGAAAGCCTGCCAGTAAAAAGCCGAAGGCTGAAATGAGCGCAACGGATATGGCAACGTAGGGTGATATAAACATAGCAATAAATACGGGTACATGGCTTGCCAAGGTATAAGAAGCCGGCTCTAGAATTATTTTAGGTGCAAACATTGGTATTACGATGCCGATAGCTGCCAGTAATGCTGCAATTGTCATTGTTTGAATAGAACTCTTACTGTTCATGCTGATTTCCCCCGGTTTTTATATTTTTAAGGCGTTAATTTAACTGTCTTTGTTCCTGTTAAGTTAACTGTCTTGTCATCTGTAATCACCTGTATTGTATAGAATTTAACACATAAAGTCAAGGAATTTTTTCTGGCAATCGGCTAGCTGCAATTTATTTTATTTTTTTGTTGCAATTTTATTTTATTTTTTTATATTGAATTTTCCAGTAAGGGGATATATAATAGGAATACACATAGCAATCTGCGGATATAGTTTAATGGTAAAATTCGAGCTTCCCAAGCTTGTGTTGCGGGTTCGATTCCCGTTGTCCGCTTAAAGAAAAAACTATAAAACACGTTACATGCTTAAATCGAGGCATGAAGCGTGTTTTTATTTTTTTAAAGAGTCATGATTTTTCTTGTCATGTTGCATTTATTTGTAACTATGCAACACGAAATGCAATACTATTATTGACAAAAATGGTGCTCTATTCCATAATAGTTACATTATATTACACAGGAGGAACTTATGAAGAGATTTTTGTCAATTTTAATGGCTATTGCTCTTGTAGTTACTTTAGCAGGGCCGGCGCAGAGTGTTAGTGCTGCAACGATAAAGTTAAACCATACCAAAGCAAATGTTATAAAAGGAAATTATTTGTATCTAAAGGTCTCTGGAACTAAAAGCAAAGTTTCATGGAACGTCAATGATTATTCAATCGCCACTATAACTACCAAAGGGCAGGTCACCGCTACAAAGATAGGCAGTACCACTATTACTGCAAAAGTAGGAAAGAAGATATTAAATTGCAAAATCACCGTTGTACCAAAACCTTATCCAAGTTATGTGACTGATTCTGAACGGGACTTAATATTAGCTGAAAGAAATTATGTTGATAAATACAAAAATGAGAAAATTGATGACGTAGAAGTTGTTACCAAACCCACCAAGGATTCTAGTAAAGATGCCGAGGCAAGAATGGAAAAAATGCTAAAGTATGGATTTTCTGATAGTAAAATCTTAGATAAACCTATAGGCAAACAATATATGAAATTTTGTGATACCTGGGTCAGCGAATACGAGTTAGATAAATATGATGCAAGCGTGAATGAATTTAATAATAAACTGTACATAACACTTAATGCAGATACTACTATTGTTCTTGAGAATGTTCCTGATAAATTAGAAGCTGGTACTGTATATACCATATCTGATGTAAAATTTCAGTATCTTAAAGATTTTACTTACGATAACGATAAGTTTTCAGTTAATCAATTTTACTTTGACCGTCAAGACTTGATAAGTAAAGGATTTATCGAATAACATCGTAATGAAATCAACCCGGAGGAATAAACCTCCGGAAGTTTTTTTGCTTACCCAAAACTTTTATGAGATTCACCGTACATACATTTCCCGTTGTCCGCAGCAAAATATTTTTATGAAAGAAGTCGATTGATGATAATCGACTTCTTTTATTTTTATGATAAAATAGAATGGCTTTTCAGCAGCATCCTAAGATTCGTCATATATCTGCACCAAGGCAATAATTTGTTTAAATATATTATCCTTTAGATTTCTTGTTCGTTAAGAACAAAACCGGAATGAGCAATACCAGGCTCAGAATCAAGGCTAACATGAAACCGTCGTGGTAAGCAGTGGTCATGATCGGAATTGTTGGTGCTTTACTCTGGATTGAAAGGCTGACAACGGTTGCAAGTACCGCTGAGCCAAACGCACCGCCAATATTTTGCATGAGACGAGTTCCGACACTGGCCTGGGCAATTTCTTGTTTGACCATACCAGTATAGGCATCCGTCATCATTGGAATGGTGATGCCCCCGACTCCCATACCACGGACAAACAAGACAATACTCACAATAATGAGTGAAGATGCCTCCCCAAAGAAGACAAATGGAATTGTGCCGGCGATGGCTAATACCAAACTTACCAAGACAACATTACGTGCACCCAATTTATCAGTCAGCCTGCCGATCAAGGGACGGGCAACTAACATACCAATACCTTGTGGAATGAGGATCAGTCCGGTATTCAAAACTGAGAAGCCCTTAATGTTTTGAAAAAACAAAGGTAATAACAACATGGGGCCGTTGGTGGCAATCCCTGCAAGAAACAAACCGGCCATGACAGCACTGAAATTTTTCATCTTAAACAAGTGTAATGGGAGAATTGCCTGTTCCTTTCTGATAGCCGCGTAAATCATGTAAATGACCAGAATTGCGGCACCGGCAACAACATAACCAATAGTCGTGCTGTTGTTAAATGTAGCATTCTTTGCTGCTTTCGTTATCCCATAAATCAGGGCGGCTGAACTGGCGCCCAATAAAATAATGCCAATGAAGTCGAATTTGGCTTTCATATTAACCGGCGTGAAGTCAGGCAGCTTCAAAATCATTAAAACGATGGCAATAATGCCAATGGGAACGTTAACAAAGAAAATGTAACGCCATGACATGAATTGGACAATCACGGCGCCAATAACCGGGCCAAGGATTGGGCCGAGGATCATTGGGATACCAACGGTCGACATCATACGTCCCATTCGGTCCCCGCCGGCAATTTCAACACACAAAGTAGTCACCAATGTCATAATAAAGCCGGCACTGAAACCTTGAACAATCCGGAAAATAATCAATGAATTGATATTCCAGCTAAATCCCGAGGCAATTGAAGCAGCTAAAAATACTATATTGGCACCTGTCATTAACCATTTACCATTAAAGCGCTGAACTGCCCAGCCAACAAGGGGCACTGAAATTGCCATGGATAACACATAGCCCGTAATTACCCATTGAATTAAATCAAGTCCGATACTGAAATCATTACTCAAGTGCTTGATGGCAATGTTGACCATTGTTGAATCAAGCAGCGGCATAATTGCTCCAAGTACTAAAATCCAGGCAATGTTCATGACGCTCTTTGGAATCGGATCAAGTTCCGGAGCTTTTTCATTCTTATTCATCTTAAATAAATCCTCCTTATTATGTGTAACGCTCGTGTCCATCTTCCTTCTCTTTACAAAGCGCTGCATTTCGTTTAGAATGAAAGCATAAACTGTAACGCTGCGTGCGAGTCAAGGGATTTTTGAAAAAAATTGAAAAATATTATTTCAACATACCTAACAGCTAGAAAGAAGGATGAAAAGTGAAGGGTGTAAATGAAGTGTGCAAGCTCTCCGGTGTAAGCCGCCGCACCTTGCAATATTATGATGAAATCGGATTATTACCGCCCAGTGCGGTGAAAAAATCAGGCTACCGCCAATATGATGACGAAAATTTGCGCCGATTGTGGAGTATTCTCTTTTATAAAGAGCTTGGCGTTTCCCTTGGCGACATTCGATTGATGCTTGAAAATCCAAAGGATATGGAGAAAGAGTTATTGCGGCATCATAAACAAGTTCTTTTAGAAAAACACTCCCAATTGCAAAAGTTGATTCAGTCAGTCGACCGTATATTGAATGATGATTTTGATATTTCAATGCTTAGGGATTTTGATAAAAATAGAATTGAAACGATAAAGAAAAAGTACATGAATGAAATCCTGGCAATTATAGGAAGCGGTTTTTTTCTTCCGTTAATAAAGAGCGACATCGTTTCCCTAAAAAAATCTTTCGTAGAAAACGCCTCCAAAATAATGAGCACGGATTTTGATAAGCTCATTACTCTTAGCAGCGATGTTATCCAAATGTTCAATAAAGCAATGGAGGATGGCCCGGACAGTTTAACGGCAAAAGAAGCAGTTGATATGTACAGAGAATTAATTAATGAATTTATATCATGCGATGACAAAACATTTCGCAATATCGGACAGGCATACCTGGAGCATAAAATTGAGCTGGATACTAAAATACCAGGACTTGCGGAATTTGTAAATGCGGCTATCAGGCATTTCTATCCATAATTAGAAGGTGTTATTCCAAGGGTAGTAAAATTCATTATTTCCTTCTCCGCTTCCATTCCCTGTCCAGGCCCATTGAACGATGCTCCCCCTTCGACTGTCATTCCATGTTCACTGCAACATCCATCCAAAGAAACTCACAGAATTCAAGCGGTATTAAGGGTATATCAGCTACATTACCTCTGCATAATTTAATTATATATATCCAAATATAGGAAGTCAATTAATAGCTTTTCTGAAAAGGGCATTACTCTCTTTATTGACAAAAACACATTTATGATTTAGTATAACGGATAAAGGGTCATATGACTGACGGATGTGGATAACCACAAGGGAGTATGACAGAAAGAGCCGGCCGTCTGGGCAAATAGTCCGGATAGCCGGCCCTTTTTTAGCTATCATTTATTATCCGGATTGAAATTTTAAAATGGCAGAGTAGATAATTGTGGGTTATGGGCCCGGGAAACGGAGAGTTGGTCTCGGGTGGGAAGCTTTCAATATAGGTGTGTGTAAGCCCTATGGAAGCTGCCGTGCAATTATCGCATCTCGCTGCTGCATATTGGAACGATACCTCCTTTATGTGGCGTTGCATTTTGCCATATTTAAGGAGGTTTTTTTGAAAATATGGTAAATTTAATACTTTGCTATTTACTTTCACATGATGCCAGGACCTAATGTACAGACTAATAACGCTGCATAGAACTGAAAGAGCCTATAAAGGAGAATAGTAATGGCAATAGATAAAGCTAAGATTGAAGAACACATACGAGGCCTTTTATTGGCCTTGGGAGAAAATCCTGACCGTGAAGGGCTTTTGGAAACTCCTGCCCGGGTTGCGAGAATGTGTGAAGAAAGATTTGAAGGAATAAACTATACAAACGATGAAATTGCAGGGATGTTTAACAAAAGCTTTGAAGACGGCTTATATCAGCCAGAAAACAGCCAGGATATTGTAATGGTGAGAGATATAGATATATTCAGCTGCTGTGAGCACCATCTTGCGTTGATGTATGATATGAAAGTGTCCGTAGCTTACATTCCCAATGGAAAAATGGTAGGACTGAGTAAAATCGCAAGGATAGCGGATATGGTAAGCAAAAGGCTGCAGCTCCAGGAACGGATTGGTTCGGATATTGCAGAAATCATGCAGAAGGCTGCTCAAACAGAGGATGTTGCCGTCATCATTGAAGGCCGGCATGCCTGTATGACGGCCAGAGGCATTAAAAGCACAAATGCGCTTACAATGACAACAACTTACCGCGGAAGATTCAATACGGACCGGAGCATAGCGGACAAACTTACAATTCTGTATCATAAGAACCTATAACTATATACTGAGCAGAAGGGATAGCTAAAATGAAACAAGCAAATATAAAATATGGAATTGTAAAGGCTGCTATAAAGGCTAAGGCGTAATAGGCGTTAAAAAATGAGATATGATATCTCTTTTGCAAGCAGGCAGTAAAACAGCTTTATCAAAAGGAGGCTATTTATATGATAAATAATGAAATGAACATAGCAGACAGAGTATGGAAATGGGGAAAACGGACCTACATTATGGGCATATTAAATGTAACACCGGATTCCTTTTCGGATGGCGGAAAATATTTTGATCCTGCTTCTGCCTTAAAACATGCTGCTCAAATGGCAGAAGAAGGTGCCGACATCATTGATGTGGGAGGAGAAGCTACAAGGCCGGGATTTGCTGTGCCGATATCGGCTGATGAAGAGATAAAAAGAATTGTTCCCGTTATTCAAAGGCTTTCAAAAGACATTGAGCTGCCAATATCCATTGATACCTATAAAGCCAAAACAGCAGAGCTTGCTGTTGAAGCCGGCGCTCATATGATAAATGATATATGGGGACTGAAAAAAGACCCGGAGATGGCCGATGCCGTGGCTTCCTGCAAAGTACCCGTCTGTATTATGCATAACAGAACGAATACGGAATACGAAAACCTCATGGAAGATATTTTGTCCGAATTGGGAGAAAGCATTGAGCTGGCTATAAAGGCAGGGGTAAAGGATGAAAATATAATCCTGGACCCGGGAATAGGTTTTGGAAAGACCTGGGAGCAGAATCTGACCGTAATGAGGAACCTGGATATGCTGAAAAAACTCGGCTATCCTATTCTACTTGGAGCGTCAAGGAAAAATTTCATCGGGAAGACCCTTGGACTTGAGATAAACGACAGGCTGGAAGGAACCTTGGCTGTTACAGCAATCGGAATTATGAAGGGTGCAGATATCGTTAGAGTCCACGATGTGCTGCAGAATACCAGGGCTGCAGTAATGACAGACAGTATCGTGAGGTGATTGCAATGGACAGAATAATGATTGAGGATTTGCAGGTGTACGCCTACCATGGAGTGGCACCGGCAGAAAAATCAAACGGACAGATGTTTTTTGTCTCCCTTTGGATGGATGTGAATCTGGAAAAGGCGGCAAAAAGCGATGATGTAAAAGACACCGTGAGCTACGCCGATATATGCGCTGATGTTCAAAAAGTGATGCAGCTTAAAAAGTATAATTTAATTGAGTCTGCGGCCATGAACGTAATAGAGTATCTATTCAGGGCATACCCCGGTATTACAAAGATTCGTATTTTATTGAAAAAGCCCTGGGCACCTATGGGGCATCATCTTAAATTTGCGGCTGTGGAACTGGAGCGCCAAAGGAGTGAAAGAAATGAATGATAATTTTGTTACAGCCTATATCGGGTTGGGTTCAAACATCGGCAACAGGGAGGAAAACCTCACCAAGGCATTAGAGATGCTCAGAAGTACAGCGGGTATCAGGGTTTCTGCAGTCTCTGCATACATCAACACTGCTCCTGTGGGCTATACGGAGCAGCCGGATTTTTTGAATACGGCTGCAGAGGTAAAAACATTCCTTACAGCTTATGAGCTGCTGGCTGTCTGCGGGGATATTGAGAAAAAGTTAAAAAGAGAGCGCCTCATCCATTGGGGTCCCCGCACTATTGATTTGGATATTTTATTATTTGGAAACCTTATTTTGAATGATGAACTGCTAACCCTTCCCCATCCAAGGATGCTTGAAAGAGAATTTGTGCTGAAGCCCTTGAATGAAATAGCACCGGAAGCTCTGCATCCCCTATGTAACAAGAGCATAAGGGAGCTGTATCATGATTTTTTGAATAAAAAACTGTAAATGTGAACAAAAAAAACAGAGCTCCTGTATAAGAAATTATAACATATATTTACTATGGCGATTTTTAATGGTAAAATAATGCAAACAAGCAGCCTATGGTCTCTTTGGATTTAGTCACAGTTGAGGAGGAATTAAATGCGCAGGCTTAAAATATCCTTTTTATTATTTTTGTGTCTTGCCGGCCTGACAGCCTGCAGCAGGAGCAATGATACCGATAATCTATGGCTTCCCATAAAAGGGCTTAGCTGGGGTATGGATAAAGAAAAAGTTACATCTTTGCTGGAAGGTAATGGGGTTACACTGCAGCAAGAGAAAGGAACTGTTCCAAATCGATATATCCTGAGTAGAGTGCAAACCTGCTGGGGCTTCAAAGGTACTGTAAAATTGGATTTTAAGAGTTTTTCAGAGGGGGGCACCGCTTACCTGACTGCATTTGGGTTTTATCCTGAGGAAGCTGAAGAGGGCACCCTTTTAAAGAAGTTATCAAAAGCTTTTGGGGTAGAAAGCTCTGCTCCTCCCGGCAATGCTGCAAAGGGCCTACAGTGGGAAAGCAAAGCGGCACTTTCTGACATTCCGGATAAAGACGTCAGGCAGCGGGCAAAGGATTTAATTGAAGTAATCTGGGGTAACATTCCTTTTAAGGAGACAGCTTCAGAAATGTCACGTCCACTTGTAACAGCGCAGTACACCCCCTCAGAGCAGGCCAATATTACGAGCAGTATTTATTTAAGTGGTGAACGTGCCTCAGTAGCTGTCTTTGCGAAAGATGATAATATAGGCAGCGCAATCGATGGAGGTTCAGTCAGATAGTTATAATCGTCTTATTGTTTGCAACCTCGCTATTTCGTGCATAAAAAGAGAGGACAATCCGGCGGCTTAAAAATATACTTTACTTATAAGGAGAAACGATTAAATGGAATGGATTGACCGGTTAAATGAGGCAATAAACTATATTGAAGAACATATAACAGAAGAAATCAGTTATGAGCAGCTTGCCCAAATAGCTTTCTGCTCGCCATATCACTTTCAAAGAATGTTTGCTTATATGGCAAATATTCCACTGTCTGAATATATTCGCCGGAGACGAATGTCCTTAGCGGCAGTTGACCTGCAAAGCAGGGAAGAAAAAATCATAGATATCGCCTTTAAATATGGTTATACCTCTCCGACTGCTTTTAATCGGGCTTTTCAAAGTGTTCATGGTATTGCGCCATCAGCAGCCAGGAAAGAAGGAATTTCCATAAAATCTTTTCCTCCGATTAGTTTCAAAATCACAATAAAAGGAGTGGAAGAATTGAATTACAGAATTGAAGCAAAAGAAGCCTTCCGTATCGTTGGAATCTCACAGCCGTTATACCAGGAAATTGAAAAGAACTTTGAAATTGTACCGCAAATGTGGCAAAATGCCGCAATGGACGGAACCGTCCCGAAACTGATATCCCTGATGGATAGTGAACCCAAGGGAATTTTAGGGATTAGCATCTGTAACGACCAGGAGGATTGGAAATATTTTATCGCTGCTGCAAGCACAAAGGCAATTGATAGTTCCCTGGAAGAATATACGGTTCCGCCTTTTACCTGGGCTATATTTTCCGGTGAGGGCCAGTGTCCCCAGGCAATACAGGAGCTGGAACAGCGCATTATTACGGAATGGCTTCCTACCTCCGGATATGAATACGATAATGGTCCGGATGTCGAAGTCTACTTAAATCCCGACCCGCAAAATGCCCAGTATGAGGTATGGATACCTGTTACAAAAAAATAATATATCTTTTTGGGGACTTATCTGCCGCAAAATGTAAAACATATGGGTATATTGTTATCTGACCAGGGTGAGTCTGAAAACTGCTTATGCCTGGCTGGGCATTCCGCTTTGTGGGAAACAAGGCAATATCTTGGGTACGTAGTGGTGCTGCGTTCACAAATTTGCAACGCCGTATACCATAAAGCTGTGTAACTAGAACGGTACAATGAATCTTCAGATATGCCCTGATAAGAACAAAGCTTGCGAAGTAGTTTTTACTCCGCAGGCTTTTTGCATGTCCAGGAGAGCTCCTGCAGCATCCATTCATCCATCGGCGCCATTGGTGCCCCGGTCTTTAGAGCAGCATCCAATAATTGTTTAGCCTTCCGCAACATACCTCTCTTTTAAAAAATCCATAAAATACCTCTGAAGAAAAAACCTGAAGTCTTTTAACAAAGTCATTACAAGAGCAAGTGCGCCAATCCCTGTAAAGCCTTGGGTTACCATAATCTTCTTAAAAATCTTTTCCAGGACCTACCCTTTTTTGATAGTTTTTCTTAAATAACATTTAATAATCTTCATAGAAACGTAACGTGCATTTCCCGCCAAAAAGAATATAATAGATTTGTTAGCAGGGAAGCTCTTAGAAAATAAAAAATGAAATTGGGAGGAAATGAAATTGAAACGAAACATTGGCCTTAGAAAGGCTGCCTTATTTGGATTAATATGCGCTTCTGTTGTATTCTGCAATATGAGTAATACAAAACAGGCAAATGCATCCACCGCCACCCCGGTGAGCACTCCGGCTGTCACAAGCGGCAACCAGTCGGAGAAAAGCTCTAACCTTTATCCCATACATGTTGTAAAAGATGGTAACGACCTTTATGGCTATATTGATGGAACAGGCTCTGTTGTTATAAAGCCTTCCTACACCTGGGCAAGAAACTTTTCCGAGGGTCTGGCTGTTGTGAATAAGGATGAAACCTTTCTGGTAATCAATACAAAGGGAAAAGTCATCCTTAGGTCTAAAAATTATATCAACGATTTTCATAATGGTCTTGCTTCTTTCAGTGAAAGCAAAACCTATAACTACGGATACATTAACAAAGAAGGTAAGGTCGTACTGAAAGCAGCTTATAACTTTGCAGGAAACTTTGGCAAGGACCATACCGCAATCGTATCAAAATCAGGTAAGTACTACCGCATCAACAGTAAGGGTAAGATTCTGAATACCTACTCCTTACCCACCAAGAATGCTTATTATGATATGACCGATGACGGCTATGCTATTTATAACAGCACCAGCACCTTCCTGAAAGGTGTGAAGGATATCAACGGAAAGACCATTCTGAAAACAAATTACAGCGAAATTACATACCTTGGAAACGGGTTGTTCGGTGTGAAGAAGAAGCTGGCTGATAATGAAGGTTATCTTGTTTCCGCCAAGCCTTCTGCCATCTTTGATAAGAACGGAAAGCAGCTGACACCCTTTAAATATTACGACCTCAGCGTTTATAACAACAACTATGCTTCCTTTACCGACAGCAAATATACCTATCTGATTGATAAAAAGGGCAGCGTCCTTTCCTCCTTCCCCAAGCAGGAAGGCCGCGGAACATTGACTGTCCTTGGTGATGTGGTTCAGGCAGATATTGATAATAAGATATCTTATTTTAAGATGGACGGCACCTCTGTCTGGAAAAATGCGGATACAACAGCACTTCCCTCCGGTATCACCGTTCATTCCGTAAAGGTTAAGCCGAACAAATATGTTGTAGTCTATTATCCAAAGCTGGAGGGCCTCGCTGATACCAGTGTTCAAAAGCTTATTAATAATAAGCTGGAAAAACTGTTTACCTCTGATAGAATGAAGCTGACCCTAAAGGATAATCTGATGGTAGATGATAACTTTTCCGTAGAGCAGATCAAGGATCTCCTTATCATCCGCAAGACCGGATATGACGATTACTTCGGTTCCGCTCATGGCACTCCCATCCTTTTTTACTACTTTATAGATACCAAGACCGGTACCTTCTACCAGTTTAAGGACCTTTTTAAGAAGGACAGTAAATACATCAAAACTCTGGACAATATTACACGCAAAGAGATGAAAGAACAGGAAAAGAAGGATGGCATGTCCTATAATAAGGTTGATGGCACCTATGTTACCGAGAAGCAGTTCTTCTATCTCAGTAAGGATACCCTGACACTTTATTTTGACTCCGGAGCCATTGCCCCTTATGCCGCAGGCTTTCCCCAGTTTAATATACCTTTCTCCGATATTGACAATCTCATCAATAAGGACGGTGCCTTCTGGAAATCCTTCCAGGAATAATCACTTAAAGGTATTTATTTATATAATAGCTTTTACCACTCCTACAATGCACTGAAAGACGCCTGGTTCGCAGTTTTTAACTGCCTGGACCCAGGCGTTTTTCCTTTGTAATTTATTTATGCTTATTTATAGAACTATCTCAATTCTTTCTTAAACGTTTATTGTGCTCCGTCAATTGTCTTCCATTGCTCTTCAATAGAAGCGCAGGTAGCGTCTTTATCCGCTGTCTTTGATATATAGGACTGCATTAATTCACCAAATACCTGGTGCCAGCTGTCGGTGGAATAGCATACGCCAAGAGGTGCCGCACCAACGGTTGATTCCAATTCACTGCCCTGTTTAATGATATCAAAATTGCTTTCTGCTTTTGTTGTTACCGGAGGTACTACTCCTGCAACATCTGTAAACCAGCTGATTCCATAATCAGAGGTATACCACCAGTTAACGAAATCAAGAGTTGCCTGTAAGGCTTTGGAATCCTTGTATACATGAAGTGCCTGATCGGAACCTGATATTACCTGGCACTGGCTGGCATCCTCGGTAACAGGATATCCATTAAAGCCGATCTTAATGTCCGGATTAATGGCTTTTACATCGCCTTCAATCCATGCACCCTGGCCTACTACCATAGCAGCCTTTCCGCTGGCAAAGGCAGATTCTTCATTTTCCAGTGCGGTTTCCAGAGGCTTTTTGTCTCCGTATTTTACAGTTAAATCAATAAAGTCAAAGAAGTTATTGTATAATTCCGGATAATCCTTTACCTTTGCTTTTCCTTCTTCAAAGGATTTTACCAAAGAAGCAACATCGGTTCCTGCACCCTTGGCTGCCGCTGCCAGGAAGTGCTGCCATACATGCTTAAAAACCCACCATTCGCTGTAGCCTGTTGTAAATGGTGTATAGCCTGCTGCAGAAAGCTTTTCACAAGCGGTCTTCATAGCGGATACGGTGGCCGGGAACTCTTTGATTCCGGCTTTTTCAAAAATATCCTTGTTATAAATCATACCGAAATAATTTCCCTTGATTGCAATTCCATAAAGGCCTTTGCCCTCTTCCGTTGATTTCATGGAAGAAGCAACAGCGGGAAGTATGGTCTTAGCAAGAGGCTGATCCGTTAAATCATAGGACCATTCCCTATACACATCAATTTCCTTTCCTGATGTGGAGGAGAAAATATCCGGTACATCTCCTGAATTCAGCTTTGCTTTTAAAAGGGTCGGATAATCATTCTGTGTAGTTTCATAATTAATGGTAACATTGGGTGCAACCTTCTTATATTCCTCAATCAGCGTATTAATGGAATCTGCATATTCCGGTGAACTAATAAAGATATTAATTTCCGCCGGCTCGGATTTATCCGGTGCTGTTGTGGTGGCCCCTTCCGTCGCCTCTGCTTCCTTGGTCGGTGTTTCGCCGGATGTATCCGACGGCTTATTTGTCTTTCCGCAGCCGCCAAGCAGACCCACAACCATAATGCCGCAAAGTAACATGCTTATAATCTTTCTCCTCATAAATACCTCCTATAGAAAATGTTTTTGCCATGATAGGCATGGTGCCTATATAAATTTCATGCATCGCTGCACAAAATGAATATCAAAAATCTCTAAAATCTCTAGTCCCATTGCCTGCCGCATCTGCTCGCTAATGTGGAACTTCCATAAATCAATGGGTAAAATATTTATAATTCACCGACAAATCCTCCGCTTCTACACAACCACAGGCAATTTGTACAAAATAGAAAGCATGAATGCGCCTATGGAAATGTATTAGAAGTCCTTTTCTCTGAAGCTTTTGTGCTATATCATCAAACAGATTGTCTGAGCAAAGCGAGTTATCTGTTTGATGATATGTCCAGCACAAAAGCTTCAGAGAATTAGGATTTCTTATACATTGCAATCGAAGCATTCATGCTTTCTATTTTGTGGAAATTGCCGACCCCTTGTGAAAACTACCCTTTTGCCAAACACTCATAATATATACCCCTTAGCCTTTTACCGCTCCTGCCACAACCCCTTCCACAATGTATTTTTGCAGCAGAATAAAAATTATAATAGACGGCACTACGGCAAGTACCATTGCCGTCATAGCATAATGCCATTTGGTATTCATCTGCCCGATAAAGGTATATGCCGCCAAAACCAGAGTTTTGGTCTTATTATCATTGTTTACCATAAGAAGAGGAAGTAAAAAGTCATTCCAAATCCACATCACATCCAGGACGATAACGGTCACAGTAACGGATTTCAGCAAGGGAAAGATAACCGATGCAAAAGTTCTTGTGGTAGATGCTCCGTCAATTTTGGCGCTTTCATCCAATTCATTTGGTATGGTCTTCATAAAGTTATAGAAGATAAAGGTTGCCATGGGAATACCAAAGCCCCAATATTGAATGCCAAGTCCAATCTTGCTTCCTGAAAGATGAATCACTGTCATGGTCTTTAACAGGGTTATCATAATTGTCTGAAAGGGAATCAGCATTGGTGTAATAATTAAAAAGTGCACGATTCTCGTATATCGGTTTCTCCTTCGGTCCAAAATATAAGCGGTGGAGGCAGAGAAAAATACAATTCCCAGAATACCGACCACGGTAATCAATACATTGTTAAAAAACAGGTGTGCATAATCTATCTTATCAATAACATAGGTATAGTTCTCGGTGGCAAGCTTGCTGGGAAGAGCAATGGCATCCGTAACAATCTCCCCAAAGGGCTTAAAGGAATTCATAAACATTAAAAATACCGGGTAAATATATATAATGGCAAGCACTGCTATCAGGAAAAGAAATGTAGCATGAAAGAGTCTTCGTTTTGTTTTTGCATGCATTAGCTTTCCACCTCCCTGCTGCTGAATATCTTTAACACAATTTGTGTAATAATCAGTACAAATAAGAAATAGATAATGGATTCCGCTGAACCGAGGCCATAATGATTACTCTGGAAGGCTTCCTTATAAATCTGCAAAGCCACACTGTAGGTAGCTCCTCCGGGGCCTCCCTTGGTCAGGGCTAAAATAATATCAAACACTTTCAGAGCATTGGTCAGGGACATAAAGATACAGGTTGTTATGGAAGGTCCAAGCAGAGGTAAGGTCACATGGAAAAACCGCTTCCTGCCAGAAGCCCCGTCAACAGTTGCCGCCTCCAGCACATCCTTGGGCACTGCCTGGAGCCCTGCTATATATAAAACAATATAAAATCCAAGGGATTGCCAGACTCCGACCAGGGCGACGGAGTAAAATGCAAGCTTTGGAGCTCCAAGCCAGCTGTAATTCCATACTCCCCAGTTCGTCATTTCAAAGAGTCTTGAGAAACCCTGGGTAAAGATAAATTTCCATATAAAGCCGACGATGGTCATACTCATGATATAGGGTATGAAGAACACTCCCCGGACCACATTGACCAGGCGGAATTTCTTTGTCAGGGCCACTGCCAGGGCAATTGCAATGACATTGGATAAGATAACAAACACAAGAGTATATTTTCCGGTAAAAATCAATGCTTTCCGGAATTCCATGCTTTCTGAAAATATCGTCTTAAAATTTTGCAGACCGATAAAGGTTGGTTCCTTGGCAATTCCATTCCATTCAGTCAGCGAATAGTATCCGCTCATGATAAACGGAATATACAGCATTAAAGAAACGAGGATTACGGAAGGAACTGTATATAAAATATTCTCCAGTGCTTCTTTTCTTTTTCTTTTTGATGCGAACATTACTCTCACCCTTTCTGATTCATTTTGCATATTTTTTTTGTCTATTTCATTATATATGAGTTATATTGCATAAAAAATAGAAAATCAAGAACAAACATAGGTAAAATAGTGAACAAATCAAATTGACAAATTGTCTTTTTTTCAGTGTTATTGTATGATACCATTAGGGGTGTTATTAAAGGGAGGTTACTATGAGATATAAAAAACGCTTGTTTCAATTTCTAAACCGTATTCCATTATGGACTCAGCTGTTTGTCATGACAATCTTTGTCATCTCTATAACCATTCTTGTAATATTGGCCAACAATTATTCAAGAAACCGAAATACGATATTAAAAACAGAGGTAACGACCTCCAACCAGCTGCTGAACCTGGAAACTGAAAATCTGGAGAAATATATCCAGGACCTTGTCTATTTTTCCGTACAGCCCTGTTATGATACCAGATTAAGTCAAATATTGAGTCTGACGGCTCCCATAGATATCTGGCAGAAAAGTTATTTGAAGAATCAGATACGCGCTTATTATTATTCCCGAAATGACCTGATTTCTTACAACATTTATCTCATGCACCAAAAAATAGAATTCAGGCGCAATGCAAAGGCGCAGAAAATAGCCGATGCTTCCCAGCTGAGCGCTTCCGATAGAGAGGTCTTTTCCCAATGTGAGAAGGGGGATAGCGTTGTCATCCTTCCGTCGGATTCCGATAAGGCCTTTATTGATTTTTATCACAGCATCATCCGTATCAAGGACCGGAAACCGATTGCCATTGTTAATTTCACAGTAGACACGACCTACGTGGATTCCATTAACCGGAACCATAATAACAACGGAGAATTTATCTGCATTCTGAACAAGGACAACCGCCTGCTCTACAGCGGAAATACCGGCCGGATAAATGCCGGCTCCCAGAGTGTCCTGACGGAAATTGAAGAACAGGCCGGCAGGGAATATTCCATTATGACAGTGGAAAATGAACCCTTTATTGTAACGACCAGCGAAAGCGATGCCTATCACTTAAAGCTGGTTTCCTTTACTCCCCTGTCAGTGGTGGATACCGCAATCAACCGCTCTTTTCAAATCAGCTTCCTGATGGGGGTAATTGTCTGGGGAATCGCAGTCTTACTGATAACCATCCTGATCCGCCTGACTACCAATCCGCTTTCCACCCTGGCCCGCAATCTGAGAAATGTCGGTAACGGTGACTTCACTTCCACTGTCGATATTGGCGGAAACCGGGAAATTGCAAACCTGTCCTATGACTTTAACTATATGACAAAGCACATTGATGAGCTGATTAAGAAAAACTATCTATCTGAAATCAATGAAAAGACCTCCAGGCTCATTGCCCTGGAGGCCCAGTTGAATCCTCATTTTTTATATAACACCCTTCAGGTAATATCCACGGAAGCCTTAATCAATGACCAGCCCCGCATCCACCTTATGATTACTTCCCTGGCAAGTATTTTAAGATATACCATTAAAGGCGGTGATTTTGTCAGTCTCTTTTCAGAGATGGAATATGTAAACCACTATATCCTCCTTCAGAAAATGCGCCTGGAGGAAAAATTAAATGTTTCCATTGAAAATGACGAAGCAGGTATGGATATTCTGATTCCCAAAATAAGCATTCAGACCCTGGTGGAAAACTCCATTCTCCACGGCATGGGGAAAAACGGGGATGCCATCCATATCTCTATTACCGCAAGGCTTCAGGAGGACTTTTTATCCGTGACGGTAGCGGATGACGGCTGCGGTATTTCTCCTGATTATCTTTCAACGCTTCAGGAGGAATTTGATAAAAACACAATTTCCCATGGTAATTCAGGAATTGGCCTGATCAACCTGAACAGCAGGCTGAAGCTTCTTTATTCCGGCAAGGCAAGCATTCAGATTTCCAGTGAAGAGGGAAGCTACACTTCCATTACCATGTTAATTCCTGCCATAAAGGAGGTTTCCGATGTATAAAGCATTAATTGTTGATGATGAAAAGGCAGTTCAGATAGCCATTGGTAAGCTGGGGAAATGGCACACTTATCATATGGACCCGCCTTCCCTTGCATCCAATGGAAAGGAAGGCTTATATGCCATGCGGGAACTGCGCCCGGATATTGTTTTTGTAGATATGCAGATGCCGGTTATGAACGGCATTGAATTTTTAAAAAATGCCAAAGATGAATTTCCTGATGCAAAGTATATTGTAATCAGCGGGTATGATGACTTTTACTATGCCCAGAATTCCATTAAATTGGGGGCAATTGATTATATCCTAAAGCCCATTGTGGAAGAAGAATTGAATACCTCCATTAAGAAGGCCCTGCACCTTCTTGATCCTAGTATGGATTTTACGAAAACAGAGGAGGAAGACCAGAGCATATCTGCCGGTGAAGTGGCTGCCATTATGAAGGATTACATTGATAAAAACTATAGCCAGAACTTAAAGCTCTCTTATTTTTCCGATAAATATTATTTTTCAAAGGAATACCTGTCAAAAATATTTAAGGCAAATTATGAAATCGGAATCTACGAATATGTACTTCAAGTCCGTATGGAACGTGCAAAAGAACTGCTTCTGGATGATTCTTTAAAAATCCAGTGGATATCCGACCGTCTTGGTTATACTGACAGCAATTATTTTAGTAAGGCCTTTCGCAATTACTATGGAATCACCCCTTCACAATTCCGTAAAAATTAGCGAAATCCTAACAATTATCCTCCATGTGTACATTGCCCCATTCACATAAGCATTGCAGGACAGGCATCAGGGTCAGACCTCTTTCTGACAGGGCATACTCTACTTTTGGAGGAACCTGTGCGTATTCTTTACGTATAATTAAATTATCACGTTCCAGTTCCTTCAGCTGGGTACTGAGCATTTTATGGGTAATCGTTCCAAGGGAGCGTTTTAGCTCACCATACCGTAAAATCTGGTTTTTCCATAGCCAAAATAAAATATGCATTTTCCATTTGCCGTCAATCAAAGACATAGCATAGGCAAAGGGCTTAACATTTACCTCATTATTCATTGTCAATGCTCTCCTTCTGGATAGTAACTCACTAAAAAGTGCATACTTGCTGTTAATCTCATATTAACATATCATATAAAAAGAAAATTTTCAAGGAGGCTATCACTATGAAAAAAGATATTGACGTATTCGATTATGCAAAGGATATTATGAAAGCAGTCAGTAACGGAGTTTTATTAACCACTAAGACAGAGGACAAAGTTAACTCTATGACCATATCCTGGGGTACCCTTGGAATTGAATGGTCAAAGCCAATCTTCACTGTTTTCGTCAGAGAAAACCGCTTTACAAAACAACAGCTCGAAAAAAATCCTGAATTCACCATCAATATCCCCTATGGTTCTTTTGATAAAAAAATACTGGGATTTTGCGGAACGAAATCCGGCCACGAAACGGATAAAATAGGAGAACTGGGCCTGACCCTTGAAGCTCCCGATAAAATTTCCGTTCCCGCTATTAAGGAACTGCCCTTAACTCTTGAGTGCAGGGTCGTATACAAACAGAAACAGTCCGAGAATGAAATTACGGAAGAGAACAGAAAGGCCTTTTATCCCCAGGATGTCGACAGCTCCTTTCATGGTGCAAACAAAGATTATCATACCGCTTTTTATGGAGAGATCGTCAGTGCATACATTATTGAATAATAAGTGCTGAAATTCCTTTCGTTCATGAGGTTGTTACAAAAAAGAAGAATACCGGATAATGAATGCATAAATGAGTTTATGCACCATGCCTGATACGAGACTTCTTTTTTTGTAACAGCCTTTTTACATTGTAACTAAAACGGCCGAACAATTTAAGCCAAATAAAGGACCTTACACTTTCATTGCGATGGACCTTGAACTTCTATTGCGATTCCTTGCACTCTTCCCTGTTTTATAATATAATGGGCAGATAACAACCTGACAGAAAGTAGAGAATATACCATGGATCAAGATAATAAAATGCCCTGCAGGCATAGCTATGCCGTTGGGTATTCCTTCCGTATGCCCCACGCATTTTTTACCAGCCTGCCCTGTGACAAATGCGGCTGCATCATAAGGCTTAGTATGCCCTGGCGCATCCTTTTTCTGTTTACTGAGCTGGCAGGCTTTCTGCTGGCCTATATCATAGCCGAATCTGTTCCCTTCAAAATCTTCGGAACTGCCTTCCCTGCTTCCCTGGCGGTCTTCATTTTGCTTATCGCAATTGTCCAGATAATAGGACGGCTCATCCTAAGGTCTTCCAAATGGGTGGAGGCTGATAAAAAATAATTGTCTGCTTAAGCCCCAGTGGCACATACAATAAAACTCTATCTGCCGGACCCCAGACTTCATTAGGGAAGCAGTATATCATATACAGGGGGAATTATCTTGGAACCAAAAACGAAGAAATATACCATTAACAGAAGCATTAAACCGGACGCCTCAGAGTGCTCTGCCGTTATACTGGAGGACCAGAAGCCCCTGTCCCAATCCATGGTATGGAAATTGCAGGCAGACTTCTATGCAAATCAAGGGCCCGAAGCATGGATTAAAGGAATCGTTCCTCAATATATAACAACAAATCCCTATATTGCAACCCTTTATGCCAGGACTGTATTTGGCTACTGCAGAGACATAGCCGCCAGCGAAGCTTTTGATAAAAATACTGCCATTTATATTATGGAGCTGGCTGCCGGAGTCGGGAGATTTACCTATACTTTTCTTAAAAGGTTTTTGCATATGGTTGAAAATTCTTCCCTGAAGGGGCTTAAATTTCAATACATTATAACGGACCTGGCTGAGAGAAATGTTGCCTATTGGCAGAATCACAGCTATTTAAAGCCCTTTTTTGAAAGAGGGATACTTGACTGTGCCGTTTTTGACATGGCAAAAGATGAGGATCTCCATCTCCGGTTAAGAAACAGCGGCAGAATTATCAGGAAAGGCAGCCTTAAAAACCCCCTTATCCTGTTCGCCAACTATACCTTTGACAGTATTCCTCAGGATACCTTCTATGTAAACAAAGGAAAGCTCCATGAGGGGCTGATTACTGTTACTTCCAATAACGGACAGGGTGAGCTTAAGGATAAGTCCATACTGGCAGGTAAGGATTATTTCTATACGGATAAGCAGATTCCGGGCAGCGGTTATTACGAGGATTTCATTTTAATGATATTCTCCTGTACTATAAAGCCTGTCTGGAGGATACTGCCTTTTCCCTTCCCATCACTGCTTTGCGGTGCATCCGGAAATTAAAGGAGCTGTTTGACGATGACTTAATCTTGATTTCCGCTGATAAAGGATACCGTAACACAGCTTCTATGGCTAAAAATTATCACCCCTATCTATCAAAGCATGGCTCCATATCCCTGACGGTTAACTTCCATGCCCTGGAGCTTTATTTTAAGAGCTTTGGCGAAAGTGCCATACACAGTATCTATGAGCACGAAAATATAACCATGTCGTTATTTTTACTAAGTAACCGTTCCCATGATTTTTTAGAGACCAAAATGACCTATCAGGAGATTATTGAAGGCATTGGACCGGATGATTTTTATATTCTGAAAAAGGCGGTTGTACCATTAAACAAGTCTCTGACCACAAAAGAGCTGCTGACCTTTCTAAGATATACCGTGTGGGACGCAAGGACATTTCTTGAATTTCATAATACGCTTCTGGAACGGATTGCAAAAGAAGAGGATTTTCCAAAAGATGAACTGATATCCGTAATCTATAAGGTTTGGGAATATTATTTTCCTATTGGAGAAGAAGGAAATTTGTTTTATTGTCTGGCAACATTATTAGGATACTTTGGCTATGATACGGATGCCATCAAACTTTTTGAGTCCTCCTTGGAATTTTACGGCGAAGATGCCGGGATATATTATGAAATTGCTCTATGCTATTATAACTTGCAGGAATTTGAAAGGGCCATGGAATTTATTGAGAAATCCCTTCTGTTAAATCCTGAATTTGAAGAGAGTATTAATTTGAAAGACTTAATTGGAGAGGTTACCGATTAATATTGCATTACCCTTTGTACGTATGGAAAAGAGGCAATTCTTAGCATATCTGATTTCATACAGCACCTGTGGGCTTCCGGCAGGGAATTCACTGTCCCGCATATGGCAGCCTGGAAGCCCGGGAATGCCGGTATAAAACCGTTTGAATTTACGTTAGCACCAACCCCGTGTGTATTTGTATCGAATTTATTAGGATACTTCTTTCGATGATCTTTTATGATTCTTTCTTTTTTGATTTGATTATATAATACACCAATTAAAAGCACAAGCTTTGATGCTGCAATTGCTGCAATTACTATTATGACTATTATGATAGATATCATCATCAATATGATCAGCATTATTTTATGCATCAGCGATTTATATTCACTCCATTTTAAAGCGTGAGGGTTCCTCCTCCAGCTCCCGCTGATATATGGGTATAACCTGAACAATTCATATCTTACTTCCCATTTCTCCGGATTGGTCTGATTCTGTGTATAAAGTCTATCATAAATACCCTTTAAGCAGCCTCTTGCTGAATCAACAGTCCTTTTACCCCGAAGATTCCTTCGAAGCATTCTGCCACAAGAAAAATACCTTTGCATCTTGAGCAGGCATTCTGCTGCTCCCCGCAATGAACCTTGCCGAACATTTTACTTACATAACTGCGAAGAATAGGCATCTTGTTGGTCACACGTAAATAAAAAGGGAGCAAATTGCTCCCTTTCTTAACTTAGCTATTACTATAATACTTCTTTATTGGACAGGAAAATTACGCAGCCCATTATTAATATTAATAGCCAATTGTAACAGCCCTTCTTTAACACAATTACCTAATATATAAAATCCCAAAATAATTGATAACGAAATAGATACTGTTATAAATATGATTAAAATGATTTTCGTAGAGTTTTTCATAATATTATTACATTCTTCCTCCTTAAAAATAATTTTAATAAATTGCAATTTATTTGTAATTGTAACATTCATTCCAATGCAAGTCAACTATTGCAATAGTCGAATTTGGTTTAATAACCACATTTTAAGGGCTGCATTCCGTTAAAAGATAGCAGCCCTTATATTGATGCCGATATGCTGTTTAAACTGCTAAATTACTGTTGCATGAAAGCTTCTCTTTTCTCCCCTCTTGTAACAATTCTAAACCCTATACCGTATAGATTAAGCTCTTCTTTCCTTCAGCTCCTTATCATTACCCTCTGTGCCCCGGTACATGCTTTTATATCTCCTTCCGTCTGCTGATACAATCGAACCATCCAGGCCGGACAGGTGATCACTAATTCCGGCAGTTCTTCCTTCATGGATACATGCCTTTCCGCCTTATCTCTTCTTACCCCGCCGATTACGGCCAGAAGATGCTGGCCGAACTCCAGCATATTCCGGTCTTCTTCTTTGGTCTCCCACCGGGTCAGGTGGATGGAGCTCTCCCTTTCGTACCTGCTGAAAAACTGCTGATAGATATATTCCGTAATATGGGGAGTATAGATGGCATAGAGCTGTAATATTCCATAAAGGCTGTGATAGAGCGCATACTGCCCGGAGCGCCTTTCTTCCTCTCCGTGTTTCTCCGGCTGGTATAAGCGTTCCTTCACAATTTCTATATAGTAGTCACAGAAATCCCTCCAGAACAGCTCATCAATTACATGCCTTGCCTGACCCGTTTCGTATTGTTCCAACAGCCTTTTCGCATTTACGGTGGCTTCGTTTACTCTTGCAAGTATCCACCTGTCCGCCGGCAGCAGCTTCGGTGCATCAGAGGCCTTAAAATCATCCAAATGGAGGATAGCAAAATTAGACGCATTGTAAAGCTTTGTTATAAAACGCTTTGATACCTTTAATTCCTCCTCTTCAAAAAAGGTATCGGTACCAAGCTTGGCATTTGCCGCCCAGTAGCGGATAGCATCCGCTGAATGGTTTTCTATCAGGCGGCTTGGTGAGGCGGAGGCATTGTTTTTGGACTTACTGATTTTCTCTCCCGGCTTTGCAAGTACGAAGCCGCTTATCATAATATCCTTCCAGGGAATCTGTCCGGTGTGGTAAATGCTTTTTACAATGGTGTAAAATGCCCAGGTCCTTATGATTTCATGAGCCTGGCTCCTCATGCCCATGGGCAGTATTTCTTTTTCTTTACTGTCTGCCTCCCAATATCCGGCATTAATCAAGGGAGTAACGGATGAGGTTGCCCAGGTATCAAAAACGGCTGCCTCCGGAACTGCCTCCCGGCAGCCGCAGCTGCAGGGGTGGGGCGGCTTATCCTCCAGAGGATTAACCGGAAGCTCCTCTTCACGTGCATAAATAGGCTTTCCGCATTCCTTACAGTACCACAGGGGAAAGGGAACACCGAAATACCTCTGCCTGGATATGCACCAGTCCCATTTTAGATTTTCCACCCATAGCTGATAGCGTTTTTTCATATATTCCGGGTACCAGTTTATTTCATCTGCCGCCTGCAAGAAGCGTTCTTTCTGGGACATAATGTCAATATACCATTGAAGGGAGGGAAGGATTTCGATTTCCGTACCGCATCTTTCATGGATTGCTACCGTATGGGTAATCGCTTCACTTTTTAGGATCAATCCCTCTTCTGTCAGCCTTCTTACAATTTCACTTCTGGCCTGCTTTATTTTCAATCCTCCAAGAAAGGGAACCTCCTTCTGGATTCTGCCTTCCTCCGTAATGACCTTCTTATAGGGCAGCTTATGCTTGTGAAACCATTCCACATCGGCAGTATCTCCAAAGGTGGCACACATAACTGCTCCCGTGCCCTTATCCATGATAACTCCCTCATCCTCCAGAACAGGTATTTCAAAACCATACAGCGGTACCTTGGCAGACAGCCCGATAAAATCCCTGTATCTGCTATCCTTTGGATTTACAAAGATGCAAACGCAGCCATATAGCAGCTCCGGTCTGGTGGTGGCTATCATCAGCGGCTCCTTCTCCGTCTGAAAGGGCAGATAATAAAAAACCGAGTCCGTGTCCTTTGTATCAAGCTCTGCCTGGGCAACGGAGGTTCTGCACTCCGTACACCAGAATACCGGAGATTCCTTCATATAGGCTTTATTTTCCTTTGCAAGCCTTAAAAAGGAACGCTGTGAAATTCTTTGTGCCTTCTTTGATATGGTCTGGTATTCCAAAGACCAGTCAACGCTGAACCCTAAGCTCTTCCACAGTGCTTTGAATTCCTCCTCATAGCCCTTTACCGTATCCATGCACCTTTGGGCAAATTCGCTTCTTGGCAATTCCCCGGCCCGGATACCCTGTACCCTTTCTACCAGACGCTCCGTCGGCAGTCCATTGTCATCAAAGCCAAAGGGATAGAATACATCAAAGCCCTGCATCCGCTTGAACCTCGCAATCATTTCCGCCTGGGTATAGGAAAATACATGACCGATATGAAGGCTTCCGCTGACCGTGGGCGGCGGGGTGTCTATGGAGAATACCTTCCTTTCCCTTCCGTTCTGATAGGCATATACACCTTCCTTCTCCCAAAACTGCTGCATTTCCTTTTCTGCCGTTCGAAAATCATACTTCTTATCCATTCTGGATACCTCCTGTAATTTGCATACAAAACAGACAAAAAACGCCCTAAGCCAGGTAATTAAAATACTTGGCTTAGGGCGAAACGTGTCCGTGGTACCACCTAATTTCAGAATAGACTTCTGCACTCATACAATACGGGAACAAATATGCTCCGATACCGCTTTCCCTGATAACGGTGGAAATCTCCGTTGGAGTCTACTAAGAATCTATCCGTTCAATCCAAAGCTCAAAGGCTACTTCCATGTTCCCATCACGAAGATTTTCACCAGCCATCTTCTCTCTGTTCATCCGGAATAACATGTACTCCTCCTCGTCAACGCTTTTGTCTGTGTTTGTTAGGTTTATTTTATCATCTTTCTATTTTCTGTCAAGGACTTATTTTTATATTCTATTTTATTTTAGCAGAAATAATTTTATCTTATTTTAACAAATCTTATTCCTACCTTGTTTTAACAGTTCTTATTCCTACCTTATTTTAATACCTTATACTTATCCTATTTCCACAAAAGCCCTCTCTACTAATCCGCCGGTCGGTATCCAAAGGCAGCGCCTATTTTTCCGCCTTCCCTGAAATATTTTTTGATATTCCTTTGCAGGGAAGTATTTTCCGGCAATTCCTCCAGGGTCAGTTTCGGATTTTTAAAGACCCATTCAAGGCAGGAAGGGTCCTCCTTATCCCAGGAATCAATGGTAAAGCCCTCCTGGAATTGAAGAATTTTTGATTCCGGTGTCAATACTGCCTTTAGTCCCGGGGAGAGCAGCCAGGAATCACAAATATAGTATTTATAGGAAAACTCTTTAAAATACGCTGCAAAGAATTCTCCGGCCTGCTTATAGGATGCCTGGCAGTTTTCCTTTGTGATTTTGGCATCGGAGGGGATATGTACACTGATTACATTTTCGCCCTTCCATTTCTCCAGCTCAAATTCCAGCTCACCCAGACGGAATTCTTCCATGGAAAGCTGCCTCGGTGTCCACCACCACCTGTCAAAGCCATAGGAGCCATAGCTTACCAGATGCTCCTTTACGAATCTGGAAAAACAGCCGAAGGTATCATAGAAAATCTTATCCTGAATTCCCTTTTCCTTATATATTTTATAGGTATCAAGAGCGGCTGTGAGCATGCAGGTAAGGATTTTATAGCCTTTCGGATCTTCTCCCAATTCTGTTTTAAGCTCCTCCAGTCCCTCCTGCCATACTTTACGCTCATAAAGCTTGCTGACCATGGGTTTCAGTGCCTCATAATCTATTTCCTTTTCAAGCTGTATTATCTTTTCTGCCGCTTCTTCGGGCATATGGATGCCTTCCAGTAAACTTTTAAGTAAACTCATATACTGTCTCCTGTTTCCCAATTTGATACCTTCAGTATAGCATGTACAGGAAGGTGCTGCAATACTTCCCCACCCTTTTTCCATGGCAGTCACAGGGAGGTATTCTTACTTTTCACAGCGCAGCCTTTGCAGCCTGAAGGCAATCAGAACAGCCATAAGGGCAAAAATTCCGCCCATTGCCAAAAGTGCCGTGGATGTCCCTTCTCCCGTGGTCATCATACGAAATCCCCAGGTAGCCGGAAATGCCTTTCCCGCCTGGGCAAGTGCCTTTGGCAGCAGCTCTGTCGGAAACATAATGCCGGACAGCATAAGTGACGGCAAGAAAACCAGCTGTGACAGCATTGTAAGCCTGGAGGAGCCTCTGAAATATAATCCAAGGGCTGTACCTACACTTAAGCATACGGTAATCAGCAAGGCAAGGGAGGCAAAATAGGCTCCCGTATCTTTTGGCACTGCCGCCTGAAAAGCAAGGGGCGCGGCAAAGTATATTACCAGGCTCATAAGAAGCAGATGCAAAAAGGCTGACAGGAAGTTATTTGCCGCACTGACCCATACAGGTATTCCGCCGACTTTATATGCCTTTTTGATTTCACTGCCATAAAGCTCCGAAAGAGGTGCCGGGGCACCAAGAATTGCACCCATTGAAACACCGAATATCGTCATTGACTGAATTAAAGTAGCCTTTGCCTCCTGATTGATGGATGTAAAGATACCGCCCATAAAGGCAAAGAACAATAAAGGAACCACATAATAAGTAAGCAGCACACCTTTGTTACGCAGGTCCAGCTTCCACTGAAGCACTGCACCATATAAAAATCCATTCATATTAATTGCCATGTCCTTTCCGGTACCTGCAAGCTTTGAGCCGCAGGTATAAAGTTATTTGTGAAATTCCTTTCATTTCCATTCAGCTCCCACGCATATCCCAAGCCTTTAAATCAATCCCCTCTGGCTATATCCATAAACCGTTCTTCCAGGCTTGCCCGCTCAACTTTAATATCCTCTACTGTAATTTGCCTTTCCTTATAGCTGTGAAGTACTTCAAGCAAAGTATCTACCATATTATCCGTCGTAAGCCTTTCTTCACCGCTGCTGGTCTTAATCTGAATAACGGAGCTTGCTCCGGCTTTGTTGGTAAGCTCCCAGGCTGTTCCCATAAACCCGATTTTCCCGTCTTTTAAAATGGCAATGCGGTCACAGAGATTTTCAACCTCCGACATATCGTGGCTGGCCATAATGATGGTTTTGCCGCTCTCCTTTAACTGTCTGATCTGCTCGTGGAGCCTGGCCCGGCCTTCTACATCAAGCCCTGCCGTAGGCTCATCAAGAAAGATAATATCCGGATTCCCAATCAGGGCAATTGCCAGGTGAAGGCGGCGCTTCTGTCCTGTTGACATATCCCTGTATTGTTTGTTCATGATTTCATCAATGCCCAATGCCTTCATGACAGAATCCTCCAAAGGTGCCCGGTTCCATTTTGCAAACAGTCTCATGGCTTCATGGGCTTTTATACTGGCAGGAAGTGATGACGATTGCAGCTGGACACCAATTTTTCCGGTGCGGCTTATACTTCCGCCATCATAGCTCTTCAGTCCTTCGATACATTCCAAAGTGGTGGTCTTACCTGCCCCATTGGTACCAAGAAGTGCGAAAATCTCTCCCTGTCTGACGTCAAAGGAGATACCCTTTATAACCCTGTTATCCCCGTAACTTTTATATAAATCACAAATTTCAAGTGCATTGCTCATAAATTTACCCCCTCAATCGGATTAGAACCCAGAGTATTAAAATATACCTCCAGCGCTTTTCCGATAAATCCATCGGCAAGAGCCTGCTTCTGGCGCCATTCCTCACTCCAGCTCTCCTTGCTTTCATTAAATTTCATAATTTGAGGCAAAAGGCTCATGTCCCCACCGGTAAACTCCGTTACCATATCCCACCACTTTTTGGCCACAGCCTGACCCTGTTCGCTTTCCGGTGCCATGCCCTTTTGAACCACTAGAGCTGTCTCCTCACACAGCAGCTTCCAGGTATTGATTAATGCCGTTCCGCTCTGCTCATCAAAGCGGTTCCTGATATGCTCCATCAATTTTTCATCAAAGTGCTTGACTACCCAATAGCATTCATTCTTGAATTGCAGAAGGCTTATAATATCAGCGTATTTCTCAAAATCCACCGTCTGTATCTGTACAATTTCATTTTTTAATGCTTCAATTGCAGAAAGTGCCTCGGATAAAGCATTTAGTTTCTCCTTTACCAGCTCTGCCTGTTCTGTTAGGACATAGGCTACTTCGTCAGGTGTTTCCAGCGAAATCAAGCGGTTCTTGATGTCATCAAGGGAAAAGCCCAGATACTTCATTGAAAGTATCTGATGCAGCCGTACCATGTCTTTGTGATTATAAAGCCTCCTGCCTCCCTCACTTTCTGCGGAGGGTGTAAGGAGCCCTTCCTTATCGTAATACTGCAAGGTCCGTACTGTCGTATTCAACTTCTTTGCAAGTTCTCCCACTGTCATATAACCATTGGGAATAGTTTTATTATTTTCCATCTGTCTACCTCCTGTTTTTATTATAATTCATGACGCTACGTCACAAGCAAGAAGAATTTTTTAAATTTTTTATAAATTATTATATTTTTAACTGTCAGCAGACTGCTGCATTTAAGTTCTACGTTTCAGAATGTTCTCCTCTAAATAAAAGTACTGGAAAATAAGAAGAAAAGACAGAAAAAATACTTATGAAGAAAAGCGGACTATTAAGAAAAGCAGCAGATAACGGTGTCTTATATAGCTGATAAATCTGTCAAAGGGTATGAGATCACCTATGCCCCCAACGAGAAATTTACCAAATGCAAAACAATGACAGTTAAAAAGCCGTCCTCATCCAGGTTAACCATTACCGGCTTAAAGAGCTGAAAAATTTATTATGTCAGGATACGTGCTTACTCTATTAAAAACGGAAAAAAATATACGGAGATTATGGTTATACTGATAATGTATGGGTTAGATAATTTAATCCGACCGAACAAGAGATAAATGGGAAAGTACAGCAGAAAGCATCGGAGCACCCGCTACTGGGACATGAGCAAAGATTATGAGGAAGAATTTTGATCAAACTGTCATCAGTCTTTATCTCCAATCCTGGGGTGCATTGATTACTTACAATGCACCCCAGGATTGGCAGTTCTCAACACGTCCCTATCCCTTCAAAAAATTTCGAATACTCAACGTCATAAATCTTCTTTAATGCCACCAAGTCCGTAACTTTTATATTCCTATTCCCTTGCTCTATCTTAGCATAGGTAGAACGTGACATTGTACTTCCAAGCAACTGCATTTGTGCCACCAATTCATATTGTGATAAACCGCTAGATTTCCGTAATTTCTTCAAGTTAATATATAAATCTGCATTTTGTAAAATCATTGTCATAATCATCCTCCCTCTGTTCCTAATTAGGTACATTTCTTCCATTTTATCCAATTACAACTAACTATACGGTTCACAATTAGGAACAAAAGATATTCTCAGGATAAACTATTTTATGCATTTATTATTCTTCTACTTCTACTCCCTCAAAAAATTCAGCATAATCCTTTGACTAAGGAGGATAAATAAATATGCAACACAATAGGATTTCAGCCATATACTATGCCTTTTTGCAAAGCCATGAGTATGATGAAAATTTCAAAAATATAGAATTTGATATTTCTTGGTTGGAACAAAAATTAGAAATTTCTGACATTCTGAATCTAGAAGAATTAATTATGTCATATAACCTTCAAACCTATCAAACAACCTTTGAATGTGGATTCACATATGCATGGGAATTATTTTATGAATGTCAAGAAAGGAAGATTCAAAATAAACGATAATCTATTATAAGTCAAAAAGTACTTTTCAAGATATCTGTAGGTTCGTACATTTTTTATACCATTGACCCCTTTTATTTTAAATCCATATTAAAAGATTAAAGGTACTCATTACGGCACCTGCTGCCAAGGCACCCTTATAAAACTTGCTCTTTTTGATGCATCATGATATGATAACTAGAATATTTATTTAATTATACTTACAGAGCCTGCCTGGCTGTTGGCTCTCCAACCATTCCAACTTTTAATGAAAGGGTTCAGGTAATATGAACATAGAGAAAGAGCATAAATACATCCCGTCCTATTCCCGGCCGGATACCTTTACCGATCAGGCATGGATTATTGCACTGGCGGAGAATAAGGTGCTGATGAAAAGAACAGAAACGGAGTATTCCATTCCTGATTATCAGAATTTTAAGGGAATTTTACAAGACAGCGGAGACCTTGAATTTATCGGAACTTATGACGGACATGACTGTTATTGCAAAAGGATTCCTGAAACAACAGTCCTTCCGGAGCATTTTGAATTTGTTGAAAGAAGTGAGATTACCGCTCTTACAAAAGAGCCGGGCCTGTTTCTTTTGGCCGGCAATGCCAATCATATCCTGCATTGGTACAGCATGAACCAGTTTTGCGGCCGCTGCGGACATAAAACATACAGCAAAGAGAATGAACGGGCAAAGGTCTGCCCGGCCTGCGGCAATATCATTTATCCAAGAATCTCACCGGCAACCATAACCGCCATATTTAAGGATGAGCAGATATTACTGGCACATAACCGGAAGTTTAAGGAAGGCCTTTACAGTCTGGTCGCCGGTTTTGTAGAAGCAGGTGAAACCCTGGAAGAATGTGTGGAACGGGAGATAATGGAAGAAATAGGCATAAAAGTTAAGAACGTAAGATATTTCACCAGCCAGCCCTGGGCCTTCCCGGATTCCTTGATGTTTGCCTTTACAGCTGAATACGAAAGCGGCGAGATTACAGTTGACGGCGATGAAATTACGGACGCCGGCTGGTACACGGCAGACGGTTTGCCGGATATACCCACAAGGGACAGTGTAGCCGGTAAGCTAATCCGTTGGTACCGGGATAAACAATAAAAAAACAGCAGAAACAAAGGACTGCCTGTAAAATTACAGGCAGTCCTCATTGTAGGAAATACATTGTATATGAATTTGCACCAAATCATAATAGATACAAATTGCTACATAATTAACAGAACAAATACTTACCAAGCGGAAGCTTCCGTTCTAATTTAAAAATTTTTGCATTTATCAATCTATCTCACAGATTTTATATATCGTACCAATATTATGGGTGTGATGGGATGCACCGCTTTCATAATACCAGTTCGGTGAAAACAAATCAATTACTTTCCCCGTATTTACATCAACAATAACCTGTGCAAATACAGAGCCGCTCTGATGTACCGAAGTTGGCGGAAGAGAGCTGCTTGCTGTTCTGTGATAGGAGTAATAGACATCGTTAATAGGTATATATAGCGCCAAATCTCTTCCCGATTCGTTAAATGATGAATTATATTTTATAAACATTATCCCCTCATGGTTCACACCATTTGTATCCTTAAAATATTTATTAAAAACCTCTGATGTAGATTTCGTACTTAATGTCATCGTTGCATGAAGATAATCCGCTCCTGCCGATATATCATATTTATAATTGTACGAAAAATCTATTGGTTTTCCATTGATATAATAATTCAATCCTGTCGTTCCCGCCTGTTGCAGCAAATATCCGTTATAGCTTACCAAATCCCTGGCATTCCGTACACAATTCTGGTTGGTCACATCCAATGTATATGGGTTTTTACTACTGTAAGTACCATCTGCCGTTGTAACGACAAGATAATAATCCCCAGCGTCCAAAAGGTAGGTTGTACCACTACTGATAGAATATATAGTATTATCTGATTTTACAATATATAACGCATAATTGCAGTTTGCCGGATTGGTTAACGTAAATTTCTTACGGGATGCCTCAGATGTTATAGAAAATTTATAAACATCCATGTCCATGGGTGAATCCACTGCATCACTGAGTGTACCGCTTTCTTTCATAACCGTTGCCGAACTTATTGTATCATTAATTTCATTAGCAATATAATCACTGGATTGATAACTTATGAGTCCAAAGTTACCTGTTCCCGTATGGGCATTGATCTGAATATAATACGTGCCTCCTGCCACAATTAAATCTACAACTTCATTTTTTCCCGGAGCCTGGCAGGAATAACCTATGTTACTCAGAACCCCTGTGCTTTCATCCAATTTATAGACATATAAATCGAAATCAGCGGAAGCGTCACCTGCTGACATTAAGGTCGTGATTCTGCAGGCTCTATCTGCGATTACACCATACCACTTATTTGTTCCTGTTGTGTCAATTTTATCTCCGACAGCTTCATTAAAAGGCAAATAATAAGCTCCATTTGGGTCGGAATTATCATTTTCAGCAGCATTCGCCTGCTTCATGAGATTCTCACTGCGCCTATATTCAGCCGTATCTTTCTTTTGCGTCTGGGTCCCCTGAATATTTAATTGAACATCGCTTTCTTTTAATTCCGTTAATGGTATGTAAGAAGACTCTACATCCTTTGAAACATCCAGTTTATTATCTTCTGCCCTGACAGTAATTGTTAAGCTTGACATTATGCATATAAGAACCACTGCATATGCTTTTTTTAATGTTCTTCCCATATAAACACCTCCCTAATTATAATCCCCTTGTAACTACTTCTTTGGCCGTCTCGGCTGATGTAAAATGCCTGTACAGAAAATAGGTATTTTTTCATTTCTTTCTACCCCAATTCTGGTAAGCCGCTCCGCCATTTTCAGTAACCCTTTGTTAATTTTCTTTTGCATCCTCTTTTACCTCCTGTTTTATTATTTTTGATATTCCAAGTAGAACCGCACATAATATTACGGCCAGGGACATTAACGTAATGCAGATTCTATCTGCCCCGATTCCAGCCGCTACTACGATGCAGAATACTTCCAGTATATTTACCAACCTTGCTGCTTTTTGGGCTTCCGCCAACTCCCCTAAATTCAAATCCATGTTGGGATGATTTACTGTTCCTATTATTTCTATAAAAATTGCAGAAATGACCAGCAAAACGTACATTACAATTGGATTTTCCATCAGCAGTGGATAGATTACCGTTATTATTAAAACATAAATCATTACCGTACCAATATAACATTTTAGAAAATTATCAGCATGATATCCTCCCGTCCTTTTCCGTAAGGAAAAAAACAGAAGCAAAAACATAAAGGTCGGTATAATTAGATTAACCGATATACTTATGATAAAAATAGTCAAGACAGTAAGCGCCTGCTCCATTAATGTAATAAATGCATATATATACTCTTCTTTTTTATTCTTATCAATCAGTGCCTCATCAACCATTCCGTTTATTAAGGCAGCCGCCATCTTTTCTACCATAATTTTCCTCCTGCATTTTAATTATACAATTCTTCCTATATTTAGCAATATATAATGCAGAATTCGACTAATTAAAAGCAGAAAGTGTACCTTAACGGGTCTTTCAGCTAATTTTAAAATTAAATGTCTAATTTGGAATAATTATAGAAAGATAGAACTCGTCCCCGGTATTTTGTATTATATAGGAGCCGCTGTATTTTTCTATGGTTTCAACAATGTTTCTTATTCCGATACCGTGCTCCTCTTCTTCCGGCTTTGTTGTCCGAAAGCCTCCGCTTACCTGAACCGGAGCTTTAAGAAAGGTATTTTTTACAGAAATAATAATATCCTCCTCTTCCATGACGAATTTCAGCTTTATAACTTTTTTATCACTGCACTGTTCGCAGGCTTCAATTGCATTATTTAAGAGATTTGACAGTATTACTACAATGTCCGTGTCATTTAATTTCAGATTTGAAAGATCATTGACCTTAAATGCAAATACAATATTCTTATCCCTTGCTTCCTGATACTTTGTATTCAGTATGGCATCTACAATAACATTGTTGGTATTTATGGCATCAAGCTCCTTTTTTAAATTACCGCTGATGCTTCTTATGTACTCTTCCGCTTCGTTGTATTTTTTATTTCCCAGCAGGTACTCAATACAGGTAATCTGATTTTTAAATTCATGGGATTTCTTTCTCTGCTTTTCAAAATTTTCCGATATGGAATGATACATTGCCGTCTGGCTTTTCACTTTCATTTCAAATATCTTATTTTCACGTATTTTCATTTCTCTTTTTAAGATATCATGAATCAAATAAAAGGATACAATATTCAATCCTGCCAAGCCGATTGCCATTGATACCAATAAATTTGACTGTTTCTCATTTTCAACATAACCAAAGTTCGTCAAGAATGCGGCTATCACTGCAATTGTCACTACCGGAAAAAATAAGAATTTAATCCATTCCGTGTCGGACATCATTTCAGACGGCTGATGTCCGAAATATTTTCTTAGTACCAGTACACAGGCAAATAATAGCATTCTACCAAGAATTACTATCATGATATTTACTTTCTGATTTACTTCCAATAATAAAACAGCATTGGGAAAAAAGGTCCCCATCAAAGCAATATCTAAATTATCTACCACTAACATTAATCCCTGATATAAAAGTACAAGAACCACTGAATTTTGAATATTTATTTCATAATACAGATGCATTACGATTACCGTAATCAATATAACAAGTATTTGTTTTATAATAAATTGACCGGACAGCAATAAAGCAATTCCATAATCAAATACTGTCAGTACTGTAATTAATAAATACCCGAACCATATATGTTCGTTTTTTCGCTTGCCCGCAAATACTTCAAAAAACATTTTGCAGCAGAATATTTCCAATATTATAATAAAAAAACTCTGTATGTACGTGGCCATTTACACTTCTCCTTTATATGCAATAAATGCATTTTTAATAGATTTATAACGGGACTTGGGTATGGGAAGCTCTGTGCCATTGTTCAATACCGCCCGGTAACCAGAAACTTTATAAAGATACTTCAGATTCACAAGATAGCTCTGATGGATTCGAACAAAACCATATTCCCCCAGCACCTTCTCCTGTTCGTTTAGCGTATCATACAGAGAATACGTTTTTGTTTTTTCCCCGACAACATAAAATTCCAGTTTGTGAAGTCTGCTTTCAATATACAGTATTCGTTCCAATAACAGGTCCTTTTCGCCTTCAATAAAGGAAAAGTGCTTTTTTATTATTTTATAATTCATTTTCTTAATAATGGCATCAAGGCACTCATGTATCGTATTCTCAAAATTTTTATTGTCCTTTAATAAATATCTGATTGCGTCCACTCTGTACCCTTCCAACGCATAATTGAAATATGCCGTTACAAATACCAAATATATCTCACTGCTGATTTCCCTGATTTTTTGCGCCGTTTCTATTCCATTTAATCCCTCCATGCTAATATCCAAAAACACGACCTGAAAACGAACTATCTTAAATCCCATACCAATCAATTCTTTACCAGAATGAAACAGCTCTACCTCACATTCCATGTTTAATTTCCCCATGTATCTTAGTATATGTTCCTTAATAAGTTCCCGAAAGTGCTTCTCATCATCACAAACCGCTATTCTATACATTTAATAAAGACCCCCATCTCTGAATTGTTTTGACAAGTTACATGCTTCTTTTTCTATTTCGTCATAGTAATTGGAAAACAATAGCATAAATTTACATCTATCGGTTTATTTCTGCTGTATAAAGTATACGTATAAGCATAAAAACCCCGTGTAAAAGGAGTTCATTTCTCTTTTACACGGGGTTCCTATTGGTTTAAATTTATTGGTATACGTTTAGCGGCAGCCTGCTTAATTGGCTTCACGCCCTACAGCTCCGTTCCCTGCCCATCATCAGTCATGAGAATATCTGCTGCAGAATATTCCAGCCGTTCTTTGGCAGCCTGAATCCTGTCCGCTTCTTCCTTTGTAATCGTCCCAAGCTTAGTCTTGCTTACTGTCTTTCTTAATTCAGCCAAAGCTTCCTTAATTTCCTTCTTCTTTGCCTTATCCAGCTCTTTCTTCCTGGAAGCAAGGGCAGCATCTGTCCTTAAAATAAGATTTTCCGCTTCATTTCTGGTATCCACTGCCTGCTTCCTAACCTCGTCTCCCGCTTCGTACTGGGCGGCTTCCCTTATGGCATTTTCTATTTCCCCTTCGGAAAGGTTGGAGCTTGCGGTTATCACAATATGCTGTTCCTTACCGGTTCCCAGATCTCTTGCCGAAACCTTCAGGATACCGTTGGCGTCTATATCAAAGGTGACTTCAATCTGAGGCACCCCTCTCATAGCACGCTTAATTCCATTCAGCTTGAAATTTCCGATAAGCTTATTATCCTTGGCAAACTGCCTTTCCCCCTGCAGTACCTTAATGTCAACGGAGGTCTGGAAATTTCCTGCCGTGGTAAAGATCTGGCTGTATTTTGTCGGTATGGTTGAATTTCTCTCAATCAGCCTTGTGGCAACACCGCCGATGGTTTCAATTGAAAGGGAAAGAGGTGTTACATCCAGGAGAAGAATCTCCGATAACCCGGCCTCTCCGGCTAATTTTCCGCCCTGAATGGAGGCTCCCAGGGCAACACACTCGTCAGGATTCAGATTTTTACTGGATTCCATTCCGGTCAGCTGCCTGACCTTGTTCTGCACTGCGGGTATTCTGGTAGAGCCGCCCACTAACAGCACCTTGCTTAAATCGGAAGGCTTAAGGCCTGCATCATTTAAGGCATTCTGAACAGGCAGTGCCGTTCTTTCCACCAGGTCATTGGTCAGCTCATCGAATTTAGCTCGGGTCAGTGTAATATCCATATGCCTGGGGCCGGATTTGTCCGTAGTAATAAATGGAAGATTGATGTTGGTACTGGTGGCAGCCGAAAGCTCTTTCTTAGCCTTTTCCGCCGCTTCCCTGATGCGTCCCAGGGCAACCTTATCCTTGGAAAGGTCAAGTCTTTCCGTCTTTTTGAATTCCTGCACCAGATAATTTGTAACCCTCTCGTCAAAGTCATCACCGCCCAGCCGGTTATCTCCGGAGGTGGCAAGTACCTCGATTACTCCACCGCCGATTTCAATCACCGATACATCAAAGGTGCCGCCGCCCAAGTCATATACCATGATTTTCTGGGCACCCTCGTTATCAAGTCCGTAAGCCAGGGCAGCGGCCGTAGGTTCATTAATAATACGCAGTACATTTAACCCGGCGATTCTGCCGGCATCCTTGGTTGCCTGCCTTTGGGCATCATTAAAGTAAGCCGGTACGGTAATTACAGCTTCCGTTACGGCTTCTCCCAGATAGCTTTCCGCATCCTTCTTCAGCTTGCCAAGAATCATAGCAGAGATTTCCTGAGGGGTATACTTCTTTCCGTCAATATTGACCCTGTAATCCGTTCCCATCTCACGCTTGATAGATGCTATGGTCCTTTCTCCGTTGGTCACAGCCTGACGCTTGGCGGTGTCTCCCACAAGCCTCTCTCCTGCCTTTGAAAAAGCCACGACGGAAGGAGTCGTTCTCTGTCCCTCTCCGTTGTTTATGACTACCGGTTTACCTCCTTCTATTACCGCTACACAACTGTTGGTCGTACCCAAATCAATTCCTATTATTTTACCCATTCTGTCCTCCGTTCATTTAAATACCCCTTGCACTTCGCAAGTTTACGTGCGAAACTTTCCAATTAGAAAGTGAAAATTGCTTTTTAATTTTCACAATATCATTAAAGTCCACAAACCTTTGTCAGCATATTTTAAGCGGGCTATATGTCTGTCATATTACCCTTTTAACAGCTTTACTGTCAATTATGGGAATCTAAATAAATTATTAAATATTTAGTTTAGGCACCGGTATTTGAAGGATTATCAACTGAATCTACTATAGGAATATTATTGGACAAGAAGGAGTGGCTATCTTTAACTATCATACAGGAGCTAACAGCAGCCATCAGCAGCTGCTAATTTACCCTGATTACCATTTCATCCATTAGAAACCTGGAATTTACAAATTCCTTTGCGTCGGTTTCATTAAAGTTTATACCTATCAGTCTTGAAATTTGAGGCTTAAGATATTCTCTCATGGTTTCCAGCTCTTTCACCTTCCTGACCACAATAGCTTTTTCCCTTTCCGGTGTTCCGTCGTACAATTTGTACATTTCCCTGTAGGTCGCCATGCTTTTTTGCCTGTAGATGGAAAGCAGGGAAGTGAATTTGTACACCTCTGCAATATATTTGTTTCTTTTGCAGTTCTCTGTAAGGAAGGAGGTTTTTTCATATATTTCCTCGATTTCATTTCCAAAGCAATTTTCTACGCCCTCCACCCCAAAGAAATTCTCCAGAAACCGCTTCTCAAACTCCTGACTGTCGGAAGCCGTATTCCAATATTTATCTGCCGAATAAATAAGCGGATACCAAATGGTGTCAAAAAAAGGATGGGGGGGAGCTATTGTACCGGTATAATTTGACCAGACAGTCGTTAGTACTCCCATCAAATCAAATTTTGCTGATAATTCGCTCCAGTCATTTATGTTTATCAAACGGTCTTTTATGTTGGGCATATCAAGGTAATCAGAGCTCATTCCTTCGCAGCACTTCGCCGAGGAGGCCCCTATCACACGAAAGCCGGCTTCCCTGTATTTTGTGAGCAGTGATATTCCTCTTTCCAAATCGCCATTATAATAAAGCCAGCACATTATTACGATGTTCTTATCCAGCAGCTCAAATTCTTCTTCTGAAAAGCCTCTCAGCATGTCATCCCAGATAACAGGTGTTTTATCTAAAGATGTAATAACCCTGGCCACACGGTTTGTGTGTTCCAGAAAAACCTTATGAAAACCCTTTTCGCCGTACTTTTCTTTGCACAGTTCACAATTGATCAAATTCCAAGCCTCGTCACAGCCGATATGGATATACTTACTTGAGGGGTATTTTTCTGCCATCTCCCTGCACATTTTTTCTATCAGTTCATAGGCTTCTTCATTGGAAGGGCAAAACTCGTCTATATCGTTAAAGGAAAGGCTGCCAATAGGATTGAAGGAAAAAGGAAGTTCACTATTAACCGCGCCGCTTCTCACTTCCCTCATAGGATAATAGTCATCCTTTTTCAGTATGTATTCCACATGACCCAGAGTCTGCTGCAGGGGTATTATTTCAATGTATCTGTCATTTGCATACCTGATTATTTCTTTTAATTGCTCCTTGTTCAGGGCATTTGCCGAAGTTATTCCCTTAACCTCTTCATAGGGGAATTTGTCTTCCAATTCCATCAAAATGGTGTTGAATTTATATTTGCAAAGCTCCTCTATTATTTCTATTATTCTTTCAAATTTGGGAATCCCAAATCTTGATTCAAAATGGTATCCTCTAATATCATTATCCGGCCAGTCGATTATTTCAAGTTCCCTTTCGCAGCTCTGCTCTTTTAGCTGTAAAAAGGTCTGCATTCCGTAAAATAGACCTTTGCTGCTCCTGGCTGCAATAACAATCCCCTTCCCATCAGCCTTCAATAGATATCCTTCCTCTTTATCCCGTAATATTTCAGGCAAATGCTCCAATTCCAGACCAAAATCATCGGAAATCTGCAAAAAAAAGAATGGAACTGCCTCCTCCTGCAAATTAACCTGGCTGAATAGACCTGTTACATATTCCAGCATAAATCCGTTTACATTGGTATATATTTTCTTTTCCGAAGGCTTACCCTTCTGCAAAGCTTGGCCTTCCGTTATATTTTTGGGCCTTGGTATTAAGTTCATGAATCCACCCCTTATATTTTATATTTTTGCTAAAACACGGTGTTGTTAATTTACTCAACTTTGTAAATAAACCGTTTTTCCTTTACTCAACTTTGCAGCTTATTTCCTTTATTTCTTTTTATAACGTTTTTCCCTTTATTTAACTTTGCAGCATATTTTATCTATTCCTTTTAATAAACCGTTTTTTCCTTTATACTTTGCAGCTTATTTTCTTTATTTCTTTTTACAACATTTTTCCCTTTATTCAGCTTTGCAGCTTATTTCCTTTATTTCTTTTCATAAACTGTTTTTCCCTTTATGATCGTTGTCTTTATGTCAATATCCGAATCAAATATCACGATATCTGCATCCTTCCCCGGTGCCAGGCTTCCCTTTCTATCATCGATTCCAATAACCTTCGCCGGTGTGATGGAAATCATTCTTATGGCATCAATCAGCGGCACTCCCGCCGATTTTACCATTGTCCTGACAAGCCTGTCTGCTGTGGCAACACTGCCTGCAAAAGCTTTCCGGTCGGGCAGTTTGGCAACTCCATCCTCTACAAAGACTTCCATGCCATCTTCCAGGCTCCCCAGTATGCTCGGACCCTCACCCATACCTGCCCCACGCATGGAATCCGTAATAAGGACAGTCCGGGAGGGGCCTTTTATTTTATAGACCAGATGAAGCAGGTCAGCTGGAATATGTATTCCGTCCGCAATGATTTCAACCGTCATTTCATCAGTCAGAAAAGCACTTTCGATTACTCCTGAAACCCGTAATGCATTTATTCTTTTTACACCCGACATAGCGGAATACAAATGTGTTATATGTGAAAAGCCATTTTCAAAAGCCTCTGCCACCTTTTCCCCTGTGGCATCGGAATGCCCTATGGACATTAAAACACCCTTTTTCCGGGCATATCTGCCAAACTCCAGTACTCCTTCAATTTCGGGAGCTGCACTCCACCTTATAATATCGTCGCTCCATTCGAAAATTTTTTCATATTCTTCTCTTACTGGTATCCTGATATATCTGGGATCCTGCGCGCCCTTTTGTTCCAGCGAAAAATACGGTCCTTCCAAATGGATTCCAATCAATTCTGCTCCCAGTTTATTTAAAGCCTTTGATTTTCTGAAAGCTTCAAAGGATTGCCTTAGACCTTCATTTGTACTGGTCAGAGTAGTGGGTACAATAGAGGTCGTTCCATACCTGGCATGCGTTTCTGCGGCTCCCAGGTATGCTTCTACCGTAGCATCCATAAAATCAAAGCCACCGCCCCCATGTGTATGAATATCAATAAACCCGGGAGCTACATAATGCCCCTCCGCATCTATTATAACCGCATCCTGTACAGGCATCTCTTCCCTTGTGATGCATGAAATAATTCCGTCTTCAATAATGATTGTTCCTCTCTCAAGCAGCCTGTACGGGGTTATGATGTTACCATTGATAATTTTTATTCTACGCATAATCCTCCCTCCTATATTTGCATCTTTCCTGCTGCTGATGCGCTATATTATTCCTGAAGCCCTATACTATCCTTGCAGCGCTGTCTGCATCCAGAAATAGTTCCGCAGCTTTATGTATTCTGAGTATGGAGGCAGGGCAGGCCTCGGAAATTTCACCGTTTAGAGCCTTCTCTACAGCCACTGCTTTTGACTTACCAGGTACCATACAGTAAATATATTCAGCCGACATAATGGCCGGAACAGTAAGCGTAAGAGCATGGACAGGCACCATAGCAAGGTTCTCAAAGCATCCGTCATTTACCTGCTGCATCCTGCAGACCTCATCCAATTCGACCACCTTGACCAGAGACTTATCATGAAAATCCGCTACCGGCGGGTCGTTAAAAGCAAGATGCCCATTCTCACCAATACCGATGCACGCTATATCCAGAGGAAATTGCCCCAATAGCTTAGAATACCTGTCACACTCCATGAGCTCCCCCTTATTACTTCCATTTAAATAATTAACGGACTTAAACCCCACCTTATCAAACAGCTTCCTTCTTAAAAAATTCCCAAAGCCTTGGGGCGCCTCACTGCCCAGCCCGATATATTCATCCAAATGAAAGGCATTAATCCTTTCCCACTGTATTTCCTTATTGTTTACTAACGTATCAAGAAATTCATTCTGTGATGGAGCCGCTGCAAACACCATATTAATTTCACTCTTACCCTCCAAAAGACCAATGATTCTTTCCGCAACTGCTCCCGCGGCAGCCTTACCCATTTCTGCCCTATCCCTGTAAACACCTAACTTTAAGTTATCCTTTGACATTTTTATCTACTACCTCCATTTTTATCTACTGCCTCAATTTTATCTACTGCCTCAATTTATCTTCTTACTCTATTTTTCTTTATATAGTGATGCCTCTAACAAATACCCTATTTCAATACACAGGTAATTTACACAAAATAGGAAGCTTCCTGCGCCTATGGAAATGTATTAGAAGTCCTTTTCTCTGAAAATTTTGTGCTATATCCTCAAACAGATTGTTTGAGTTCACTAAGTGCACTCAAGCTTCGCGAGTTATCTGTTTGAGGATATGTCCAGCACAAAATCTTCAGAGAATTAGGACTTCTTATACATTGGAATCGAAGCAGGAAGCTTCCTATTTTGTGCAAATTGCCGTCCCCTTGCAAAAAACTACCCTTTTGCCAACCGAATCATATCATCCCAGTATATCGTTTCCTCCTGAACTCCCCAGGATTAAACCCCGTCACCTTCTTAAACACTTTCGTAAAATAAGCTTTATTCACATGCCCAACCATCGCTGAAATCTCTTCAATCGATAAATCCGTCTCCGCTAACAGCTCTTTTGCCTTTTCAATTCTCATACTGGTCAGAAAGTCAATAAAATTGCCCCCGGTCTTACTCTTAAAATATCTGCTGAAATAGCTGCTGTTCATATTTACAAAGGCAGCTATGATGTCTAGGCTGATTTCCTCCTGTAAATTTTCCGTGATATAATTTAAAATCTTTTTCATCTCAGGAGTACAGGTAAATGCAGCATTCTTATTTAAAACCTCCACCGCATTTTTCAAAAGACTGTGAAAGGTTTCATTTAATTCATAAACACTATCTATAATACTGAGTTGTTTCAAGTAAGCGTCCAGAATGACGGGCTGGTACATGAGAACGTTCTTTTCGATATACTTATTCAAACTATTCACTAATCTTTCAATAACCATCTTTACATCTGCAGCAACTATCGTTTCCTTCTTCACTTTTTCAAAAAATATAGATTCCAAATGTATGAGCAGCTCCATATTCCGATTTTCCAAATGACGGTCAAACTCTTTCATCAAGTCATTTACATACTGAAAATCAATATTTGTAAATCTGGATTCTTTTTTTGAATAAGACAAAAGGAAGCCATCCTGCATATAAAATCTATTATTTTTTAATATTAAAATATCTTCATAGGCATGCTTGATTTCATACAGGGAGCCTACCTGAGCTCCGATATATATTGTGCAGGTTGTTTTTATAACCTCTTTGATACAGCTCTGGATTTCTTTTGAAACAGCAGCTATTTTCTCATCTATGCTATATTTGAGGTTCGGGGTGTAATTAAAAATGATTACATAATTATTTTCACTTTTGGGAAATACTTCTCCGATATCATATTTTTTCAGAATCTCCTCCACAACATTTAAAACTGCAAATTGTATTAATTCTGCATCCTTGTTAAACATATTGCTACTTAGTAAATTAATATACCGGTCTATGGTAAGTAAGGATAAAATATACTTTTGCTTCGATAAATTATAATTGTAAATGCTTAAACGTCTTTCAAAGCTGTTAATGTCCACTAATTCCTTTTTGAGTAATTCATTAATGAGCTTTTCACTAAGCTGGCAGCGATTGCGGTTCAGTTCTATTAATAGCTCCTTCGTCTTTTTCTTTTTCAGCCATCTTTCCTCAATGCCGGCTTTGACTTTAGCTAACGCCAGATAGATTTCCTCTCTTGTCATGGTATCTTTTATAAGGTATTCATCAATATTTAAATTGACGGCTTTCCTCGCAAAATTAAAATCCTGATGACATGTCAGAAATATGATGCTTAGTTCCGGCTGCTTTTCCCTTATTTTTTCAGCCATCTCAAACCCATCCATTTTATGCATGGTAATATCCGTAATAACCAGGTCAGGTTTATGCTCTATCGCCTTTCGATATCCCTCTTCCCCGCTATTTGCCGTACAAACAACCCCAAATCCATGTTTTTCCCACTCTACGGAAACCTTTAAACCCTCTGTCACATTAATTTCGTCATCTACCAGCATTACTGTCAGCAATATGTTCTCCCCCTTTCTGAAATGGCATATATAAGGTTACTTTTGTTCCGTTCTTTTCTCCGTCACAAATATCTATTCCATAGTTCTGCCCATAAATAAGCTTAAGCCTGTCATGTATGTTTTTTAAACCAACACTTTTGTAATACTTTTTATCATCCAGTGCCTGGGACTCTCTATTTAAAATACTGTCCAGTGTATCACCTTGCAAGCCCTTACCATTATCAGTCAGCTCTATCTTTAGCAATTCCTCTGCTGCTATTGCAGTTATACTGATAACCCCCGGCTCATTCCGATCCTCAAACCCATGCAGGATTGAATTTTCCACAATTGGCTGCAACAGAAGGTGAGGTATCCTGTATTTCATAATACTTTCATCAATATTACATTCAAAAATAATGGTAGTGCCCTGTTTCATCTGGATCAAATCAAGATAATTTTTCAGGATATTAATCTCACTTTCAAGAGAGACCATCTCCTGTCCGTTTGTAATACTGGCCCTGAGTAATATGGATAAAGCATGGACCATATCCTCGACCTTTTTATCCCCATAAGCTGCCGCCGCCCATCTTATAGAGCTTAAGGTATTAAAAAGAAAGTGCGGATTGATTTGGGCTTGCAGTGCTTCAAATTCAGCATCTCTTTTTAATCTTTCCTGCTCTTTTGTAAGTACCAGAAGTTCACTGACCTTATCCAGCATATTATTGAAGTTCTGGCTCAGTTTTCCAATCTCATCTTCACTTTGAACCTCTACCTTTCCATTAAAATCGCCGCTTTCTACTTTCAGCATACTCATTCGTAATTTGATAATAGGCTTACTTATGATATTTGAAATAAATAACGCTACAATTAAAAAGGAAATCATAAAAATCAAATTGATTAATAAAAGAATATTTTTAATACTGGTCAAAGGTGCCACCAGCTCCTCGTAGGATACCAGTGATATCAGTATCCAGTCGCCCTTATCAATCGATACGCTGTTAATGACTATTTTTTTTCCGTTTTTATCTGCATCAATATAGGATTTCCCCAGATTCTCGTTTATTTTTGCGACATTAAGCCTGTAATTTATGTTTTTAGAAATTTCGTCTTTGTTTTTACAGGAAAGGATTTCACCATTATGCTGTAAAAGATAAATTTCATTTGTTTCATTATTTGAGCTTAGTGCCTTATAAATATCCTTTTCATTTATGCGTATATGTACCACACCTACTCTTGTCAAACTGCTGTTGCTTTCCTTTATAGGCATGGCTGCTTCAAAAAAATAATTATCCTTATTTTCAACACCGGGCATGACTCCTATCCAGCGAATCCTCATATCCTTTGATTTGATTATTTCCTTATACCAGGCATTTTGCTTCATTTCTTTTGTATATCTTGAATACTCCTCCCAGTTCCCATAATCAAAATGCTTTTCTCCTAATATGGTTATGCTTGTGTTATAGGTCATTAATGAAATGGGAATGTTGTCAAAAACATCATCAAATTTCTTTTGCTTTACATATCTTTGGATTTTACTGAACTGAATTTTATAATTTACATTATCGTCTCGAAGTAATTCTCTCACACGGCTGTTATTGGATATGTTTAATAAGGTATAGGCCATATCATCAAGTGTTCTGTTCAATACTTTGGAAGAGTCATTTATTGACGTTTCGTTTAAACTGGCTATTTCGTCCAGCATAAAATTTGTTACGATATTATTGGACAGTAATAAAGAAGTTATTAATGGAAATACCACAATAACAGAGAAGGATATTATTAACTTTCTTTTTATGCTTAAATTTCGGAATTTACCGACAAAATTTCTCATAAAATCACCTGCTCACATTATAACATTCCACATTTCAAATATCCATATCTCCCTATTTCCATATTTACGAATAAGTGGTTTTATACACTTGTCTTCAACCTAGCTGCCATGCCTTCCCAGCATGCTGCAAGATTGTGCCGAGGAGTTACAGTATCGCATTTTTCAATCTAACTCCCATTACATTCCCCGGCTTCTTGCAGCTGCGGCATTAAATTCAAAACCTATACAAGACTGGGTAAATGAGAGAAACGCTCTTCATTTACCCAATCTCATCTGCTAAAGCCTGAACTCTTTCTATTTCTCCGATTTTTCGACTATCGCATTTGCCTTATCAATTGTATTTTTCATAGTATCATCCAAAGACTGCCCGCCTACAAAGTATTTTTCAGCCTCCGATGTAAACGCATCAATGATTTCACTTTCTCCGGGGCCAGATCTTGTTACAACGTTATCGACCCTCTGGGGATCATATATAACATTCTTAAGAGCCTCTAAATCATATAAACTCTCATCAGGGCCGATAATACCTTTTATCACTTCGTCAGAATTAGCCTTTTTCCAGGGAGTCCACTTTTTATGTCCTATTTCCAGGCCTTCCGAGGTTAATGCTGTTAAGAATTTGTAGGCAGCTTCCTTATTTTTAGACTTTGCATTAATTGACCAGCCGAATCCGGCTCCATCAAGCTGAGATGTATTGGGTTTACTGTTCTTGCTCCATCTTGGGTAAGTGGCAAAGGTTGTTTTAAAGGTATGAGGATATTTATCAAGGAGCTGGATATCAGAAACCATCCAGGAGCCCATACACACCATAGCTACCTTTCCGCTGAAAAATTGATTTCTGTATAAAAGCTTCTGTGATGACATATCTACATAGGGAACCTGACTCTTATCTACATTTTCCAGATCATACCGATACTGTAAGCCATCCCGGAATACGGGGTTTTCAAAATTTAATTTATTATCTTCCGTAAAAAAAGGATCATCCATTATTTCGCTCTGGGTACCAACAGAGAAGAAATTTGACCAATCATTCATAAAGGAACCATATATCTTATTGGCGCCTTCCCCTTTCGTAAGCTTCTTGGCATATTCCCTGTAATCCTCCCATGTCCAGTCTCTTGAAGGCATAGGAAGCCCTGCCGCATCAAGCATATCCTTATTGATAAATACCAGCCATTGTGTTATTTCCTCAGGGATTGCATAAATTTTGCCTTTGTAAGGTGTAACACCTTTATATTCATCTATCAGGTTAACACCTGCATTCTTGGCATAGTCATCAAGAGGTTCGATTGCGCCGTTATCAATCCACTCTGTTAATTCATATAAAGCAGAAGATTTCACCAAATCAATCTGTTCACCTGCTGCAATCATAAGGTCTACTTTTTTCTTATACTCATCATTATTTACATTTGCAACCAAAGGTGCCATTTCAACCTTAATGCCGGGATTCTTCTTTTCAAACTCATCAATAAATTCAGGCCATTTCAGCTGCTTGTTTGTAACCTCATCCGTAGAAGTATAGAACTTAAGAGTAACCGTTTTAGTATCCTTTCCAGTAGATGACGTTGCCGGCTTATCATCATTTTTAGCACTGCAGCCGGAAAGTACTGCTGACATTAAAAGTATTGCAGTTAAAGCTGTTGATAAAAGTCTTGCAAATCTTTTCATAAAATCTCTCCTTTTTTTATTTATAATAACGGCGTTCCTTATATTACGCCAAATATCCCAAACAAAGATTTTCAGCCTTTCACACTTCCGGCAGTCAGACCCTCAATTATGTATTTTTGTCCAAGTGCAAATACGATAAACAGCGGAATAATTGCCGATACCGAGGCAGCCATAATCAGTGAATAAAATGATCCGTATCTGTCAGTAAACATCCGTACTCCGATTTGAATCGTAAACAGCTTTGCATTTGTTATAAAAACCAGAACGTTCTGATAATCATTCCAGGACCAAATGAATTTAACAATTGCCATTGTTGCTATAGCCGGTTTAGACAAAGGTAACATGATATTCCAGAAGGTCCTTAACGTTCCGGCTCCGTCGACTTTAGCCGAATCACTAAGCTCTGACGGCAATGACTTCATAAACTGTGTAATAAAAAATATACTTGACTGGCTGAACAGCATACTGATTATCAGGCAGAGATGCGTATCAAACAGATGAAGCCATTTGAAGTATAAAAACCTTGGAATAAGCGTAACCTGATCAGGAATTATCATTGTGGCTATTATTAAAACAAAGATTTTATCTCTCCCCGGAAATTTAAGCTTTGCAAAAGCAAAGGCTGCCATACTTGAAATCAATAAGGAAAAGAAGGTTGTTATTACTGTAACTTTAATAGAATTAAAATAATATAGAGCAAAGGGAGCATCTCCGAACCAGACTTCTTTATAATTTTCAATAATTCTGAACTTCCTGGGAATCCATTGAATTGGAAAAGTAAAAACATCCACCTCATATTTCATAGAGGTAGATATCATCCAGATAAAAGGAAGTACCATTAATAAGCCAAATGTAAATAACCCGACTGTAACCACTATCTTTCCAACATTAATTTTCTTATTTAAAACCAAGCCCTTAACCTTGTTATTCACTGCAAAATCATTCATAAGAATCCCCTTTTCTATTCATGTACCCATTTTTTTCTGCCTAACCACTGAATCAGAGTAATGAGAAAAACTATAATAAAAAGTACAACCGTAATCGCTGCTCCATAGTTTATATGGCTATTTCTGAATGCCTGTTTATATAGATAGAAAACGAGAACCTGTGTTGCATCACCGGGGCCGCCATCCGTTAAAACACTGATTTGGTCAAATATCCTGAAGGTTTCCATCGTCTCATAGATTATAAGGAAAAATATCGTAGGCGTTATCATAGGAAGCGTAATTTTTGTGATCTTTACGAACCAATTGGCCCCATCCATATCAGCGGACTCATACAATTCAACCGGGACAGTCTGCAGTGCTGCCAAAATAATGATAATATCATATCCAAGATTCTGCCATACGACCATTCCTGATAAGCTTGGAAGGGCCCAATGCATGTCAGAAAGCCATTTCGGTGTATTTTCAATTCCTATTGCCTTCAGCATTTCTGTAACCGGGCCATAGGAAGGCTGCAAAACGACCATCCATATAGTTGCAACAGCTACCGTACTTGAAATATAGGGTAAAAAATAAACGGACTTAAAAAAGTTTTTAAAATAGCAATACTTGTTTATCATTACTGCTAATATAAAACTTAATAGTAACTGGATCGGTATTGTATAAAAAAGCAGCAATATATTATTTTTTAAAGCTGTATAAAAAGTAGCATCCTTGAATAAATCCTTATAATTTTCTAATCCTACAAATGATATCTTCGAAAATTCGGTAGCAACCGAACCCCAATTGGTAAGACTAATAAAAGCAGTTAAGAAAACTGGTAAAATCGCCATAAACAGCAGAAAAAACAAGCATGGTAAAATAAACATATACCCGGCAAAAGCTTCATTTCTACGCAGAGATTTTGTCTTTCTAGTATTTAAATCCATAATTATCGACTCCTTAATTATTTGTTTATCTATGCTGATTCAAATCCTTTAAACTAATTATATACTCAGGGTTACACTGCCTCAATCTTCTATTTTTACATATAATATTTATATTTTTACCTTTTGGCATTGGAGGGATGGTTTTTATAAATGCTTTGCCATAGCATTGATTTATACATAAAAGAGAAAAGGCTGCTGATAGTGCATCAGCAGCCTTCAAAGTGCAGACAAAGTCGATTATATTGAATTTATAAAACAAGAACCCGGTGCATAAGCTGGCATCACCTTGCATGTGCATTGGGTTCATTAATTATGATGCTGGAAGCCTCTATACGATAAACGGTGTTACATCATGTTTCTTATTTAATAAATTCTTTAGTATGGTCAATCCCTTAATAAGCTCATCTTGATTTTTTACAGACACCGTAGCAATTCGAACAGCAGCAGGTACTGAATTGCTGCCAACCGCAAATCGTTCAGCACAATAAATTTGCACACCTGATGCCTTCGCACAATATTCAAATTCCTTCCCAGTCCATCCATCCGGTAATATAAGCCATCTGAAATAATCACGTTTGTTCCCTTGAGTAATGAAGCCATTTAGGATTTCATCCGTGAGTTTATTCCTGGCTTCTGCTTCCAGTCTTTTCGCTTCGAGAATTTGATCAGCCAAACCGGCCTCTATAAGATTGGCTACAATCTCTACATTAAAGTGAGATGTATTCAGATTTATGTTGTAAATACCACGACTAATTTGATCATGGAGTTTAGGGGCAACAGCCATGAATGCTACCCTCAAACCTGCGCTTAGAGATTTAGATGTGCAATTTATATATATACTTTGCTCCGGAATTAATTCCGACACAGGAGGTAAATCTGAATTCTTCAAAAAAGAATAGGTATCATCTTCTATCAAAATCAAGTTATTTGCCTTAATAATTTCAGCTATCTCCTGCCGGCGGTGAATTGGCATTGTACGTGTCGTAGGATTCTGACATTCCGGTATTAAATACAGCCCTTTTAAACATTCATTTTTACACGTTTTGCTAAGCATTGCCGGATTCATGCCATCTTCGTCCATTTCAACAGGAACCAGGCGAACGCCAAATGTATTTGCAAGATTTTTATAGCCTGTGTAAGTAAGAGAATCCGTGCCAATTTTATCTCCAGGCTGAAACAACGAGATCATTGTAACCGCCAATGCATTCTGAGTACCTGAAGCAATAGCAATATTCTCAGGTTTAACATTTATATGAAATCGTCTAAGCCACTCACTTCCTATCTCACGATGGGATATCTTCATCTTAGGTTCATCATATTCCAAATACTTTCCGATTGTTATATTTTGAACCGTTTGCCTGATGGATTCAACCACCAGCTTATTTTGACTATATAATGGCCGAATTGTTCCCATTTCAATTAATCCATTATCTAATTCGTCATCCTGTGAAACTGTTGAAATATTTGCATCAGAAGAAATGAAGGTTCCTTTGCCGACAGTTGCATAGATCAATCCTTTTTGTTCGCAAAGCTTAAACGCTTTCGTCACAGTTGTGAGATTAATGTGAAGAAAATCAGCCAGTTCTCTTTGTGGAGGCAGCTTATCACCCGGCTTTAAAGCTCCATTTTTAATATCGGAGTTCAACGTTTCCATAATGGCTAAATACATTGGCTTATCCGTTTTATCGATTTTAGGCATCCATGTTAAGTCGTCATAAAATGATTGCTGCATAAGAATCCCTCCTTTTTGTATGTCATACAATCATATCATTGACATCATACAATGTCAACATTATAATTTATTGTATTATAATTATTACAAACAAGGAGAGGAAACAATGGATACTGAAAGGCATGTACTCAATCGAAATCTTGCACAAATGCTAAAAGGCGGCGTAATTATGGACGTCACCAATGCTAAGGAAGCCGCCATCGCCCAAGAAGCAGGGGCCGTTGCTGTCATGGCTCTGGAAAGAGTCCCTGCCGATATTAGGAAAGACGGGGGCGTTGCCCGTATGAGTGACCCCAAAATGATAAAAGAAATTCAAAAAGCCGTATCTATTCCCGTTATGGCTAAAGTACGTATCGGTCACATCGCAGAAGCACAAATTCTGGAGGCTCTCGGCATTGATTTTATCGACGAGAGTGAAGTTCTGACCCCAGCAGACGAACTGTACCATATCGATAAACTGGCATTTAAAGTTCCGTTTGTCTGCGGTGCTCGTAATCTGGGCGAAGCTCTTAGAAGAATAGGTGAAGGCGCTTCCATGATCCGTACAAAAGGAGAAGCAGGTACAGGAGATGTCGTTGAAGCTGTACGCCATATGAGGATCATTATGTCGGGTATCAGAGAGCTTTCCAATAAGCGAAAAGAGGAGCTTATGACTTATGCGAAAGAAAATGGTGCCCCTCATGATTTGGTTGTATCGGTTGCGGAAAATAAGAAGCTGCCCGTTGTTAATTTTGCTGCGGGAGGGATTGCGACTCCCGCTGATGCGGCATTAATGATGCAGCTGGGTAGTGAAGGAATTTTTGTTGGATCCGGCATATTTAAATCCGATAATCCACTGGCCAGAGCGAAAGCAATTGTAAAAGCAGCTGCGTATTATGACAAACCAGAAATTCTTGCTGAAGTAAGCGAAGGGCTTGGAGAAACTATGAAAGGGATATGCATTAACTCAATATCTCCCGAGAACCAGTTTGCTAAAAGGGGCTGGTGAAATGGCAAAAAACTTGCAGATCGGTGTTTTATCATTACAAGGTTCCGTCCGAGAACATATAAGCATGTTAAGTAACATCAAAAATGTTAAACCCCTTGAAGTGAAATCCTTACCTTCATTGGAATCTGTCGATGGCATAATTTTACCTGGAGGTGAAAGTACAACCATATCAAAATTACTTATTGATTTTGGCCTTTTTGAACCGCTGAAGCAAAAGATAAAGCAAGGGCTTCCTGTTTGGGGAACTTGTGCAGGTATGATCCTGCTTGCTAAAGATGTAATTGGCGAGAATCCGCATTTGGATCTGATGGATATAACAGTCCGGCGAAATGCCTATGGACGGCAAATCAACAGTTTTACAGTGGCAGAAGATATCCCAGCCATATCAGAGCAGCGGATTCCCCTTATTTTTATTCGTGCACCATGGATTGAAAACGTCGGTAAGGATGTTGAGGCGCTTTGTTGTCTGAATAAACATATTGTAGCTGCGAAAGAAAAGAATATGCTTGTGACCTCCTTTCATCCCGAATTGACAAACTGCCTTGCTGTGCATCAGTACTTTATTGAGAAGATGATACGAGTGGGAGAAAGTAATAAATGAATAATACATGTGATGCAAAGGCTTCTGGAAAATTAGTTTTGATATTGGGTCTTGCAGGATTTGTCTCAGCTGCAGACAATTGGTTTGTATCACCATCGCTTTCAGCTATTGCGGCCAGTTTCGGCATATCGGCTGCCATGACAGGCAGTATCTTGACTGCTTATATGATACCCTATGGTTTTATGCAGCCGGTATATGGCTTTTTCGGTGATCAGCATGACAAAATCAAACTACTGCGCTTAATTATAATTGGGCTGGCAATCGGGACGGGTGGCAGCGCGCTTTCAAACTCACTGCCCATATTGTGTTCCTTACGTGTGATTACCGGCTTTTTTGCTGCCGGAATTATCGCTTTGTCGCTTTCGTTGATTGGTGATACGGTTCCGCCGGAAAAACAACAGATATATGTTGGAAAGTTTATGGGTATTGTTTTTACAGGGCAAGGATTAAGTTCCGGCCTTGGGGGCATATTAACCCACTACGTTAGTTGGCGCGGTGCATTTTTCTTCTTTGCTGCATTCGCAATTGTAGCAGCAAGCCTTCTCTGGGCGCTGCCGTTGTACCCTGTAAAATCAAATGTACACAACCGCAATTTCTTTTATCAGTGCAAGCTTGCAGTTCTTTCACCAAAAGGAAAGCTGATTTTTCCGCTGGCTTTTATAGCAGGACTTTTGCTGCTGGGTACTTATGGATACCTTGGCTCATTTTTAAATGAACATATTCATCTTAATTACATACAATCTGGAATTGTCGTAATGTTCTATGGATTTGCATGCCTGATCGGAGGTTCAAAAATAGGAAAGCTAGCAAGCAGGTTCGGTAAAAAGCAGGTGATTATAGCCGGAGAATGCTGGGCTATTATTTCAACTATTCTATTAAGTTGTAGTTTTCAAATAAAGAGTTGGCCGTTAGCATTAGCTGCAACGGTATGTTTAGGTTTTGGCTACATCTCCATTCAATCCACATTGGCTGCTATAGCTCTCAACGTCACAGGAGAATCCAGAGGGCTTCCTTCCGGTCTTATCGGATTCGGGCTTTTTTGCGGCGGAGGCATCGGCAGTATGATTGGAAGCTGGCTGCTTTTAGCTGGAACATACCAGACAATCTGGACGATATTTGGAATTGCCTTGTTACTTTTGATTATTATAACAGCAAAAATGCCGCTTAAATAAGCAAATTCAGCATATGATGAATGAAACGTTTGAAAACAACTTGTTATGATTATCGAGATGATGGTATGTATACTTTGATACTTCTTTAACCGTAATACTTCGTAATGTTATTTCAAAGTAGCCAGAATATAATTACATAAAATACAGACAACTATATGTCAATAATAAAAATGGCCGCCTGTACTTTGATATGTCAATATTATGAGTATAATCTTCACTCGGCAATATCCTACCCAGGCAGTTTGCACCAAATAGAAAGCTTCCTGCGCCTATGGAGATGTATTAGAAGTCCTTTCCACTGAAGATTTTGTGCTATATCATCAAACAGATTGTTTGAGCCTAGCGAGTTATCTGTTTGATGATATGTCCAGCACAAAATCTTCAGAGGATTAGGACTTCTTATACATTGGAATTGAAGCAGGAAGCTTTCTATTTGGTGCAAACTGCCGTCCCCTTGTGAAAACCTACCTTTTAGCCAAATTAATACAGCTAACTAATTAACCACTAAAACAGGCTTATTAGACGCATTCTCCCTGCTGTTAAAACTTAAAGTCGCCCCATTATTGTTCTCAACCTGCATTTTAAAAGTCACCTTCTTATCCCCGCTCATCTGGCTGTTCACATAACTTGTAACATCTATAGCATACCACCCGGCAGCTGTAACATTCAGAGTCCCTATTGTTACCGCATTTGTACTGCTGGGCTGATTATTCCAGGTAATACTTCCGCTCCCCGATTCAACCCAGGTATCAGTCCCGGAAAGCCCGTATATCACTAACGGTGTTGCTGCAGATGCCGTATTACAGTACACCTTCAAAGTTGCCGATGCAACGGAGGTTCCCGTCCGGCCCGTAAGATCAAACTTCAAAAAGCCCTTCCGGTTATAGCCGGCATCCGGGTCTCCCTTGACATCAATCATTGCAGCTGTTCCGTAATTCGTTGCGGCATACGTTCCGTCCCTTACATAGGTATCGGCATTGGCCGGATAATCAACAGCGGAGGCAGACGTCACTGCACTTACGGCTGTACTCCATGCGCTTGTTCCGGCGCTATTCCTGGCTCTTACCCTATAGCTGTGGGTCTGACCCGGCGCCAAGCCTGTATGCACATAAGGAGAGGCTGCATTGCTAATTATTGTTCCATCTGCTTCAAGGTCATAACCAGCTGCACCGGCTGCCGCACTCCAGGTCACATTTATTTGAGAGGACCCGGACGCAGCGGCCGTCAATCCGGTCGGTACCGGCGGTACGTTCAGCGTATAACTGCCTCCCATAAAAGCTGCCATTGCCATACCTGCCACATTTCCGGAAATCGTAACCTCATTTGTTGCATAATCTCTTCTGTTGTCATGCCAGACCATACGGCTGTCATTGAACTGCACTATATTCGGGTTTTCTTGTCCCGAAAGCAACGGATCCGATTGATCTACGGCATACTGGGCACTTGTTTCAAAGCCCTCGCTCCAGGCTCCAAGCAGCTGGTATCCGGGATTGCTTACCCGATTCAGTGTTGTCACACGATGACGGGGATTCTGAAACCAGGTGGTACCCGCACCATTTAACATACTGACACCCCACGGATTTTTGCCTAACATAAAGTCAAGCTGCTGCTGTGCCAGATTGGAATAAGTGGAATTGCCCGATAATTCCTGATACATCATGGCTTCAACAGCATTGTTGCTCATAGCTTCATAAGTGCCCCATTTTGGCTGACTGCTGTTATTCCAGAATTGTGCATCTGCATAGGTTTTCATTACATTGAGATGATTATTCATACGGCTTATAACTGTATTTTTATATGAAGGATCAAGTGATGCGGCCTCATAGTTTGCCCAGGCGTAAGCCCTTGACCAGTTGAGACTGGTATCAGATTTGTTGTACCATTCTCCTGCGCTGTCACAATAAGACTTTGCATCTGCCAGATAAGAAGCTGTTCCCGTAGCACGGTAGAGTTCAGCTGCTGCCCAGGCCATATCATCTTTATAATCGGTATCCACATAGAACTCATCGGCATCTCCTGCAATACCTGTTCTGGTCTTGCCCCAGGTATATATCTGCTGTGCTGCCGTAAGGTAATTGCCGGCTAATGCGGCATTGTAGCTGGGTCCGCTCGGGTCTCCCCAGATTTTAGCTCCAAGTGCCAGGGCTGCCGCAGCTTTACCTGCCAGATTTGCACCTTTTCCAGCCGGGCATGGATGGACAGGCCGGGATGCACCATATATGGTGTTGTCATTTTCCGGCCAGCATTTACTGCGGGAATCAAGATCGTCATTTTCAACATCGTGGTCAAGACCATCTGCAACTTCCATATACAATATCTGGTTCGTGTTATCCCACATCTTTCGTATAAAATCCAGCCCGACCTTTGCTTCGGTCAATACGCCGCCTGTACTTCCGGGTGAAGGGAAAACTTCCGGATGATGAATATAGGTTGTAAGCATTACATCTGTGACATGTCCGATGGTACTCATGAATTTGATGTAATCCGAGGCATCATGCCACCCGCCTGTTACGTCAATTGTACCGGATGTTCCATCCGGTTTACCATCCACCGATGAACTTGTCCCTGCTATATGGCAGACTCCATGGTCCTTTGGATTTGTATTTCCGCAGCGCTGTACCTTGAAGAACTGCATTGATAAATCAGCTAAGCTGCTATAAACGGAATCACTGACAGGAAACGCCGGTGAAGTGTAGCTGTTGATTTTTATATAATATCCGCTGCCTGTTGTACTTAAATCACTGAAATCAAGAGCATAGGTGTAGGCACAATTTGCACCGCCGACATCCCCCCAGCTTCCTTTATTGGCTGATGAAATCGTTCCATTCAGCACTGAGGTATTGCTGGAATTAAAAACATCATATCTTACTCCGTTTAAATTGGTACCGGATAAAACCATAGCCACTTTACTTGCCGATGGTTTGTATCCCACCTGGTTTACTCTGATAAAAACCCCGCTTGCATTTGCCTGGACCACTGCCGCCGGCATAATGAATGCTGCAATCATGATAACCGCAGCCAGAAATGAAATAATCCTGCTTTGTCTTTTCATTATTTACACCCTCCCAAACTTTAATATATTCGATAATGACTACCAAATCCTTCTGTCAATCCTCAAATGTGTTTAGTTCGTATATATTAATTTAATTCTGGCAGCACCTCCTTTTAAAGCAGCAATCCTCATTATTTTTATTAATTTTTGTGTTTAGGGTTATTATATATGATAATTCTATTGTTCAAAAGCTTTTAGGACTTTTTCCCTGTCATGCTTTTTACATCCATTTTGCTCCAGTGCCCATAAAATAGCCCCAGCTACAGGCGGTGAATTTAATACCTTAAAAGAAATTTCCCTGTCTTTATTTTTCAAGGAAACATCCTGCCTGATTTTTTCAATTGCCCTTGGATTTTCACCTTTAACAAATATGGAACCGGCCAATACAACCTCCACAGGCTCCTGCCTGCAAAACTCCAGATTGGCTATGACTGCATTGATGCACCTTGCATATTCTCTGCCCATATTGTCCAGCAAACCCTTTGCCACCTCATCATTTTTATTGGCTGCTTCGAATACCAATCTATTAAAATAGTCATATTTATAGGTACCGTCATCAATCCTGCCTTTTAATGCTTCCACAAAATCAAATTTTGAGTTTATATTTAACATATTAAAAAACAGTTCTGTTATTAAAGTTTCCGGGTCTCCTTTAAAGATAGCGTTATAGGCTGCTGCTATAGCCTTGCCTGCCAAATATTCTCCGCCTCCGAAGTCTCCGCCGCTGATTTCCCCCAATCCGCCGAGCTGCAGCATATTGCCCCTGGAATTAATCCCTCCTATGGAAAAGGCTGTCCCATTTATGGCACAGATTCCAAAGCCCTTCTCGCAACCTGCCTTTATTCCCAGGTAAGAATCATTGCAAAGAGTAAAGTCTCTGATTCCCAAGTCACCGATCATATTAGAAATAAATTCATGCTGTCTTTTCGTATCCACTCCGGCCAATCCAAATACACATTTCCCCAAGTCCTCTTTACCTATGCCGTTTTTATTCAGAATATATGTAAAAAGCTTGCCCAACTCAATCTTAAGCTCATCATAGCTGCCCCTTAAGCACTCATGGTTTGTTGTTCCCCAGCTTACCAGATCAACCAGGTTTCCATCCAGGTCAAAAATCGAACAATGGGTCTTTGTTCCGCCGCCATCCATTCCAAGTACATATTTTTTCATATATTTTATTTCCCTCCGAAAAACTGCGGTAAAAATTCTTTATTGGCTTCCAGCATCTCATCGAGTACACTTTTTGCCTTGTAGTAATCTCCAATCAGAGGATGTGTCAGTAAAGCTCCCAACGCCGCATTATAATCTCCTTCAATTCCCGCTTTCACCGTTAATTTTTCAAATGCTTTGACAGCCTGCATTAAACCGATAATATGCTCATTGTTAAAATTATTCAGCTTCAGAGGGGTGGCACCGTCTTTGTTTATGATGCATTTGGCTTCGATTACATCATCCTTATCCATAAAACTCAAGGCCCCGTTGTTTTTTACATCAACCACATGTACCTCATTCCTGTCGTTTTCTATGGCATCCACAACTGAAACGGCAGCCTCCGAGTAAAGAGCTCCTCCTCTTTTGTCCAATACTACGGGTTTCTCCTTCAAGCTGGTATCCTTGTATAATTCCAGGAGTTCAGCTTCTATCAGCTTGCATTCCTCACCCCTGGTCATTTCGGCATCCTTGCATTTTTTTACCATTTTATCCCTGAAATAATAGTAATTGAGATAGGATACAGGAAGGCCTTTTATTGCTTTCAGTAATTCTTCATCGTAAACAGCTTCGGGTATATTCTTTAAACTGTTATTCTTATAGCCTCCCAAAAATAAATTCTGTAGAATTTCCTTATCGTCAGCATATAATGCCGTCAGCCAAAACAAGTGGTTTAAGCCTACGAAATCGTAATCAAACTTCTTTGTGTTTTCAGGGAGCATTTCCTTGGCACGCCGGATCATATTGATAGGAGCATTACAAAGGCCCAGCATTTTTACATCCGAATTATTCAGCAGGGCCTCCGCTATAATACCGGAAGGATTTGAAAAGTTTATGAACCACGCATTCGGCGAAAGCCTTTCAATTGTCTTGGCAATGTCCATCATGACAGGGATTGTCCGAAGAGCTTTCATAAATCCGCCTGCACCGGTCGTCTCCTGTCCAAGGAGGTCATATTTCAAAGGAATCTTTTCATCCCTTATTCTGGCATCCAGCTTACCAACCCTGATCTGTCCCAGTACGTAATCGGCACCTTCCACTGCCTCTTCCATCTTGTCGGTAATGATGACCCTTGAATTCATTCCATTGGCCTCAAGCATTCTTTTACCAAGCCCTGTTACAATTTCCGATTTCTCTTTATCAATATCCATCATAAAAAAACTGTCGACCTTTAAGTGCTTATTCCTTGTTATAAACCCATTTATAAGCTCCGGCGTATAGGTACTGCCGGCTCCAATTACCGCAATTTTCAAATTTTTCATAACCACGCTTCTCCTGTATTTTCATGTCACCATTAATAAGTTATTATTAATATAATCCTTGACTTTTATTATATCCCCGCTCCATGGCAGCCTCAATGTCATATTTTTACTGATATATCTTCTTTTTTTACATCATACAATCTGAAATTTATTGGATTTTCTTATTTCGATAAGTGCACTTCTTTCTTTCCTCTTTCTCACATATAATGAACAAATAGCTTTAAGGATTATGCTGTCATGTCGGACCAGGAATTTTACACCTTTCGGGAATACTTAAGAAGCGATCACGATGACTTATCCCCATCCGCCGAGGATTATCTGGAAATGATATACCGTCTGGCCGGGGACAGCGGGTATACCAGAGCGGGAGATTTGGCACAGGCTTTGAATGTACAGCCTCCCTCTGTAACAAGTATGGTAAAGAAACTGGCAGATATGAATCTTATCAAATACGAAAAATACGGAGTCATTACCCTGGAACCAAGAGGAGTTATAAAAGGAAAAGCTCTTTTGACAAGGCACAATCTGGTGGAAAATTTTCTGAAATTCCTGGATATTAAAAATGGCCTGTTAGAGGAAACCGAGAAAATAGAACATACCATGAATGAGGAAATACTGTGCGGAATCCAGGATTTGCTGGATTTCTTTGAGAATAATACAGAAATGAATGATAAATTCAGGCAATACCGCAATAGGCAGCGTTAGGAGCTTTTATCTTAGCATTAATATGGAATAATCATTTTCCGGGACAGCGTAAATTTTTCTGTGTCCAAAGCTGCAAAATGTTAAATATTGTTAAAAGTTATTGGAAAAGGTTGACATAAGTAATAATATGGTATAATCTGTATATATAGTCGACTATAAGTTAAAGTGTAACAAGTTAATTGTTAACAATGAATATAAAAGCTGACTAATATACATACTCAAATATTTATAATTTCATTGCTAATACAAGGTTTAAGTAAACTATGGAGGATAGTAATGATTAAAAAAAGACTAATGGGATTATGTTTAATTATGGCTATGAGTTTCCCGATAACTGCTTTTGCAGCAACTGCTAATACAGGTGTTTCTACAACAGTACCTATTATTAATAATGGTAGCGTAATTACACCTGATAGCACTTCATGCCCTGATAAAGGGGACCTTTATACAAATGGTGAAGATTATTCTGTTTCAGGTTCTGCTGATCATAGTGATTTATATACTAATAAATGTTTTAAAGGGGTATCTTCAATATCTTTTGAAATAACCAATAATAGATCAAAAAGCCTGACCGTAAATTTGTGTAGTTATACTGCTCTAGGAAATGTTAATTATGGAGTTCAAACGATAAAAATACCTGCCAATAGTACAACATCATCCAAATTTTCCGATTTAAGCAGAAGTAAATATTATTTTCTCGAATTTTGTGATCCATCGGATTTTGACGGAACAGTATGCGGAAATAAATAATGCTTAATTAGACTAATATTAAAAGGGGGTATTAAATATCCCCTTTTAATATTAATATCGTTTTTTATTTTGAGGTTTAATTTGAGGTGATTTATTGACAACATTTAGTATAAAGATTTTAGCTTTAATATGTATGGTAATAGACCATATAGGTTTGTTTTTTCCTGACACTCCAATATGGTATCGATACATTGGAAGAATATCCGCTCCTTTATTTATATTTTGTATGGTAATTGGCTTTTCCTATACTAGAAATAGAAAAGTTTATCTTTTACGCATGTATCTATTCGGCTTAGGCATGTCCGTATTAGACTACATATTAAATTATTTTAGTAAGGGTGATTTAGTAACCAATAATATATTTGTTACTTTATTTTCTATAGCAATAATTATTCAATTAATTGAATATATACGTGAAAAACATCGTAAGTGGATAATTTATTTACTATGTTATTGTGTTTGGCAAATTGTCAGCTTATTAATATGTTATTATATTGATATGCATTATGATAAGTTAGTCTATTTATTTATGGGATTGCTGGGGAATCTATTTTATAATGAAGGAGGATTCATTTTTGTATTTTTAGGAGTACTTCTTTATTTTATTAAAGATAAAAAAAAATTTATTACTATATATTATAGCCTTTTTTGTTTCTCATATGCATTTATTACTATGGCTGGAATAGTTCCTAGGATTATGTCAAAATTAGATTATTATGATTATAATATTTTTTATAATATATTTGGTTTTATTTTTCCTCTTTTAGGATTTAATATTATTGGTATCAATAAAAATTCCATTCAATGGATGATGATAGGTGCACTACCATTTATGCTATTGTACAACGGGGAAAAAGGTAAAAGCATCAAATATCTTTTTTATATTTTTTATCCTGCTCATATTTTAATTTTGTTTATTCTAAGTAATATAATTCTAAAATAAATGAAATAAAGAGAGCAGCAGCATTTTCTTAAAGTGACAGGTGGATTTCCCTTGCCAAAACGGCACAATAAAAGGAACTGATTTAGAGAAAATCTTTCTTCCGCCTTTCTGCCTGTTAAAAATTTCCTTGAAAATAAAAGGCAGAGGTTATGAGCAGCTAATGCCAATCTCCTTAACCTCTGCTTTTTACAGTCAGTACTGTGTTTTTATTATAACTTTATATTCATATATGTTTAATATGGATATTATTATACTCAGTAATTTCCATATATCAACGGTAATTTTTCAATAATGAACTTATCTGTTTAAATCAGAACAGCATCCCGGCAATGCGGTATATACCCGTTGTGATAAGGCATACGAGAATTGCAATTGCCGTGGGCAGCAGAGCCGAAACAACGGTCCATTTCACGCTGCCGGTCTCCTTCTTTATCGTCAGCAGTGTTGTGGCACAGGGCCAGTGAAGCAGACTAAAGAGCATGGTATTAAGAGCGGTAAGGTAGGTCCAATTGTGGTTTACCAGGATGGTGCGAAGGGATTCCAGACTGTCATACTCCGCCATGGAGCCGGTTGCCATATAGGCCATTAACAGAATGGGAAGAACAATTTCATTGGCCGGCAGCCCAAGAATAAAGGCCATTAAGATATATCCGTCAAGGCCAATAAGCCTGCCAAAGGGATCGAAGAATTCCACCATATGCCCCAGTATGCTTGCATTGCCTATATGAATATTTGCCAGAACCCAGATAAGGGCTCCCGCAGGTGCGGCTACCGTTACAGCCCGCTTTAATACAAATACCGATCTGTCAATCATGGAGGTATAAAGGACCCTGCCTATTTTAGGCACCCTGTAAGGCGGAAGCTCAAGGGTGAAGGTTGACGGAATTCCTTTTAAAACGGTTTTAGACAGCAGGAAGGAAACCAGAAGAGTTACTCCAATTCCAATCACTATCATAGCCGTTACCGCCAGGGCAGGCAATATTCCCAGCCGGTTTCCTCCAAAGGAAATCAGGAAAACGCTTGATATAGCTATCAAGGTTGGAAATCTGCCGTTACAGGGTACAAAATTGTTGGTAAGTATGGCTATCATTCTTTCTCTGGGGGACTCGATTATACGGCAGGAAACAATACCCGCGGCATTGCAGCCAAAGCCCATAATCATGGTCAGGCATTGCTTTCCGTGGGCACAGGCCTTCTTAAAGAGATGATCCATATTAAAGGCGACCCGGGGAAGAAAGCCCAGATCCTCCAGCAGGGTAAAGAGGGGGAAGAAGATGGCCATGGGGGGAAGCATTACGGATACCACCCAGGCCAGAGTCCGGTAAAGCCCCAGAACCAGTACTCCGTGAACCCATTCCGGTGCATGGAAATATTGAAAAAGGGCTGTGAGCCTATCCTCTATGGCAAATAAAAAGTCTGCCAGTAAAGAAGAGGGTATGTTGGCACCTGTAATCGTAATCCAGAATACCACCGCCAAAGTCAGCAGCATAATAGGTATTCCAAACCGCCTGGAGGTAATAATATTATCGATTTTCTTATCCCTTTCATTCACCTGCCCTTCTTCCCGGATGTATTTTTCCTTGATCTCTTCTATTCTGCCGTAGATAGCCTCGGATATTCGGTCTCTTAAAGCCCTTTTATCCGGCAGCCCTTCTCCCATATCTGTATAGCTTATATCCTCCGGGAGGAGCCCGCCCATATGGGAGGACATGGCACTCAGAAGCTTATCATCCCCATCCAGCAGCCGAAGTGCCAGCCATCTTTTGGGAACTGTACTTTCCCCCTCCTTCATGGCCGGCAGCAGCAGGTCAATAACCTCCTCAACGGCTTCCTCATACTTCACATGCTTCGGTACAGGTATTATTTCACCGGCAGCAACCTTAACGGCCGTCTCCTTTAATTGATCAATTCCGATGCCGCTTCTGGCTGCACAGAGAACTACCGGCACTCCAAGCTCCTTCTCAATGCCCTCGGCGTCGATTTGTATTTTTTTCTTTCTGGCCTCGTCAATGAGGTTAATGCAAAGTACCATCTTATCGGTCAGCTCCATTACCTGAAAGGCAAGATTTAAACTGCGCTCCAGGCAGGTGGCATCTGTTACCACAATAACGGCATCGGCATTTCCGAAACAAATGAAGTCCCTGGCTACCTCTTCTTCCACGGAGGAAGCAAAGAGGGAATAGGTCCCCGGTAAATCTACCAGAATATTTTCTTTTCCATCCTGAGTAAATTCCCCCCTGGCATTCACCACTGTCTTTCCGGGCCAGTTACCGGTATGCTGGTGAAGGCCTGTAAGCGCATTAAAAACGGTACTTTTTCCTGTATTCGGATTTCCGGCCAATGCAATGACATGCTGTCCTTCCTCCCGTTCAATACGGTAAAGGTCCGTCATTGCATTATTTTGTGTGGATTGATAAGTCAACCCCATTGATGTCCTCCTTATTATTTTAATTTAATTCCACAAATCAGGGTGTGAAATGTTTTTCATTTCACCTTTAAGTAATCAATCTGCTACCGTTATCAATGCGGCCTCTTCTTTTCTTAATGCAATCATTGCTCCTCTGATACCGTATACAGTCGGGTCTCCCGCAGGCCCCTTGCGGATTACCTCAACCTTGGCTCCTTTTGTAAGTCCAAGAGCAAGCATTCTCTCTCTTAACAGGTCAGAAGCTTTTAATTCCCATACGGTGGTATACGTTCCAACAGTAATGTCTGTCAGTTTTCTCATTTAAATCAACCTCACTTTTTTAGAATGTTTTAACATTCTTAAATGAAACTAATTTTATTGTATGAATACCGTTATAAAATGTTCCAGTAAATTTTGAATTATAGTGTTCTTTTATAAATTCATTGTGAGCTGAGATAGTTCTAAAACGCTAAAGAATCATCTCAGCCCGAAAGTTTAATGCACGTTTAACGTGTAAGAACATATGTTCTTCTTTTGCTTGCATCTCACCACAGAATATGATACGATAAAGCCAATGATATCAGTTTATCTGCCGGAGCCGGAACTAAGCTCTGGAAATAAGACTTTATGGATACCAACCGGCTGCTATTTTCCGGTTAATGGATTGGAAGGTGTGAATATATGTGCGGCAGATACTATGTAGATGACGAAACAGCCAGAGAGATTGAAAAGCTGGTAAATGAAATTAGCAGTACGCTCCATCAGAAAGGTTCAAAGAGGGACATTCATCCTTCCGAGCTTTCTACAATCCTCACTGCATTTAAGGGTTCCCTTCATATGGAGGAAAAGCTGTGGGGATTTCCGGGCTATCATGGAAAAGAGCTGATTATAAATGCCAGAAGTGAAACTGCTCTGACGAAGAGCACTTTTCGGGACAGTGTACTGAACAGACGCTGTGTCATACCTGTTGCCGGATTTTATGAATGGAATTCTTCCAAAGAAAAGGCGGCATTTTTCCGGGAAGATTCTTCCCTGCTGTTTCTTGCTGGGTTTTACAAGCAGTTTCCGGATTCGGACCGTTTCGTAATCCTGACCTCACCGGCCAATGAATCCATGATTGAAGTCCATGACAGAATGCCGCTGATCCTGGAAAGGGAAGAGGTCTTCCCCTGGATTACGGACTCACGGAAAACGGAGGAACTGCTGCTTAAAAAGCCCTGCAGGCTGAAAAAAGCCATGGCTTATGAACAGTTGTGCCTGCATGACTTTACAGGTGACCTTACATGACTTTGCAAATTAAAAGAGGCCTTCATTTACTTTTCATAACATTTTACAAACATTTCTTATAACGTTTTTCTTAATGTTTTTCATTTACTATTATAATTTACTACATTCGTCAAATGAAAGGGTAATAATAATAAAGAATTTGCTATTACATTTTTCCAAAGCAATTTCAAAATATTTTCAAAAAATAATTTCAAAATAATTTCATAAAAAGCTTGACTTATACTAAACTCTATGGGGTATAACAAAGATACACAGAAATATTTTACTGCTGCAGAAACAACATAAATCCGGTTTATAGGTTCACGGTAAAAAACCTAAATATCCAATAAAAGGAGCATCTTATGAATTTTAATTACCACATTCCAACAAAACTATTATTTGGTAAGGGTCAGCTTAACAACCTCCACTTAGAAAAGCTTCCTGGCAAAAAAGCTCTCATTGTGATTTCTTCCGGCAAATCCATCCGTGCAAACGGATATTTGGAACGGTTGGAGAAGGAGCTTAACCTTGCCGGCGTTTCTTATACCGTATTCGATAAGATTCTTCCCAATCCAATTAAGTCCCATGTTATGGAAGGAGCAGCCATTGCAAAAGAAAACGGCTGTGATTTTGTAATAGGCCTGGGCGGCGGCAGCAGTATAGATTCTGCCAAATCCATTGCTGTCATGGCGGCCAATGAAGGAGATTACTGGGATTATATCTTTGGCGGCAGCGGAAAGGGGCTTCCCGTTCCCAATTCTCCCCTTCCCATTGTTGCAATCACCACCACTGCGGGAACAGGAACGGAAGTGGACCCCTGGACGGTTATTACCAAGGAGGATACGGAAGAAAAGATAGGCTTTGGCTATGAAAAGACCTTTCCTGTATTGTCTGTAGTCGACCCTGAGCTGATGCTTACGGTTCCGCCTCATTTAACGGCTTATCAGGGCTTTGACGCTTTATTTCACAGCACCGAGGGCTATATTAACAAAACAGCCTATGTCATGAGTGATATGTATGCCCTAAAGGCAATCGAGCTTATCGGCAGAAGTCTTCCCACAGCCGTCAATAACGGCAGTGATGAAACCGCAAGAGAAGAGGTTGCCCTTGCCAATACCCTGTCCGGTATGGTAGAATCCACCTCCGGCTGTACCTCAGAACACTCTCTGGAGCATGCTTTAAGTGCCTATCATCCTTCCCTTCCCCATGGTGCGGGATTGATTATGATAAGCAGGGCCTATTATACACACTTTGCCAAAGCCGGCTGCTGCGACAGCAGATTAATAGATATGGCAAAAGCATTGGGGGTAAAGGATGCCAGGGAACCAATGGATTTTGTAAACGCCCTTGTTAAGCTGCAAAAAGCCTGCGGAGTGGATGAGCTTAAAATGTCCGATTACGGTATTGAGAAAGAGGAGCTCACGAAATATGTAGAGAAAGCCTATGAAACCATGGGAGGCTTGTTTGAGGTAGACCCCGCACCTCTTAGCCAGGAAGACTGTCTCCTTATACTAAAGGATTCCTACCGTTAAAGAGATATCTTGCAGCTTCTTCTATTCTTTTTCTTCATTTGCAAGTTACATCAAGTTTTTTGCTGCCGGAATCTGCTATCCTGTTAGGGCAGGGAGGGAAATGATATGTACCAATGGAATGAATCGATACAAAAAATGATTGACTGGATTGAGGAGCATATAACCGATAATCCGACATTGCTTGAGATGTCAGGGCAGATTGGATATTCGCCTTATTATTGCTCCACCCAGTTTCATGAGATTACGGGCATTACCTTAAAGAACTACAGGGCAAGCCGGCGCCTGAGCAGAGCAGCTTTGGAAATACGTGATTCTTCTGATAGAATTATCGATATTGCCGTTAAATACGGTTATTCCTCCCAGGAAGCTCTCACAAGAGCCTTTAAGGACAGGTTCGGATGTACACCGTACCAATACCGTAAAAATCCGGTACCGATTATTCTGCCGATAAAACGTACGGTCCTCTTCCCTGGACATTTTCCCCAAAATAAGGAGGTTACTATGAGCGATACCTGTTTCACAAAAGCAAATGTAAGGATAGAATTCATACCGGCTCACAAATATATTGGAATCTGGGATGATAGGGTTTCAGATTATATGAATTTCTGGAAAAAGCATGACTGTGAAGAAACCTGCGGCATAATAGACAGCATGACGAATGTTATGCATCCCGTTATAACGGCCCACACGGCAGGCTGGCAGAATAAGAATGGTAAGAGAGGCTATTTTTATGGACTGGGTGTGGCAGAGGACTATACCGGGCCGGTTCCAAATGGCTTTGAAATCAGAGAAATCCCGGAAAGCTATTATCTTGTCTTCTTTCACCCGCCCTTTGACTATCTAAGAGACTGCGGAGCAGTGATGGAAAGAGTTGAGGAGCTTGCCTGGAATTATGATCCGTCCCTGAAAGGCTATAAGTGGAATGAAGAGCTTTGCCCAGCCTATCAAAGGCATTACCCGGAGGTAATCGGTTACGAGGTACTGCGCCCGGTCAAAAAAGCCTGACTGGTTTTTAATTAGCAATAACCGTTAGTATAAATTACCGAAATGAAACAGACACAGATAACACCTCAGGATTTTACTTTTACCTGTGTCTGTTTTACCCATACTGCCGATTATTTTAAACATTTCGAGGAATGAATTGCTGAAAACCGTAATAAGTAGCGTTTCCGGCTATTTGCGAGAGCTGATCTTCTGAAACCGCAACTTCCTTTCGCAGCCACTTTAAATACACTGCCATTGTCCCGGCAGAGTAAAATTCTGCGTACAAATCAAATACCTGGGGAGAGATATTCACTCTGGCCCTCAGGTTCTCCCAGAAGCTTGTCTTAATAACCTTCTTTATTTCCTCACTCAGAAAGTTATACAAAGTGGAATTTGCTATGTGGCGGTACAGGTTAATATTCTTCTCCATTAAAATATTTAACGCCTGAAACAGAATCGATACATCAAAGATATTATTGAAAAAGTCCTTGCGCTCAAGCATAGAGATTAACTCATCTACCTGGTTTTTGATAAATTCATGTATTACCGCATCCGTTGTATCATAATGCAGATAAAATGTCTTCCGGTCAATATTGGCACGTCTTGCTATTTCGCTTACCGTAATTTTGGGGATTTCTTTCTCCAAGATAAGTGAAATAAAAGCTTCCAATATGGCACTCTTTGTTTTTTGGATTCGTCTGTCTTCCATTTTCTCACCTTTATTCTGCCAATGGAATAACCTTTGGCAGTGCCATGCTATGCATCCTTTCTCCTCTTAATTTTCAGTCCGTCTTACAGGCCTATGCCTGTATACGCCATCCCAGAGGCAAGAGACACCCCTCTCCGTTGGTGCGCTGAATTATTCCACACTTTTCTAATATTTGTAGATAAATCCATAAATCAGGGAAAAGTGGCAATTGAAAGTACCTTATAGGTTTATTATAATACTCATATGTAGAAAATTCAACAGCTGTATCTATCATTTATTCAGTTGTGAAAGGCGGTATACGAATGAACTTAAATGAGAAGATGAAAAAATACGGATTTAATCATGCCATCCGCTATCTGGAGAAAAATCCGGAGGAGAACCTTCCCAAATTAATGAATTTTGCTGACCGGGTAATGCCTAAGGACGAATTTCCGAGCCAGAGAGTTGCAATTCGGGAGGTAATCGAGAAAAAGAATAATTGGTATGAACTGATTATGCGTATGTACGAATTGGATGCACAAACACGAATTACATTCTTTCAAAATTTTATATTGAATGAAAATGTCTTTGGATGGCCGGAACAGGAAAAGAACCGGGAAAAATACGGCTGCAACATTCCCTGGACTATTTTACTGGATCCCACCTCCGCATGTAACTTACATTGTACCGGCTGCTGGGCGGCAGATTACGGTCATCAGCTAAGCCTCTCTTTTGAGGATATTGATTCTATCATAGAGCAGGGTAAAGCACTGGGAGTATATATGTACATATATACCGGCGGGGAGCCCCTGGTACGTAAAAGGGATCTGATACGCCTTTGCGAAAAGCACCCCGACTGCATATTCCTGACCTTTACCAATGCAACCTTAATTGACGAAGAATTCTGCCTGGAAATGCTTCGGGTAAAGAATTTTATTCCTGCCATCAGCCTGGAGGGCTTTGAAGAAGCCAATGACAGCAGGCGGGGAGACGGAATCTATTCCAAAGTAATGTATGCAATGGATCTTCTAAAGATGCATAAGCTTCCCTTTGGTATTTCTGTCTGCTATACCAGCCGGAACTGTGAGGATATCAGCAGTGAAGCCTTTTACGATATGATTATAGAGAAGGGAGCACTTTTCGTTTGGTTCTTTCATTATATGCCCGTTGGCAAGGATGCCGCAAAGGACTTATTAGTAAGCCCCCAGCAGCGTAAGGCTGTATATGAGAACATCTGCGCTTTCCGAAAGACCAAACCCATATTTTCCATGGATTTTCAAAATGATGCTGAATTCGTGGGAGGATGTATAGCAGGAGGACGCCGCTATCTTCATATCAATGCCAGTGGAGATGCAGACCCATGTGTCTTCATCCATTACTCCAACACCAATATCCATAAGAGCACCCTTATGGAGGTCTTACAATCTCCTCTATTTATGGCATACCATGACGGGCAGCCCTTTAATGATAATATGTTTAAGCCCTGTCCAATGCTTGAGAATCCATCCATCTTACCGGAAATAGTGAAAAAGACCGGAGCCCATTCCACTGACCCCCAGACACCTGAAAGTGCGGAGGAATTATGCGAAAAAAGCATATCCTATGCCGAAGCTTGGGATAGCGTGGCAGAAGAACTCTGGAGCAGCAGGAATGCAGCCAGACATAGTAAATAAATTAAAAGAAACCAGGTAATATAGTCTGTGCAAACTTCATTTACACAGACTATATTTTCCAGCATAAATACGAAGGCCCTGTTAACCCGGATAAGACCTGATTCTAAATTATTGATGAATAATCCTTCTATGGTCATTAAGTTTCCATTTAAAAGGCTAGAGAAATAATACAGTTTCTGTATATTTCTCTAGCCTAAAGGATAATACCATTCAAATTTTATTATTTATTCCTTTTTAGCTCTGCTTTAAATATCTTCTTCATTTCTGACATCGCTTCATCACTTTTAATATCCTGTGATCTTATTTCACCTAAACACATTTTCTCCATCAGTCTGATATAGGCTTCACCTAAAGCGGTTGTAATAACTGCCGCCGTACCGCCTGATATGGCACCTCCCACAAGAGTACCGACTCCCGGGAGCAGCTTAAATAAACCGGAGGCAATGGTCCTTCCTGCAATAGTGGCTCCGGCCGTTCCTAAGATAGAAGATAGAAATGATGTGATGATTCCCTTGTCAACCTTCAGGCCAAAAGCCACTGTGATAGAAGCAATCATTGCCACCTGCGTAGGTACCAAAAGAGCTGCATCTGCAAAGGGAACAGGTGCAAAACCTTCTGCAAAGCTGGCTGTCACTGTTGTGGCAACTACCCCTCGGGCATACTTCACTTTCTGTTTAATGGCTGCCTTTTGAACATTCTGCAGGGTGGGGATCAATTCATCCCCTAACAACTCCCCCATTATTTCAATCAGCTCCTCGCCGCCATAGGGCTTGATCACATAATCATCATCAATTTTATACTCCAATGCCAGAACCGGAACGATTGCACATACATTCAGGTTTAAACTGTCGATATAATCCTTGAATTCCCTGGCCTTACTCTTGGAAAAGGATTTTGTCAGTACAAGGATAATCGGTACCTGTGTTTCTCTGTTTTCTTCCGAGAGCTCTCTGATCCATTCAATCTCATCCTCTTCGATTCTATCAGAAGCCGTATTAACACAATACCAGATACAGTGAATGCACTTATTTTCATCCTTCATATAAAGGCATTCCTTTATTTTATCTATGATTTCATACTTAATTTCTTTCTGCGTATCCCGCCCCAGCTCCAGGCCCTTTGTATCATAAATGGTTAAAGGTACATCCTTTTTTGTTATCATCTGGATATGCTGGGTCACCGGTTTACCGATGCCGGTCTCTGCAAGCTGCTCTCTGAATATATAATTGATCAAGGTACTCTTGCCTACTCCTGTTTTCCCCGCTACTATAATATTCAGATTTTTCAGATTCTTTATCTTTTTATTTATTTCATTTATACATTGACTGGCTATATCTGAAATATTAATTTCCATCTATACTTCTTCCTCCATCGTATTGGCATGCCTGCACTTTAGCTGCTTTTTATAAAGCTTAACGGCTCCTTTCCTGATTAGCCTTGGCATAATCACAGCCGTTAAAATACTACAGCCAATGCCTAAAAGTACATAGAAAACGGACGTTGCCTTTATAAACCCTTTATGCTTCTTTGCCTCTAATTCCTGGTTGACTATGCTTCTAATTTCCTCTATTTGCTTATTAGAAAACCCTCTTCCCATATATACCTCCAGTATGCATAGATATAGCTTATCTTAACATTTGTTTGAAGCCCTGTCTATTCCTTTATTAGACAGGGCTTCATCCACAAAATCGCTGACGAATCATTGCTATCCAAACAAAAGAAGTATAAAGCACCCTGCTGCTTATACACAGTAAAGTGTTTATACTTCTTGTAATTTACATTTATATGTCATAGCAGAGCAGTATTATCGGTACGCAATGTCACTGGTTTCTATCGTCTGCAAGGCATAGCAGGATCATTTTCAGCTCCGTAACAAATCTTATTTCCACGAATCCAAGCTTCATCCACACAGAGATACTTAATACATTTTCTCTTGCCAAACTTCATATTGCCCCAGCTGTAAGCCACGTGTATATTACCGTCATTTCCCTGCATCATAACCGGATACTCATACCTGCCATTATTAATATCGTTCCATATGCCGGTAAAACCTTCTCCCAGTTCAATAATTCTCTGATAAGGCCAGGTAACTCCACCATCCTCTGATATAGCGAGAGTGACCGGACATCTCTGGTCAGGCCATACCGTCTTTCCCATATCCGCATTAAACGCTACCGGGTTAAAGACAAGACCAATTGCTCCGCTTTGAAGTTTGATTGCGGATATGCTGGAATTGTTATTAAGAAGTCCTGTAGCTGCGGGAACGCTCCAGCTATCTCCGTTATCCTTTGAGAAAGCAACATAGATGTTATCCGCAAAGCGGCTTCTGAAGATGGCTGTCAGCTTACCCGGTTCTGTCTCTACTATATTGGCATGGACTCTTCCCTGGCTTTCAGGAACCGGAACTTCTCTCCAGCTTGCTCCCTTGTCATCCGATATCTGCATTACTGTAATGTCGCTGCCGTTTCGGGAATCATCACTAAAGCAGATCCAGTTTTCGAATAGAAAGCGGCCATTTGATAACACCTGGATTTTCTGTCTGCAAAAGGAACCCGGACGTTTGAACATTACTTCTGTCCTACCCCAGGTATAACCGCCGTCTGTGGAAATCTTTCGTCTGATTTCCGCCGTATACTGAAGATTGAATCCTTCCTCTGTCTCCGGTGTTCTGGCGACCTGAGCCGTATACATAAGCCAGATTTCACCTTCCGGTGTCAGAAATAAGGATGGGTTCTGCTCAGAGCGGGAAGAATCATCCGATACCTGTACCGGTTCTGTCCAGGTACTGGAATCTGCGTTCAATCTTGAGAGCACAATACTTACATCTGCATTTCCTTCATCAGAACCTGCGAACCAGCAGCACAGCAGATCACCGTCAGGAAGCTCCAGAAGGTCCGCCGCATGACAGCTCTTGTAAGGCGTATTGGGAATACGTGCTTCGATGGTATCCATCAACTTGTTTCTGTATAGCATACCATTCTCTTCAATTATCTCAATATCAATATATTTTTTTTCCATATTAACCTCTTTCGTGAATATCCAATCTTTGATTGGATATTCCTAAATCCGTAGTTGAAAAACAGTCTTTTGTTTTTTTCTAACGTATGTGGAAATTATCTTTTTAATTTTCACTCAGCCCTTTACGGAGCCGATTAAAATTCCCTTTTTGAAGTATTTCTGTACAAAGGGATAGAGAGAGACAATAGGCAGCATGGCAATAAAAATAGCTGCGGCCTTCATATTATACTGGTTTAATGTATATCCATTCTTAACGACATTAGTAAATACCGTTCCTGAATTACTGGAGGTAATTACAACGCTCTTTAAAATCTGCTGAATTGTTTTTAAATTATTGGATTTTAAGAACATCTGGGGAATAAGGTATTGATTCCATATACTTACTGCATTGAATAATGCAATGGTTGCCACTATCGGTTTGGAAACGGGGAGAAATATTCTGGCCAAGGCCTGGATATCCGATGCCCCGTCTATAAAAGCAGCTTCCTCCAATTCCGCAGGCAGTCCGTCCAGGAACGCCTTGGTTATCAGAAGGAACTGTGTATTTATGGCACCGGGTACTATCATGACCCAGATATTATCGATAAAGCCTAACTTACTGTAGACAATGTATTGTGGAATAATACCGGCTTCAAATACCCAGGTTACGATAAACAATGACATAATAACATAACGTTGTCTCAAACGGGGTCTTGAAAGGGCATAGGCTGTTATAAAGGTAAATACTACCGCAATAAAGGTTCCGGTTAAGGTGTATATAAAGGAATTCTTCATACCTGTAAAGATATCGAATTTCGGATTAGTCAATACATAAGAAAACGCTTCCAGATTAAAGCCCTTGGGGAAAAAGCTTACCTGTCCCTTTGTCAGATATGTTCCGTCACTTAAAGCTATGAATAAAATATACAGGAAAGGATAGATACAGAATAAGGCAATCAGTAATAGTACCAAGCTGTTCACTATCTCAAATACGGATATTTTCTTCTTCATTTACTGCACACATCCTTTCCATTAAAATAATCTGGTCTCAGCATACTTATTTGCCGCTTTGTTGGTTAGCATTACAAGCACAAATGCTACAATGGATTTCAGCAGATTAACTGCTGTTCCATAGCTGTAATTGGGAAAACCTGAACTTTCAAATGCTATACGGTATACATATGTCTGAATAACATCAGCTGTTGAGAATACACTGGAATTATACATAAGCAGTATTCTGTCCAGATCAACTGTAAAGATATTTCCTACGCTAATAATAAACATGGTAATTACTGATACGGATATAGAGGGCAGGGTAATGCGGAACATTTTGACCCAACGGCCTGCGCCGTCCACCTCTGCCGCTTCATAAAGTGCCGGATCGATAGAAGTAATGGCCGCGATATATATAATTGCAGAATAGCCAAAAGTCTGCCATACCTGTAAGAATACATACATAGGCCGGAACCATGCCGGACTGGCCTGAAAATGAATTGCTTCTCCTCCCAAAGCCACTATGATGTTATTGATAACACCGCTGGTAGGAGAGACCATTGCAAACAAAATGCTGACCATAACTGCCGCTGATATAAAATAGGGAAGAAAGCTTAAGGATTGAATGAATCCTCTGATTTTATTAAGCTTGACCTCATTTAGAAACAGTGCAAATATAATTGGTATAGGAAATACCACAACTAAGGAAAGCAACGCCAGAATGAGTGTATTTTTTAGTAGCTTAAGCATATATGGGTCATGGAAAACTTTTAAAAACCATTTCAGCCCAACCCAATCGCTTCCGGTAATTCCTTTAAAAGCACTGAAATTCTCAAAAGCAATTGCCATACCGAATAACGGACCGAATTTAAATAAGACCAGGCTTAATATACCCGGCACCAACAGCAGGTATAATTGCTTGTTCCTACTCAAGTCTTTTACTATGCGTTGTTTCAGTGGTTTTTTAGCTAAAGGAATCGCTGCTGTTTTTTTTCTTTTCTCCAACGTTTTATTCCTTCCTTTCTATCACTGACAGGGGAAGTGGAAAAGATGATTCTTTTCCACAAAAAAGTTTCATCTATCCATATCCCAAAGCTGCTGCCTGGCTGTCAGAATGTTAAATTATTTACCAAAGGTGTTCGTGTAGGCTTCTGCCTGAATCTTTTCAATCTGGGATAATCCCATGTTATCCATTTCTTCAATAAAAGCATTCCAGTTATCTTTGTTTAATTCTTTGCTGCCGGTGATAAATGCTGTTAAGCCTGCAGATTCTCCTTCAAATACGGAAGCTACCAGATTGGTAAGTTCCTCTTCCTGACTAGTTGAGTAGATTAAAGTAGGTCTGTCCAGGAAATTCTCAGTTTTAAAATTACTGTTAGCTGCATCTGCAATAAGCTTGGTATTCCAGCTGTAGAAAGCGGTCTGGTCAACAGGCTTGCATACAGTAAATCTGTCGCTTAAGAAAGACCATCTCTTTTCGCCGGCTGCTTTGGATTCTTCTGTTGTATAATCTGCAGTAAACAGCTTGGAGTTGTCATTGGTTATATAACTTTCTCCTTCTACTCCCCAGTTTGCCAGGGTAATTCCTTCCTCACTGTAGAAGTAATCAATGAACTTCAGAATTGCTGCAATAGTGCTTTCATCACTGGCACTGTTCACCGCTGTTACGCATCCGTTCTGATAAAGAATAGAAGAGGTAACTGGTATGGTCTTTCCGCTTGTATCCTGTAAGAAACTTAATACCTGCATATCATAATTCGAATTGCCGTCTGCTCCGACATTTTGCATAAACCATTCTGCACGGTTGTAGTAATCATAGAAAATACTTGCCTGTCCCTCTAAAGTCTGGGATTCCCAATCGCCTTCACTGTTGGTTCCTGCTACCCATAGAGGATTGATAAGACCTTCGTCATACCATTTTTTCATAGTTTCAATCCATGTATAAGCCCCGTCTGCCTTAATATTAAAAGAACCGTCTTTTTCATGATTGTAGTATACACCACCGGAACCGTTTGCATCAGCATAGCTTGCTGCTCCAAACCAGGCTGCAAAACGAAGAGCACTGTCACGGCCTGATAAAGGATAATAGTTCTTATCTTTAGCGCCATAGTATTTCTTTAATGCTTCCATTGCTGCGGTAAAGTCATCTACAGTTTTAACGCTTGCTGCATCAATACCGGCTTTTTTGAACTGGTCTGCACGGTAACCGATTAAATCAGCAAAGATCGGGGATTCTTTTACTAAACCATAGATTGCACCATTATCGCTGGATACATAAGACTTATAGTCAGGGTTGCTGTCTATGTAAGCCTGTAAACTGGGTGCATACTTTTTGATGTAGGGTGCCAGGTCCACGAAAGCTCCCTGTTTACCATATACCTTAGCCTGAGCCAAGTTGACCATGGCTGCATCAGGAAGAGTTCCGCTGGCAATTCTCTCGTCTACTTCTGTATAGGTATCGGCAATTTCTTCCGGACCATTCACATATTCAACATGAATTCCTGTCTTCTCTTCTGCTGCATCATACCACTTCAGTTCCTTAATCCAGTCAGCATACTGGGAACGCATAAACATCTTATAGGATGTTGCTGGCGTAACCGTATCAGAGCTTCCGCTGTTATCTGCCCCCTGGGTCGTCTGGGCTCCGTTTCCGGTGCTGTTATTTGTTTTATCTGTTGATTTTGATGAACTGCAACCGGATAGTACCGCAGCCATCATGACAAGTATCAAAGATACCGCTGTCAGTTTTTTCAAATTCCTCATAAATAATACCTCCCTTGAGCTTTAACTTCTTCTATTATGATCAGTTACCGACCCTAAACTTATTTTTCTCCGGCAAACCTGATTGCATAATCAATTGCATTGATAAGACTTACTTCACTTGCTGTCCCTGTTCCTGCCTGGTCAAATGCAGTTCCGTGGTCAACAGAAGTTCTGATAATCGGTAAACCCAATGTTATATTAACACCTTCCACCGCATCCCATTTGTTAAGATTCCGGTTAAATACAAATCCTGTTACTTTTAGCGGGATATGCCCCTGATCGTGATACATTGCAACTACAATATCATACCAGCCACCAATCGCTTTTGAAAAGATAGTATCCGGAGGCACAGGACCTTCTGTCTGAATGCCTTTTAACCTGGCCTCCTCTATGGCAGGAATTATCTCATCTATCTCTTCTCTTCCAAACAGCCCGTTTTCTCCGCTGTGAGGATTCAATCCTGCAACCCCAATAACAGGTTTTTCAATTCCCATTGCAAGACAAGCCTGATTGGCAATTTCTATTACTTCCAGAACTCTTTCCTTCTTAACCCTGTCACAAGCCTCTCTTAAGGATACATGGGTCGAAACATGGACAACTCTGAAATCCTTATGGGCAAGCATCATCGTGTATTTAGGCGTATCTGTGAGCGCCCCATAGATTTCGGTGTGTCCTGCGTAATGATGCCCTGCCAGATTTATTGCCTCCTTGTTTAACGGATTGGTAACTGTAGCATCTGCCTTGCCTTCCATTGCCAGCTCAATGACCTTCTTAACATACTGAAAAGCTGCTTCTCCGGCCATTTCTGATACCTGTCCTATGGCAAGCTCTTCACTGTCTACCAGCCCCATATCTAGAACATCTATCATTCCAAATTCAAATACAGCCTCTTTTACATCCGCAATCGGATGAAGCTGCAGGTCCTTAAGTCCTGTATATTCCAGCGCCTTTTTCAGCACAGATGCATCTCCTATTACCACAGGTACACATCGTTCATATAAATCCGGCTTGCTCAATGCCTTCACCGTGATTTCAGGCCCAATGCCGGCAGGATCACCCATTGTTATTGCGATAATCGGTTTTTTCATGTTAACCCCTTTCGTGCCATTTACTTACCTGATACCAAGTGCCTTGTTTTCCTCCAGCACTTTTTTAATGGCCGCTACCCCTGTATCCGGCAGCTTATGAAAAGGTCTTCTGCAATTGCCTACGGAATAACCTAACAGAGCGACAGCGGTCTTAACTATGGTATTAGGGTTTCCGTGTCCAAAACACTCCCTGAAGCTGTTAATATTACTCTGGCATTTCTTTGCCTTCTCTATGTCTCCGCTAATATAGCTTTCATAAATATTTACCATATTTTCAGGAAAAACATTTGCGCACCCTGAGATGGCTCCGGCTCCGCCTGCCAGCAAAGTCCATAGTATGAGGGCATCATTTCCGCTGTAAACGGAAAAATCCATGTTCTTTGTCTTATCGATATATTGAAGCATGTTATTAAAATTCCCGCTGCTGTCTTTGATTCCAATGATGTTATTAATTTTAGCAAGCCTTACTACTGTATCCGGCTGCAGTACATTTCCTGTCCGGTCCGGTATGTTATATAGTATGATAGGGAGCTTTACCTCCCTGGCTACAGCCAGATAATGCTCACACAATTCTTCCTGTGAAACCTTTGCAAATGACGGAGTGATGACAGATAATACATCTGCGCCCAGTTCTTCTGCTCTCTTTGACAGTCTAACAGTTTCTTTTGTACTGATACAGCCTGTCCCTGCATAGACAGTTACCCTGCCCTTAACTTCATTTAATACGACAGACAGCACCTGTTCCTTTTCTTCATACGAAAGAATATATCCTTCTCCGTTGGTTCCCGTTGTAAAAATCCCGTGAATTCCCGCCTCTATAAGCCGGTTAACCTGATTTCTTAATTCTGCTTCATTTATGCTTTCATCTTCATTCATGGGAGTGACAATCGGTGCAATAATACCTTTTAAAAATTTCATGATTAACCCTTTCATAATATATAGTTGAAAAATCACTATCCCTTTGCCTGCAAAGCTTCCAGATAAAGCTTTCTTGCCGCTTCCTCTGTCACCGCTTTTCTATTGTTGACCAGGAGACGCTTTACCTCCAACCCGTCGTGTACCAGCTCTTCCAGATCATTTTCCGATACCCCATAATCCTTTAAAGACAACGGGACTTCCAGTCTTTTAATTATTGTGCCAATCTCACTTAACAAGAAAGCCGCTTTTTCTTCCTGGCTAAGACCTTGTTCCTTCTTTATGACCACATCATATATTTCTGAAAATTCCTTTAAGCAGGCTTCCTTATTATACTTAAGTACAGGCAGAAGCATCATTGCATTGGAAACTCCGTGGGGGATGTGGTATCTTCCTCCCAGAGGATAAGATAAAGCATGAACCGCCGTGGTTCCGGAAGAAGTTATTGCCACTCCCGCGTAAAATGCCGCTAACAGCATATTATTCTTTTCTTCCACCGCATCCTGTCTTTCACAGGCAGGTATAACGTTCTCAAAAATCAGCTTCAGGGCTTCCATGGCAAACATGTTACTAAAAGGATTTGCCTTATTAGAGGTATAACATTCAATGCCGTGGGCTAATGCATCAATTCCTGTTGAAGCGGCTATCTTCTTCGGTAATCCAATCAGTGCTCTTCCGTCTAATATCACCGCATCTGCAATCATTTCAGCATTTACAATACCAACCTTAAGATTCTTCTCCGGTACGGTAACAATGCTGTTGGGGGTTGCCTCGGAACCGGTACCGGCGGTTGTGGGAATCAGAATGGACGGCACCTGTTTGGTCCCTCTAAGCGGGTCCTCTAACAGTTCTTTCACTCCATATTCCTTTGAACTTGCTATGGATGCCAGTTTGGCAACATCCATTACACTTCCGCCTCCGATAGCAATAATACAATCGGCACCCTCCTCCTTAAAATCATCCACTGCCTTTTGGGCTTCCATCCAGGTGGGTTCTGAGGGAAGTTCATCAAATACCACAGCCGGGACTTTGCATTCTTCTAATATTTGAAAGAGGTGGTCCGTTATTCCCGAACCTCTTATTCCTTTGTCAGTAAACACCGCTACTTTTTTGTACTTATCCGTTACAATTAATTTCAGTTTTTCCAATGAATTGCTGCCGCTGTAGATCTTTTCCGGCATCATCAGTGAATACTCTTCTAGCATATGGCACCTCCTGCTATATGTAATTTTCCTGCAAGCTGGTATATAACATCTTCTTTCCCAAATCCGCCGGATTTGGAGATTATCCAGATGATGTTGTCCTTATAATTAATATGGGACAGTACCGACCCGGCTTCCAGTTCATATTCGGGGTATATTTCGTTGCATCCTATCTGGGTAAAAAAACCCAACAGCGTATCTCCTCCTATAACCATGAGGGAATGTCTATAATTAATATCAAGAAGTTTCTTTACAATCTCTCCCAGTGCTAAGGATATTCTTTCTCTCGCTTCATGAAGAGATATGTCATGCTCTTGCATATAAGTCTTAACAACTTCAGACTCCGGTGTTCCTGTATCTAGCATAACCACCGGGTTCCCGGAAAAAAGCTCTTCCAGTTCCCTTAACCAAAGTCTTCCCTCTTTAGAATCAAGATAACCTTTCTCTAACTGCAGCTTTGGCGAAAGGATAATCCGCTTAAAACCTTTGGTCTCTGCATATTCAATCTGAGCTTTTGAAATCGGATTAATGCTGCCGCACATTACCAAAAGAGATTGGTCTAGTTCCGGCATACTAAGACTTTGCTTCTGAAAATTCATAAATTCGGGAAGAGCTGATGCAAAACCGGCACAACCAGCCATAATTCTAAGCTGCTTTTTTTCATTCAGGTCTTTTGTTATTTCAAGAATATCTTTATCTGTCTGCGCATCGTAGATACCGATAACAGGCCTGTCAAATGACGTATAGTATTCCGAGCCTTTTTCAAACAGCTCTATTCTTGTACTGCTTTTATCAAAAAGCTCCTGAACCTTTGAGGAGACAACTGGTTCAAATGGGTCCTTACCAAATACGCTCTCCCTGATAGGCTGTCCGTCTACATAGTGATACCCTTGTATTGTTATTCTGTTCATCTGAGGATAAGCCGGTATAAAAGGAAGAAATAACTCTTCACTGGCATCCAGTAAAGCCTTTAATTCACTGCCGATATTTCCTCGAAGTCCGGAATCGGTTTTCTTATAAATGTGGGGTATTCCTGCTGCTATTGCACTTTTAACTAATTTGAATACCTTTTGGTATGCCTGTTCTCCGGTAAGATGTCTTGTCTGAGCATCGATTACAAGTACCTCAACTTCATCCTTCACAAATAGGTAATTTTCCGCATAGGCAGTTGTTATTATTTTAGTTTTTGCCCCATATTGCACGAATTGAATCCCCGTATCCAAAGCTCCGGTGAAATCATCTGAAATCAATAACAGCTTTACCATTCTTCTTTGCTCCTGACTGTTTCATTTTAAATCATTTTACTTGTCTTTTAAGTAATAATTTCGACTTGTTTTATCTGTTCCAAGTTTATATGTTAATTTTAACAGAGAAATTCGACATAATCAAGTATATTTCATGCATTTTCTACTTATTTATAGTTTTATTTTGAAACATTTATTTTTGAATTGATTTATATGTTTCGATATGATACTATAATATTAGTTGAAAATGCTGTAAAATTTTTCATTAGTTCTCAACTTCGGATTCAGGAGTATCCCATCAAAGATTGGATATTCACCAAAGGAGTTATTTAAAAAAAAGCAAAAAACTGTTTTTTTCAACTACGTATAGGAATATCAAATCAAAGATTTGATATTCTCAAAAAGGAGTTAGTGTGAATTATTGAAAAGCATAATTCACACACAAATTTGTGCTGGCGCCCAAATTTGCGGCGCGTTGGCAGCATGGAGGTTAATATGCAAAAAGTGAAGATTCTCGGAATCGCCCCTTATGATGGAATTAAGTCTTTAATGCTTCAAATTGCAGAGAAAAGGAAGGACGTTGAACTCACAGCTTTTACGGGAAATCTGGATGACGGTCTGGCAATAGCGACCAGGTATGAAAATAGCGGATATGATGTTATTATCTCAAGAGGAGGTACCGCAGATCTCATTAGAGAACACTGCAAGATACCGGTTATTGATATCACCCTCAGTATCTATGACATCTTTCGCTCCATTAAACTAGCTGAAAATTCCACGAATAAATACGTGATTATTGGATTTCCAGCCATCACGAAGAATGCCCATTTTATCTGTGATATCCTGCATTACAATATAAAAATCTGTACTATTCATAACGAAGCCGAAGCTTCCAATGCTTTAAAAAGCCTGCGGGAAGAGGGTTATGATATGGTACTGTGTGATATGATTACAAGTTCACTGGCTCAAAAATACGGCATGAATGCCATACTAATAACCTCCGGATCAGAAAGCATTGAAGCAGCCTTTGACCTTTCCCTGCAAATGTCCGTATCCATAAATAAAATCAGAAGCGATGTTACTTTCTTTCAAATGATACTGGAGAGCCACCCCAATCCTTATCTGGTATTTAACGACAGCCTGCAGCAGATTTATTATTCCGGCTTCTCCTCAGAGCCCCAGCCGGTAATGGATGAGATACGAAAACATCTTCCACTGGTAAAGAGTGAAGGCTATCAGAAATCTTATTTTGAACATGCGGGACTTCTTTATGTTCTAATCGGAAAAGAGCACACTGAAAACGGCCAATCCTATATTATATACTATATAAACCAGCGCAAGCTTCCCTTAGCCTTAACCCGAAACGGCATTTACCATATCAGCAAGGAAGACGCCTATGATAAATTTTTTAACAGCTTCTACGGGATTACTCATTCCACCCAAAACGACTTCATGAGTATTGAGCAATACACAGAAAGCGATTACCCGGTTATGATAATGGGAGAGCACGGCACCGGCAAGGAACAGCTGGCACGGCTTTTATATGCTAAGAGTAAATATCAGAACAATCCTATGATAATTATTGACTGTGCCAGACTGGGCACTAGAGGTTGGGAATTTATCACCGGTGATAACAACTCTCCCTTAAGCGACACCAAAACGACCATTTATATCAAGAATATAAACAGCTTGCCAAACGACCGCTTCATAGAGCTGCTAAGCATCATAAAGGACTTGAACGTTCACCGCAAGAACCGTATTCTATTTACCAATACAGTGGACAAGGATGTTTCCCTTCATTACAGCGAAAAGATCATTAACACCCTCTCCTGCCTGACCCTGACCATTCCTCCTTTAAGAGAGCACAAGGATGACATCCCCAATCTGGCAAGCCTGTATATCAGCGTTCTCAATATGCGTTTTGCCAAAGAAATCGTCGGCTTTGAATCCGCTGCCCTAAAGCTGATGCAAGAGTATAACTGGCCTTTTAACTTTGATCAGTTTAAACGAATACTAAGTCAGTTGGTTACTGTCACCACCACTTCTTATATAACTGCAGATATGGTATCTGCCATACTTGGCAAAGAATTATCCGATACTATTCAGATGGACAACGGCAAAATATATGTAAATCTTAATCAAACCCTGGAAGAAATTAATCTTGAAATAATAAAGATTCTCCTTAATCAGGAAAGCAATAATCAGAGTAAGGTCGCTAAAATCCTCGGAATCGGCAGGTCAACCTTGTGGAGGATGATGCAAAAGATGGATATGCTTAAGACCAAGGAATAGTTCTTCTGGCATATAAAAAGAAGATTACAGAACGGAGCACGCTCATTTATAAAATCTAACAAATAGAACCATGCATATTAAGGAGTTTTTTTCTTCCGTCTACACCACGGAGAGCAGTTCACTCTTTCAATCTATGCATGGTTTTAAATTTATTTCTATTGTTTTCTAAACTATTCTGGTGGTTTGCATTTTGTGACAGCCCTTTGTTGTTAACCTAATCATACTTAAAGGTTATAAAAAAGATTCATTTCATAAACTTTTATGCTCTGTTCATTAATTCCTTCTATTGCAAAGCCTGCTGTTTTCAAATCAGCCCGCAATGTCCCAGTAAATCCGTCCTTTTCCCAACTAATCATTAAGTTATTTTCCTTATTTTCTATTGTCAGCTTCGCTTCAAAGGAAAAAGCCGGGAAGGCTGAGCGAAACCGCAGCATGGAAAGCTGTTTCCTAACTAACGCTTGTATTTGTAACTTAATTATACTCTGCTTGTATGGTCATTCCTTTTCCTTTTTCGACCTGTTCATTGTCGTTTCTTTACATAGATATCATCAAATTCTATTTATTCCAGAATTCCTATCCATTATTTAGGGGTAATAATCTAACTATTTTGATAAAAGGGAGGATGCACCAATTCTAAATTCAAAACTCACGCAGCTTCATAAAGTTGGTGCACTTAAAACGTTATAAGGTGTCCCAAAAGACTTTTGAGACACCTTACTATAAAACAGCGTTAAATTATAATTCATTATTTACAGACGGATATTCTATCAAAGCTTTTTCATAGGATAACGCAGTACCGTCCTCATATTTGAAACGTCACTTTTGCGGAAATCGGAAAGATATATCTCATGATGCCGCCTTTCCTCTGATAAATCAAAAAGTAAGTTATTTTCTTCTGCATAATCTTTTATCTTTTGCAGCGTTGCCGACTCATCATCATAGCTGCCAAGATGCATGCACTGAACACATAAACCCTCTGTAAAACTTACCAGCCTTGCTTTTTCCAAAGCCAGCTGGGGCTTTTTCCTTCTTGTCAGCTCCATTGCTATTTTGAATACTGCTTCATCCACAAAATCAGGCTGGCGGATCATGGATGTCCAGTAAAGCTTCGACTTATTACTGCTGTCAAACTCCTCATTGTCCTCTACCTGCCACAATCCCTCTAAAGGAAGTACTACATAATCATGATAACCTATGGCTGTCTGTTGTTTCTTAAAGGACATTTTAATTGTGTAGGACAGTGCATAAAGGATTTCCACTGCTTTTTGATATTCACCTTCCGGTTCATTGGGGTCGCCATGACCGTCGACCTGGATAAATTTCATAGGAGGAACATCAATCATTTTCGGAACTGCCTCCGGCTGGTATAACTCCTTGAACATTTTTTTATAGTCTATCTTTTCCATATATCCGCTCCTTTTTATAAACTGGCTCCTATTGCATGCCGTATCTGCCTGCAGGTGCGGTACTGTCATCAATCAGGGTGTGAAATGTCTCTTATTTGACACTAACTGTCATGCCTTCCCAGCACGCTGCAAAATTGGGCTGAGGATTTCGCAGGCACAATCTTGTATGTTGAATTATGCATACAATAATTCGCACTAGCTCACATGCACATCACAAGCATGCATTTTACAAGCTTACATGCGATAATGCATAAATAGGGGGGGTGAATTATGCCTCTTACTAATCCTCCCTAATATCCAAACTATATCATGCTAAACAAGACAACAGTATGTCATATTGTAAATTTCCGTTTAAAGTTTTCATGCTCGTTAATCGGCGGATATACAGTAAAACTATGAATTTGGGTATAGTTTAACCCTCCTTCAATTTGCAGTGCTCTTAAAAGTCTTTCATGTTTAACTCCATATTTCTGTCTGACTTAACAAAGCCCAGCTTTTTATATAATGGTTATCCGGAATCCGTATAATCTAATTTTATTTTCTCTAAGGGTGCAATGGTATAGATGCAGGCCATGCAGGATGCAATTATTTCTTTATTTTCAACTGCAATATAAATTATCAAGTCATCCTTCTATATATGTTCTTCTATATATTTTTTTGTAATCCCCTTAAATTCTGCTGCATCAAAATTTTTGGATATGGATGCTACGAACTCCATACGGTTTTCTATAAACATATGCATATCGCTCTTGCCGGCTCTCCTGTACTCCATCTGCCTGTCCCTCCACATATTCATAAAATAAAGAATTTACAAATCAATTTTCAGCCCTATAACCTCCTATAGAACATACCTGTTAATTTAAGTTTACAGTCAGTCTGCATTCCCCCGCATAAACCTTAACATATCAATGCGCCCTTAAATCAATATTCCATATGGAATTCAGGTCTGCACTATAATATGAATACAGCACATAATAATTTTCGGAATTTTTTATTTCTTTCAATTTAGCTTTGATATTTGGACAATAACCTCCAAAATTATTTTCATCCATAAATTCCGCAAAGGCATGATCCTTAATATTGATAAGAAAAACACCTCCCCACTCATCATTTTCCCACTTCAAAGCTTCTTTTGAGTGGATTAATAATGCGGAAAAATATTGCATACCATTTCCATTGCCTGCTAATTTACCACATTTACTATCAATTGCTGATACTTTATAATCTGCATTCAGTTTAAATTTTTTTAACTCATTTGTATGTTTATGCAGGATGATATTGTTTCCGATAGGGACAAAGGCCAGTGCAGCTGGTATGAGGAGAATCAATACAATAGTTCCTATGTATTTTAAAATCTTTTTCATTCTAACCTTCCCTTAAATTAATGTGCAGATTGTTATATGTATTCAACGTTTCCGCATACTCCATATAAATCTAAACGGTTTACAAATAATAAATCACTAGATTTTCTTAGTTTTTTAGTCTGCCATAGGCACTTTAAGTTTTTCCAGCTTTATATACGGCTATCTTACGGTACCGAACAGTCCGCTGCCTCGTATCAAATCTAATCCCCTTATTAATACCTCTTCCTCCTGTACCAGTGCCATTCTCACATGTCCTTCTCCGGAAGGCCCAAACGCGCTTCCGGGAGTTACTAATACCCCTGCCTTTTCCATTAAGTCCAGAGCAAATGCTTCTGAACTGCTGTACCAGGCAGGTATGGCGGCCCAGACAAACATGGTTGCTTCCGGTTTTTCCACCTTCCATCCCAGGGCGGTCAATCCCTCACACAAAATATCCCTGCGCCTTTCATAGGCCCTTCTGGTAACTTCCACACAGCTTTGTTCCCCCGTAACCGCAGCAATAGCTGCTTTTTGCAGTGGCAGGAACATACCGTAGTCCATATTGGATTTCAGGGTCTTAAGCCGGGAAATAACCCCGGCATTCCCTAAGCAAAAACCGATTCTGGCACCTGCCAGGCCATAGGTCTTGGATAAAGAGTTAAATTCCACTCCCACATCTTTCCCACCGGGAAAAGCGAGAAAACTTCCTCCTTTTCTATCTCCAAAGACCAACTCACTGTAGGCATTGTCATGAAGTATAATAATATCATATTTCTTTGCAAAATCAATCAATTCCCTATAAAAGGAATCCGGTGCCAATCTGGTTGTGGGATTATTTGGATAAGATACAATCATAAATTTTGCTTCCCTGGCTATTGCTTCCGGAATATCCTGCAATTGGATGATGTATCCATTTTCTTTTTTCTGAGGCATATAATAGAGTCTGGCGCCTGCCAGCCTGGGCCCATCTGCAAAAATAGGATAGCAGGGGTCCGGTACCAAGGCTAAGTCCCCTGCATCCAGGATGGATAGGGAAATATGCGCAAGCCCTTCCTGAGAGCCTAACAAAGAACAGATTTCTGTTTCAGGCTTCAGATTAACACCGTATCTGTTTTTATACCAGACACTGACGGCCTCCAGTAAATCCTCCTGATCATTTAATGCATAAATATAATTCTTCTTATCAGAGGCAGCATCTACAATGGCATCTATTATATGCTGTGCAGGAGGAATATTTGGTGTCCCCACACTTAAGTCGATAACTTCCTCTCCTTCAGCCATTTTTCTTTTCTTTATCTCAGACAATCTGGTAAATATTCCATCTCCAAACTGCTCCATTCTTTTGGCAAACTGCATGGTAATACTCCTTTATGTACGTATTTTCCTTTCGTATATAGAACAACTGTTTATTAATTCTTATATTATAATTATACACTTTCATTGCATATTATCAAGATTAAATTTAATTTAATGGTATTTATAGGAGCTTTAAGAAGCTCCATTACCTGATAATGTCTGCCATCTTGGCACAGTTGGGGTGCTTTGTATTGGTTATCATCCTGTTATTAATTGTAGTTACCGCGAGTAATCCTGTTATTGTGTTTAACAATTCCGATACATTGGAATTACTCAAAAAGAGACTATATATTCATAAAGAACATAGTCTCTTAATTTTAACCAGATGATAGCTTTCATCATTTGTTTTGAATTAAACTCTTTGTTTATCACTAAACACACAAAATAGCAGGGTATAAAACTATCAGTCCTTCTCCGTACTTTAACTTCACGTTATGCTTCCTCTGTAAACATGGGGATTGTAGTTATTCGGGCTTTTTATCGTCCATACAAGTGCTTTGATTTGTGCATGTGATAATTCTAACGGATTTACACCATAATAATGTTTTGCTGCTTCCTTTAATCCATAACAACCTTCGCCGTAATAAGCAATATTGCAATAGAGTTCCAATATCTCATCTTTGGTAAGTTCTTTTTCAAGATGGTAAGCAACAAAAAGCTCTGCTACCTTTCTTTCATATTTCTTTTCAAAAGAGAAGTACATATTTTTTGCAAGCTGCTGGGTAATGGTGCTGCCCCCTTGTGAAAAGCTTCCTGCAATTATGTTATTTGTCATAGCTCTTGCAGTTGAAATCGGATCAAAACCAAAATGATAATAAAAACGTTTGTCCTCCGACTTTAACACTTGTTTTATATATTCTTCCGGTATCTTATCAAATGTAATATAATCTTTTTTCTGCTTGATCTCCTCAATCTTGTCCGGTATACTCATTGTTTCCGTTGCTGTTTTATACATTTCATATCCCGTAGATACGACAGGAGCTATTTTTACAATACCGGCAATTAAACCAATTAAAACAAGTACCAATATATTGATTCTAATTATTTTATGTTTCATTAAAACCACTCCCTTCATACTCTGTATCTTCAGTATAGCAGTAAAAGGAGTGCAAAACCATCGTTTTTCCTTACAATAATCTAACAAACTTGTAAGATTGACTCGAATGTCAGAACATCATGTTTATTGAATTGAATAGTTTTAAATCAAAATATGCCTTTATCTTTTCTTACATGTCCAATTATAAAGCAAAGTATGGCCCCTCCCAGATACGATAAAGAATCGATCCATTCCAGACCGGTTTGATATATTTCATTAACAGAAACCTGGTTTGAAATAGCATTTGTAAGGGCAGAACCAAAGATAGCAAAAAGCAGCAGTATACCAAGGGTACGCCACATATTTAATTTTAGAATCTTATTAATTAATATTACAATCCATATTATCGCCAGCCAAATCAGTGTTATCGGTAATGCATATATTGTAAACCAATGAATTGGTCTAACCAAATAATTTTCATTAACAATATACTCTATCATGTATAGCAACGGCAATACTAAAATACTTGAAACGAGTGTCGAAGCAATTATTTTATTCCTTTTGCTGAGTATGGCTGCCAGTGCAGTAATATAAAGGAATACTATGCCCCCATCAACGATTAAGGACCAGGTCAATTTATGATTAACTGCTATATCTACGATAAAAGAAACCAAAATACCGATAATTCCTATGGACCAGGCGACCCCTTTTAATATATACATTTTTTTTGTTTTATTTAAAAAATTTTCTAAATTTGATTTCTTCGGAGCCTTCTCCATATTCAAGCTTCCCATCATTTCATCACGCTCCCTTGCACAGTCGGCACAATTAGAAAAATGATTCTCCAGAACTTGGTTTGTTTCGGCGCTGGTAAGCCTATCAATATAAATTGGAAGTAAATCCTTCACGACTGCACAATCTATTTCTTTGTTCATTTTAGGTCCTTCCTTTCATAATTTTTTGTTTTCCGCGATAAAAAGTTACTCTTGCCCAATTTTCATTTTTTTCTAATATTTCACCTATTTCAGAAAAACTGAGTTCACCGGTCAGCCGAAGATACATTACTTCCCTTGTCTTATCATCCAGCTGATGTAATCTTTTAAATAATTCTACCTTATCAATATTTTGAATATATTGTGCTTCAAAATTCTGATTGGACTCTATTTCTTCAATAGCATCAATTGGTACAATCTGATGTTTTCTTTTTTGAAGCTCCCGATACCATAATCGTTTTCCTATCTGACATAGCCATACAGATATTTTACAATCACCCCGAAACTTATGTATTCCTTTCGTTGCCTGATAGAAAGTTTCCTGCGTAAGCTCTTCCGTTAGGTTTGCATCATGGGTTAAGCAGAATAAATATTTATAAACAACAGCTGCATTTTCCTTATATACCTGTTCCAAATCCTGCTTATCCATTTTTTCACCTCCTCTAAAGATAAGTGCAGTAAAAGTCTATTTCGTTACAAAAAATCGAAAAATTTACAATAATCTCAGATATTCATAAATCCAAATTAAAATTATTATAGCACATATGTCTTAAATAATCCTGCATTATGCAGAAGCTCTGAATCTTCTATATCTAGCACAAATATAGAAAAGGTATAATCTATACTTTTTAAATTGGCCAGTCATATCTGCCTTGAAATATGGCAAAGAACCCAGCAAATAAAAAAATCCCTAAACCTTACTAATTTCAAAGTTTAGAGACTTCTTTATGAGAGTGGTAACAGCCAGATTTGTGTGGTCATACAGTGGTTATTTCCTGCCTTTATTCTGATAATCAATTTACGCAAAATCAGGATTTGCTCCAACCGCTTAATTGCATTTTCATCATAGAGCCTGTAAGCGTAATCAAAAGTTTTTACTACTATCTCTATCGTGTATTATCTACACATTGTTTAAAAAGACTTTATCTCTAACAACAAAAAATTCTCTAAACCTATGCATTTTCAAGGATTAGAGACAATTCTTTGAAAGGCTGCAGCCATATTTGAACTATTCTTCGTCTATTTTTACTCTTAATAATTTATTTTTTACTTTCGATGCATATTTTAGCTCATAGGCAGGAATTCCTTTTTTAATATCTTCTGCAATAGCATCCATTTCTTTTTTTATTTTTTCTTCATCCGCATACCATCCAAGTACTATTGATTTTTCTCCCCAAAATGCACCGTTGTTAACACCAATTAACCAGTATTGGGGTTCATCCGACCTCGCTTTAAACATTACCTGTGAAGCGAGAACTTTATAGCAATTAACAATTGATTTCCCGTCGAATGATTTTATAGTAATTTTTCCGGTAGGTGCAATTATATTTTGAGATAATGATTTTTCAGTTATTACATTTCCTGTTTCGCCCAACATTAAATAGTCTAACGAAACGTTCAGTTCATGAGATAAGATAAGTAATTTCTCTGTTTCCGGATAACCGCTCCCCTGTTCCCATTTAGATATCGCTTGACGGCTAACTCCAATTTTTTCAGCTAACTCTTCCTGAGAAAGTTGTTTCTCTTTTCTTATTGATTGCAGATTATCTGCAAAGCTCATATTTTCTACCTCTTTTCTTTGTGATTTTATGTTAAGTATACTGTATTTTTAAATAGTTTCAACCAATTTGAGATTGCATCTCCGCAACCTAAATTTGCGATTAATAAAAGCATACTTTTTAAGGATAAAATTGAATAAATTGGTAATCCACCCTGGAGAACTGAAAATCCTCAAGTGGTCAGATATCAAGAAGGACAAGCAGAAGCAGGAATGCGTTATCTTCTCTTAACGAATGCCTGTAAATGACTTTTCATAGAAATCAAAAAAGTTTATCAAGACAGCGAATGTCTATTTGTCAAGAATTCCAGGCCACTAGCAACGGTGACCATTTAATAATGGAATAAAGAAATGATGTGCAGAAGTCGAGTTCGAATATCATTCCTCAACCCAACGCTCAGAAACTTGTCAAAAAGCGAACCGGATTTCAGACAGAGTTTACTCTCCAAAATGTTTGCATCTATTTTCCGATATACAAAAAATCTCTAAATCCTTAACTTTAAAGATTCAGAGACTATTTTATGAGAGGCGACAACCAGATTTGAACTGCATTTTAGACTTATTCCATTCTTTATATTTATTAAATTTTCTCGTTCTCAATTGATTTAACAAATCTTCTAGTAATATCTCTTGGTCTTGTAATTGCTGTACCTACTACTGCAGCATATGCACCAGAAGTAAAAGCTGCTTTCAGCTGTTCTGGTGTCCAAATACCGCCTTCTGCAATTACTGGTATTTTAAGCTTACTAGACAGTTTTCCAATCAATTCATAGTTTGGAATTTCCGTACCTTTTGTAGCTTCTGTGTATCCGCAAAGCGTTGTTCCGATAAAATTAAATCCCAATTTCTCTGCTCTAATTCCATCTTCATAGCAAGCGCAATCTGCCATAAAAAGCATATCTGGATACTTTTTTCTAATTTTAAAGAAAAACTCAGAAATTGTGGTTCCATCCGGTCTGATACGATCCGTCGCATCCAGTGCAATAATATCAGGATTCACCTTTATAAGTGCATCGATTTCTTTTTCAGTCGGAGTAATGTAAATCGGGGAATTATCGTAGTCTACTTTAAAAAGCCCAACAATTGGTAAATCAACCGTTTTCTTTATTTCTATAATATCTTCCGGAGTATTGGCACGAATTCCTACTGCTCCACCTTCCTTAGCTGCATAAGCTATTCTTGACATAATATAAGAACTATAAAGCGGTTCTGTTTTTAAAGCTTGACACGAAACAATTAGTCCATGTTTTATCTTTTTAATAACTTCCTCTTTCATAGCCAGTCTCCCTCATCCTTTTATTCAAATAATATTCAATGTCTGTATCAATTTTAATATATTAATCAATATAATGCGGATTTGTCCAAGCCGTTCTTCCATATTGAAAATACCATTCTTTCCTGGAGCCGTACTACAATCTTCTGTTGAAAGATCATGCTCGCTCACTTAGGCAAATAAGAGAATAGATTCACAATTTCTATTGTCTTTCCAGATATTCTGCCTCCAAATTTACTTCAAACATTCTATGCCATGGTAATAACAACTTCGTAATCTTTGTTTCTCCAGCAATAGAAGACAATGTTTTATTGAGAAAGCATTTCAATCCCATGTAAATCTCCTCCACTGCCTGTTCTTCTTTCCTGCTGTCTAAAATACATCCTACATCAACGGAAGACAATCCTTTGGATACTTGCCATCGCACCAATGCGCAATAGCCGCCATCCTCCAAATAACGCTCTACTAAAAAATTATTATGTTGTTTGGACTTACCAAAATAATAGCTATCAACTGCTTCAGCCAAAGCCGTTCCAAGTGTGTTGGAATTAGTATTCCACCCAGCATAACCATCAACCTTCATAATAAGGTCCGCTTTATTCATCAGATGCAAGAACTCCAAATCACCACCATTGGCATAAGCATCATCTGCGATTGTCACAATTTTCCCTTCTGTAATCCTATCCTGAATAAATTCAATAAGTTCAACTAACAGTCTATCAACACAGTAAGATGGTGAAGTACTAGGCTGGTACTCGGCCTCTATCATTCCAGAAGAAGGGGCCAAAACAACAAGTATAATGTCTGCTTGTTCATAACTTTCCGTCATCTGGCAACCAGCTGATAAAACATGATATCGAATTGTGGTAGCCAATGCATTTCCTTCATAAAGAGGTATAATCTCACCGGAACTATCACTTGCATATTTAATATAAACCTTTGGTTTACCAACATTTAATCTGTTAACAATCCTTGAAAGTAAAGTCAATGCCACCTCATCTGCGCCCGGATAGATTAACACACGATCCGAAATATCAATCTCACTAATTCTCTCACGAATAATTTCCTCATCCATGGCAGGATATCCAAACTCTGTAGAATCATCACGTGGAATCACCAGTGCATCAATTGTATGATCCATCAAAAAATCAAGCGTATTTAAATTAAGCCTTAAATTTAAATCTCGTCTTGAAATGTAATCTTCTAAAGCCGAATAATCAATTTGTTCTCTTAATAGCGAAATAACTCTGCTCTTATTCTCGCCCATTCGTGCTTTATGTACTGCCACTCCAAGGTCATGGATTTTTAATCCAAAATGGTCATAATAATCCGGTTCTTCTTCTGAACTAGAGTCATTTGGACAACGCATGACGCATTGAAATGCATAAATCATAATGTTTGGATTACTATTTCTAATTTTTCTGATAGTATCCATCCTGGAGAGTAGTGTCTCAAGTTTCTCGTGATGAAGTCTTGAAGGAACAATACCGCCATAAAGTAACATGTCTAATGAAATTATTAGTGCATCTGCATCCTGACATTCCTTCAGCAAAAAAGTACGTATTTCATCATAATCTGCCGGTTCTTTATAGTGCCCCAATTCTTTTGGTTTTACAATTTCAATACTATCATGATTAAAAAGACGCACAACAAAATCGCTATTGCATGGGCGTTCATCTAACGGTAGTAAAACAATTTTTTTCATCTTCTTCCTCTCAGCCAATTCTCCACCTATTTTCTTGTTTTTTTCTTATGACTTTCATTCTCATCCTTCTGTACTGCATTCCCGCGTTCATCTGAAATTGCTGTTAATGTTGCACGAAGTTTCTGCTCCTTAAAATAAGTATCATTGGCAAAATAGTATGTATATATGATATCAAACAGTAATAATAGCGGAAATTGAGGGGAAATTCTCGAACCAGTGTCCAAATTTTCAAGTGATGCTACATAAAGTACTTCGTCACAAGCATCTGAAAAATCGATTCCCTTACCGGCAGTAAAAAGGATTGTATATCCCTCATTATTTTTTGCCGAACGAAGCACATCTATTAATTGAGTCGTCTTTCCTGATAAAGATATTCCGATAATACATGTATCCGTGCTGGCAAGAGCCGCTTTCATCTGCATAATCTGTAAATCTGTAACAGCCTCTACCTCTAACCCAATTCTCATAAAGCGGAGCTGAAATTCATGTGCCGCAATACCAGAATAACCCATCCCAAACACCTTAACATGGGAACTGCTGTTTAATTTGGCTGTAATACTTCGAATTTTTTCTTTGTCCAAAGATAAGAAATTCTTATTCAATAGAGTTTGATAATTAGAGCCGACCATACGAGCAAACAAATCAACATCTTTTTCCTCACCACTAGCTGGCGTATTATTCTCAAGATCTCTCTCATAGGTATAAACCAACTCCCTATATCCTTTATATCCACACTTTTTGGCAAAACGAGATAGTGTTGCCTCAGAGGTATATAGTAAGCTAGATACTTCCTTTGAAGAAAAATTGCCTTTTGTTTCATTGGTTATAAAGAATTGTGCAATACTTTTTTCCACATGTGTCATCAAAGGTAACGCTTTTTTTATATTCTCTTTTGTTTCATTTGGAAAAAGGTTCTCAAATAGTCCGCTCATCTAATTCCTCCTATGTCTCAAAGGATTACCGACAATAATGTCCAATTAAACAGATTAATAAAATAATATCTCTATATTAACCCTTGACTGAACCAATTGTAAGACCTTTGATAAAGTATTTTTGGAAGAAAGGATAAACAATCATAATTGGTGCAATAACGACTACGACTGTTGCCATTGTTGCGGAATTCTGTGGTATACTACCTTGCATTGCTGCCAATGCACTAGTAGGAATATTACGTATACTTAATAATGTTTCTATACTCTTCTGAATATTTATTAGAAGTAACTGAAGTGGTTTCTTGGAGTCACTGGTTATAAATAATAATGCATTCTGCCAGTCATTCCAATATGTAGTAGCCATCATAAAACCAACAGCTGCTAATGCAGGCTTCATTAAAGGCAATACTATTTGAAAAAATATACGATACTCTCTTGCTCCATCTATTCTTGCTGAATCTATTAATTCCTCTGGAACGCTTGTTTTAATATACGTCCTCAAAATAATAATATTCATAGTAGAAACACATAACGGTAAAATAAGCAGTAACAAGCTATCTCGCATATGATAAACCGATGTATAAATAATGTATGTTGATAACTGTCCACCTGAAAAAAGTAGAGGAACCATCGCCCATAAAGCAAAAAATTTTTTTAATGGAAATTCCCGGATAGTTAAACAATGCGCATACATAGCCATAATCAATAGCCCTAATATTGTTCCTGATACTGTTACAAAAATTGTCACACCATAAGAAACAAACAATTGCTTTCCATATCGTAAAACTGCATTAAATCCATTTAATGAGAATTTTGATGGAAAAAACGTGAAACCCTCCCTTGCCAATACTGTTTCATCCGTAAACGCAGATACAAAAATTAAAATAATTGGCATTGCACATAGAATCGTTACTATTATAAGTATTAAAAATAGTACTTTTTGTCCTACTCCAATTTTATTCTTTAGTCTTGTATTAGTACTATTATTTGTTATCATAATATCCTCCTATCAAAACAATGCATTATCTGGATACACTTTACGAACTGCCGCATTAGACAATAATATCATAACCGAACCGATAACTGATTGAAAAAAGGTTGCTGCAGCTGTAAAGCCATAATTTGATTTGTGAAAAATAGTATTCAGGATATAAGAATCAAGAACTTGCGTTGTTGAATATAATGTTCCACTATTTCTTGTTACTTGATAGAAAAGACCTGTGTCCGAATGCATTATACTTCCAACTGACAGTAGAAGCATTACGGTTATCATTGGTATTAGTGAAGGTATTGTAATGTGCTTAATCTGATTCCATTTATTTGCACCATCTATCTGAGCTGCTTCATACAACTGTTGATCAATTCCTGCCAGTACAGACATATATAAAACAGCCCCATAGCCAGTTCCATTCCACATTTTTACAATCGTCAGAATTACCGGCCAATACTTAGCATTCATATACCAACGTGTACTAATTCCAAATAAATTATTAATCATACCAGTATCACTACTTAAAAAGGCATATACGACAAATTGTATTGCTGTAAAAGAAATAAATATAGGTATAATCATAATACACTGCATTATTTTACCTATACGTTTAAATACCAGCTGATCCATTGCTATGGCAAGAATTATTTCAAGTATCATACCAACTACGGTGAAAATAACAAAATACATTATTGTATTACGTGTAATCTGTAAGAAAGTGGATTTCGATGTAATTAAAAATTTAAAATTATCTAGTCCATTCCAAGGACTATTCCAGATACCAAGTTTAAAATCAAAGTTTTTGAATGCCATGACAAGACCGGCCATTGGTATGTAACTGAATATCAGAAAAATCAAAAAACCCGGAAGCGACATTACGATATGTGCCCTAGATTTCCATATAAGCTTTAACTGTTTTTTCATGTATTTCTCCCTTCTTATATTGTGTGATCACGTCAATTCGCAAATTTATTTCATTATAAGACATCAATATTTGAAAAACAATATAAGTGTCGTACATTGCAAGTACTTTCATGATTCATGGAATATTTTTGACAGACTACTCTTTTTTCCGCCTAAATCCTAGTTATTATGAAACAAAAATCATTCTTTCTAAAATGTATTGTGTTTTTTTTTCTTCTCTTATACTATAATTAGTATTCAACTTACTTGTTGTTTAACTTTTATAATTTATTTAATTAGGAGGAAATGTTTATGAGAAGAAAAAAAGTTTTTTCACTTGTTCTAGCCACTATCATTACTACAGTTTTGGCTGCTGGATGTGGTACAAGCCCAGCAACCGATACCACTTATGGTACTGCTAATGCTTCTACTAGTAGTAACAAAATGGTTGAGATTGCTGTAGACCGTGCAACCTTCAATCAAGCCAGTTCTGATTCTACCGAGGTAGAAGCAATTCAAAATGCAATCAATAAGTATATTGGTCCCAAAATCAATGTTCAAATTAAATTATCTGACATTTCATCAGGTGAATATGCGGACAGAACTAATCTTTCATTAGCTAATGGTGAAGCAAATCTGTTTTGGACTGCCAATTGGGAAGGTGCTGTATCAACAGATAATCTATACTCTCAAAATGCTGTTTATGATATAAGCGATCTGCTTCCTGGAACTGATTTATACAATTCTATGCCCGAAGAAGTATGGAATTCTTCCAAATATAATGGAAATGATTATTTTATTCCATGCTATAAGGAATCTGCAGAAGGTTATGATTTAGTTTATCCAACAACTAAGGCAAAAAAATATAACTGGGATATGTCTTCCATTAAAGAATTAAAAGATATTGAGCCAATGCTAGCTGACATGAAAGCAGATGGAGTAAAATATCCACTCCTTATGCAGAAGATGCCTTTCTTTAGCAAATACTATATTGATAAATATGATTTTTCTATGGCAAATACCATGATTGTAATTGATCTATCTAAAAATGAAGTAGTAAATTGCATTCAAACTAAAGATTATAAAGATTTTGTTACCTTAATCTCCGATTGGGCAACAAAAGGATATATTAGTGATGAGGAAGTAACCAAAACTATTCCAGATACAGCAATCATGACAACTGACTGGGGATTTGCAGCTTGGGTTGATGTTCCAAATAATGATGATGCAACTACTACTTATGGTCAGGACTGTGATGTTGTTCATATGACCAAGGACTGGACTAACTCTACCAGTACTCTTGGATCTTGTTATGCAATTTCTTCAAGCTGTACAGAAGAACAAGCAAAAGCATGTATTGATTTTCTTGGACTACTCTATACAGACAGTACACTCGCTAATCTTTATACCTATGGCATAGAAGGTACTGATTATGATATGAGCTCTGATGGATTTGTTGTGAAAAAGGGTGAATTATATAATCACAGTGCTTGGGAATCTGGTTCTGTTAAAAGTATAGCTCTTGAAAAGGGATCACCTTCCAACACAGTTGAATTATATGAAAACTTTAACACTAAATCTGTCGCTTCTCCTGCATCAGGTTTCCGCCCTGATTATTCTTCTGTTGAAGCACAATGGTCAGCATGTACAAGTATTTATGACCAATATGGTTATGCACTCGAAGAAGGTGCTTATACTCCAGAGGACGTAGAAAGTGTTATCGCCAAGTATCAAACTGCTTTAGATAATGCAGGATTCCAAGATGTTCTTACGGAAATTCAATCACAGTATAAGGAATGGAAAGCTTCCAATAATTAGTCCAATATAATGAAAGGCTGATTTATTATTCAGGGTATCCTCTTTGAAAAAGAAGATACCCTAAATTTAAATATACACAAAAATACATCGAATACACTCATCAATTCCTATTGAAAAGTAACTCAAAACAACTAATTTTTCATCACTTCCTGTGACCTCGCGCTTTCTATGACGTTCGTGTTTTTTTTGCTAATCCTTCGCGTTCATTCAAACGATAGCTGTCAACTTCTATCAGGACGAAACCGCGATGATGTACAAACCTGTCCAGAATGGCAGCGGCAGGCACCCGAATCAAGCAGGCACAAAGCAGCTTTATAATCTAGTTTGTAGGATATAGTGCATACATTTGCATACAATAATTCGAAACAATAAAAGTCCTCTAAACCTTATAATCAAGGTTTAGAGGACTTCTAATAGAGAGGCGACAACCAGATTTGAACTGGTGATCAGGGTGTTGCAGACCCATGCCTTACCACTTGGCTATGTCGCCATATACTATTTTATTTTTAAATATATTTAATTCTTTACCTAGAAAAACTCCCCGAGTAGGGCTCGAACCTACAACCCCACGGTTAACAGCCGTGTGCTCTACCATTGAGCTATCGAGGAATACGGGATTTATTGTAATACTTTTTACTTAAAAAGTCAATACCCATTTGTTGTACTTTTATTCTACACATTGAACCATCCAAGTTAAAACCATTTTTAGGTCAAGCCCTCGACCTATTAGTATTAGTCAGCTCCATGTGTTACCACACTTCCACCTCTAACCTATCCACCTGATCGTCTTTCAGGGGTCTTACTAGCTTATGCTATGGGATA
>JAEYPZ010000023.1:0-4011 GCA_023410275.1 Bacillota bacterium
GACCGGGATTTCAATAAGATGATGCGCTTTGAATGCATTCTCTATGGAGCTCGCACGATGCTTTGGGGACTTCCCCTCTCAGGACTCCTTTCCTATCTGATTTACAAGGGTATGGTTGCCGGGACAATCGATGGGGCAGACAATGTCAATTTTGTATCCCCATGGGGCAGTATGGCCATCAGTTTGCTTGGTGTTCTCTTAATTGTATTTATTACAATGCTGTACGCCGTTAGTAAGATAAAAAAAGAAAATATCATTGATGCGCTGCGGGATGATATGGCCTGACGGGAGGCAGAGGGGACAGTGTGGATAAGACGAAATGGATGTTATGTTCTCTTTCCAACCTTACGGAATTGTAAGCTGTTATTCACCCGATTGTAAGGTTTGGCTGTTATTCTTATTCGGAAAGGAGGTACATGAGCAATGGAAATTTTAAAAGTACAACATATATCTAAAATCTACGGCAGAGGTGATAATCAGGTAAATGCCTTGAGGGATGTTTCCTTTACATTGGAGCAGGGAGAGTTTGCGGCAGTCGTCGGTGAATCCGGTTCCGGCAAAAGCACGCTGCTAAATTGCATCGGAGCCTTGGATACTCCTACCTCCGGAAACATCTATATAGACGGGAAGGATTTGTTTTCGATGAAAGAGGAACAGCGCACCATTTTCAGGCGGCGTAATATCGGCTTTGTGTTTCAATCATTTCAGCTGGTATCTGAATTAACGGTGGAGCAAAATATCATATTTCCGATTCTTCTGGATTACCGTAAGGCGGAGCAATCGGCGGTGAATGAGATATTAGAAGTCTTAGGGCTAAAAGACCGCCGTAATCATTTACCAAGCCAATTATCCGGAGGTCAGCAGCAGCGTGTTGCAATTGGACGGGCGCTGATTACAAGACCTAAACTGATCCTTGCTGATGAACCCACCGGAAATCTGGACAGCAAAAACAGTCAGGATGTAATTGATTTACTGGTCAAGGCATCCCGCCTTTATCAGCAAACGATTCTGATGATTACCCATAACAATCATCTGACTACCTCAGTAGACCGCGTGCTGCGGGTTTCGGATGGTGTTCTGACGGATTTGGGAGGCAAAGAGAATGAAAAGTTATCTTGACCTTGTTCCCATTTCAGCCAAAGTCCATAAAAGGCAGAACAGAATGTCTGTATTCTGCATTGTCTTAGCGGTGTTTCTAGTCACAACTATTTTTGGTATGGCCGACATGTTTATACGCAGCCAGATCATGCAGGCCCGTATGGAGGACGGTAATTGGCATGTGATGATCCGAAACATAAACGAAGAACAAGCCGCCCTGATTTCTGCTCGAGCTGAGGTAACTGCATCTTCCTGGTATGGTGTCCTAAATTTCAGGGGTGAACAAGGCTATACTGTATCGGGAAAAAACGTGATTATAGTAGGTAGTGATAAAGACTGGATTACAAAGATGCAAACTCAGGACATTCGGGACGGAGCGTTTCCACAGAATGACCATGAGGCTGTGGTCACCGAAAACGCAAAGGCAATGCTTGGCTTGCAAATCGGAGATTCTATTTCAGTACATGGACCTGACGGAACCAGCTATGAATTTACCATCTCTGGCTTCACTAAAAATGCTGCTAAAACAATGAAAGAGGACTCCTACGCAGTTTGCCTGACTACCCAGGCGTTTCGCTCCTTATATCCCGGAGTCTCAAATGGCCAGCCTGCCCAGTATAACAGCATTTTTTTTGTACAGTTTTCTACTCATAGCAATATACGAAGTACAATTGCCGATATGAAGTCCCAACTGGGACTTTCGGACGAACAGGTTTCGGAAAATACGAAGCTTCTGGGCTTACTAGGTCAAAGCGGAAATTCTTTTATGATGCAAATCTATAGTTCTGCTGCTGTTTTATTTCTATTAGTTTTGCTGGCAGGCATTATGATGATTGCAAGTAGTCTAAACAGCAATGTGGCACAGCGCACGGAATTTTTTGGAATGATGCGCTGTATTGGTGCCACACCAAAGCAGTTGATGGGATTCGTCCGGAGGGAAGCCCTTGGTTGGTGTAGGCTTGCTATACCGCTGGGCATTTCTGCGGGAGCCGTTATCATTTGGATCTTGTGCGCCTTACTACGTTTTCTCAGTCCGGAATACTTTGCCGAAATGCCAGCATTCGGATTAAGCATACCCAGTATCATGGCCGGTATCTGTGTAGGTATCCTGACGGTTCTACTGGCGGCTCGTACACCGGCAAAAAGAGCTGCCAGGGTTTCACCACTGGCAGCCGTATCCGGAAATGCGAATTCTCTGCAGCCTGTGCGCAAAGCCGCAAATACAACACTATTTAAAATTGATACTGCTCTTGGTTTCCATCATGCGAAAGCCAGTAAAAAGAATTTTGTTTTGATGGTAGGTTCCTTTTCGCTAAGTATTACTCTTTTTTTAGCGTTTTCTGTCACAATAAGTTTTATGCAACATTCCCTTACTCCATTGAAGCCGTGGACTCCGGATTTATCTATTGTCAGTACGGATAATACCTGTTCGATTCGTAGTGGCTTATTGAGGAAACTTAAGGAAAATCCAGCAGTTAAGCAGGTATACGGGCGAATGTTTGCCTATAACGTACCTGTTACGGTAAATGGTCAGGAAAAAAAGGTGGATTTGATTTCTTATGAGGAAAACCAATTCAGATGGGCTAAGAATTATTTACTGGATGGATCTTTCGATTCCGTCCAACAGAAAAACAATACCGGACTGATTGTTTTTAAACCGCAAAATATTATAAAAACCGGAGACACGGCTACTCTGCACATTGGGGGGCAAACGTCGGATATAAAAATAGTCGGCTCTCTTTCTCCCAGCCCCTTTAACAACGCCCCTGACACCGGAACAATAATCTGTTCTGAAAATACCTTTCGGCAGCTGACCGGCGAAACGGATTATACAATTATCGATTTGAAATTATCTAAGAACGTGACGGATGCTGATGTTGATGAAATTCATAGAACCGTTGGTATGGATGTCACCTTTTCTGATGAACGCTCCGGTAATCGCAGCGTAATAGGTTCGTACTACTCTTTTGGATTGTTTATCTATGGCTTTATGGCTTTGATTGCTTTAATTACCATATTTAATATTGTAAATAGCATTGCTATGAGTGTCTCCTCCCGTATGAAGCAGTATGGAGCATTTCGTGCCATTGGCCTGAGTAACCGCCAGCTGATAAATATGATTATTGCCGAAGCTTCTGCCTATGCGATTACAGGGTGCATCTTCGGCAGTGTTTTCGGATTAATGCTGAATAAGTTCCTGTACGCAAAATTGGTAACTTCTCACTGGGGCGAACAGTGGAATGTCCCATTTATACAAATGGCCATTATCATAACAATTGTCTTATTATCCGTTATCCTGGCTGTACGAGGCCCAGTAAAACGCATTTGCAATATGTCCATTGCAGATACCAGATAATTTTAAAAGGCAGGTTCTACAGAATCTGCCTTTTACTTTTAAATTCTCTCCAGTAGAGCTGAAATTTTTCTTCTAAATTAATCTTATCCATTTTTATTTCTCCTTTTATTTTATACATAAACAACTGCAAGAGTGAAAGATCCAATATTCCCTCACTCTTGCAACTATCAGTTATTTATGAATCCAAACTCATATTCAGGCAGCAGACATTCCAACAGAATCCATTCTTCCCGCGGTATTTTCCCTATCAGGTTTCTTTCACCATCATTTGGCATATCCTGAAGCACAATTTCCAGTTCTCCTCTGTAATGTGTCAAATTATCGTTTACCGCAACCACGTCTCCTTTGTGAAAGTAATCCCCTTCCGCTTCTCTGTAAGGAATACTTTTATTCCTATACGTTTCTCTGGGCCAGGACGAACGTATCATATAATCAGATGCATCTCCTCTTAAAAGATGCCTGTATTCAAAAATAAGCTCTCTTTCAGATTCTGTACAGTCTTTCACTGTCTCAATATGAAACGTAATCTTACTGCAATCCACTTCAGACATAAGCTT
>JAEYPZ010000152.1:0-36105 GCA_023410275.1 Bacillota bacterium
CCTTTTTCTTTTAGCTCATCAATTGTAGTGCCAAGGTTTGTTACTTTAGCAACTGGAATATAATTTAATGCACCTGCAGAAGTTTTAGCTACAGTGGCTGTCAACCCTACTGCTCTTCTTTTTGGTATAATAACCCCATGAGCCCCTGCCTGATTAGCGGTACGAAGGATTGCTCCTAAATTATGCGGGTCCTCTATTCCGTCCAGAAGAATAATAAAGGGTGGTTCCCCCTTTTCTTCTGCTGCTTTTAGAATATCCTCTACCTCTGCATATTCATAGGCTGCGGCATAGGCTATAACCCCCTGATGCTTCCCGGTTTCTGAAAGCTGGTCAAGTCTTTCCTTTTTCACAAAGTTAAGGATGGTGTCACCCTTCCTTGCCTCTCTTAAAATGGACTTGATAGGACCGTCCTGACAACCATCCAGGATAAATAACCTGTCAATGGTCTTTCCCGAGCGAAATGCCTCCAAAACGGCATTTCTTCCTTCTATGGTAAGTTCCTCGTACCTCATTTTAACTCCTTTCGTAATATCAAACCTTTGATTTGATATTTCTAATAAAAATTTCAACTATTCTGTTAATTCACTGTCTTGCTGTACCTGCTTTTCAGGTCCTTTCTTTTTTGCCTCTGCTCCTGTGCCTCCTCTTTCAAGCCCCGCTTTTATAAGCTCAAGAACCCGGTCAAGCCTGTTATCCAGATACAAGTATCCCACTAAAGCTTCCAATCCGGTTGCAGAGCGGTAGTCTGATATGGAGGCATTTTTGGCAGTTGTAAAAGATTTGGCATTGCGCCCTCTTTTATAAACAGAAAGCTCTTCTTCCGTAAGCATGTCCGCAATTCCGTGGTAAAGCTCCATCTGAGCAGAAGCCTTGACAAGGCTGCTTACTCTCTTATGAAGCTTATTCACCGGTGCATTTCCCTGTTCTACCACTAAAGTCCTGATAATCAAATCGTATATTACATCCCCGATAAAGGCAAGCGTTAAAGGGGAATATGTTTTTAAATCCGTATCCGGCAGGGAAAAGGTCTCCTTTATGTTACGGATTACGCCATCTTCTATGCCCTTTTCCATCGTACACCTTCTCTTGTATCTTCTAATAAAATTCCCTTCTCAAGAAGCAGATTTCTGATTTCATCCGACCTTTTAAAGTCCTTCTGCTTTCTTGCCTCCTGGCGCTCTTTGATAAGCTGTTCAATCTCCTCATCCAGGAGTTCTTCCTTTTTAAGAGCTTTAATTCCAAGAACGCCGCACAATAAGGTTATCCTATCCAGTAATTCTTTCAAAAAGGCAGGAGAAGACTCCTTTGTACCGTTGGTATTAGAAAGCTTTACCAGCTCGAATATAGCAGATACTGCATCCGCAGTATTAAAATCATCCTCCATTGCCGCTTCGAATTTCTCCTGAAGCTTTGCACTTTCTTTTAAAAGCTCCTCTTCTTCCTTGGAAAGAGCCTGACTGTTTCCGGTTGACAGCCCGCTGACCATCTCACATTCTGTTTTCCCTGCTGTTTCCAACAAATGCTCTAAATTAGCTGCCGCTGTCTGAATTCTATCCAGAGAGTTTTTAGATGCTTCCATAAGCTCCCTGTTAAAGTTTATGGGACTTCTGTAGTGGGCACTTAACATAAAGAAACGAAGTACCTGAAGATCATAGCTCTGGCTGATATCCCTGACAGTAAAAAAGTTTCCGGTGGATTTGGACATTTTCTTATTGTCTATATTTAAAAATCCATTGTGCATCCAATATCTGGCGAACTCTTTTCCGTTGCAGGCCTCGCTCTGTGCAATCTCATTTTCGTGATGGGGAAAGATCAAATCCTCACCGCCTGCATGGATATCGATTTCTTCCCCTAAATACTTCTTGCTCATGACCGAGCATTCGATATGCCAGCCGGGTCTTCCCTCACTCCAGGGGGATTTCCAGAAGGGTTCTCCTTCCTTCTTCGGCTTCCAGAGCACAAAATCCATGGGGTCTTCTTTTTCTTCACTTACGGCAATACGAATTCCGGCTTCCAGATCATCAATGTTTTTCTTTGAAAGCTTACCATAATCCGGAAAGCTTCTGGTGCGGAAATATACCGTGCCGTTTTTCTCATAAGCATGCCCCTTTTCAATAAGGGCAGCAATCATCTCTACCATTCCGTCAATTTCTTCCGTTGCTTTCGGATTACGGGTAGCGGGCTCTACATTTAACCCTTCCACATCCTTATTAAATTCCCGGATATAACGCTCGGATATCTCTGCGGCAGTTTTTCCCTCATCTATTGCCTTCTTGATAATCTTGTCGTCTACATCCGTAAAATTGGAGACAAAATTCACATCATATCCTTTATACTCAAAATAACGTCTTACGGTATCAAAAACTATTATTGGCCTTGCATTGCCGATATGGATATAGTTATAGACTGTGGGGCCGCAGACGTACATCTTTACCTTGCCCTCTTCCAAAGGAATAAATTCTTCTTTTTTCTTTGTCAGGGTATTATAGATTTTCATAGTAACCTCTTTCCTCATAATCATTTTTGATTTCATTTTCTTTATAGTATAGTTTTAAAACTTTTATTTGAAATGGATACCCATGTTCTTCTTACTTCTATTATTTCCAGTTACAGCATACTGTTGTCAAAGGAGATTTCCTCACTGGGTCTGTTATTCAAGGCCTCCATCATCTTAAATTCATACTGGAGCTGCTTGATTTCTTCTGTTAAACGGTTGTTTTCCGCCCTTAAGCTTAAGAGTTCTGTAAATACAGGGTCCGGCAGATGCACCTGGTCCATGTCTTCTCTTGGCACCTTCAGATTATCCCGCTTGACCACATGACCCGGAACGCCAACAACAGTAGAATTAGCCGGTACCTCCGAAAGAACCACAGAGCCGGCTCCTATTTTGGAATTTTCCCCTACCGTAAAGGAACCAAGGATCTTGGCCCCGGCACTGACCATAACATTATTTTCAAGGGTAGGATGCCTTTTTCCGCTTTCCTTCCCGGTTCCTCCCAGGGTCACTCCCTGATACAGGGTGACATTATCGCCAACAATGGCGGTTTCTCCAATTACCACTCCATGCCCATGGTCAATAAACAATCCTTTTCCTATCGTTGCCCCAGGATGTATCTCTATTCCTGTCTTTCTGGCAGTTCTTTGGGAAATCCATCTGGCCAGAAAAAAATGCTTATGCACATAAAATTTATGCGCTATACGATATCTAAGGATTGCCTTAAAGCTTGGATATAAAAATATCTCCCATGAGGATTTTATTGCGGGATCCCGCTCTCTTATGATTTCAATTTCTCCCTTTATATATTTTATGATACCCATAATAACCTCCATACATTTTGCAATTTACTTATGAAACTGCTCAAAATTGAAAGTGATAATTGCCTTTTAATATAATAATCCCATTCATATCACAAACTTGTTTGCGTTACAGCTTAAATAAAAACTTGAAAAATCCAACGCATCTATTAATATATCCCATTTCAATGAAGCAAATAAAAAGAATAAAAAAACTCCGTCTCACTTAGAGACGAAGTTATCCGCGGTTCCACTCTATTATGCAGGAAAAATCACCTGCACTCTTTAAGGATAACGGCCCAGACCGGATTAAGCTAAGCTTAAGCCTCACTTAATCAGCTCCCAGATGCACTTCATCGGTATTCGGGTAAAGGATGCTTTCAGCCGGTGACATCCTCTCTCTGCTGCCCTTTTACGGACTACTTTTCTGTTCATTGCTTTTCATATATTATACTCTTATTCTATGCAAAAGTAATGAAAATGTCAATTATAATCAAACAATCTCATTCAGAAAAAGCCTTTTGCCAATTTGCAGCTCTGATAAAACAGCAAGCACACTATCTTTCTCTTCTGCGGTAATAAGCTCCTTCCTTTTTTCTTCTTCCAGCTTACCAAAGAACAATAATGTCAGGTCAGAGATATTTCCCCTTAGCATGGGCGGCTCTTCCGTATTGTCAACACTGCTTCCTTCTTTGCCGGTAACAAGATGAAAAACCCCGTTATTTTCCGCAATTCTCTCATCCTTTGCTTCTATTACAAGGGAAACTTCCTTTTCTGAATAAAGGCTTAGGAGAAATGCTTTTAGATCTACAATCCTCATCATTATAGCAGGTTCAAAATTCCCCTTTTTTTCTTTAAGACCAGAAGAGAATTCACGGTACAGCTCTAAGAGTACCTCTTCCTTCTTCGACATCTCATAAATACATTCTGCAATCTGAAAACCATCATCCTGCATATAGGCTGCATATCCGATTACTTCATCCTTCTTTAATACCAGTGCGATTCCGCCCTTTGTACTGTTCATCTCAGCTAGGAGCTTTTCATAATACTTACGGCTTCTTAGGGCATAAATATCGTATTCACGCATTAGGATATCCTCCGTAAATTCCGTAAGCACTCTCCGGTTGTCTATGTCTGAGGCAGTTAGCTTTATGAGCCTGCTGCCGGTATTTTTGCCGCCTCCCTTTAAGACTGCCATTTCCATTTCCATCCCCCAGTTTTCCAGGGTATAAACCTTGCGGAAATCATAGGGATAATAAATTGCCTCCGCTGCCGGCATCAGGTACGTAAAGGGCTTTCCTTCCTCATACATCCATTGAAGTGCTTTTTCAATCAGAAGTCCCATATATCCTTTTTTCCGTTCTTCTTTTCTGGTAGCAACTCCTACTATATAGTCGGCTTTTACCTCGTTCTCCTTCACTGCCAGCGTATAAGGATTAAGGTGAAGCATGGAGCATAATTTATCCTCCTTATACAGGGTGAAAATACGGTTATAGGGAACCACCCATTGAAAATAGAAATCTGTATAAGCGTCCGTATCCCCAAAGCATTCCTGCCAAAGACAGTAGATATCTTCCCTGACCTTTTCTACTCCCTTTTCTCTTGCTTCCTCCAGGGAAGTAAATATCTCATATTCCATCCTGCGTTCTTCACCCATCCTTTCCTTTGCATCCTTTTCTGTACAGCTTTTAACTGTTTTGAGCTTACCTTTTCCGGAATTAAGTTATGGCAGGTTCCTGCCCAATACAGTACCGGCAATGGTATCCCATCTTACCCTTACTTGTTTTTTAAAGCACAGCCGCTGCAGCCGGCACAGCCATTTGACGTTCCCTGATATTCATAGCTCCTGTCATCGTAGCGGTAATCTGCGGCACTGGTCAGAAGACATATGGAATTGCAGGCTATACCAAGCCCTTCCCCCGTAAAGCCCAGACCTTCCTCCGTAGTTGCCTTTATATTAATTTGATTTAATTGTATTCCAAGAACCTGTGCTATATTCTCTCTCATGGCCGGAATATAAGGTGCCATCTTGGGCTTTTGGGCAATAATGGTCGCATCGATATTTTCAATGAGATAAAAATTCTCCTCCAAAAGCTCCTTTACCCTTTGTAATAATACCAGGCTGGAGACTCCTTTATAGGCCTCATCCGTATCGGGAAAATGCTGCCCGATATCGCCTAAGGCTGCTGCCCCTAACAGGCTGTCCATGACGGCATGGGTCAAAACATCCGCATCCGAATGCCCCAGCAATCCTTTCTCATAGGGAATTGTAACTCCCCCGATTATGAAATCCCGGCCTTCCACCAGTCTGTGTACATCATATCCTGAACCTATCCGCATCTATATCACTTTGCGTATCCTTCTCTCTATAGGATATACCGCAATTACTCCTTTTATAAAATTTTATATTACAAAAAAAGACTGTCGGTAAGACAATCTTTCTAATAGCGAAGGACGGATTTGAACCGCCGACACTGCGGGTATGAACCGCATGCTCTAGCCAACTGAGCTACTTCGCCATGTATAAGCAAATACTTAAAAGCCGAGTTCAACCAGGACTTTTATTTTCTTTGTTTTTTCATAAAAATGGGACCTATAGGGCTCGAACCTATGACCCTCTGCTTGTAAGGCAGATGCTCTCCCAGCTGAGCTAAGATCCCATTAGTACTTGTCTCTCAACAGGTACTTTTATATTATATTTATCAAGGACTATTTTGTCAAGTGTTTTTTGTTGGATTTGTTTCTAAAGTTTAAAAAATTCTAACTTATTCTCCAAATCGGCAGCAGTAAGAGCAAGACTGGAAGCATCCTCTCCCACCACCTCGCTGATTTTTGTTACTTCCGCAGCAGCTGCTAACAATTCAGCCGATGCAGCCAATATCTCCTCGGCACCGGCTGACTGCTCACCTGGGAATCAGTAAGCCAAAACTCATCATTTTCTATTCTTCTATCCTATTTTCCTATTTTGTTAAATTAGCAGGGCCAAATCCTAAGGGTAACAGCTCCTCCAGTGAATAAATCCAATAATCATATTCTGATTTTGCAAGGATTACAAGAAAATTTTTAGGATTGCAGAATTCCATCATAACCTGCCTGCATACCCCGCAAGGGGAGCAGTAATCTTCTAATATACCGTCCCTGCCTCCAACAATTGCTATTGCCAGGAATTCCTTTTCTCCTTCGCTGACCGCTTTAAAAAAGGCTGTCCTCTCAGCACAATTAGTAGGTGTAAGGGATGCATTTTCAATGTTGCAGCCTTTATAAACCTTATGGTTTTTTGTAAGCAGGGCAGCGCCTACCTTAAAACCGGAATATGGTGTATAAGAGTATTTCAGACTATCTATGGCTTCTCTGATTAGTTCCCGGCAGGTATCTGCATTCACTGCTCCTGCCACTTCCCTTTTGCCGGATGGGATTAATTCTCCTTCATGCCTGCAGGCAAGCTCATTTACTTCTTTTCCGCTATTATGCTCTACCATGAAATCATCTCCCGTTACGTATTTTTATGGTGCATTTTTTATTGTACCATAAAAATATACTGCTTACAATCCCTGTAAACTCTTTCCGTTCGTGGTTATGACCTCCTGGTACCAATAGGCAGAATCCTTCAAGGTTCTCTTTTGTGTTTCAAAATCAACATGGATCAGTCCGAAGCGTTCTCCATACCCCTGGGACCATTCATAATTATCCATAATGGACCAGGCAAAGTATCCGATAACGTCAACACCTTCCTCTATTGCCTTGGACAGTTCTAAAAGATACCTATGCATAAAGTCTATTCTTTGAGGATCATGTACTTTCCCGTCAAGGCTTACCCAATCCGCCATGGATAATCCATTTTCGGTTATCAGTATTGGCAGCTGGTACCTTTCAGAAAGAAATTTCGGCATATAGTGAAGAATTCTCGGTGTAACAGGCCACTTAAAAGCTGTACGGTCAAAGCCGGTCTTATTTTCGGCCTGCACATATCCTCCCTCCGCATGCTTGATGCCAGCTCCCCGGTATAGATTGATTCCCAGGAAATCCAAGGGCTGGCTGATGAGCTTCAGGTCCTCTTCCTTAAGGAGGGACTCCGGAAAGTATTCAGAAAAGGCTTTTACCCCATCCTCCGGATATTTTCCGAGGATAATGGGATCTATCCACCAGCTGGTATTCCATAAATTCTCAGCAGAGGTATCAAAGGCCGCTTTTCTGGCTGCTTTTACATCCTCTTCCCTATCCGTCACCGGATACACCTCGGTGGCACAGGGGGCATAACCCACCTTGCAGGGCATCTTGGAATATTTTCTGATTGTCTGCACTGCCTTACCGTGGGCAAGGAATACACGGTGCATTACCTGAAATACCTCCTGACAGGGAAGCTTAAGCTTTGGCGCACATTCTCCCAGCAGATGCCCTATAATAACATGGCATTGAGGTTCATTAAAGGTTATCCAATGGGTTACACGGTCGGACAGCCTGTCCGTTACGACCTTTACATAGTCCGCAAACCAGTCCGGACTGTCAGGGTTTGACCATCCGCCAAGATTCATTAGTGCCTGGGGCAAGTCCCAATGAAAAAGGGTAATATAGGGCTCGATTCCGGCCTTTAGGAGCTCATCCACCAAATCACTGTAAAAATCCAGGCCTTTTTCATTTACTTCTCCCTTTCCTTCGGGTAATACACGGGACCAGCTAATGGATAAACGGTAGGCCTTCAGGCCGATTTTCTTCATCAGGGCAACATCTTCCCTGTACCGGTGGTAATGGTCACAGGCTACATCACCGGTATCTCCGTTATCGATATTCATACGTCCGGTTTTAGGGTCAATGCGCTTATCATGGCTGTAAACATCCCAGATGGAAGGTCCTCTCCCATCCTCCATTGCTCCGCCCTCTATCTGGTAGGCAGCCGCAGCCGCCCCCCATAAAAAATCCTTTGGAAAACTCATCTATTTATCCCTCCTCATTTTTGATTTATTCTACGCAATCTACCTTGTCCTGCAATATAGCTATATTCTTCCTCCTCTTGCTTTAACTTAACTTGTCCTGCAAATATAGCTAAGTTCTTCCTCATCTTGCTTTAACTTAACTTGTCCTGCTTTATTCTGCGTCAACGTAACTTATCCTTTTACTGCTCCAACTACAATTCCTTTAACAAAATACCGCTGGAAAAAGGGGTAAATAATCAGAATGGGAACGGCACCGATAACAGCCACTGCCATTCGGATTGCCGTGGAGGGCATGGGAGCTCCGGAAGCTCCGGCTGCAGCTGCCTTTTTCAGCATATCAATATTTTGGAGCATTTTATTTAAAAATACCTGAATGCTGTAGAACTCATCCTTATTTACATAGTATAGACCATTAACCCAGTCATTCCAATATCCAAGGCCAACTAAGAGCACCAGGGTCGCCAGAATGGGAAGTGACATGGGGAGTACGATTCGCAGCAATATACGCATTTCTCCCGCTCCGTCAACCTTGGCAGCCTCCATGACCTCCTCCGGTATATTGGTAGTGAAATAAGCACGCATCATGATAACATTAAAGGCACCGAGCATCAGATTTGGAATGATAAGTGCCCATATGGTATTTTTAATATGGAACATCTGGGTCCACATCATATAGGAAGGCACAAGCCCGCCGTTAAAGAGCATGGTGAAGAATACAAAGAATGCAAGGATATTTCTCCCCGGCAGGTTCTTCTTGGATAAGGGGTAGGCCAGCAGGGTGGTCAGCGTAAGGTTTATAAGTGTACCTATAACTGTTACAATGATGGAAACTGCATATCCTCTGACGATGGAATTGCTGTCAAACAGAAGGTACTTATAAGCAGTTAAATCAATTTTTCCTGGTAAGATACTGTATCCGCTTTTCATCAACGTACCCTCAGCCGTAATGGAAGAGCTGATAAGCAGCAGGATTGGGATGACACAGAACAGGCACAGTAATATCATTATTATATGGGCAACGATTTGAAATGTTTTGCTTTTTTCTACCATAGGTCTTCTCCTTTAAAACAGTGCATTTTCTTTGCTGAATTTTCGTACAATGCCATTGGCACTAAGAACCAGAAGAAATCCTATAACGGACTGGTAAAAGCCTGCTGCCGCAGCCATTCCCAGATTATTCAGCTGAGTCAGTCCTCTATATACGTAAGTATCGATTGTATTGGTAACATCCACAAGAACTCCGCTGTTCATAGGTACCTGGTAGAACAGTCCAAAATCGGAATAGAATATACGCCCGATAGCCATTAAGGTCAAGGTAATAACGGTTACTTTTAAGCCTGGCAGGGTAATATAGCGTATCTGCTGAAAGCGCCCCGCTCCGTCGATAACAGCTGCCTCATAATACCCTTTGTCTATTCCCACTAAGGTTGCATAATAAATAATGCAGTTATAGCCGAAGCTCTTCCATAGCTGAACAATTACAAGGATAAAGGGCCAGTATTTCGGTTCAGAATACCAGGAAATGGGCTTCGCGCCTAACAAAGGCAGCAGGGTTTGGTTAAAATAGCCTGTCTGGCTATTTAAGAATCCATATACAATATAGCTGACAACCACGATTGAGATTAGAAAAGGGATCAGAATTACTGTCTGATACAGCTTCTTTGCCTTGTCAGCTCTGATTTCATTTAACAGAATTGCCACCGCAATAGACACCAGGGTGCCAAGTATAATAAATACCGCATTATAAGCTAATGTATTGCGGGTAATCGTCCAGGCATCCTTTGTGGCAAAAAGGAATTCAAAGTTCTTAAAACCGATACCAGGGCTTTTAAACATTCCCAGCTTATAGTCAAACTTTTTAAAAGCCATTACGATTCCAAACATGGGAATATAATTGTTGATAATCAGGTATAAAATACCGGGGAGCATCATCAGATAAAAGGGAAGGAATTTTTTTAACTGCTTTGATCTGTATTTGGGTTTGTTGGGAATATTTTTCATGTAAGGCTCCTTTATCTCTTAAACAGATATCCGGCAATGCTTTCTTGCCGCACTACCGGATATTCTTTCTGAATTATTTGTTGTCTGCCAGCCAGGCATCCAACTGCTTTTGTTTTTCCTGAATTATCTTGTCAAGACCTGCTGCCTTCAACTCATCATTCATTTTCGGAAGTGCATCGTCCGGATTGACAGAGCCGCAATCCAAACTTGCTTCATATTTGCTTACTACGTTCTGGCAGGCTGTAACTTCATTTAATACATTGGAATTATCCCAAACAAAGCCCTTTGCCGGTGAAGCCTTGGCAGCTTTGTTGAATTCACCAAGCTTTGTCCATACATCCGGGTCATCTCCCTGCCATACGGAGGTTATCTGCTCGTTCGGCCAAGCCCAGCCTACTACGGAATATCCTGTATTGGAAGCATCTACGCCGTCTGCATAAGAAATGATATTCTTGTCTTTATCCACATATTTATAATTCTTTCCTTCAATACCATTTGCCAGAAGATTAGCAACTTCCGGATTGGTATACATCAGGTTCAGCATCTGCATTGCTTTGTCAGGTTTCTTACTGTTGTTTGCAATACACCATGCGGCATTAACCATAGTTGTAATAGAATGTGCATCGTACATGGTAACGGAAACAATATCCTTACCGCATTTTCTGGTTTCCTCTGCCTCAAAGCCGGCTTTGATTGGTGTAAAGGTACCAAAGCCCACACCGGAGTGGATTAAGGCATCATAGGATTCTGTGGTATTTGCAGCATCGGGCATCATAAGGCCATTCTGTGCCCATTTATACATATGGCTCACATAGTCTTTATAGGACTGGGAATCATAAAGGTTAACAATCTTTGTACTGTCTGATAAGGCATTTTCAAGAACACCAAGGGAATCTCCCAGTGTATCCACCGGTAAAGGTCTCATCATGGTTCCGGCATTTGCTACGATAGGCCAGATGTCCGGGTGGGCATCCTTTACTTTTTGTAAATCAGCTTCCAGCTCGTCATAGGTCTTCTTTACACTGTAATCGATTCCTACCTCATCCGCTATAGCCTTGTCCATTAAAAAGCCTCTTGCCTGGGCTTTGTCTTTATTCATTGGTATGCCGTAGACTTTTCCCCCTACCGTTACACACTTAAAGTCATCTTCTGATATGGAGCTCTGCATATCCGTTCCGTATTGCTTCAGTAAATCATCCATCGCTACGATCTGATTGCTGGAAGCCATGGAAGAAAGGGATACTTCCCAGGGAAATGCATAGAATAAGTCCAGCTTTTCTCCTGATGTAAGGGCAAGATTAAGCTGCTCCTTTGTAACATTACGTACCAGTTCAACATCACAGCCAATTAATTTTTTTGTTATTTCACTTACCTTGGCAGCAATGGCATCACATTCCTCCGTAGTAGCTGCATAAGGTGCATAAATAGTGACGGTATAAGTATCCTCCTCTTTCCCCTGTGTCTGTTTTTCATCCGGTGTGCTGTTTTTATTACCGGTTGAGCTGCAGCCTGCAAGCGCTGCTGTTATCATTGTAACAATTAATAACAGGGCTGCTGTTTTTTTACCAAATATAGTTTTCATTACTCCTCTTTGCTCCTTCCTTTGTTTATGTACCCATTTTACACCTCTTTATTAACCTGCTCTACCAGTTCTGTTACCTTTTATCATTAATAAAATAACCACTTTGCTCCCATACCAACAAAAAAGTTACATTTCTTATCAGAAATGTAACTTTTTTATTTTCCATCCTCTCTTAACCGGTCATCAACCGGCGTGACCCCCATTATTTTCTTATAGGTCTGGGAAAAATGCGAGAAATTTGAATAGCCGACCTTTGAGGCAATCATGCTGATGGACATATTGGTGGACTTTAACAGTATCTGGGCCAGCTTCATTTTTTCCAGAATAATATACTCTTTCAGGGAGATGCCCATTTCATTTTTAAACAATCTTGAAACATAATTCTGGTTAAGAAATACCTGGTCGGCAATGTCCGAGCGGCGGATATCCTTGTCCAGATTGCTTCGGATATATTGTAAAATCGTATCTATCTGATTCTTCTGCTTTTCATCGGAGGTCAGGGTCTCGTTAAAGAATGCAGACACATAGCTTATGAGCCACTTCATTTCTTCAACGGAGGTATATGCCGTCAGGGACCTTTTTAACACTTCCTGATTTTCAAATATCTGGCCGGGCTTTATGCCAAGACGGTCTGAAACAGTGTATACCAGCTGCATAAATTCATGGTAGAACCGTCGAAGAAAATCCGCTCCAAGCCCTTCCTCCGCATACATACGGTCAAGTATCTGAAAGGCCTCTTTCTGCAGGCTTTCAGCCGCACCGTTAAGAAGCAGCTCTTCCAGACCCGCACACAGATTCTGTGCCGTTTCTTCCTTCTCCGCTGCTTTTTCCGCCTTTTCCGGCACAAATACCTTACTGAAAGCTGCTACATTATCTTCTCTTTGTTTGATCAGTCCCTCGATACATACCGGCAGTTGGCTGACATTATGGCAGACTTTATAATAGCATGCGATTCTGCACTGGAAATGTTTATCATAGACCTCCACCAGCTGGTTCAGCTGACGGAAAACCGCCTCCTCCTCCATCTCCAGGACTTCCTCCGTGTATACCGTAAACACATAATTTTCCCTGTCTGCCTGTAACAGCAGCACCTTCTGTCCATAGTAGGAAAACAGCTCCGATACCACATTATTCATTGTATAGCGCAGCAGCTGGGATTCCCAGGAATCGATTGCCATACTCCACCTTTGAATATGAACCAGGCAGACATACCCCAGCTTGCTGGTTTTTAAATGGACACCCAGGGTCTCCAGAGTCTGGCAGGAGGCTTCCACATCCTGGCCTTTTCCCAGAAATACCTCCTTTAGCAGACCTTCTAAAAGGACATCTTTTTTCTCATACAGCACCTTGCCGTAGGAGGAGTATTCTGTCTTTTTCCTTTTGGCCCTTATTTTTTCCATGGCCCGGAGTATGGCATTCTCCACCTCTTCGTATCGCGCAGGCTGAAGGATATATTCGAAGCTTCCCAGCCGGATTGCTTCTTTTGCATACATAAAATCTGCATGAGCTGTCAGAAAGATGCATTCCAGATCCATATTCTGCTCCTTGGTCCAGGCATAAAGGCTCAATCCGTTCTCCGCAGGCATCTCAATATCACAGAGCATAATATCCACCTGATATTCCGTTAATATTTTCTTTGCCTCATAGGCATTGTATGCCTTGAGGGTACGATCCACCTTAAGCTTGTTCCAGTCTATTCCGAATAGGATTCCGCTGACTACAATGGTCTGATCATCTACTATTAATACTGTCATTTTTTCGCCTCATTTGCTTTATTCTCATAGGGCAGATAGATTTCAATACAGGAACCGTTTGAACGACTGAAGATAATGTTGGCCCTTTCACCGTATATGAGCTCTATCCTCTTCTTTACATTGCTGATACCTATATTTTCCCTGTCCAGCTCTCCCTTTGTCCCGTTGAGCTTTTCCAGAACCTCATCCCGGAAGCCGGACCCATTGTCCAGGATGGTGATGCACACAAAAGATTCCTGTTCATCTTTTATAAATGAGATTCTGACGGATATGATTAAATTTCTGTCCATCTGCCTCCCATGCTTTACCGAGTTCTCCACAAAGGTAAGAATGGACAGGGGCGGAATCTGGAAGTCCATCAGGCTCGTATCAATATCGATGTTGCAGCTTGGCGGATTAGATAAGCTCATCTGCTGCAGCAGGATATAGTTTCTGACATTCTCCATCTCATCGGACACGGATATCAATACGGAATTATTCCGGAACATTCTTCTGAGGTAATCTGAAAGTACGATTATCATATCCTGTATTTCCTGGAACTTTTTCTGCTCCGCCAGAGCATAGAAGTTCTTAAGGCAGTTCAAAAAGAAGTGAGGTCTTATCTGAATCTGCAGGTACTGCATCTGGGCATTTTTTGTCTCCATTTCTTTCTCATAGGCAGCAATTCTCATCCACTTGATCTGTTCAATCATTTCATTAAAGGTCTTGCTGACCTGCAGAAATTCATCAATCTGGTAGTTTTCACTCATTTTTGCCTCCATATTTCCCTCCTTGATGGACTCCATCGTTGTAATCAGGCGGTTCAGGGGCACAAAGTAGGTTCTTCGCAGAATCAGATATACAAGGGGCAGGGACAGCGTTATAAGGCAGGACATGGTAAGGAGGATTATCTGGCTCACATCCATATAATTTAAGATTCCCTGGTAATGAGTGATATAGAGCTGATTGATACCGGCAGAAACCAGCGGTCTTTGCACTACCATGAAATTATTTTTGCTTCCCGTTATATAATAGCTCTTCTTTGTCTGTCTGATTTCAATATGGTTATCCTCCAAATAATTCTGATATATCAGAGGCTCCCCCTCCATAGAAGCATACATAAGAAAATCAATGTCGCCGTTTCCCTGCTTGTCCTGGGGCTTTATCACCAAATCAAAGTCTATAAAGGTACCGGCATAGGTGGTGCCGTTTTTTAGTATCAGCATTACATATTTTTTGCTGTCTATGTTGTAGACAGACCACCCGGAACCGATTTTATTTTCTTTCATGATTTTATACAGATAGTTCTTGATGGCGGTTTTTTGTTCATACCGATAAGTTTTTTCCTTGTTATAGCTGATACGGAACATATCGTATTTTTCCGAGTAAGCAAACAAAGCCCCTATGGTATTTTTGTGGGTGTTCAGATAATCCTCATAGGTTTCTATGATATTCTGCCCGCACATATAAGTCTCAAGAGTATCCAGCTGGTAATTCCATCGAAGAAAGTTCCTGTCATTCGCCAATGAGTTGGAAAGGTAGTATTGGGCACTGTTGATATCCTGCTCCAGAAGTGTCTCATACAAATATATGGTATTCTCATTATTCAGGGTTATCTTTTTATTTAATACCCGCAGCATGTAAACATTATAGAGGAGCAGCATTGCCAGAAGCGGTACAACAAACAGCAGCATAATGAGCATAATCTGTCCTTTTGTCGTTCTTCTGGTTATTCGTTTCATATAATGCCGCCTTTCTTCTTACTCTTTCCCGTTATTCATTATTTTATTGGTAAAGCTCCCGTTTGTCAAATACAACAATTACCCTTGTTATTTACAAAATATGCTTATAATTTTCATTGTCTACTTGAAATCCTACTATTCAGATGTTATTATAAGGTAATAACGAAATCTATTAAAGGAGGAACCAATGAAAATATCAACAAAGGGCCGTTACGCATTGCGCTTAATGCTCGACCTGGCTCTTCACAACACAGGTGAATACGTGACTATAAAGAGTATTTCTGCCAGGCAGGAAATATCCGATAAATATCTGGAACAAATCATTACCCAGCTCAGCCGTGCCGGCTATGTAAAAAGTATAAGAGGCGCCCAGGGCGGCTACCGTCTTGCCAAGGCACCGGAAGAATATACCGTGGGAATGATCTTAAGGCTGATCGAGGGCAGTCTGGCTCCTGTAAGCTGCCTGGAGGATGGGGCCGACCCCTGTTCAAGAACCAGCCAGTGTGCAACCTTAGAGGTCTGGAAGGAATTGTACGATGCCATCAATAATGTAGTAGATAATATAACCCTTGCAGATCTGGTCGATAAGCAGAACAGCCTTAGCGGAAATGATTATATTATCTAAACTATAAATTATGTAAGTAGAAAGGTGGATACTATGTCAGAAGAACACAAATACCATTTTGAAACTCTCCAGCTCCACGTAGGCCAGGAGCAGCCCGATCCCGCTACCGACGCCCGCTGCGTCCCCATTTACCAGACCTCTTCCTATGTTTTTGCAAACTCAAAGCAGGCTGCAGGAAGATTCGGTTTAACAGAAGGAGGTAATATTTATTCCCGCCTTGGAAATCCGACTTCCGATGTTTTCGAGCAGAGGATCGCTGCCTTAGAGGGCGGTGTCGCTGCCCTTGCCACTGCTTCCGGCTCTGCGGCTATTCATTATGCGGTTACCAACATTGCCCATACAGGTGACCATATAGTTTCTGCCATAACCGTTTATGGGGGAACTTATAATCTCTTTGCACATACTTTGGAGGAATACGGCATTACCACAACCTTTGTGGACCCGGATGAGGAAGGCAGCTTTGAGAAGGCTATTAAGCCCAATACCAAAGCCATCTTTATAGAAAGCCTTGGAAATCCCAACTCCAATATCATTGATATTGCCGCCATAGCTGAAATTGCCCATAAGCATAAGCTTCCGCTGATTGTTGACAATACCTTTGCCACTCCTTATCTTCTTCGTCCCATAGAATACGGTGCAGATGTTGTTGTGCATTCCGCCACAAAATTTATCGGAGGACATGGAACTGCCATAGGCGGTGTGATTATTGATTCCGGTAAATTTGACTGGGAGGCTTCCGGTAAATTTCCCGGTCTGACAGAGCCCAATCCCAGCTATCACGGTGTCAGCTTTACCAAGGCAATGGGTGCTGCCGCTTATGTTACTAAAATCCGCGTCACCCTCATGAGAGATACCGGTGCCTGCCTCAGCCCCTTCCACTCCTTCCTCTTTTTACAGGGCCTGGAGACTCTCTCCCTCCGCGTGGAACGTCATGTGGAAAACACTTTGAAAATCGTAGAATTTCTGGCAAAGCATCCCAGGATTGAAAGTGTGAACCACCCTTCCCTTAAGGATAATCCCTATCACGAACTGTATACGAAGTATTTCCCTAACGGCGGAAGCTCTATCTTTACCTTTGAGATAAAAGGCGGAGCCAAAGAAGCCATGGAGTTTATTGATAAGCTGGAATTATTCTCTCTCCTTGCTAATGTGGCAGATGTAAAATCCCTTGTAATCCACCCTGCCAGCACCACCCATTCCCAGATGAATGAGGAGGAGCTTTTGGCTTCCGGTATCAAGCCGAATACCATCCGCCTTTCTATCGGAACGGAGCATGTAGATGATTTAATCTATGATTTAGGTCAGGCTTTGGGGGACTAGAATAAAAATTTAAGCAGTATCGCAAGCAAGCCTGCGATATGCAGGGGACTAGTGCAGTCAATATTGTCAAGATACTTGGCACACACCACTTAGCAAGCTAAGTGGTGTGTGCCATTTCAGAGGCATAATAAACTACAATTACCATATTTAATTGTAAAATTCAATTGAAAATGACTACAGGATAAGTTATACTGATTTTACAAAATATAGGTAAAGGAAGAAATTAATTTATGAAAAAGAAAAATTTAATTCGTTTAACAGCATTTTCGCTCATATTGATTATATTATTTGTTTCTATTCCCAAAACCACAGTATGCGCAAGTAATTATAACCCCAAGCACTTAATTGCCAAAAACACAAAAGAAAAACTTTATCTTTATTATGATAAAGAATCAAACGGCATGTATAAAGGGTTTTATTTAAAGTCCGGCAGCAAAGTCAAGCATTTCGATTGGGAGAGCTCAACCAGTTCAAGCGCTGTTACCAGCGTTAGTGTAATAAATGGTAATTATATTGCAGTAATCTGTACAACAGGAACAGGCTCAGGCGTCCACACAGAAAATTTATATGTATTGAACAAAAAGACGTTAAAAGTATTAAAAATTGAAAATCCATTAGATGTACTGAAGGACAATGTCATTTCGAAGATTGATGCTCCGGTTGTTAAAATAAAAATTGATAATAATACCTGGTCTTCAACTTATCGGGATATTGAGCTATCCCATTTTTTTAATACTGTCGGCTATGGAGCAATAATAAAATATGACCTTCAGGATACTTATTTTACAGTTTCTGTTCCGGCTCAGGTAACATTTGCTCTCTTTATCGGAGAATTTAAATTGACCTATGAATGGAAATCAAAAAGTTCTACCTTTATTCCAACTGCAATAAATTTTAATTTCGAGGATACTGTAGTAAACGAATAACCAATTTATTGGGTACCGCATCTCTTCCGGAACTGATAAGAAGCTTCTGCCCTTCCTGCTCCCAGGAAAAACAGGAAGCTTCTTTTTTAATGGATGTTACGGTGTAATATCGGTTGTCTTATCCTTAATGACATCATAGAGATAAATCTTGCTGCCATCCGTTGCCACATAATAAAAGCCCGCTGCGGTATCTTTTAAGTCTCCTTTTTCATAAGCACTGATTCCATAGCATTCTTTGCCTTTAATAGTGGAAAGCCAATCATCATAGATAATTGTATATTCTGTCAGAGCTTTTGATAAGCCCAGGGTCTTATGGGAAACTTTCTCCAGCTTCTTTAGGGCAGCTTCTTTTGTAATTTCTTTCTTATCCTTAGACACTTTTGACTGCTGAGAGCTTCCGGATTTCTTATACAGAGGATGCTTTTTAATGGAGGAGGTGGTCCCGTCACTGCCGTAGCACATTACCTTACCGGAGGTCTTATCTACTATAATATTCGGTGAAATGACCTTGCCTTCATCACTGACCTGAAAGATATAATATATCCTGTCATCGACATTCAAATGGTCATCCAGGAGCTCATAGTAATAGCTCTCATCCACCAGTGCCTTCCTGATTCTGTCAGTAGCCTCTTCCTCTGTCAGCTCCTCCTTCCTGCCTTCCTCATTCTCTTCCTTCTCATCCTCTTTTACTTCAGACTCCGGCTCCTTACCGCCCTCTTTTGTCACGGATGGAGAAGGGGCCTCTGTAGGCGTGGGGGTCACTTCCTTTGTTATCTCCGGGGTTACGGTAATGGTGGGACTTGTGGTTACTGTATCCTCTACCGGTTTCTCTTTTTCCTTCTTATGGCAGGCTGCCAGAACAGCTATCATCATTACAATGCCAAGGAATAACGTAATTCTTCTGAGTCTCATTCTGCTACCTCCAGCTTGTCTATTACTTACTTGTAATAGAATTAATATTTTTAATCAGAACGGATATGGTACCGTCAGGATTATTGATAAATTCAACATTGTTCTTGTCATTATACTGATCCATTGGAATATTTATCTCAATCCCGGTATCCGTAGTCAGATACTGCTTTTCAAATTTTTTTGTAGTCTGTTTGTTGACAGGCTTTACTTCCTCTGTTTCCAGATTGTATTTTTTAAGCTTTTCGTTTAATTCCTCTTTCATTTCCGCCTGTTCGCCAAAGAGCTTTTCACTGACATTTTCCACGCTGATTGCTCCCTGGTTGGTAAATTCCTCATGGATAACTGATTTTATTTCCATTGCCTTATCAAAATCTTCTCCATAATACTTCTCCTGAACCTGCTCTACGGCCTTTGTTATAATATTCAGCTTGCTCTTTTGGGACAGCTCCGTAGCACACTGTAAAAACATAGCAGAGAGATAATTGGCCTTCACTCCGTTTATTTCGTATTTGCGCTCTACCAGCTGAAGAGTGAAATCCTGCAGATTTATCAGCACTGCTTCAGAAAGTCTTGCACCTTCCGAGGGCAAGGTTACCTTCTGTTTAATAATATCGTTATAGTTAACTCCCTCCTGGGAATAGGCGTAATGAATATATGTTTCCTTATAATTCATCTTTAAAAGGGCAAGATAAGGGGTACTGCCCGTCTGATAGGTAACTACAAAGAAATCCCCCGGCGGAATGGTGATATTCTGGTTCATTATGGTATATAGAAAGCCCGACATCTCCTGACTTGCAGGAATGAGCTCCTCCTCACGAAAGCTTTTTATACATTTATACAGAAAGCCCTCTTCGTCATTAAAACGGCAGTGCTTCTTGTCATCACTGACAGCTATCTTGTAAATATGCCCCCGCAGGAAGTCATTCAGGTCCGGCCCCAGCTCCAGAAGCTGATCGGAAAATACCGGCATCCCTATGGTAGAATCCAGTATATGTACTATGGCATTACGTATAATGATATCATCACGTTCCATAAAATTAAATCCTCACTCCCAGCTCTCTCAATTCTCCAAGGGCTTTTTCATAATCTGTAAATAAAATTGTATGGAATCCAAACCGTTCCGCACCCTTGATATTTGCCGCAGAATCATCCAGGAACACGGCCTCCTCCGGATTTATGCCATATTTTTGAATGATGGCCTCATAAATTTCTTTCTCCGGCTTGATATGCTTTACTTCATAGGATATTACCTGCCCGTCCGCCTCCGGGATAAAGGTGAAATGCTTTCTGGCATAGGCAAAGCTTCCCCCTTCGTAATTGGACAGGAAATAGACCTTATAGCCATTTTCCTTTAGGCTTCTGATAAAATTTCTGGAATAGGGATATTCCACAACGGTTTTTGTAAGCTCCTGAAAAAGCTTTCTGATTTCTGTTTCTACAGAAGGGTCCAGCTGACAGCAAAGCTTCATGACCTCTTCATCTGAAAGCACTCCCCTGTCATGTTCGCCCCAATATTTGGAGAGTACCGTAGCCTTACCCACCTTATCTCTTGTTTCATCATCATAGCCGCAATCCTTTAAATAATCCTCCCATCGAAAGGCTGCTAATACCTGTCCGATATCCAGTACAATAGTCCTGATCATTCCGTTCTCCTCTCGCTGCCTATTGTTATGGCTGTCCATTTCCATATGTTTCTTTTAATATAGGCCATACTTTTGTTTTTTTTATGTCAGGGGTAAAAATATCTGAAGTGATATTTTTATCCCTGACACAGGTAAAGAATTTCATTCACTTATAATAAGCCCGTTTTCGGTCAGACGGTAGAGTTTTTCTGCTACTTCCTCCATATATTTTCTGTCATGGGTAACACTTATGATAGCCCCCTTATAGGAGGTTAATACTCCGCGTATAACAGGGTTTGACAGAGGGCTCAGATTTCTTGTAGGCTCATCCAGTATCAATACTTCCACTCCATCTAATATCATCTTAAGAAGAATCAGCTTGGCCTTCTGGCCTCCGCTTAAATCCCCGATGGTGTGCTCCATCTCATCTCTGGTAAATTTCATACCTCCCATATAAGTAAAGGCCTTGGTTATATCCTCTTTGCTGCCGCTGGTATTCAGGAAATCGATGGGCCTTTGGCTGAAGTCCAAGACCTCCTCATAATTCTGAGGCATATAGGCTGCCTTTATATCCCTTCTGGCAAGCAGCTCTTCTGCAATCTTTCGAAGCAAGGTGGTCTTTCCCGTACCGTTATCACCAATAATGGCAATGTGTTCCGGCCCCATAACCCGAAGAAATATATTTTTGGAAAGAATCCGCTCTTCCCCCTTCACTCCCACCTTTAATTCCTCCAGGGAAAATTCCAGTATCCTTTTGCCCCTTGGAATATTAATGGTATCCGGAAAATCATAGAGGATAGCATCCTCCGTATCGGGAATCTCAAGAAATTCTTCCCTTTCCTTCTCCAGCCTCTTCTCCTGGGACTTTAGATTCTTCATCTTTTTCTTTAAGAGCCTTCCTCCGGCCGGGTTTCCTCTGGAGATGGTATCCTGCTGGTATTCCACCTTATCATAAATCTGACGGAACCGTTCCACCTTATCCTCGTATTCCTCCCTTTGCTTTCTTGCCGTCATTTCCTGTTTGTCAAGGGACGCCAGCCGTTTTGCCTTATATTCCTCATAGGACATATAGCTGACCGTAATGTGAGGCTCTGTTTTTCTTTTTAACTGCTCCAAATGAATTATAACATTTGCAGTTCGTTCTATCAAGGTTTCATCATGGGATACATAAAGAACCGGCTTATCGGTCCGGTTAATAAACTCCTCCAGCCAGGTCAGGGAAGTAATATCCAGGTCATTGGTGGGCTCATCTAAAAGCAGCACCTCCGGTTCCTCCGACAGCAGCTTTAACAGCTGCAGCTTGACCCGCTCTCCTCCCGACAGGTTCTGAATAGGGTCCGTAGAGGTAAAAATCATGGGGTCCGGATTAAGGGCCCAGATATTATCATCCCTTATGCTGTAAATATCATTATCCTTCAGATATTCCGCAGGACTCATTTTCAGCCACTGTGCATCCGCCTCCTGCTTTAGATACCCGCACCGGATTCCTGCTGTTACCTGTCCGCTGTAATCACAATAATCCTCAATCATTAATCTGTCATAGATAAATTTGACCAGGGTACTTTTACCGTTGCCTTCTTCTCCTATTATTACTGCTTTATGTCCCCTGTTCAGGGTAAAATTAAAATCTTTGATAATACATCTGTTATCTTCTCTGTTTGTTATCGTTACATTTCTTATATCCAACATACACATTCTCCTCTCAATTTCCCGCTGCCAATGTGCATTCCTATAATAAAATAAGCTTCTTCCTGTTTTAGGGCAATAAAAAAACACCTTCCTTGTGGAAAATGTTTACCGGCTGAATTTATTCAATTATAAATCTTGCTTAAAAAGGGATGCACCCTTCCGGCCTGGCTGTAATAAAGCCTCTTATATGCACACTGCAAAATTATCAGGCAGTAATAAACATTCCGTATAAAAACATTTATTCAATTGTATAAAATTGAATGTTCTGCTCATTTCTTATTCACACGGAATACTCCTGTCAGGAGATATTCTTATCCTTTCTGATATTGTTTACATAAGCTTACAACAAGACTATTGTAGCATACTGCATTTTGTTAGTCAAATGGAAAATAGATTTAGATTCGTTTATGGAAAAATAGATTTAGTTCGTTTATGGGAAATAGATATAGCTATATGGAAAATAGTATATGGAAATGCAAAATTTGGTATACGGAAAATGCAGCACCCTTCTGAATAGAGTTGATATAATCCAACGAAGCCAGAAAGGTGCTGTTCCTGATATTAAGGGCTTTACTTATTTTCTAAGGAAAACAGTCTGTAATCATAAGGTACGAGTGAAATACTGTTTTCAAGTTGAATTCTGTTTTCGGTCATTAAGTCTATGCAGACCGTTCCCTGTAAGTCTTCCGGTAAATCCAGTACTCCCGGGCTTTCTTCGTTGTGCAGAAGGACATACAGTGATTCTTCGGGAGTTGTTTTTTTATACAGCAAGGTATCCATTGAGGTATTCAGATCTATCCATTGAAAGTTCTCTGTCCGGAAACTCTCCTTTTCTTTTCTTAGATCTACAAGCTTTCGAATAACCATGTATAAGTCCCTATTCTGCCTGCTCTCATCCCAGATCATACACTGCCTGTTGCTGTGTTCACCGCCGCCCATTCCAATCTCACTGCCGTAATAGATGCAAGGAGAACCGGGAAAGGTCAGGAGAAATACATAGGCTAGCTTTACGATATCCTGATTGCCCTGTACTACCTGGAGGATTCTTTCCGTATCATGGCTGTCCAGCAGGTTGAACAGATTCCTTGTAATATGTTTGGGATAGTCTGCCAGCAGCCTGCTGACCGCTGCTTTGAATTCCACCCCATGGATTTTCATTCCATTTCCCTTATCTGTTCCGAAAAAATTCCATACAGGTGTGCTGAATTCATAGTTCATTACTCCGTCAAACTGGTCCCCTTGCAGCCAGGGATAGGAATTATCCCAGTTTTCACCCAGAATATAGACCTCGGGATCAATGGCCTTAACAGTCTTTCGAAATGCCCGCCAGAAATCATGAGATATTTCATTCGACACATCCAGCCTCCAGCCATCTATATGGTACTCCTCAATCCAGTAAGCCGCTACCTTTAGCAGATACTCTCTGGCAATGGGATTTCCCGTATTCCACTTTGGCATGGTCTGGGCGTAGGCAAAGGTCCGATAGTTGAGTAATTCTTTGGGACACTCCGCCGGAAGTCCGCCAACCAGTTCTCCGCTATATAAGGGTTTTTCCGGGTCCAGGATATAGAAACAGTCAAAGTACCTGGAATGTTCGCCATTCTTTAGGACATCCTGCCAGAAGGGATGATAAAATCCGCAATGGTTAAATACCGCATCCAGCATTACCTTTATTCCACGCTTATGGGCTTCTTCTACCAGGCGTCCAAATATGTCATTGTCACCAAATTCCGGATCGATCTTAAAATAATCCGTTGTATCGTATTTGTGGGAACTGGGTGATTCAAAAATTGGATTCAGATATATTCCGTTAAATCCGGATTCTTTGATGTAATCAAGCTTTTCAATTATACCTGCCAGATTTCCGCCGAATTTCTTATGATAACCATCCTGTGCATCACTTCCCCACGGCAGTACATCCCTTCCGTCCTCCGGCGTCCCATTACAGAACCGTTCCGGGAATACCTGATACCAAACGGTATCAGCTACCCAGTCCGGAGCCTTATATAGGTCCTCTTCATTGATATAGGGGTAATTATAATAGTTTCCCAAGTTATACAATACGCTGTCGGTTTCCTTATAGGGAATCCAGTACCGGCTTCCAATGATATAACTCTCCGTTGCTCCGGTAACAATAAAGCAATATTTTGTCCTTTTCCACTTGATATCCGGTATCTCGGCAAACCAGCAGTCATGGGTCGCTGTTACCTGCTCCTTTTCCATGGCAATCTGTATGACAGAGCTTTTGTCAAAATCATATATCGGTGTCCCGTCTCCCCTGGGTATCCAATTAAAGGGATCAACAGCCAGTACTTTTACTTTTTTCACTTCGCCTTTGGCTGTTTTCAGCCTGAGATGCAAAGTATTTTCATCATAGGCATAGGACAGTGCACTTTTGGGTTCATGTATTATGGATGAAAATATCATAGCACTTTCCTCTCTTTATTCTTTTCTTCGTATTTACTGCTTTTATTCACTGGCTACCAGTGCATCAAAGTCTTTCTGTGCTTTTTTAGCACCTTCCTGGGGTGTCAGGGTACCGTCAAATACAGCACTTAACACGCTTTGGGCAATGGTCCAGTAATAGGAGATCCGTTTTGTACTGGGCATGGGCACCGATTTGGTAAATTCATCACAGAATACTCTTAACTGTTCGTCATCCTTTAAGCCTTCTACCTTTGAGATATCTTTGTTTGCCGTTATCTTATAGCACTTGCTGTATAAGAGTGCCGCTGCCTCATCACTGGTCAGAAAGGTTGCAAAGAGCTCCGAAGCTTTGGGATATTTGGTATAGGCGGATACATAAGCGTTTTGCACTGCACTGAAAGACTTCATGGTCTTGCCGTCATAGGTTGGCAGTTCCGTCACACCAAAGTCAATATTCTCATCCTTCAGGGATTTTATCAGCCATGGTCCAATGGGGTAATAGGCAGTTTTACCGTCTTTAAAATTCTGCTCTAAAAGTGACATAGTCTCCATTTTTAAGTCATCGGCTTTAATGGGAATAATTTTCTTTAAGGATGCGATTGCTTCCAGACCTTTCTCAAATTCAGGGGAATCAAACCCTGGCTTATCCCCATCGGTACCGTCTGCTCCAAAGAGCTGGAAGCCATAAAGGCTCAGGAAGGGATATGCGGGATAACCGTCCGTGGGTACAGTCAGGTACCAGAATTTATTTTCCCCGGCATTATTGTATGCTAAGGCTTCATCCCTGATCTGCTCAAAGGTGGAAGCAGGCTTACCTGTTACCAGTTTTTTATTATACAGAAGAGCATAAGTTTCTATGGAAACAGGCACACCATAGATTTTACCTTCCGAGGTTACGGTTTTTACCGCTGTTTCATTAATCCTGTCCTTAACAGTGCCGGAAGCCGTTTCACTTAGCTCTGCTATAATACCGGCATCTTTCGCCGTTCCAAAGGAATCGTGAGCTGCCATAAAGATATCCGCTCCGTTACCGGAAGGGCCATCCAGCATCATTTTGTTAACGGAGTCCAGTCCGTTTTCCTGTACTTCCACTTTAACGCCGTATTTCTTTTCGAATAATTCCGCTACTGCTTTTCCATATTCCAGGTAACCGGACAGAGTCCAGAAGCTAAGACTGGCACCCTCTTCCGGTGTAATAGCTTCCGCTCCTGTTACGGCAGCCTCCTTATCTCCCGCACCTGCTGCATCTCCTGCCGCAGCTTCCGTCGGTGCTGCCCCGTCCGCTCCCTGTTTATCCCCTTGCTGTTCTGTGGGAATGTTCCTGCTGCAGCCGCCAAGCATACTGATAACCAGCGCAGCCATAAGTAAAACACTTAGAATTTTTCTACATTTCATCTTTCTTTCCTCCTCTGATTATATAAGCTGAATTCATACTAAATAAGTTGAATTACAATATTGCTCTTCTCCAGACATAAAAATTTAATTTATAAAATTATCACCCTTTATCCGCTCCTGACGAAATCCCTTGTACCAGATATTTCTGAAAGATTATAAATATAATTGTTATAGGTACTGCAATCAGTACCGCCCCTGAGGCAAATACCGTAAAGTTAATGCTTTCCTTGCCATTGATCAGTGCAAATAACCCCACTGCCAGAGTCCTGCTCTTATCTCCCGATAACAGAATATTGGGCAGGATATAATCCATCCATGGCAGCATAAATTGGGATACGGCACAGTATGTAATAATGGGCTTTGACATAGGAAGAATTATCTTCCGAAAGGTCTGTAACCGGGTACAGCCATCCATATAGGCCGCTTCGTCGATCGCTCTAGGTATTCCGTCCAGATAACCTTTGACCAGCCAGGTATTATAGGGTATCGCTCCAACGGCATATACAATGATAAGGGAGATGGAGTTTCCCACCAGCCCAAGGGTTAGGAACAGGGTATAAATAGCTGTCATGGATAAAAAGGTAGGGAACATGGATAATATCATAATTGCCATAAGCCCTGCCTTCCTTCCCCGAAACAGGAATCTTGACATAATCCAGGCTGTGACCATAATCAGCAGCACTGACAGGACCATATTTGCCAGAGCAATTTTTAAGGTATTAAAAAACCATAAATCATAACTGGTTTCTGAAAACAGACGGCTGTAATTGGCCAAGGTAAGCTCTTTTAAGTTGATGGCTGCGGGCGGGCCGCTGCCCTTCTGAAAGGAGGACAGTACAATCCATACAACCGGTATCAGCACCACCAGTGATATTAATATAAGTTCAGCATGCAGTAAGAATACTGTTATCTTTTTCTTCATCTCCAGCCCTCCTATAGTTCTTTAAAGGATACGGTCCTTCTGAAATTCCAGAAGGAAACCGCACCGATTACGGCAAACAGCAATACACTCATAACGGCAGCGATATCATACATCTGCTGGTTCAGAGTCAGCTTATAGATCCAGGATATCAGGATATCCGTGCTTCCCGCAAACTGCATATCCGGATTGTTAGGACCGCCCTGGGTCAGGAAATAAATCGCGCCAAAGGCATTGAAATTTCCTGCCATGCTCATAATCAGATTGGCAGCCGTTGCCTGAAAGACCAGCGGCAGGGTAATTTTTAAGAAGCTTTGATATTTGCCGGCCCCATCAATGGCAGCGGCTTCAAAAAGGCTCTGGTCAAGATTTGCCAATACCCCCAGCATCATTACCATAAAAACAGGAAATCCCAGCCATAGATTTACTACTATTATGGATATTTTTGCTATTAAGGGGTCCGATAAAAAGGGGATATTCTCAGAAATCACACCCAGCTTCAGCAAGGCTTGGTTTACCGGCCCAAACTGCCCGTTCAACAGATTGCGAAAAACCAGCAGTGATACCATCTGGGGTATTGCCCAGGGAAGTATCAGTATGGTACGGAATATATTCTTGCAGCGCACCGCCTTATGATTCAGTATTAACGCCTGAAGCATACCAAAAAAGTATGTACTAAAGGTCCCTATGAGCGTCCAGAGAACTGTCCAGACTATTACTTTTAAGAACGTATGGGACCAGATAGGTACCGTAAACAGTTTCCTGAAGTTGGAAAGCCCTACCCAGCTTAGTAATTTTCCTGGCGGCAGATGATCCCTGTTATAATTTATAAAAGCTGTCAGCACGGAAAATACAATTGGCATGACCACAATAAATAAGAAGAGTATTCCAATCGGGATTAAAATAAAATAAGGAAAATTTCTGCTGTAAAATCTCTTAAAAGCCTCTTTTGTATTTATGCAGGTACCATTTTTGTCAATCATCAGGCCTGAATAATAAGCATCCTTCAAATTCCATAGGTATATCAGTGCAAACAGTATGATAACAAACAGAGCTATAACTCCCCGGATTAACAGCATGGCCGAATGATCTCCATATTTTCCTCCGGTTTTCTCACCTAAAGTTATTAGCCCCCAGATTCCTTTGGTGAAGAAACCTCCGTGAAGTCTGATAGAAAAATCCGGGATCAATCCACTGGCATATTGAATCCAGTAACCGCTGAACAGCTCAATTCCTATGAACACCAATTGCATCATAAAAAAGAACAAGCCCTTCATTTTTTGTCTGCATATTATAAACTGTCCGCTTCCCCATAGAAAGACAGACAGCCATAATGCCTTATGCTTTCTCATTTCTCATACCTGCTTCCCACATTATTCATACGATTGAGTATTCGCATTCATAATGTTTTACTTATGCGCTTAACTACCTGCAATTATAGCTTTTATTTGTTATTGAGTCAATTCAAATTGTGCATATTTTATATTTTCATCAAATTAAACAAAGATATTTTTGTTTGTTTTTAACTTAATAAACTTAATAATATTTTGTTAAGCAGATGCCTATTCCCGCATCCGTACTCTTTTCTTTAACCTTCCGTCTTTTTTTGTTTTGTTAAGTACTTAAAAGCTAGAGTAATAAAAAAAAGAAGTAATCATGTTTTGTTTAAAATCACGATTCCCTCTTTTTTAACTTCATTTATGTTTTACTTAGCATAACCAAACTCGCTCAGTTCTGAGATGCCTGGTTTTATTTTGCTTTTTTTGCTTTACTTGTTTTGCTTTGCTTATTTTGTTTATTTTGCCTTACTTGTTTTGCTTTGCTTATTTTGCTTATTTTGCCTCGCTTGTTTTGCATATATTGCTTTGCTTATTTTACTTTACTTATTTTGCCTTGCCCTTTTATCGTTTCACAATGATACATCAGCATCCATCAGTTCAGCTGACGTCTATACATTAAAAAGCTTTAAAGCGGATGTATATAGGTTACCCGTTCCACCTCATTGGGATTATCCAGGCGCAGCAGCCTGTCCATGATTTCTACTGCTTTTTCGGCTTTCTTTTTATTACTGATAACGATGGTTTTCGTATCCGGCAATAGCATAATGTCTCTTTCCGAGTTGACTACCACTGAAATATTCCGGTTATCCACATAGTTTTCCACCTGCATGCCAAGTATTTCACCTATAACAAGCCCCTTTTGATTATAGTGTTCCTGGAGGAATTGTATCAGGCTTGCATCATAACGGTTTATGAAAATATTTTTTTCCGGTACCTTCTTCGTTATCGTCTGTAAGACATTTTTATTGGCATGGTCTTCCATAATAACATAGAAATTACTTCCTAACTGTTCCTCCGCCTGTTTTAGTACACTTTCATAGCTGGTCAGTATCTTGCAGAAAATCGGATCCGCTATATAACCTTCAATAAAAATAGCCGGGACATAATACTGTGAGGCAATTGCTTTGATGCTTTCCTCATCCATATCCATAACAAATACCGCATCCAGAGAGCGTTTCTGGCCTATGCTGTAGTCTTTTTCCATTTCTTTCGTGGATAATAACACCACATCGTAACCTTTTGGATACAGGCACCTTTGTATTTCTCTGGCCAGATCATAGTACTGATATACTTTACTCTTTTTATCCTTTCCGCCCATGTTGATGATGATTCCTACCAGGTAGCTTCTCTGGCTCGCCAGGGATTTGGCTGTCATATTTGGCACATATTTTAACTTATTGGCAGCTTCAAAAATACGCATTCTTGTTTCATGGCTTATTCTTTCCTTTTCTGAATAATTCAGAACATAGGAAACAGTGGCAGTGGAAACACCTGCTTCTATTGCTATATCTTTCATGGTAACACGCTTATCAGACATATATAGCCTCCCCACATCTTGCTTATGCGCTTAAGTATATCATTTGGCTGGCAACCTGTCAATTAATCAGGTTTCGTCCTTGAAATTACAGATAAAAAAGTCCTTCCAAAATTGGCACGCGAACAATAAAAAAACTGCTACAACCGCCTGTAAAAGGCAATCATAACAGCTTTATCCTGATTTCGTATTATTTGAACTGGTGATGTCCCAGTTTATAGGTATAACCTCTTAACCTGCCGCTGAAATATAAATAGCTTCCAAACTTCTTGGTCTTTCCGCCTATAGTAATATTTCTTGCGCCGCTTAAAGCCTCTTTGGCTGCTCTAACACATGCTTTTTCATTCTGGGAATTGAATTTACCGTTATCATATTCTGCAAGTGCTCTGTTTAAGGAACCATTGGTTGCCGGTCCAAACTGATATCTCTGATAGACAACAGACTTTACGCTGTCCGGAAATGCAGATACTCTTACACGGTTCATTACTACGATACCAACTGCAAGCTTTCCGTTATAAGCCTCTCCGCCGGCTTCACAATATATCAATGCGGAAAGCAGTCTTAAATCAGCTTTGCTGTATTTGGCGGCTGCTTTTACGGTTGCTTTCTTTGTTACCTTTGCTTTAGCTGTTTTTGCTGCTTTCGCTTTCTTAGCTTTGGTCTTTACAGGTGCTTTTTTCGTAGTAGCAGTTTTTGTTTCCTGCTCTTTCACCGTAGTCTTGTCTGCCGCTGCTGTTTCTTCTTTTGCTGTTTCTTCTTTTGCTGTATCAGCATTGGCAGTTCCTGCTGTATCAGCCGGTTTCTGTAAATCCTCGGCCGTGCTGTCCGGAACAGTTACTATATTTGTATTAGCTGCATCATTCTGTGTGTCAGCTGTTTTATCAGTGGTATCTGTATTAACTGTAACATTTTGATCTTCTTCTGCTGCATATGTGTATATATTAGCAAAGCCTGCTAAAAATATTCCTGCTAACATACACAATAGTAACTTTCTGAATTTCATAATAGGCTCCTTGTTATTGGCATATGCCACTTAATTTTTCCTGCAAATATTACAGGAATGATACAACTATTAATGACCGGTAATATTCAATTAATAATTATGTAATAATTATAGCATACCAATTTTAGGATTGCAAGCCTTTATATAACATTTTGTAATAAATCTGTAATTATTTTGACGTAAAGTTGACATTTTCAGTGGGACTAGCGGTACATTTCCTTGTAATAATTTTGATATTCGCCGCTTGTAATACGTTCCATCCACCCATTATTTTCAAGATACCACTTTATTGTAAGGCGTATTCCGTCTTTAAAGGAGGTCTCCGGCTCCCAGCCGATTTCATCCCTGATCTTATCCGGTGCAATGGCATAGCGCCTGTCATGTCCCTTTCTGTCTGCCACAAATTTAATAAGTCCTTCGTTAATATGTGCCTTCCTGCTGTCTTCTTCCGGAAGCAGCTCCTGTAAGGTCTCTATCATTAAGGAAATAATCTCAAGATTCTGCTTTTCATTATGGCCGCCTACATTATAGACTTCAAAGAGCCTTCCTTTTTCCATTACCAGGTCAATGGCCTTGGCATGGTCCTTTACATAAAGCCAGTCCCTGACATTCTTACCGTCTCCGTACACCGGCAGCTTTTCACCCTTTAAGCAGTTATTAATCATAAGGGGTATGAGCTTTTCCGGGAACTGGAAGGGACCGTAATTATTACTGCACCTTGTAATGTTAGCCGGGAACTGAAAGGTATCCATATAGGCTTTTACCAGCATATCCGCAGAAGCCTTGCTGGCAGAATAGGGGCTGTGGGGATCCAGGGGGGTTGTCTCATAAAAATAGGTATCCCCATCCTCCAGGGACCCATATACCTCATCGGTGGAAACCTGAAGGTATCTTTTTCCTTCCTTATATCCCTCCTCTGTCTCCCAGGCAGTCTTTGCAGCCGTTAACAGATTCAAAGTCCCCAGCACATTGGTACTGACAAAAACTTCGGGATTAAGGATGCTTCTGTCCACATGGCTTTCAGCAGCAAAATGCACCACTCTGTCAATGTCATATTTCTTAAATATTTCAAGTACCGCTTCCTTGTTTCTGATATCTTCTTTAATAAAGGTGTAATTGGGATAATTCTCTACTGCTTTCAGGTTCTCGGGATTGCCTGCGTAAGTTAGTGCATCCACATTGATAATATGTATATCCTGTCCATAGGTCTCAAACATATAATGAATATAATTGGAGCCTATAAAGCCTGCTCCTCCTGTAACCAGATATGTCTTCATTTTTTTGCCACTCTGCCACAAATAAAGCTGTACAGCTTCTTATATGGCTTCCTTTCTTAATTTTTTGCCCATAGTTAAAGTCCACTTGCTGCCAGACTGTCCATATACTCCTTTAAGGCATCCTTCCAGTGTTTCAAATGGCAGCCCATTGCATTTAATTTTCCGGTGTCCAGTACGGAGTAGGCAGGTCTTTTAGCAGCCACTCTGTACTCTTCTGTTGGAATAGGAGAAAGATTCACTTCTTTTTCCGCCAGCCGGAAGATTTCCTTTGCGAACTCATACCAGGTAGTAACTCCCTCACATACTGCGTGAAAGATACCGCTTTCCTCTTTATCAATAAGAAATACCAGGACTCTTGCCAGTTCCAGCGCACTGGTCGGGCAGCCGGACTGGTCGGATACCACCTTGATATCCTTCTTTTCATCCGCCAGGCGCAGCATGGTCCTTACAAAATTCTTGCCCTCACCATACAGCCAGGCAGTTCTTACAATCTGGTAATTATCACAGATGCTCTTTATAAATTCTTCACCGGCCAGCTTTGTACTTCCATATACGCTTTTTGGCTCTGTGTCATCTTCCTCTGTATAGGGTTCAGTCTTCTCTCCACTAAAGACATAGTCCGTGGAAATATGTATAAGCCTTGCTTCAACTGCCTTTGCTGCCTCTGCTAAGTACTTCGGCCCCAAGGCGTTAATGGTATAGGCTTTTTCCTGCTCACTCTCGCACAGGTCTACCTGGGTATGGGCTGCACAGTTAATAATGATCTGCGGGCTAAGTTCCTGAACCAGATTCATAACTCCCATGGGATTGGTTATGTCCAGCTTAATAGGGCAATAAGCCGATGATTCCGACAAACAGGTATTAATTAACGTGATATCTTCTCTCTCGTTTAAAAGTTGATTGATAGCAAGCCCCAGCTGTCCGTTCGCACCAGTTATTAGTATTCTGCGTTCCATATATTTAACCTTTCTTCCATACTTTATATAATGCTCTCCAACCCGCCGTTTACCTTATCCTTTTCTGACAGGATTATCTCCATGCCCTCTTTTATGGGCCAGTCTATGTGAATAGCCGGATCGTTGTAAAAAATCCCTTCCTGATCCTCCGGATGGTAGAAATCCGTACATTTATATACAAATTCCGCATCCTCGGACAATACCAGAAAGCCATGAGCAAAGCCCATGGGAATATAAAGCTGTTTTTTATTTTCCGCGCTTAAGATTTCTCCATGCCATTTGCCAAAGGTATCCGAGCCTTTTCTGATATCAACGGCAACATCAAATACCTCACCTTTTATTACTCTTACAAGCTTTCCCTGGGGGTAATTCTTCTGGTAATGAAGCCCTCTTAATACTCCCTTACAGGAGGCGGACTGGTTGTCCTGCACAAAAACATCTGAAATTCCTGCCTTTTTAAAGTCTTCATAATTATAGGTTTCCATGAAATAACCCCTGTTATCTCCAAAGACCTTTGACTCTATCAGAAATAAACCTTCCATATTTAAAGGTGTAAATTGAAACTGTCCCATTTTTTACTATTTTACCTCCTATAATCCATTTGCTATGTCAAGCAGATATTTCCCATACTCTGTCTTTCGTAAAGGCTGCGCCAGCTTAATCAACTGGGCTTTATCGATAAATTCCTGCTTGTAGGCTATTTCTTCAATACAGGATATGTACAGTCCCTGCCTTTTTTGGATGGAGGCAACAAAATTGGAGGCTTCCAAAAGGGAGTCATGCCCTCCTGTATCAAGCCAGGCCATTCCTCTGCCCATGGTCTCGACATTTAATTTTCCCATTTCCAGGTAGACATTGTTAACAGCAGTTATCTCAAGCTCGCCTCTGGCGGAAGGCTTAATGGTCTTTGCTATTTCAATTACCTCATTATCATAAAAATACAATCCCGGAACGGCATAGTTGGATTTCGGATGCTCCGGCTTCTCCTCAATGGACACAGCCTGTCCCCTTTCATTAAATTCCACAACTCCATATGCCTTGGGGTCCCTTACATAATATCCGAATATGGTCGCACCTTCTTTTCTGGAAGCTGCCTTGTCGAGGGTCCCGGAAAAGCTCCTGCCGTAAAAGATATTGTCTCCTAATATAAGAGCGACATTATCCTTCCCTATAAATTCTTCTCCGATGATAAAAGCTTCCGCCAGGCCTCTGGGTTCCTCCTGTACGGCATAAGAAAAGGACATTCCCAGCTCCGTCCCGTCCCCCAGTAATTCTTCAAATACCGGAAGGTCTCTTGGTGTTGATATAATAAGCACCTCTTTTATGCCGGCTAACATCAACACAGACAGTGGATAGTATATCATCGGTTTGTCGTAGATAGGAAGTATCTGCTTCGATACTGCTTTTGTTACCGGATACAGCCTGGTTCCGGAGCCTCCTGCTAATATTATTCCTTTCATCCCGCGCTCCCTGCCAAAATTTGCTTCCTGTTCAAGAGGCAAAATTATGGCTTTCCTTTCTTTCTGTTCATTCTTCTGCATCACCATAAGCATCCACTGTAATACAACAGTCAGGGTTTGTAATAATTTTCCATATGCTTATCTCTATTGTATTATAATATACTTCCACCTATTTTTGTACCCTTTTTTTAGTTCTCCTGAAAGATTCATACTTTCTTTTTCTCTTTAAACTGACAAACCTGCTGCAAAAAAGCTAATAATAAGCTAATTCTGCAGCAGGCCGCCTGGATATATTTCCATTTATGTAATTTTTTGTCTTACGCTTCTCTTCCGTATACTTCTATCTGTGTAAGTGCCGGAAAAGGTGAGGGGTCCTCTGACTTTACCAGTTTATGCAGCCGGAGCCATTCTGCTTTTTTCCCATTTAACTTCAGGACATGGGCCCTATCGCTCTTCTCCAATACCAATTCGGTAAAGCTTCCGTCAGAGAAGGTGAGGGTAACCTTTTCCCACCAGTTGTCATGAGGAAAATCCGCTCTGGTATAAAGATTTATCTTATCTATGATGACACTTCTTCCGAACTCCAGTTTAAATTCCGCATCTTCCCTTCTGTTGATGCCCCAGGAGGCATAGGGCCAGTTTCCATGGGAGTGGTTCTCGATCACACCGTCAATGGCATTCTTTGCCGCAAAAACCGATTCTCCTCTGGTCTCTGCATTGGCCGATGCATGGGGATAGCATCCGGCAGCCCCAGGCTGGTCCATTACATTCTGCGCAAGATTACGGTAATTTCCCGTCTCCTCTTCCATCACTTCCCTTACGGAAAGAAGATGAATATTACCGGAAAAAGCTTTCGGAGAAAGGGAGTACCTTGCTTCTTCAAAGGGTATCTGATAGGTTATCTCATTCTTTGTTATATATACAAGGGCAGTTCCAAGGGCATCATCAACCTGGATATAAAGGAAACAGTCCTTCTTTGAAGAGGTAATCAGAAGCTTATCCCCCTCTTTGTATTCTTCCTTATATACCAGGCTCACTTCCCCTTCTCCCTTATTAAGAGCAAGCGAATTCCCATCCTTATCAACCACCTTAAGCTCTAACAGCATACTTGCCTCCATATTCTCCTTAATCTTGGATATCAACTTTTTAATTGTTCGTTTGCTGATTTATGATTATTAATTTATTTACTCAATATTGTACTAAAAACCTTCTTACATCTCAGCTGAGCTTCTTTACCTCTCAGTTGGGCTGCTTTGCCTCTCGGTCAGGTTACTTTCCTCTCAGCTGGACCGCTTGCTTTTCAGCCGGGTTACTTACCTCTCAACTGGACTCTTGCTTCTCAGCCAGGCTGCTTGCCGATGTAAGCCAGAATACCGCCATCTACGTACAGAATATGTCCGTTTACAAAGTCGGAAGC
>JAEYPZ010000140.1:0-3539 GCA_023410275.1 Bacillota bacterium
ACTGCTTAATCATTATCATTTCATGAACTTCGTCAAGAGCCTTACGAATTTCTTCGATCTTCGGGTCTAAAGGACGGTCAAATGTGTAATGAGTATAGGACAATGCTTCAATATTAGATTCTCCCTCTGGGAAGAACTGTGCGGAAGCGATGGTCTTTAAAGATTCCTCTGTCTGGATACCGGTAAATACACCCTGTTCAGCCAGAATATTTGCGGCTTCTTTGCTTGTTGCAAATTTTACAAAATCCCAGGATAAATCAGGTTCGTCTGTATAAGCGCTGATTCCCACAGGAGTGAGAGCTCCTACCGTATATCCTGATTCTGTATCAGCAGGATGAGGAAGTCTTGCAATACCCCAGTTAAAGGAAGTCTCATCTGCTGCACGGGACTGGATCATGGTGGCGATAAACCAGGTTCCCATTGGCATCATAGCGCACTGCTGATTCTTAAATACAGAGGAGTAATGGATATTTGCTGTCTTTAACGTAGAGTAATCCTGGATATATCCCTTATCCTGTAAGGAAAGAGCTGCCTCATACCATGGCTTTAAAAAGGAATAATCTTTTTCAACAACTGTATGCTTGCCATCCTGAACGGCCCAGTTTGTTACAAGCGCCTGCCATGTATGATTATGTCCGCCGTATACCTTTGAGCTGCCTTCGCCGGAAGTCATCTTGGCAGCCAGTTCATTATACTGATCCCAGGTCATATCATTGGAAGGATATGCAACACCTGCTGCATCAAAAAGATCTTTGTTGTAGTATAAGACATACCAGTCGGAACGGTATGGAAGTCCGTAAGTCACTCCGTTGTACTGAAGCTGCTCTGCCGCACCATTGTAAACGGCTGTATCAAAGTTGTCTTTTTTCATGAAATCATCAAGAGGAAGAAGCTGCTTTTTATCAGCCATCTGAAGCATGGAGCCCATATCCTTTACCCAGATAATATCCGGATCCGGCTGTGCTGCGGATAAACTGATTCCTAAGGAATTGTTGTATTCATCAGCAGATGTATCAATAACTTTGATCTCCACATTGGGATTTTCTTTCATATAGGCATCAACCACTGACTGAAACTGAGGAGATGAATCATAATCCCATGTTGTCACGGTAAGAACCTTCTTTTCACCAGAGTTCTGTGTTTTATCGCCTGCCTTTGCAGAATCCGCAGCAGTTGTTGCTCCGTTTGTATCTGCAGCACTGCTTTCAGCTGTTTTGCTTCCACATGCAGTTAAAGATGCACACACCATTCCGGCTGCTAATACCATAGCTAAAACCTTTTTTAATCTCATTGGTTTGAAACCTCCCTTTTTTTAGAACTACGCGCGTGTTCTTTATGCTATAAAGATACCAGATCTGAGGCCATATCGGAATAAACGATTTGCATAATTATATTATTTTTTTTACGTTTCTCCTATTGCTATAAATTAAAACATATACTTTATTCAGATTTTTATATTTTTTTAAGATTCATTTCTATTTCGTTGAATTTCTGCGGAATAAAGGATATGATATTACTAAATTTAATCTCGTGCAGGCTGAGATGCAAAATCGTGCATCTGGCATTTAACGGCTGTTCACGGGGGAGAAAGGATGAGATCATGCCCCGAACATTCCGGTATAAATTTCTTTTATACAATCTGCTGATGGTAATTATCATTGCATGTGCCGTGAGTTTTTATAACTATCACTCGTATTATAAGGATGCTTTAGAAAACGAAACAAAAAATACAGTGAACCGGGTCCAGATTTTGTCAGATCGTATGGAAGTGGCTTATAAGGAAATGGTCAACATTGTTGTTACCTGCTCCGAACGAAAATCGTTATTTTCCTCTCCTTCTTTTAAAATGGGAGACCACGGGGAATCTGCCTATATTAAGCTCTACGCATCCAATGTGCTGAGAGACTTTTGCGCAATTTCAGGTTACAGCAAATATATTTATAAAATCACACTTTTTAATAATGGAGAAGTTTTGCAAGCCGGTAACGCTTACGGTTCCACCAGAGATGTGGGTGACATTGAAAATGCCCCCTGGTTTCATGATCTGCTCTACAGAGAAAATACCCAGTACCTTCTTTCTCTGGAGGACAACCCTTTTTCTCCTACCAATTATACCCCAAAGATTCTCCCCCTTTTAAGGCCATTAAAATATGCTTCCAACGGGCAGCCGGAAGACGCATGGATATTTCTTGCTGTTTCCCCCAGGCTGTTCTCTGATACACTGAAAAGCATGGGAGACGGTCAGATACTTTATGCGGCCACTTCAGACGGAAGTATTATCTCCTCTGTAAACGGAGATTCTTTTGATGTAGACCATTTGCTGGCAAACTTAAAAGAGTTAAAGGAATCCCAGGGGAATTTCCGCACCATGCTTGCCGGGAAGGAATGCATCATTGCCTATGAAAAACAGGCTGTCAGCGGACTGATCTTCTTTCAGGTTCTTCCAGTTTCCTCTCTTAATCTGGACCACGGAGTGATCGGCGGCACAATCAGTCTTATATTCTTTTTTTGTTTTGCCATAGGTCTGACCTTGTCCTGGTTCATATCCCGCCAGCTAAGCGCCCCCATCAGCCGCTTAAAGAAACGTCTGGAGGTGATTTCCGGGGGGAATTTTGATCCGGACCGTTCCATTGAAACGGCTGATGAGATCGGAAGCATTGGAACGCAGATTAACCAGATGTCCAGCCGGATCTCCAACCTTATGGAAACAAGGGTACAAAATGAAAAGGAAAAAAAGGATATGGAAATTAAAATGCTACAGGCACAGATCAATCCTCATTTTCTTTATAATACCCTGGATTCTATTAAATGGATCGCAACCATGCAGAAAAACAGCGGAATCGTCCAGGTTGTCACTGCCCTATCCTCTCTGCTTAAAAACATGGCAAAGGGATTCAACGAAAAAGTAACGCTTCGTCAGGAATTGGATTTTTTGCAAAACTATGTTATCATAGAAAAAATCCGTTATATTGAACTTTTTGACGTATCAACCCAGGTAGACCAGGAGGAGCTTTACGATGCCAAAATCGTGAAACTGACCCTTCAGCCCATTGTGGAGAATGCTATATTTAACGGAATTGAACCAAGCGGAAGAAACGGGCTGATACAGATACACGTTTATACGGAAAACGGAATACTCTATATTTCTGTGAAAGACAATGGCATTGGCATATCACCTGAAAATATAGAAAAACTGCTGACAGATACCTCCCGTATCACAAGAAGTAATATGAGCGGAATCGGTCTGCCAAACGTGGACCGGAGATTAAAGCTGGTTTACGGAGAAGAATACGGCTTAAAGCTGGAAAGTGAATTAGACCAGTATACATTAATTACCATTGCCCTACCACTGGAATTTTAGAATGAGCTGACAAAGGGGTGCGAAACATTATGTATCGAATTATTATTATAGACGATGAACCACTAATCCTGGCCGGCATCGCCTCCCTGATCATATGGGAAAACTATGAGTGCAGCATTATCGGAAAGGCCACCAATGGCCCTTCCGCCTTTGACATGATTATGGAGCTTCAGCCGGA
>JAEYPZ010000093.1:0-3427 GCA_023410275.1 Bacillota bacterium
CAATTACCTTTGTAATGTTTTTAATCTTTTCGGAAGCTGCACCGATTTCTTTCATGGAGCGGTCCAGCTGATCCATACATTCATTGCCTTCCCTGACTCCTGTCACAGCTTCCTTTACAAAGGTGATTTCAAGGAAAATCCAGTTTAATATAACAGACAGAACCACGGACCAGCGCAACGTGCTTTTATTTTTAAACAGCTGTGCATGATTTACATAGGCTCCGAAACCGCCAAGATTCTGACCGGAAAATATGTAGGCCCAGCATAAAGCAGTCAGAAGGTAACTTAGAAAGCTTCCTGCTCCTGAAGCAATTCCCTGGTTTAAGGATTCTCCCATCACGCCCAGTTCTCTTGTCAGTCTGCCGCAGCTGATATTGTAAATAAGATTTGGTACGTGGATTGCCAGTAAAGTGACAAAGATCACTGCACTCATGAAAACCGCATTTTTCCTTACAAGACCGGCTCCTTTCATGCAAAGTAAAAACATAATAAACTGCAAAGGTGGTAATCAGGTAGGGCATTCCGGAAAGCTCTGCTAACGCAGATCCGGAAGAGGAGTAGGCAAGAGCCATGCATACGATTAAAAGCCAGTTAAAGTTAAACTCGTATACAACCTGCATTGGTTTTGCAAACCTGCCTCCCAGAAAACGGGAACCATATTTCTTTAAAAACTCACCATAGTCAAAGGTTTTAAAATCCATTGCAAACTTCATAAAGAAATAAATAATAAAACAGTTGATTGCCGCTACCACAAGGGGCATGAACAGGCAGAAATAAGGCTGTGTTACTTTAGGCAGCATCCCATAAAATCCCGTATTCATAAAAAAATAGGACCAGGGTGTTGAACCGGCGGCAAATCCGCCCCCGCACTGGGAACTAAATGCAATGGAAACAAATACGACTACAGTTTTCCAGTCTACTCCACTGGTTTGATTTCTGTTACCTGCAATTCCGGTGCTCATAATACCATCCTCCTTTATGACGACCCAGTACGTCCCCCTCTCCCCGTGTAAGTCGAACTATGTCGTTTTTTTAACAATATAGTCATATTATAAGACATGTACGAAATAACATCCAATCGATCCCTCCTATGTGTAAACGCGGATCAATAGTTTTTGACCATATATTTATTTACCGCTTGTACGCCGGTAAAAAAGTATGATATATTGCAGAAAGTAAGAAAATTCTTTTTATAAAGAAGTGGAGGAAGACCAAATGCGTGAAGAAATTATGGAAGGTGCCTTAAATCTATACGGAAATCTCCATGGGGGCTTTATTTTTACCCTTTGTGATATTACATCTGGTATGGCTGCCTATGCTTATGAGTACGCCAATGTCACAAAGCATGGAAACATTGATTTTATAAAAGGAATCAGCTCCGGCCAGCTCTTTGTGGAAGCAAACGCCATTCATAAAGGTAGCCGGTCCGTGGTGAACAGAGTGGAAGTTACATCTTCCGATGGAGTACTACTGGCTGCCGGTACCTTTACCATGTATCTGCTTTCCGCTCTATAGAATCATTGGTCGGATAATTATTAATCGTTTTATTTTTTCTCTTAAACAGCCGATAGTATAAATAGCATAGTTTTTATCAAGGGGGAAAATAATATGATGATACGAAGCAACAACCATATGACAGATTTCAGAACCAGGTTTCAGGTCCAAAACGTACAGTTTAAAAGTGTAATTAATAGCCTAAACACAAACTATAAGCAAAAAAAGCCCAGCTTTGACCTGCTTGAACTAAGCCTGGATGCCATAAAATCACAAAAGACGGAAACCAAAAATCCAGATAAATTAATTGACTACAAAAATTCTCCTTTCAGCGGAAGCCGGACGGAAGCTGAGTGGGCTGAAAGTTCTCTGACCCAGCAGCGGGACGGATTAAATTCCATTAGAAATGAATTAGAATATCAACTAGACCGTTTTAATACTACCCTTTCTAAGATTGATGAATATGAAAAAATTGCAAATGGAGATACATCCCAGACAGAGCCCTCTGTTATATCACAAAATAGAGCTGATGAACTGGTAAATAAATACAAAGAAAGCATAAAAACTGATTATTCAAAAGAGATTGAAACGGTTATTTCGTTTTATAGCAGCTGGACAGACAACTATGATAAATATTCCAACGGACTGGCATCAAAGGTAATGGGCAACGGGTTAAAAGATATCTCCGCCAAGTCCCTGGGTCTGAAAGATCTGTCTGATGATCCGGATACAATAAGAGCCGCTTTAAGCAGCGCAATCGATCAGTTAAAGGTTCTTTCCAAGTCTGTAGAGGACCAATTTTATCAGGCATCCGGCAAAAAGATGGCAGCGGAGGTTTATTCTGATCCAGAAATACGAAACAAAAGAATGGAGTTGGAAAATGCTTCCCTGGAAATGGCTGTAATCAAAGAAGATACCTCCTTTACGGGGCAAATATTAAAAATTGATGATACGATAAAGTTTTAATAAAAGCATACTAAAAAGCCGCAGGACATGTAATCGATTCCTACGGCTTTTATTTTACTGATATAAAATTCTCCTCACCGACTGAATAGGCTGAAAATCCACATTGGATATCTTAATTCCATCTTCGGGGCCGCTGGCGTGAATCAGCTGGCCGTTGCCTATATAAATTCCAATATGGCCTATGTATGAAATAAGATCTCCCGGTCTGGCATTTCCAATCCCGCCTGCATCCACTCCTGCAGCTGCCTGATCCTGAGAGGTTCTTGGCAGATTGATCCCGAAATTTTTATATACACTCTGTACAAAACCGGAACAGTCTGCACCCTCTGTCAGGCTTGTCCCTCCATACCGGTAAGGGTTACCTAAAAATTGTCTTGCAAAGGACACCACCTGATCTCCTGCTGCTGACTGGTTTGGTGCAGAGGGCCCGTTTATTTTTGCACCCGGTCCATTTACAGTATTTATGATAAGTGGCTCGATAAGCGGTATGGGTTCGCTTGCTGAAACAGTGTCAGCCTTTGCCGGGAAGCTGACTGATCCGGCAATTAAGATCCCAGTAAATAAGACTGCAATTAATGTTTTCTTATGCATGGTTTTTCCTCCTGTGAATTTTAGAATCCCATATCTTTCACGTCTTCTGACAGAAATCTGTGGTATGTCCCATGATTATCATGAAATTTAATGAAATAACGGTAAGAATCCCTGGCTTGATCTTCGAAATACAAAATAAAATCGCATTCTTCCCCGTCACAGCTTTCGCAGATATACTTACCGTCTGAATATCTGGAAAATACGTTTTTAATATCTTCCAGCTGTACACCAGGCTTTTCAATAATCTCAATAAATTCTTTTAAAAACCCACTCTTCTCTTCCTGTTCCCAAACATATTGTGCCCCTTCCGGAGGAATGAGAAAGCAGAACCGGTCCTGGCTTTTCGTAATTTTTATTTCTCCCAGCCGGTCTTTTA
>JAEYPZ010000095.1:0-9904 GCA_023410275.1 Bacillota bacterium
CCTCCTGCATCAGTTCATCAAAGCTTTTTCCCTTTGGTAATACCCTTCTTATGAATTCATGACCTACCTCTATTTCTGCTTTTTGATAGGGCGCACTTGGATTGCAATAATAGATTCTGGTTCTTCGAAGTCCGTTTCCATCTGCACCATACTCGATACTCTTCGGATTAGAAAATTCACTTCCGTTATCTGTTAAAATGATTGGAAACAACTTTCGAAAGTCTTGTCCCCCCAACTTATGATATAGTTCTTCATAAACATCGATTACTGACTTAAAGGTATTGGCATCTCTTAGGAATGCAAGCATCAAGGACGTTTCTACAAAAAATACCGTGAGTAGAACTTTTCCACCTTTGCTCCCGATCACAGAATCCATCTGAGTCACCGCTGTATCGGGATGCTTCTCTAAATACACCTCGTAATCATGATAGTTTCTTCCTACACTACAGCCTCTGTCTACCTTCAGTTCTGTTTTTTTATAACGCGGACGATACTTTACTTTCCGTGGGAGATCGAATGTTTCTCACATCAAACAGACTTCCATCTATGTAATTGCGACACGTAACTTGAACCCAATGAGGTACAAAGCGCTACATGAATATGGAGCATCTGAAAGAATTGGATCTCCAAAATCTGTCTGATATCATAGCCGGCTGACTACCGGCTACCTAACGGCTGAAATACAATTTGCGAAAAAATCTTGACACTATCAATCCATAGATAATCTCCAATCCCTTAAGGTGCTAAAGAACCTTAAGCATTTTTAGAATATGGATCATTATCCCATAAGTAAAACAAAAAATCTATACACGTACTTATAAGACGCTTACCTATGACTCATAGAAAAGGCAGAAGAAAATAACTCTCTTTCTTCTGCCTTAATCTAAATATTAATTCTACTTCGCAGGACGCTTCGGCTGATATCCTCCCCATTCAGAAGCTCTACCTTCTGCACGCTTTGCTGCATTAGATGCAATTTTCGCCAATAACTCAAGACACATTTTCTTCATAACCATTTTTACCTCCATTTTTATTCGCAATAATCATTAATATTGATACTGATATCAGCGTTACAGAAATGACAGCTGATACCATATCGTATCTCTTAAAAGAAGATATTGCCATGACCAAAAACCAAAATATAAATACAATAATACTATAAAAACGGAACTTACTTTTTTCTTCTATACTGAGCGGATGATTTTCATTTTCTATAGGAGCCATTTGATATAAACACAATCCCTGCAGAATACCTGATATAATGTTTACTGAGCTAATATCACCAAAGTTCATAATGCCGTAGCTACTAATTGTACATAATAAGCAGATCGTACCAAACAGACAAAAACACTTAGTATATGTTTTCGCGTGAAATCCTCCACAAAAAATACGCATACTAATAAAAACCACATAAAACAATAAGACCCTAATTATAGAATCGGTCACAATACCAATCAATAATACAATCAAAGCATTGGTTATATTAGCTATGGTTATTTGAAAACCATATTCATATACGTTTCTTTCATCTATTTGTATAATGTTCTCGCGCTCAAGGATATTTGTTAATATGGTGGATAATTTACATATCATTAGATTCACCTACTTTAATAAGAATTTTATTGCCTAATAAGAAAAAAGATCAATAGATATTGCATAAACAGGAGGGAATTTGCATGAACGGGATTATTTACTTGGTTATGCCGGATATTTCAAATATATTATCTGAATGAATTCTCCTTCAGAGTCCCAATGTTCATAATACCCATCATATTTTTCTGCGATCTGATGGATACTCTTCATCCCAAAACCATGAAACTCCTTATTCTGCTTGTTTGTTATAAGCTCCGGGTTATTTTCAAGCACTGATTCACGAACTGTATTACATATTTTACAATATAAATAGCCCTGGTAATTTCCGATCTCTAAAGATATTTCTTTTCTATCGCTAAGATACGTGGCCTCAATCGCGTTATTCAGTAGATTATAAAGCAGTACACCTAAATCACTGCTTTTGATCCTGTTAATCTGGGCATGAATTAAACAATAAAATACTATATTTTTCTCTTTACAATCATTATATGTCTTATGCAATATTGCATTTAAATTGTCATTGTTGGTAATTGCCGGTAATTCATCGTATTTTCTTATGTTTTCCTCAAGTTCTCCCAGATACATAATAGCTTCTTCATACTTACCGGCTTTCAAAAACATATATAGAGTTGCGTAGTGTCCGCTACTATCGTGCCGCATAATTTGTAATTCTTTATTTAATTGTTCTATATATTTGACGTATTCTCCTTGTTTTCCAACAGCTTTATTATTATATTCTTTGGTGAAATCGTTTATATAATAGATACTTAGTTTTTGGAAAACAACAAAAGTAAGTAATATAATTATAACTGCGCCAAAAAGCAACATCATGGAAAGTACATGACGAATCACTTTATTATCAGCATTAATCTCCATTGTAAAGAATCCTATAATAATCAATAAAATAAGAAAGCATATTCCAATCAGTACATATCCATCATTTTTATTGAGGTACAAACTCTTTGTACGCTTTCTCAATAGCATAGATTGACACAGAAGAAATTTAAGAATAGTAATTGCAGTTAGCATCTCTGCCCGCAAGTAATGATTTGTATTTATAAGCTGACTTGTATTATTCACAGTAATAATGGCTAGAAGTTCAAGAACAGGAATTGTAGAAAAAAGAACAATGCAGGCCCAGATCATAGTACCAATGGCATGCTCGATTATATTACCTTTACAACAGCTGCGTGCATAAAAAAACATAACAAAAAGATAAGCAAAACCAAACACGCCTTCAAAAGAGGTTATGTTGTTAATTGTGGTTACTGTTATAAAATAGGCTAAAATTCCAATTATCATACAGATAATTCTCTTAATCCCATTGTATAATGGCTGGCAATATTGGCTAATAAAGTGCATTCCTATAATTGAAGTTGCAATATTGGCTAGTAATTCAATTCCTATTGTCACCCCATAATATGCTCACCTCTACTAAAAAATTTTTTTCGGACCTCTGCACGGCGTTCTTTACTGAGCGGGATAGTACTTTTATCGGCAAGTGTTATTGTATCAACGTTAATTGAGTAGATATGACTTACGTTTACTAGAAAGCTCTTGTGTATTCGAGCAAACTGCTTTCGTTTTAATTCTTCCTCCAGTCTTCTAAGGCTGCCCCCCATTTTATATGTACAACGCATTGTTTTAATAAAGATATCATGCCCGCAGCTTTCAAAGTATAAAACGTTTTTGTACAAAATTTTATAAGACTCCGTTTTGTTCTTTACAACAAAGCTTAATTGATCATAGTATATACAATCCATATACTTCCTAAAAGCTCTGTTTAAATCCATCTCTAATATTCTTTTACGAACAAACCACAGCGCATCGAATTCATATGAATCAAAAACCAAATTCTCGTGCGAAGATACAAAAACAATAGTTATCTCAGATAGGTTCTTTTTGATTTCCTTAGCCATAGAAAAACCGTTCATATTTGGCATTTCAATGTCTAATAGTAACAGGTTGAAATTTTTCTTATATAGCTGCTCAAGGCAAATTTGTGCATCAGAAAAGTCTTCAATATAGATCTTTTCTCCAAAGCTTTCCATAAATCTTTCAGTTTGCAGTTTTAGGCAGGAACGCATATTAGAATCATCATCACAAATAGCTATTGATATCATACTTTTCTCTTCCTCTGTTCAAAATAAGTAACCAGCACAATAAACTTCAATAAATTAGATACAATAGTTTTACCCGTAATTGTAGCACCTCCAGCACCAAGTGTTGAAGATACAACGGCTGTGATGATACTTTTATTGATATCAAGACCAAATATTGCTGTTATTGATGCAACCATAGCTACCTGTTTTGGTATCAGTAACGCACAATCCGAAAAGGGAATTTGAGAAAATTCCTCACCAAACGCTGTTGCTACTGCGGCTTGTGCGTATCGTTTTTTTTCTTCAAGACACGCTTTCTGGACATTTTGCAATGTTTCTTGTAACTCATCTGGCAGAACCTCACTCATAACTCTAATTAACGTATCCAAGCCATAAGCTTTTGCCACGTATTCATCATCAATATCATAATCCATTGCAAGAACTGGAATCACCTGAATGACATCAATGTTTTCATTTAAAATCATATCTCGCATCTCTCTTGCCTTATTCTTTGAAAAAGATTGTGTAAGAACTATAATAACAGGAACCTGAATAAGCTCATTTTTTTTATCAAAATCATTCAACCATTCAATTTCTTCTCACTCAATTCTATTTGAAGCTGTGTTTATGCAATACCAGATACAGTGAATAGCTTCATTAACATCCTTAGATTTGATACTCTTACAAATAGCATCCATCACTTCGTCCTTAACTTCAGACTGAGCCTCTTTACCTAATTCGAATCCCTTAGTGTCATAGATATTTAGTGGAAAATCCTTCTTGCTAATTTTCCTCATATGTTTTGTAAAAGGCTTGCCAATTCCTTTTTCAGCTAAGTTTTCTCTAAATACCCCATTAATCAGGGTACTCTTTCCAACACCTGTTTTTCCAGCCACAATGATATTAAGCATTTTTAGATTTTTAATTTTGTCATTGATAGCTTTTATACAATCTTCTGCTGTTTTTTTGCATTAATTTCCACTTTCGGTTGCATTTCGAATCAGCATAAGTGATTCTTACATCAACATTGTTGGCAGAATCGAGGTTGAACCTTGCTGGAACCCTTATGATTCATCGCCATTATTATCGCTAATGACTATAACAGAATGTCCTGTACAATAGATAATTTTATTTGTGCCACAGGTTGTGACACATTGATTTCTTCAATGGCTGTCAGAATTTTCTTCTATTTTACCATATAAAGTATATAGCGTACATTATTATTTGTTATTTTACACAGCAAATTTCGACAAAAATCTCATAATGTGCTGTAGCTCTAAATAGGACTTCTACAAATCGCAGCTGCCATTGTGAGAAATGATTTCAGCAAGAAACATTTTAAATAGCTGCTATTTCTGTAAGTAACGTTTTATAATCACTGCGCTTATTTTTCCACGTTGAAGTTATGTCAATTATTTACCTGTATAGAACTTTAAAAAGATTGTGGTTTCGTCCATAGCAATGTTAAAGTCTCCATTAATGAAAATTTTATAAATTCTAAGCATATCGCTCTTTTTAAAGTAAGCGATGAATAAGATACCGTGTGGCATAATTCACCCTTGGTGTACCAAAACGTTAAAACGGTAATGGCATATGATTTTCTGGTGTTATATTTTCAACATCGATCAGGCCTGTGCAGTGTTCCTTAATAAAATCGCTCCATGGTAATAACTTTTCTATGCCTGCGGGCTCATTTTTATAGTCCGGCATATACAGCAGCACCATGTAGAGATACTGGTACACATTTAATTGATTGGCTTTAGCTGTTTCTATCATACTGTACATGACTGCACTGGCGCCCGCACCTGCTACAGAAGTGTGGAACAGGAAAGCTTTTCTACCCAGAGCATAACTTTTCACACGACGTTCACTAAGTTATCTTAATATGAGGATAAAACTTAGTTTATATACAGGATATTATTATTCTCATCTTTTGCAAGGAACCGCATAAATTCAGGAAAATTTTAAAAAAAGATGTGGATAACCATTTCATTTGTCCATGATAATAGAATTACTATACTCAGGAGGTGATTCCACATGGAACAATACGACAAAAATGTCCAAATCATCATGGATTTCCTAAAGGAAGAAAAATATAGCCCTTCCGTAACCAGTCTTCACAGGATCTGTTATAAGGATTTCCGTAACTATTTACTTCAGAAAGGCCTATCATACTCTTTCATAGAAGTAAGCAAATGGATAGAGGCTAACAAGGATACTTGGAATTACAGGCATTATACAGGCCGAAGACACTGTCTCGCTCAGTTAAATGATGTCTATCAGATCGGCTCTATATCATTAGATCATCTTGGTCCACATGCATCTGCGTACTCATTACTATCGCCTCCTTTAAAGTCGGAAGTTGATGACTACTTAACAAGTGGTTCAATAAAACCTGATGATCAAAGATATCGGACCCATTGTTCAAGATTTATGCTCTACCTTCAGGAAAAGGGATTAACCAGTATAGGACAGCTTGATTATGATACTCTTCTGGCTTTTCATGAGGAAGATTACCATAGATCATCAAAATCAAAAGATGTTTACGAAGATCTGATTCGGGCATTTCTGCGATATCATGCATCAAAAGGTCACTGTACATATGGACTTGCACTTACTCTGAATAAGATGTTAATACATCAGATCATCAGAATCGACCAAATCGAACGAATAGATTCACTTAATCAGGACGGCTATTCTAGCAGCTGGCATGACATTGAATCGTTCCTGATTGCAATGAAAGAAACTGGTTATGCAGAAAGTGTTTTGAAGTGTTCAAAGCATACCCTTACATTGCTATTGATATTTCTCGATATGCATCATCTATTGTTAAGTAAAGATATCCTTTGGTCATGGTTCAAGGCTGTAAAGTCATTTCTTGGAAGTAACTGGAAACAAGCGCAAAGAACTTTATGTCAGTACATCCTGTATATACAGAGTGGGAAGATCATTACTTCCATGACCGGTTCGCCGGATTCGATCACATCCATGGAACAGCTTCCTGAATGGATTCGAAGTCCTTTAAGCGATTATCTTGATCTACTGAAACGTGAAGGATGGCAGAAATCTACGATTGCCATGCAAAAATCCAGTAGCATTAGATTTGGACGGTATCTCCAGAGTATTCACGTCAGAAGTTTTCATGAAATAACTCCGGATTTATTACAGTCATTTAATCAGCAGGACTCCCATTCTTCATCAGAAGGAAAAGCAGCTTATAACTGTAGAATCCGTGGTTTTATTATCTATCTAAATGAGCAAAGGATTATATCAAATCCATTTTTGTATAAGGCTCTTCATACTATGTCAGCTCCGAAGAGCAGAATCGTAAGGGTTTTATCTGATGTAGAGATAAATAAAATCTGGTCTGTCGATATAGAACATATTTCGCCAAAAGCTTTAAGAGATTATGCAATCGTTTGTATTGGGCTGACAATGGGATTTCGTGCATCAGATATAGTAGGAATCCGTTTCCAGGATATCAACTGGAAGCAGCACAGCATTTGTCTGATTCAGCAGAAAACTGGAAAATCGATTGCTTTACCAATGCCGGTACGTGTAGGGAATATCCTCTTTAAGTATCTTCGCGATGCAAGACCGAAAAGTAGCAGTCCTTATGTCTTCATAACACATGAAACTCCTTATGACAAACTTGACCGCGGTGTATGTCGCAGGGCATTGATCCGTATTCTCCCTGAACGCGATGCACCCAACAAAGGATTTCATGTAGTAAGAAAAACATTTGCCACAAACTTACTGCGGGGCAATACAAAGGTTGCACTCATTTCGGATTCATTGGACCATACAACAGACAGCACTGTACATAAATATCTTTCATTAGATGAGGAACGAATGAGGCTGTGTCCACTCTTATTAAGTGAAATTGATATCTCCTGGAAAGGAGGTGCATTCAATGCATAAGGGTTATGAATACTCAAGTGTTTTTGCTAAACTTATTTCTTCATATATCTCCGACCGCAGAAAAGCCGGTTTTATGTTTGATAATCCCGCATACTGGCTATTCCGTTTTGACCAGTTTTGCGTGTATTGTAAGATTAATGACCCCATTCTGACGAAAGAACTATTCGATTCGTGGTCAATAATCAGTCCAACAGAAACGAAAACGCCCCAGAATAATCGGCTCACAGCATTACGATGCTTCAGTATATATTTGAATACGATGGGCATTTGCAGCTATGTTCCTCATATATTGCCTAAGGCTGAGAAAAATGTACCTTACCTTATGGACGACTCAGACATTCATGCTTTTTTTGAGCAGGTCGATGCCTATGATTCACTTGCACCAGTAGATTCATTTGAACGTTTAGCTGTCGAATACAAAGTCTTGTTTCGGTTAATTTATTGCTGCGGCTTGCGTAATTCTGAGGCTTGTTCATTAAGGACGTCTGATGTTGATACCATTAATGGTACACTCACTATTATACATTCCAAAGGAGATAAAGATCGGATCGTATATCTTTCAGAAGATGTCCGAACGCTTTGCGATAATTATCTAAAATGGCTTCACATCAGAATGCCAGTACAGTCAGAATGGTTTTTCCCTGGAAAGTATCCAGATAAGTATATCCCTAAAACTTCAGTAGACCGTAAATTCAACGAGTTCTGGAATGCGACAGAAAAATCCCAAAGCTGTGATAAGAAGCCTACTGTTCACTGTCTGCGTCATGCATTCGTCATAAAGAGAATGAATGTATGGATGGAAAACGACATTGACCTTCAGGTCATAATGCCTTACCTCAGCAATTACCTGGGGCATAAAGGACCAATGGAAACGTATTACTATTACCATCAGGTGGAGGAAGCATTCAAAACGATCCGGCGTAAAGATAAAATATCTGCCTCTGTCATTCCGGAGGTGTCTGCCAAATGAAAAAGAAAAACTATGACTATCTGTTTTTTTCAAGAACAAGGGATTTCCTGGATATATATCTTGAAAAACAGTGTAGCCGCAGCCCTCATACTGTTAAAGCCTATCGTGATGCATTAACTGTATTTCGCCGATATGTTCTACATCAAGGGTTGTCTATAAAAACCTTTGGCTTTGAAGACTGTACCCGTGATTTTATGTTGGGATTCATGGAGTACCTGCAGAGGGAAGACTATGAAAAGTCTTCCTGTAATCAAAGGCTTGCAGCAATAAAATCTTACCTTTGGTATGTGGCAGATGGAGACATAACTCAGCAACAAACAGCATTGTCTGTTTCACATGTCCCATTTCTAAAGAATCCGGAAAAAGAAAAGGAATTGCTGAGCGAAGGGAGTCTAAAAGCCATTCTTCTTGCGCCAGGAAACAATAAGATTGGGATCCGTGATACAACAATCATGGTGATTCTTTATGATTCCGCGATACGCTTAAGTGAACTCTTAAATCTTAAACTTTCAGATGTAAATCTGAAAAAAACAACCCCTTACCTGAGGATACATGGAAAAGGGGATAAAGAGAGAATTGTATCTATTTCTGATAATACAGTGAAGCATTTACAGCGTTATATCAATCATTATCACGGGAAAAATGCACCTGTTTCCAAATTTTTGTTTTACACAGTAATACATGGGCAGGTAAATGCTATGTCATCAGGAAACATAGAAAGGTTGATCAATAAGTACGCTGAACTGATACGTCCGGAACATCCGGACCTACCGAAGAAGGTTCATCCACACATGTTTCGCCGGACGCGGGCTACAAATCTTTATCAAAGTGATGTGGAGCTTGAGCTTGTTTCCAGAATACTTGGCCACTCATCTACCCAAACGACTAGGATATATGCTAAACCATCTCTTGAAATGATTAAAAAAGCAATGGATAACAGTATGAGTTGCCCGGAACCGGAGGAGCCATTATGGCCTGATGATGAAGATGAATTGGCGAAACTCTTTGGCTTAAGATAATAATTGTTATCCTCATCATTTTAATAAAAACTACATAATTACGCAGTTCTTCGTAAAAGATGAGGATAAAAATATCCTGTATATAAACTAAGTTATCTTAATATGAGGATAACTTAGTGAGAATTCAATCAGACCATTTACCGTAGGTCGTAAAAACTGGTTGTTCAGTGATACTCCCAAAGGGGCTACCGCAAGTGCCATTGTCTATACCATGGTCGAGATGGCAAAGGCTAATGGGCTAAACATCTATAAATATTTAAACTATCTGCTTGATCACCGCCCAAGTACCGACATGACGG
>JAEYPZ010000167.1:0-140616 GCA_023410275.1 Bacillota bacterium
GCTCTGCGGAGTATAACTTGCCTCATACTCCGCAGAGCTTCCTTTTGCAACAGCCCCGGAGTGTTAAGAAATAGAATTTAGAAAGATTACCGTTGCCACTTATGAATTAAATTAATATAATATAACATATAGGTTAAAATCCAAAACATATATAAATGGATACTACCTTGTGAGTACAGTAAATTAAGGCAGCATCGAAGGAAGCAGGTAAATTCCTTATAGTGGCTGGACTTTTTATAATTGCCAAACAAAAAATAGTAAGACACGGAGGAAAATGATGATTCGTATAGAATGTGCGGAATATGATGCTTCCCACTCGGAAGACTTTGTATTTGATATACCGGAAGGGCATGACTGCTGGCTGTTATTGTTAACCCAGACACCTGCATTATTCTTAGTTGATGACGAATACAGGGAATATCCTTCTAATTGTGCAATACTATACAAACCGAAACAGAGGATTTATTACCGTGCCTGTGCTGACAGATATGCAAATGACTGGATTCGATTTTATACGGACGAAACTTATGTTACTTCAGCACCAATCCGCTGCGGAGTACCGTTTATCATACACGATCCTTCTTATTGCCATAAAATTTATCAATTGCTTGTATCGGAGCATGTTTTAAATAACAATTTTAAGGACATATCAATTGATAATTTATTGAGAATTTTGTTTAACAAACTGTTGGAGTCATTTAACTATAAGGCGGTGTCTCCTTTATTTAAAAATCTTAACGAATTAAAATTAGAGATATACCATAGTCCCAATAAAGAATGGACTGTTTCAAAAATGGCCGAAAAACTTAATATCAGTGTCGGCTATCTGGAAGAAATCTATAAAGGGACCTTTGGTATATCCTGTATGGATGATGTCATTAACAGCCGCATTAACTTAGCCAAAAAGTACCTGGTGTATGATCACTATACCATTGGGGAAATTGCCATTTTATGCGGATACCGTAATATGGAACATTTTTTCCGCCAATTTAAGAAAATCACAGGGTTTACACCGAATCAATTCCGGAAAAGCCCTTATCAATTATATAAACAGGAAGATAAATAACTATCATAGTTCTAAAAAACATAGCAAAAAATAGCGGCTGCAGTGCCCGTTTTTCATACGATACCGTTTGAGATTTTTCTCGGACAGGTGTCTTTTTGTTGTACGCGGGTATATTAGAATACATCAATGAAATAATTGGATAAATCATTGTATGCCAAATACCGATAATCTATAATTTAATTAATGTATTAATACATAAAACTGGTTTACTAAAAGCAAAATTGAAGGAGGTATCCGCGTGTTACGAGTAGTAAAAACAGAAAATGGTGCGATACAGGGGTTACCGGCAGCAGATCCGAGAATTACGTGTTTTAAAGGTATTCCTTTTGCAGCACCTCCCATAGGAGAGAACCGCTTTCGGGCCCCTTTAGCTGCAAAGAACTGGGAGGGGTTACGAAAAGCATTTGAATTTGCCTCCATATCATTGCAGGCAACGCCAGGGATTAGTAAAGAGGATATCTATACCAGGGAATGGGCGGTTGACCCGGAGATTCCCATGAGCGAGGATTGTCTGTATCTGAATGTATGGACACCTGCCTTAAGTACGGAGGAAAAACTCCCGGTTTATGTATGGTATTTCGGAGGAGGACTTCAAGTAGGCAATACGGCTGAGATGGAATTTGACGGGGAGAGGATTGCTAGAAGAGGTATCGTTGTGGTAACGGTTAATTACCGGCTGAATGTTTTCGGATTTTTATGCCATCCGGAAATAACGGCAGAAGCGCCAGAGGCTCCTGGGAATTTCGGGCATCTGGACCAGCAGGCGGGAACCGAATGGGTCAAACGCAATATTGCTTCATTCGGCGGTGACCCCGGTAATATAACAATTGGGGGACAATCAGCCGGAGGTGCGAGTGTTATGAGTCAGCTTACTTCACCTCAGAATGAAGGGCTCTTTCAGAAGGCAATTGTTGAAAGCGGTATGATAACAGGGCTTTATCCGGATGATTTTATATTTGGGGAAAGAAAAGAACTGTCCGGGGAAGAGCAGGAAGGAATAAAGTTCTTTGAATTTCTTGGGGTTTCCTGCTTGAAAGAAGCCAGAGAGCTGGATGCGGAATATATCAATAAGAAAGCGCAGGAATATAACAGATTCTGGGGAACGGTTGTTGATAATAAGTTCTGTACAGGAAATCCCTTTGTACTTGCTGCCCGGAATAAAGGGATGAAGATTCCTATGATGTTCGGGCATACATCTTCCGAGTTTTATTGTGAACCAAAGGCAGATACAACTCAGGAATTCCATAAAATAGCGGCTGATCTATTCGATAAGGACGCAGAGGAATTTCTGGCATTATGTAATGGAGCTTCCGGAAATTTAGAAGAAATGAAAAGCAGGGCCTCAGTACGAATCGTTGAATATGCAAACCGTATCGTTGCCAGTGCCAATGAGGATTCTGAGGTTATGGCTCCTAGGTATTATTATTGCTTTGATGCCGATATACCGGGATGGGATAACCCAGGTACCTTTCACTCGGTGGATCTTTGGTTCTTTTTTGAAACACTTGCAAAATGCTGGAGGCCCTTTACCGGCAAGCATTACGATCTTGCCCGGCAAATGTGCAATTACTGGGCTAATTTCATACGTTCCGGCAATCCTAACGGAAAAGATGCAAACGGAGAGAATATGCCGTTATGGGAACCCTATACAAAAGAGGCACCCTTTGGAATGGTATTCGGGGAGAGAGCGGAATTTGTCAGGAAGCAGCCTGGGGAGGTTATGCAGTTTCTTGTAAAAGAATATTTTAAGAAAATGGAGAATGCCCGGTCATTGTAAGAGCATTTCACAAGGTAATAATCGTTGGATGAAGAATTTACATTTATTTACTGTATAAGAATTTACAAATAAGAACAGGTTGTACATAAAGGGTGTTTCATGCCTTATGACAACCTGTATCAGGGCAGATATATTATTGGGAGACGGGATCAAATATCTGCAGTGCATCACTGCCATTTTTGATAAATGCAATAAATTCATGGATTTCCGCTTTTACCTGCAGGCTCATTCCGCCCTCATAACACTGCCTGTCATTGATATTAATCCAGCTTCCCCTGGGCAGATAGACCAAACGCTCGGTAATACCCTGTTCCAGAATAGGTGCGAACAGGATGTCTTCCCCGAACATATACTGGTCATCAATGGTATAGCAGTTTTCATCCTTGTAAAAGTCAAAAAACATGGGGCGCATGATAGGAGAGCCTGTGGCAGCTGTAATATCCATATATTTTAATATATAGGGTTTCAGCCTTTCCCGCAGTTCAATTATGTGTTTTATAATTGGATAATTCCGTTCACCGAAACTCCAGATTTCATTATCCCCGCCGCTTTTTTCTTTTACTTCCGGATAGTGGTCCACCTGGCCGGCCGTTCGGTTCCTTGCACCGTGAAGACGCATGACAGGACAAAATAAGCCGAATTGAAACCATCTGATGATAAGCTCGCGAAAATAATCACTTTCAATGTCACCGGAATGAAAGCCGCCGATATCGCTGCTCCACCAGGGAATACCGGACATTGCCATGGAAAGGCCGCTGGTAACGCTTTGACGGAGGGCAGTAAAGGTAGAAGGGATATCACCGTTCCAGGCAAGGGCTCCAAAGCGCTGGCTGCCGGGATAAGCCGCACGGATAAGTGAGATAATTTCCTCTTCTCCTTCCGACTTAAGACCGTCAGAAAAAAGCTTGGCATAATAATAGGGGTAGAGCAGTGCAGTTTGTGCGCCGTTACCGGTATAAAAATGAAGGTTGTTAAACTGCTGGGGGTGAACCTCAGGTTCCGCTTCATCGAGCCAAAAGGTCTTGATACCGTATTTATAATAGTTCTCCTTTATTTTACTCCAAACAAAGGGACCTGTTGCCGGATTGGTGACATCAATAAAGGTCTGCTGGCCATAGAAGCTGAATATGCCGTATTGGCCGTTTTCTGTTCGTACCAGCATATTTTCCTCCTCCATGGAGGAATAGTTTTCGCTGCAAGGATTGATGGTGGGCCAGATGGAAACTACGGGATGGATTCCCAGGGAAGCAAGCTCTTCACACATGGCTTTTGGGTTCGGCCAATACTTAGGATCAAATTTCCATTCACCCTGTTCGGTCCAGTGAAAATAATCGATTACAATAGCAGCCAGAGGTATGCCCCTGCGGTGGTATTCTCTTGCAACTGCCAGCAGATCCGCTTGGCTTTCATAGCGAAGCTTGCTTTGCCAGAAGCCGGCAGCCCACCCGGGGAATGCCGGTGCATATCCGGTAAGGTCGCAATAGATTTTTAAGACATCCGCAGGCTGTTCTCCGGTATAAATAAGGTAATCTATCTGGTAAGCATTTTCTGAGCACCAGAGGGTATGGTTATTCGTCGTCTCACAGTGCCCCGGTGAAGGATTATTCCATAAAAAGCCGTAACCCAGAGAAGAATACAAGACCGGCAGTGCCGATTTGGTGTTGTAATGGAGAAGATTGCAGGTGCATCCTTTCCGGTCAAACTGGTCTTCCTGCTCCTGGCCAAGCCCGTAGAAATGTTCTCTCTGATTACTCTCAAAGATGGCCTTGACCTGATAATTATCTCCGCTTATATGGTTAAAACGCGTAACAGGATCACCCTCTTCTTTTGAACGGAGTATTTCCTTACCGTTACGGTAAAAGGTGATGACACTTGTTGTCCAGCCGCCGCTGTTGGTTATGGAAGCGGAGATGCTTCCGTTAATAATAGTGGCAAGCTGTTCATCGCCGGTAATATGGCAGTCATTTTTTGTAACAGGTGGCAGCAAGGTCCAGTTCTCACTGGAAATAGTACTGTTTCTGGTGGAACGGTACCGCAAACAGTTTATACCGTAGGGCTCGATTACTGTAAGTTCGTCTTTTCTTTTAAATATTATTTTTTGGGAGGAAAGTATAAGTTTACCCATTGGTCTTCTCCTTATTCAATTGGTTTAATTGAGTATATCAGCCGGTTTTATTAGGATTAACGGGGATTCCGATTCTGCTATACTTCTGACTATACTATAGTAAATAGATTGTTCATTGTCTTTAACTAATTTGAACAGTAATGATACAATATTGATTCATAGTAACTGGATTTTTAATCTGTACAAAATAATAGAAATGTGTAATTTATGAATGCAGGAGGAATATTATGCCGGTGGTACAAAATTCTTTACTATTAGAGAAAATCACTCATAAAACACAGTCCAGAGCGATTTCATTCCATCATACGGTAACCGATCCGAATACGGAATTGGCATTGTATCTGCATTGGCACAGTGAAGCGGAATTCCTTATTCTTGAAAAAGGAGAGGCAATTTTTAAAGTCGAAGAGGAGGAATACCATCTGCGTGCCGGAGATGCCATATTTATACCTCCTAACCTGCTCCATATGGCAAAAGGGATAAATGGATGCGGCTGTGAATTTTATGCCATCGTTTTTTCAATGTCATATTTATTCGATTCATGTGCGAATCCGCAGTTCACAAAATATCTGCAGCCGGTAATCAATTTTGGTAACCGGTGTATCCTTTGTCTGGTTCCGGAAGTATCCTGGCATAAAGATATTCTGGATATGCTGAAAAAGATGTATGAAGAGTCACAGAAAGTTCCGGAATGCTGGGAACTTCAAATGTATGGAATGCTGCTTACGGTATGGCAGTGGATGTATAATAATTACCTGTTTGAATTTGAAACGGATAACCATTATAAGAAACTTTCCGAGCAGCTTGATAAGGCATTGAAATATATACATGATTCATATCATGAAGAGATTTCTTTAAGTGAACTTGCCGCGTTATCGAATATGAGTGAAAGCCAGTTCTGCCGGCTCTTTAAGAAAATGACAGGGCTCACTCCATTTGGTTATCTGAACCGGTACCGGATAATCAAAAGCTGTAAGTACTTAACCGGTACCGTAAAAAAGGTAACGGAAATCGCCGCATTATGCGGTTTTAATAATATAAGCTACTATAACCGGGAGTTTATCAGATATATCAGGATTACACCTTCGGCTTATCGCAAGGGTAATCTTACACTGGTCAACTGATTTTACGGGATATGAAACCCAATATATACCATACGGCAGAAAGTGGAGGAATCAATGCTGGCAGCAAAAAGGAGACCTGATAAGAAAATTACGGGAGTAAAACGAATTCAGGATACACTTATCCTATATTCAGAGGATGGTTTAACGAAACTGGAACCTAAATCATCAAATATTATCCGTATAGTTTATACTCTGAAAGATAATTTCTCAGACCAGGCAAAACCTGGGCTAGTGTATAACAAGAATTTTTCCGGCTGGGATTTTAATGAGTCGGAGCACGAAATTAAGTTAAATACCGGCAGTTTATCCATAGTCATAGATAAAAATACGGCATCGATCCGGTATTATGACCACAGTGGGAAGCTGCTTCTTAGTGAACGGGATTATGAGAGCAGAAACCTGGAGGAATTTGATTCCTTTCAGACAGTAAGAGATGAAAATGTAAAGGTAGAACGTATTGTTACACCGGATGGAATCAAGGAAGTTGTTAAGGATGCATCCAAAGTATTTGACCGTAAGCTTTACAGAACCAGACTGTATTTAAATTGGCAGGAGGGAGAAGCTCTTTACGGATTGGGACAGCACGAAGAAGGATATCTGAATTTACGTGGTACGACTGTTTTTGTACATCAGGCAAATAAAAAAATCGGGATTCCATATCTGGTATCAAGCTTAGGTTACGGCATATTAATGGATACCTACAGTCCCATGATTTTTAACGATACCAATTCCGGTTCCTATCTCTATACGGAAGCCGATGAGGAGATGGACTATTACTTTATCTATGGCGTTAATATGGACGGAGTAATCCGAGGTTACCGGAAGCTGACAGGGAAAGCCGTAATGCTGCCCAAGTGGGCTTTTGGTTTCATACAGTCCCAGGAGCGGTATGAAACAGCAGAAGAATTAAATGATATTGTAAAGGAACACAGAAAAAGAAAGATAGGCCTTGATGGTATCGTTCTTGACTGGTGTTCATGGGAAGGCGAATTATGGGGACAGAAGACTTTTGATAAGGAAAGATTTGCGGACCCGGCTGCCATGATGGATGAGCTTCATGGAAATCATGCACATTTAATGTTGTCTGTCTGGCCCAATATGAGCAAGGAATGCGATAATTACAAGGAATTTGAAAAAGAACAGTTGCTTTTACCGGCCAGCAGCATTTACGATCCGTTCAGGGAGGAAGGCAGGAAGCTATACTGGAAACAGGCAGCTAACGGCTTATTCGGTTATGGGATTGACGCCTGGTGGTGTGATTCCAGTGAACCCTTTACACCTGAATGGAACCATACGGGCAAGCCTGAACCAAGTACCATGTACCGTGAATTTTTCGATACCGCCAGTCAGTATATTCCGGCCGAACTAACAAATTCCTATGGGTTATTCCACGCAAGGACTATATATGAAGGGCAGCGGGGCGTAACAGAGGAAAAAAGGGTCGTAAACCTTACCCGAAACGGCTATACCGGACAGCAAAGATACGGAGCAATTTTATGGTCGGGAGATATCTCGGCGGACTGGACCACTATGAAACGGCAGATAGCTGCCGGATTAAATTTTTGTGCCAGCGGAATTCCCTACTGGACCCTGGATATCGGTGCTTTTTTTGTGAAAAAGGGAACACAGTGGTTCTGGGATGGTGATTATGAACAGGGTTATGAGGATCTTGGGTACCGTGAATTATTTACCAGATGGTTTCAGTATGGCTGTTTCTTGCCGGTATTCAGAAGCCATGGTACGGATTTCCGAAGGGAATTGTGGAATTTCGGTGAACCTGGCAGTATGTTTTATGATGCATTGATAAAAATGAACCAATTAAGGTACCGTCTGATTCCCTATATTTATTCCCTTGCTGCAAGGGTGTGGAAGGATGATTATACTATGTTCCGTCTCCTTGCTTTTGACTTTCCGCAGGATGCAGCGGCCAGGGAAATTGATGACCAGTTCTTATTCGGTGACAGTCTGATGGTTTGTCCCATAACCGTGCCCATGTATTACGATAAGGATTCCAGACCGGTTGAAAATGCTGCAAAAACAAGAAAGGTCTATCTGCCGGAGGGAACCGGATGGTATGATTTCTGGACAGAGGAGTACTATGAGGGCGGTCAGGTAATTACTGCGGAGGCACCTATTGATATAATCCCGGTTTATGTAAAAACAGGAAGTATAATTCCAATGACCTGTTCCATGCAGTATGTAGATGAAATTCCCGATGCACCGATAGAGGTGTGCGTTTATCCGGGCAAGGATGCGGTATATGAACTTTATGAAGATGAGGGCAACAGTTATCGTTATGAAAAAGGCGAATACAGTTTAACTAAAATGACATGGTCCGAAGAAAGCAGAGAACTTAAAATAAGTGAACCATCCGGAAGTTATCCTCGTATGGTAAAAATAAGGACATTTCATGTTAAGGTAATATCAGAAAGGTAAATTTAAAATATTTTAAAATGGAGGATTTATTTATGAAAAAACAGGCTTTTAATCCATATCTTCCGTCATGGGAATATATACCTGACGGGGAACCCTATGTATTCGGAGACCGTATTTATGTCTATGGATCTCATGACCGTTTCAGGGGCAATGCTTATTGCTTAAATGATTACGTATGCTGGTCGGCACCGGCAGACGACCTGGGCGACTGGAGATATGAAGGTGTTATCTACCCGAAGGTGTCCGATCCCCTTAACAAAGACGGCAGTATGTGTTTATATGCACCGGATGTTACGTTGGGGCCGGACGGACGTTATTATCTTTATTATGTTCTGGATAAAGTCAGCATCGTATCCGTTGCGGTATGTGACGAACCGGCGGGCAGATATGAATTTTACGGATATGTACATTATGCTGATGGTACACGGTTGGGAGAAAAAAAGGGTGACGAGCCCCAGTTTGACCCAGGAGTGCTTACGGAAGGGAGCATAACCTATCTGTATACCGGATTCTGCGGCGTAGGGGATAGATCCAGAAGCGGCCCCATGGTTACGGTACTTGGACCGGACATGCTTACCATAGTGGAAGAACCTGCAGTTATAGCACCAAGCGAGCCTTACAGTGAAGGAAGCTCATTTATAGAACATGAGTTTTTTGAAGCGCCGTCTATAAGAAAAAGAGGAGATACCTATTATTTTATTTATTCGTCCATTGTAATGCATGAATTATGCTATGCAACCAGTAAATCTCCAACAAAGGATTTTGTTTACGGCGGAGTGGTAAGCAGCAATTGTGATATGCATATTCATTCCTATAAGCCTGCCGGAAAACCGATGTATTATGGGTCCAATAATCATGGAAGCATCGTTGAAATCAAAGGCCAATGGTATATATTTTACCACCGGCATACGGATGGAACAAATTTCAGCAGACAGGGATGTGCGGAGCCAATTAAATTTCGGGAAGATGGCTCAATCATACAACCGGAAATGACCTCCTGCGGGTTAAACGGCGGGCCGCTGACCGGCAAGGGCGAATATCCTGCCTATTTAGCCTGCAATCTTTTTTGCAAAGAGGAAGAAATCTACACTCCCCTTGGAGGCCTGTGGATGGACAGCCGATTCCCCAAAATAACACAGGACGGGAAAGACGGGGATGAGGAAGTGGGTTATATTCAGAATATGCGTGATTTAGCAACGGCCGGATATAAATATTTTGACTGTAAGGGAATTAAAAAAGTTACAATTAAAGTTCGGGGATACTGTAAAGGTGATTTTGAGATAAAAACCTCCTGGGATGGGAAAGCACTTGGAAGTATTCCGGTGGAATTTACAAATGTATGGAAAGAGTATACGGCAGATATTGCAATCCCTGATGGTGTACAGGCAATTTATATTACTTACCGAGGAGAGGGCAGTGCATCCTTAAAATCGTTTACTCTAATTTAAGCTGGGGAATAGCCATGGAATATTATGCAGAATTGAAATTAAGAAAAGACGCTCATAACGGAGGTTTTTCAAACGGACTGACATTATGCGGAAGTGAATCCACAAGAGGACTTGAAAAAATTCTGGAAAAGGATGACTTAATTGTTTATAAAAACGGTTACAATCATTATGTAACATTGAATATGGTAAAAAAAAGCGATACGGTTGAGGTAAGTACCATATTTGAGAATAGAGGGTATGAAACTACAACCCTAGAAATGCTCTCTTCCTTTGCTTTAAAGGGAATGAAAGCTGATAAAGTCCACAGACTGCAGTCCTTCTGGAGCGCAGAGGGGAAACTCAGGACCGAAACAATGGAGGAACTGCACCTGGAACCCTCCTGGAACAGATGCGGAATGCGTGTTGAGAAATTTGGCAATTTAGGCTCTATGCCCGTGCGTAAATATTTCCCTTTTATAGCTCTGGAAAACAGTGAAACAAAAGAGTTTACGGCGATTCAGTTATATATCCCATTCTCCTGGCAGATAGAGATTCTATGCAAGGAGGATGAAACCCTGTCACTTGTCGGCGGTATTGCAGACAGGGACTTTGGACACTGGTTTAAGAATATTGCACCCGGGGAAATCTTTACCGCACCAAAAGCAGTCATTGCCAGAGGAAATTCACTCTATGAGGTGTGTGATAAACTGGTGAAAGCACAAAAGCCTGAAGTATCCGAACTGGATCAGGATATGGGTATTATGTTCAATGAATTTTGTACTACCTGGGGTAACCCAAGCCTTGAAAACATCAAGAAAATCTGTGGTAAGTTAAAGGGCAGGGATGTGAAGTACCTGGTAATCGATTCCGGCTGGTACGGCAAAAATGAAGGCTGGTGGGCCAGTATCGGGGACTGGGATGTCAATTATGAAAAATTCCCCGGAAGCTTAAAAAAAGCTGCGGATTATATCAGGGAATGCGGCATGATTCCAGGTCTTTGGTTTGAACCCGAATCCGTAGGCAGGCTGTCAAAGCACTGGGACAATACGGAACATTTGCTGAAAAAAGACGGTGTCGTATTGACGGTTGGGGATAAACGCTTCTGGGATATGTCCGATCCCTGGGTTATGGAGTATCTGAGTAATGTGGTTATAAAAACTCTGAAAGAATGCGGGTTTGGCTATATTAAAATAGATTATAATGATACTATCGGTATTGGCTGTGATGGTGCCGAAAGTCTTGGGGAAGGGTTAAGGAAAAGTGTCAGGGCAACCCAGGAATTTTTCAAAAAAATAAAAGGAGAGATGCCGGATATTGTAATTGAAAACTGTTCAAGCGGAGGACACAGGCTGGAGCCCTCCATGATGGAGCTGGTATCCCAGGCAAGCTTTTCCGATGCCCATGAAACCACTGCCATACCGATTATCGCGGCAAATATGCACAGAGTAATAAAACCGTCTCAAAGTCAGATATGGGCGGTAATGCGGGGCGATGACAGCAATAACAGAATATATTATTCCATTATCAGTACTTTTTTGGGCAGAATGTGCTTAAGCGGCGATATTTATGAGCTGACCGACAATCAATGGAGTATAATTGAGGAAGGTATGGATTTCTACAGAGAGGCAGCCAGTATCATAAAGTCCGGAACAACAGTAAAATGCGAAAACCATGTAAAAAGCTATAATAAGCCGGAGGGCGAGCAGATCGTAATCAGAAAATACGAAAATAAGTTACTGGTAATTGCCCATAGGTTTGAAAATTCAAACAATATCGGTACGGATTTCTTAAAGCATCACAAATTAGTGAGAGAATACGGGGCTATAGACGGTGATTTTAGTGCGAAGGCCTGGCTTCTTATTAATGAATGAAATAATTGCTTTGTATGGGTGGCGGAAGGCTTAATGCAATGGCTTATGAACACATGAATTTCAATGCATGAACTTATAAGCACTGAAATCAATTTTGTAAATATATTTATGAGCAAAAATGATTTCAGTGACTTACAAGAAATTGTAATGTCAGTGACTTATAAGAAATTGTAATTGACATTAAAAAAGCATAATGTTAATATAGAGGTGTAAAATAAAACATAACGTGATTTTGGTAGAGGCGCATTTTTTAAGAGTACATAGCAGGATATGGCAGAACATAAAGGATTGCTGTGGAAAGGAAAAGATGCCGAAACAAAGAAAAATTTTGCTTTTTCTTTGTTGGGCATACAGTTAAGAGCTGTGTGACTGTCATCAAGAAATTGATGGAGTGCTGCCTGAAGAATGATAGCTTTATTTCTCTGTAATGGGAGAAATTTTTCGGGATTCTTTGGTGTCGGCTCACGGGCCGGCTTTTTTTATTTCACTTACCCTTTTCTTTGCCAAAAGAAAAATGCGTTAGCTTAAGGGTCCTAAAAGGACGAAAAAACAGGAGGTGCCTTTATGGCAATATTTAAAGGAGCGGGAGTTGCAATCGTAACCCCCTTTGATGAGAATTTGAATGTAAACTACGGGAAGTTAGGCGAACTGATTGATTACCAGATTGAAAATGGTACGGACAGCATCATCATCTGCGGTACTACCGGTGAATCCTCTACTCTGACTGAAAAAGAGCATATGGAATGTATCCGATATACGGTGGATAAGGTAGCAAAAAGAGTTCCTGTAATAGCAGGTACCGGCTCCAATTGCACCCAGACTGCCATAGAGCTCTCGGAGGATGCCCTAAAGGCAGGAGCGGACGGGCTTCTCCTGGTAACACCCTATTATAACAAGGCGACGCAAAAGGGCCTGATACAGCATTTTACCATGATAGCAAAGGCGGTGGACCTGCCTGTTATTCTCTATAATGTTCCCAGCAGGACCGGCTGTAACCTATTGCCTGCAACTGTGGCTCAGATTTTTAAGGATGTGGATAACGTGGTCGGAATAAAAGAAGCCAGTGGAAATATCTCGCAGGTGGTTGAATTGATGCACCGCACCCAGGGAGATATTGACCTCTACTCCGGAAATGACGATCAGGTAGTGCCCTTGCTTTCCTTGGGCGGTATTGGGGTAATCTCTGTCCTGTCTAATATTCTTCCAAGGGAAACCCATGACATTGTTGCGAACTTCTTAAAGGGAGATGTGAAGGCAAGCCGGGAAGAGCAGCTAAGGCTGGTACCGCTAATAGAGGCGCTCTTTTGTGAGGTGAATCCCATACCCGTTAAGAAAGCCCTGAATCTGATGGGCCTTGAGGTGGGCGGTCTAAGAAGTCCTCTGACAGAAATGGAAGAAGCCGGCACGGAAAGATTAAGGAAGGCTATGAAGGATTGCGGAATCAGCCTGGTGTGAAAATCTGATATTAAGGATGGCAAATAGCGGTAAACTATTATATAATTATAGTATACGTATCTTGTTATCCTGTCAGGCTGAATAGCTGTGTCAGAATTATCGGATAGGAACAGGAGAAAAAAACCGAAGGTACGTAAAAGAAAAGGAGTTAGGTTAAAATGGTTCGTATAATATTGCGCGGCTGTAATGGCCGTATGGGTCAGGAAATCACCAGGCTGTGTAAGAGTGATGGAGAAACGGAAATCATTGCCGGGGTAGACTTAAGCAATCGCTTTGAGAATTCCTATCCCGTGTATGATTCTTTTTTAAAGATAAAAGAAAAGGGAGATGTAATCATAGACTTCTCTTCCCCTAATGGATTAAAGGAAATGCTGGACTACAGCGCAAATTCCGGCACACCTGTTATATTGTGTTCCACAGGCCTTTCAGAAGAGGACCTGGGGCTGGTAAAGAAAGCGGCTGAAAATGTCCCCATTCTTCGTTCGGCGAATATGTCCTTAGGAATCAATACTATGATTAAGCTGATTAAAGAGGCTGCCAAGGTGCTCAGTGAAGGCGGCTTTGATATTGAGATAGTAGAAAAGCATCATAACCAGAAGCTGGATGCCCCCTCCGGGACGGCACTCCTGTTGGCAGATTCTATGAATGAAGTATTGGGCGGAGAATATGATTATGTATATGACCGCACAGACGTAAGAGAGAAACGGGGCGAGAAGGAAATCGGCATCGCTGCGGTCAGAGGCGGCAGCATAGTGGGCGATCATGAAGTAATATTTGCCGGCCTTGATGAAGTAATTGAGATAAAGCATGTTGCATATTCCAGGGCAATTTTTGCCAAAGGGGCCATAACGGCGGCTAAGTTCCTTCAGGGCAGGGGACCGGGCCTGTACACGATGCAGGATGTTATTGTATAAATTAATGGAAGCATATAATTTTATTTTTTTAAGCGGGATATTAAAGGGCAAGTACCTTGATATACCCGCTTAAAGCAGGTTAATGGTAGATTAGACAAAAAACATGTAGAATAGGCAGTAACTATTGTAAAAAATATCCAATATGTTATAATGTTACTGTAACAATAAATACTATCTTTGAGGTATTCTTTTGAAAGGGGGAGTTTCATGAAAAGCATGAAACAAGTTTTTGACGACACGCAGACGGTAAAGACAAGACAGAAAGAAGGGGGGTGAGTAAATGGTCACCTACGATTCCCTGTTCCTGATGATTCAGTTTGGCATGCTGCTGATAGCTGTGTTTGGCTTGATGCAAAACAAAAGTAATCGTAAAAAACACTAGAGAATAACTACAAGAATATAACAGGAGGCCTATGAAGCTGACAAATCCCGCACATAATTATTAGAGAGTATCCGGTCATTACTCAATGGATGCTCTCTTTTTAAATTATAGGAAATTACAAGTTCCGTTACTTTTTAATATTTAACAAAAATATTCGAAAAATTTCGAAAAGAATATTAATATTGTAGATTGTTTTTTCATATTATAGATGCTAATATTAAAAATGTAAAATATATGAAATTATTTAAAGCGACCGGTACCTTCCTTTAACTAATTATAAAATTAAATCATGGAGGTGTTCTTTTTGAAAAACGTTAAAAAAATGATACAACTAGTTTCTGCTATGATGTTATGCTGTTTATTGATGGCTAATATCTTTAGTACACATGCCAATGCAGCTGCAAGTATTCAAGCAGAGCCGAATGTGCAATTATACTATGCGCAATTTAGTGGACCTTCAAAAGCTTCTTATGAATCATATTTTGGGTATGTTGCAGTTAAAAATCTGGGTTCTGATAAAAATGTAGTAATACATTATACAAAAGATGGACAGACTTGGAATGATGTTACTGCAGTATATGTAAAGGCAGATCCCAATGACCCGGAATATGATATTTACAGTTTTAATATTCTGACATCACCCATTACATTTGCAATTAAATACCAGGTAAATGGACAAACCTATTGGGATAATAATAATGGAAATAATTATCATATGGAAAATCCTAATCTTGTTCTACTTGGAAAGAGTTCCGTAAAGACAGTAAAAATAAACAATTATCCTACAATCATTTATGTAAAGAATTTAGCTTATCAAAAAACGGTAAAGATTCGTTATACAACAAATAATTGGAATTCCTATCAGGATGTTGATGCTGATTTCTATAAAGCAGAGAATGAAAGTATTGATGAATGGAATATTCCCCAAAATATTCCTACCGGTGCAGATGTCAAATTTGAAGTTTTATATAATGTAAATGGAATTACATATATTGATAATAATTTTGGAGATTATTATACTAACTGGTAAGCCTGGCAGTAAAGAATAGGTGTCTTGTGTGAATTATTGAGAAGCACAAAAAAGAGGCTGTAACTTGTATAAAGAAAAAAGACTGTAAATTGTAGGAGGTTGCACAGTCTTTTTTCTTTTTTTATTATAAATCACATAGTCTACTATAGTTTTTTATGGTGAAAACCGTGATGTACGGGATATCTTGATTGCCTGCATAGGCGGCCTGACCGGGTTCCCTCGGGCAATTGAGTCAGTATTCCTGGAAACGCTGCTATATTTCCAGCTCAGTGATTAAACTTCGCATGGCATGGATAGTTTTATTGTTTAATTCCGTTAATTCCATACCCATTATTTCCGCACCACGGTTAATAACGTCATGGCTGCAGCCGGCAGCAAAATTGGCGGCTTTATATTTTTCAAGACAGATTTCACGTCCAGGTTGGATACACTTTTTGAGGGCTTCATAAGTGCGACTGCTGGGAGCTGCCCCTTCTGGCTGAGGTCCTTAAAAAGGAAGGTCTAGCAAATAATGAAATCGAGGCGCTATTTTATAAGAATGTTATTAGAATATACATTGCAAGTAAATTTGCGAAATGTATGAGGATACTTTACAATCCCTCTTTTTTATTAACAGACCCCATGGGTAATATTGGAGACAAATTATTAGGGAATTTATCTTTTATAGGATGGACATATGTGTCCATTGACTATCGGAATAGTTGGATGTATTATCATTAATTAATGAAGATGAATATTTAAATTCGGATTAATTTTCATTAATTGTCTTATGGTAACATTTTAGCATATGATAGTGAATAAAGAATTATCAAATTCTTATGTATCGAAAGGTAGGGTCTGTATGAAAAAGTATTTGAAAAAATTTTTTTCAATTATTGTAACATTAACAATTATTTTCTCTTTGAATAATACGCCAATTTTTGCAGCAGATATTAACGAAGATATAGCTGTGCACCCTAATTTTGTACCTGAGTGTGGTAATTATGCTACACATGATATGTTGTCAGCTGGTTGGGGGTCCATTTACGATAAGGACAAAGGAAAGTATGTAGTAACAAGTGGTGCATGCTTTCAATGTACACGTTGTCACTTGGTGTTAGTATGTCAGAATGAGCCTGACAGTGGTATCGCTTGCGGGACTTGGACAACATATCAGCCTGGTGAGTCTTTGACATCTCAATATACGGTTATATTCCAGAATTCAAGCAATATCAAATATGAGTCTTCACCTTCAATCTATGGATGCACATTTCGTTATAGCCCATATTAAGGAGTAAAAGTATATTATGAAAAATCTATCCATTTTTCAAAAGATAATCATCATAATATTATTTACAATACTTGCAATAGTTGTAATAGTCATAACTGTTAATCTAAATAAACAATCAGATGCCAAAACCGTTGCTGAATCTGTGTTAAATAAAACTTATGGTATTACATTGGAAGAAAGTAAAAATCTTACCAATGCCATTACGCAAAGTGCACAAGATAATGATACACTTTTAAAGTATCTTCATTCTGTATATGAGGGACAAATAACAGAGAATGGCTACAACGCTATAATAAATAATAGAGTTCCTTCAAAAGTCATCACTACGATTTCTGAGGAAGCTTCAGATCTAAAAGTTACTTCTATTCAATTAGAAAGTAGAGATGCTATCAAAAACAGTAAACGTTATACTTTTACTGTAAAGGTAGAGACGGTAAAGGAAACTACTAAAACTTTTACTTTTAAAGGAAGTATTGTTCTGATTCAGGAGAATGGGCATTGGATAGTCGATGGTATCACTCCGCAATAATGGGAATGAATATAATAAAGGGTGGCTATCCTTGCTACTAAAGCAGGGATGCCACTTTTTTCAGTAAAAATGAACTAAATTAAGATTAGCATAACAATTATTGAGTTGAGAGTGCCGTAGACACTTTGTTCTATAGATTACAACCAAAAAGCTTAATATTAAAAATTTTCCATGAAAATATGAAAAAGTTCACAAATTTTTCGCAAACTAATAGTAACATATCCTTGTTGGTCTGTATTGGGAAAAGCAGTAATGCAGGCATGGAAAGAAAATATGTATTTATATAATAAGGAGGAGAAAAGGTTGATTGAAGTCAAACATCTGGTGAAAAAGTATGGGGAACATCTTGCGGTAGATGACTTAAGCTTTACCCTGGAAAAAGGGCAGATACTGGGATTCCTTGGACCTAACGGTGCAGGAAAATCTACTACAATGAATATTCTCACAGGGTATATATCAGCTACGGAAGGAACCGTTATGATAAACGGCCATGATATTTTTGATGAACCGGAGGAAGCCAAGAAATGTATCGGTTATCTCCCGGAGCTTCCGCCCTTATATCAGGACATGACAGTAAGGGAGTACTTAAACTTCGTAGCAGATATTAAATTTGTGAAGAAGAATGAAAAGAGAAAAATGATTGACAGAATTATGAGGATGACAAAGATTACGGAAGTTTCCGAGCGCCTCATTAAGCAGCTGTCAAAGGGATATAAGCAAAGAGTGGGTCTGGCCCAGGCAATTGTTGGTTTTCCGGAGGTCATTATTCTGGATGAGCCCACAGTAGGCCTTGATCCTATGCAGATTATTGAAATCAGAGACCTGATAAAGGAACTCAGCAAGAACCATACCATTATCCTGAGCTCCCACATCCTGTCCGAGGTCAGTGCAATCTGTGACCAGGTTATGATTATCAATAAGGGAAGACTGATTGTATCCGATACACCGGATAACCTCTCCCAGCATATCGGAGGCTCCAAGGGTCTTCATCTGGAAGTAAAGGGTGAGCAGGAAGCCATCAAAAAGGCTCTTGAGACCATACCTGAGATTACAAAACTTGAATTTGATAAAAATGCAAAGGGCGGCATTGTAAAGCTTTCCGCTTACAGCAGCGAGGAAAATGATATCAGAGAGGCTGTATTCTATGCTTTAAGCGATGCAAAATGTCCTATCTATGATATGCATTCTACAAAGATGTCCTTGGAGAATATCTTCCTTGAATTAACACAGGACAGCCCAAAACCGCATGCTTCCAAAAACTCCAACAGGCTTTTGCGCAAGAACAAAAAAAAGGATGAGGACGGTATTCCTGCAGAAACGGCGGAAGCAATGAATCAGGAACCGGAACAGAAGGAGGAGAATTAGGATGCTGGCTATTTTCAAAAAAGAACTAAAGTCCTATTTTACATCTATGACAGGATATGTATTTATAGCATTTTTCCTGGTTATCGTAGGTATTTACTATGCGGTGTTCAATTTAATAAACCGTTCAGCTAATTTTGAAAATGCACTTTCAGGTTTATCATTTATCTTTGTTCTGTTAGTGCCGATTTTAACCATGAGATTAATGGCAGAGGACAAGAAGCAAAAGACCGACCAGTTATTATTTACTTCACCGGTTTCCATCGGAAAAATAATATCCGGAAAATATTTTGCAGTGCTTACCGTATTTTTAATTTCTATGTTAATCATTTGTTTTTATCCGTTGATTTTAATGCAGTTCGGCAGCGTGCCTTTAAAGAGTGCATACAGTGCCATTTTAGGATTTACCCTTTTGGGTGCGGCTTATATTTCAATCGGGCTGTTCATATCTTCCCTGACAGAAAGTCAGATGGTATCCGCAGTTGTAACCTTTGTGGTTATGCTGATTACGGTTCTTATGGACAGTCTTGTAAATTTCCTGCCTACGGATAACCGTTCCTGCTATATTGTATTCTTTATCATAGTTCTGCTGATATGCTGGCTTTTATACAGTATGATGCACAATATAACAGTTGCATTGACAGCCGGTGTAATAGGAGAGGCAGCCCTGACCGTTATTTATGTTTCAAAGCCTGCTTTGTATGACGGACTTCTTACCAAGGTCTTAGGATGGTTCTCTGTCATTGCAAGGTATGATAATTTTTCAAGCGGATTATTGGATTTAACCTCTATTGTTTACTATATAAGCATCGTGTTTATTTTCCTGTTCTTGACTGTCCAGGCAATTAAGAAACATAGATGGAACTAAGGAAGGGAGATGGAGTAAATGAGTGAGCAAAAAGAAAACAATACCAATGTTGAAGATAATGTTACAGAGCAGAATTTAGCGGCAGATAATAATGCGGCAGATAATAATGCGGCAGAAACCGATAATGCATCGGCAGGCAGCAAAGCACCGGGGGTTGCCGACAAAATCAAGGCCTCCTTCTCTTCCAGAAAATTCAGGGGAGGGGCTTATGCAACGGTAGTATCTGCTGTTGTGATTGTCATCGTAATTATATTAAATGTTATCATCTCACAATTAGACCTTAAGGTGGATGTCACCAAGGACAGCAAATATTCCCTGACCAGTGTTACAAAGGATTATGCGAAGAAAATGAAGGATGATATTACTATCTACTATCTTGTACAGACGGGACAGGAAAATAAGACCACAAAGCAGATTATTGAGAATTACCCCGAAATTTCCAAACATATTAAGGTGGAATATAAGGACCCTGTTCTATACCCCAACTTTGCAAAGAAATACGTAGATGACAAGGTTACCAATAACAGTGTGCTGGTGGTCAATAATTCCAATAACAGAGTAAAATATGTGGATTCCAGCAGTATGGTGGTTACCCAGATGGATTACCAGACCTACCAGTCTTACCAGACAGGTATTGATGTGGAAGGCCAGGTCACTTCAGCCCTCCAGTATGTAACAACAGATAACCTGCCTATTATGTACACCGTGACGGGACATGGAGAGACAGAGCTTTCCAGCACCTTAACATCAGCTCTTGGCAAGATTAATGTAACCTCTAAGTCACTCAATACCCTTACAACGGAAAAGGTGCCGGATGACTGTTCCGTTCTGCTGATCAATACACCCCAGAAGGATTTCTCAGCCGATGAGGTAACTATGGTAAAGAATTACCTTTCAAAGGGCGGTCATGCCATCATTTATACAAATTATCTGGCAGGCAGCCTGGATAATTTCAGCAGCCTTTTAAATTACTATGGAGTAAGCGTGGTGCCTGGATTCGTTGTGGAAGGCAGCAGAGACCATTATATGGGCCAATATGTCACAGACCTGATACCAAGCATTGAATCCCATGATATCACATCATCCTTAAAAGCGGCGGGTTCTTATATTATAGCACCCCAGTCTTCCGGTCTTAAGACTCTTGATTCGGCAAGAAGCACCATTGAGACCACACCGTTACTTACTACCTCCGATGAGGCATACTCAAAGACAGATGTCAACTCAAGTAATGCCGCAAAGGAAAAAGGCGATATTGACGGACCTTTTAACCTTGGCGAAGCAATCACAGAGAAATATAATGATAAGGAAGCCAAGCTTGTAGTATACGGCTCTTCCCTTTTGATTGATGAAGGCACGGTTTCTGTTAATTCCTTCGGAAACCTGGATTTGTTCTTAAATACCGTAAACTTTGTAACGGATAAGAAGGATACCCTGGCTGTAAGAACCGTTAGCACAGAGCCCCAGTATCTGAATGTAACGGCAGCAAAAGCAAACCTGTGGTCAATCCTGATCGTAGTTGTATTGCCGGTACTTGTTCTTGCTTCCGGCGGATATGTGGTACTTAGAAGGAGGAAGAAATAATGGCTGGCAGTAAGCGTAAAAAAAATATCGGATTACTGCTGCTGCTCATTGTTATGATTCTTTTGCTAGGTGTATATTTCTGGATGACTAAGTATAATAGTGACAAAAAAGATTCAAAAAATGACACAGCAGAAACCAATAAAGCAATTGTAACGCTGGATAAGGATACCATTAAGACAATTTACTTTAAGAACCAGGAGTATGAAATGACCTTAAGCTTAAACAGTAAAGGGGTGTGGGAAGACAAGGACGACCCTGGCTTCCCGGTTAACCAGACCTATGCAGGAAATATGCAGAGCCTCTTTGCTGATATTGCTCCAACCAATACCCTGACAAAAGACATTGATGATCTGTCGGCCTTTGGTCTGGATAAGCCGGCTGTTACTGCCACTGCTACCACGACCGATGGCAAGGAAGTGACCATAACCGTAGGAAACGAGACCCCTTTAGGCGGAGAATATTATGCCACGGTAAAGGGAAATAATGCGGTTTATGTTGTCGGTACTTCCTATCACAGCTATTTCGGCTATAAAAGGTCGGAAATGCTTACGGTTGAAACTCTTCCAGCCATCACTGCGGAGAACATTACCAGTTTGGATGTGGCACCAAAGGACGGCAAGGAATTCCAGGTGGCATATGAGCCGGATTCACCCTATGATTATTCAGGCTTCAGCGACTATATTATAAAGAAGCCTTATACAACTCCGGTGGCAGCCGATATTGACAGCCTTAATACCCTGTTTGCCAACTATACGGCTTTGTCCTACTCCTCCTGCGAGGATTACAAGGCTGCTGATTTAAGCAAATATGGCCTGGATAAACCCGCCTATACCGTAACCATTGGTTACTATGAGGAACAGAAATCCGATACCAACAGCACGGATACCAGTAAGAGCAGCACGGATACCGGCAAGAGCATCACGGACAGCAACGGCAGCAAGAGTGCGGATAAGACTGCCAAGGTGAGCAGGAGCCTGACTCTTTTAATCGGAAATGCCAATGATAACGGTGATTATTATGTAAAGACACCGGATTCCAATGCGGTAAATGTTATGAGCAAATCAACCGTGGATAAGCTTGTAAATATTGATGCTTACAGTAATACCTATAAGTATACGAACCTGATTAATATCGAAAATGTAAACAGTGTGGAGGTTGCCTCGGAAGGTACGACCCATACGCTTACAATTAAGAGGGAGACAAAGAAGGAAAACGGTAAGGATGTGACAACTGCTTCTTATACGGTAGATGGTAAGAAAGCAGAGGAGGATGCCTTTAAGAAGATTTATTCCGTAGTGATTACTCCGAAAACCGGAAGGGAAATTCCGGCAGCTGACCTGAATAAGGGCAAGAACGAAACACCCGACCTGACCTTGACGTTCCACCTTAATACCTCTGATACACCTTATGTTGTGCAATTCAAACCCTATGATGACAGCTATGACATAGTAAATACCAACGGAACAGAGCTGTTCCTGACGGATGCAAGAAATGTAAAGGCTGTTTTAGATTCCTTTAGCGCTAAGTAATTAACCTGGGGGAGCCAAAAAGTCAGTATTTTAAAGACTTTTTGGCTCTTTTTGGCTGTTGGCAGAAGGCTGCTTGAAGAGCCTGGTGATGTTACTGTGGTATATTATTTCCGGTAACAGGATAGTATGATAGAGAATATAGCTTACCGGAGAGCGGAATGCGGGAAATCATAACCATAATAATGAATTTTGTCACCGGTTCCCTGCTGATCATTACAGGTGTCAGTACCATGGGAGGAACCTTGGAGCGGGCCAATTCAAAGCTTTTGAATAAAACCATCAGCCTGTTTTCCAAGAACAGGTGGACGGCGTTTTTTACAGGCATCTTTCTTACCGGCCTTGTGCAAAGCAGCACTGCCGTTACCATATTGACGGTCAGCCTGGTGGATTCGGGTATTATGAAGCTGGAAGCCGCTGTCAGCATTGTTTACGGAGCCAATATCGGCACTACCTTTAATGCACAGTTTATGAGCCTGCATATCAGCCAGTATGCCTGGTACATACTCATTGCCGGCTGTATTTTGAGCTTTGGCACCGTTGCCAGGCTTAAAACAGCCGGTACTGTCATCGCCGGCGCCGGTTTAATGTTTTCGGGGCTGGACCTTATGAGCAAAAGTGTCATGATTTTAAAGGATAACAGCTTTCTTGCCCAGTGGATGCAGGACCATTCGGAAAATATATTCCTGTGCCTGGTTACGGGACTGGTGTTTACCATGCTGGCGCAAAGCAGCAGCGCCACGGTGGGAATGACAATACTGCTGTTCAATAGCGGATTGCTGCCCTTTGCTTCCGCAGTGGCCCTTACCCTGGGAGATAACATAGGAAGCTGTATCATTGCACAGATTGCCAGTATCAAATCCGGAACTGTGGGGAAGAGAGTGGCGCTGGCACATACCCTGTATAATGTTTTTGGTGTGGCCGTTGCTTTTCTCCTGCTGCCTCAATTCTGCGGCGCCGTACTGGCGGCCACAAGGCATTTGGGACAGGACAGCAGCCACCTTGTCGCCAATACCCATACCATCTTCAACCTTTTAAGCGCCATGCTTTTTCTTCCCATATCCAAATATTACGTACAATTGCTCCGTTATATCCTTCCGGATAAAAAGCTATCCCGATTCTGATTTTAATAGTATTGCTGGTGCTGCTTCCACTGTCTGTTCCTCTAATGTAATATGGCTGTCAATATAGCAATAGTTGACAGTTAATTGACAAGCAATGGGAAGCCCGAAGTCAGAGAATATGCTATAAATAGAAACAGAGTTAATAAAAATATTCATAAGGAAAAGGGGATTTACAAATGGCAGACGGAGCTTATTTTACGGGAACGTACCCGAATTTATTAAAGGAGGCCGGCTTAACAGAGGAAGAGATTGATAAAAGAATACAGGCGGCTTTTGATACGATATTTTTTGGTGGAAAGGAAAAATTTTACTTTGAGATGGGTGAGGATAAAGGCTATATGCTGGATACCGGTAATGACGACGCCCGCTCGGAAGGAATGAGCTATGGAATGATGATGGCGGTCCAGATGGATAGAAAAGATATTTTTGACAGGCTTTGGCTCTTCTCCAAAACCTATATGTATCAGAAAAACGGGAAATACGAAGGCTATTTTGCCTGGTCTGTGGCTCCTGACGGTAAAAAAAATGCGGAGGGTCCGGCGCCGGACGGAGAAGAGTATTTTGCAATGGCCCTGTTCTTTGCCGGCAGCCGCTGGGGAGATAGGGAGGCACCCTTTGATTACAGTGTGCAGGCAAGGGATATTCTAAGGCACTGCGTTCATCAGGCGGAGCTGGTCCCCGGAGGGGCACCCATGTGGGACAGTGAGAATCATTATATCAAGTTTGTACCGGAGGCTGCTTTTTCCGACCCATCCTATCATCTGCCTCATTTCTATGAACTGTTTGGGGAGAGGGCCTATGAGGAGGACAGGGAATTCTGGAAGGAAGCAGCAGGCAGCAGCCGCAGATATCTTGCTCTGTCCTGTCATCCCCTAACCGGTATGGCACCGGAATATGCGGAATTTGACGGAACGCCGAAGCGCCTCTTTCACGACGGACAGTTCTATTCCGATGCTTACAGGGTTGCCATGAACATAGGCCTGGATGCAGCCTGGTTTCACAAAGAGGAAGCCCTGGGAGAAATCGTTGATAAGCTGCAGACTTTCTTCAGCGAGAAGGAAAAGGGGAAGGAATATCACAATTATCTGACAGACGGTACGGCTCTGGAACAGCCGGCACTTCATCCGGTTGCCATAATTGCCACCAATGCGGCAGGTTCTTTGGCAGCCGGAGGAAAATACAGAATGGAATGGGTAAGGAAATTTTTAAATACTCCGCTCAGAAAAGGTGAGCGGAGATACTACGATAACTGCCTCTATTTCTTCTGCTTATTGATGCTGGGAGGGAGGTACCGTATCTATTAATTTTTATATGCTTTGGAATTTAAGGCGGTCATTGGAAAAAAGTTCTTGATTCACCGGCATTCAGGCTGATTTCTTCTCTTTTTCCCCTGTAGATTATGGCAGTCCGTATATCCTTTGCTGCCTTTAGGGTACAAAAAGCAAGCTCACCATCATGCCAGCCAAGGTCCAGGCTGGCACCGCCTTTCACACACAAGCCGGTAATCTGTCCTTCCGGCCATGCTTTCGGCAGGGCAGGAAGAAGTACGATTCTTTCAGCGGTGCTCTGCACCAGCATTTCTGCTATTGCGGCAGTTCCGCCGAAGTTTCCGTCAATCTGAAAGGGAGGATGGTTGTCGAACAGATTGGGCAGGGTGGATTTTTTAAATAACTGTTCCAGATTATAGAAGGCCTTTTCACCGTCCCACAATCTTGCGTAGAGGTTTATAATCCAGGCACGGCTCCAGCCGGTATGCCCTCCTCCGTTAGCGAGCCTTCTCTCAAGTGTCCGTCTGGCAGCTTCTGCCAGCCCCGGTGTCTTGTCCACGGTAATCTGGTTGGAGGGATGGAGCCCATAGAGGTGGGAAATATGCCTGTGTCCCGGCTCCTGTTCCTCATAGTCCTCCGTCCATTCCATAATCTGTCCGTATTTCCCGATTCTGGTAGGCACCAGCTTTTTCATTGCTTCTTCAATTCCAAGGATGATTTCGTCCCTTTCCCTGAGAATATCTGCCGCCAATAGGCACTGGCCGAACAAATCCCTTATAATCTGGTTATCCATGGTAACTCCTGCGGATACCGCGCCGCCCGTACCATTTGGGAGCAGATAGGTATTTTCCGGTGATACGGAAGGACAGGTCTTTAAATATCCCTTATCCTCTATCATAAAGTCCAGAAAGAACAGGGCAGCCTCCTTCATAACAGGAAAGGCTTCCGCCAGGAAGGTTTTATCCTGGGTGTACTCATAATGCATCCAAAGGTGCGTGCAAAGCCAGGCAGCTCCCATTACCCAGTAAGAACCGGGAATCCAATGGTCCTGAACGGCAGTATCACCCCATATATCGGTGTTGTGATGTGCCACAAAGCCCCTGCAGCCGTACATTTTCCGGGCTGTTTCCCTTCCGTTTGGAACCATTCTCTTAATCAGGTCAAACAAGGGCAGGTGGCACTCGGAGAGGTTGCAGACCTCCGCCGGCCAGTAATTCATTTCTGTATTGATGTTGATGGTATATTTGGAATCCCAGGCCGGAAGCATATCCTTGTTCCAGATTCCCTGCAAATTGGCGGGAAGGCTTCCCTTTCTGCTGCAGGCTATTAAAAGGTAGCGCCCGTAGTCAAAATAAAGTGTTGCAAGGCCAATGTCCGGTTTACCCTCACTGGCTTCACACAGCCGCTTATCCGTAGGAAGGCTTTCCTGTTCTGTTGTTTCCTTTAGCTGGAAGGATACCCGGTTATAAAGCTCCTGGTAGTCCTTTAAGTGTCGGGCTTTAAGCTCCTCATAGGAAAGGGCGGCACCTTTTAACAGAATACCTTCCAGCTGCTCTTTCAGTTTTTGAAAGCGGAAGGTAGTCCCTGCAGTAAACAAAAGGGTTACCGCCTCCGCCTCCTTTACAATAAGATGTTCCCCAATAACTTCACAGGTGCCTCCTTCCGGTACTGCCTTAACCATCATTGCAAAGTCCAGCCCCCCCTGTCCAAGGTTACCGTCAAGCAGAATGGTATCCTCCGATATTTTTACGGCATGGTCATAATAGCGTTCTCTTGTAAGGAGTGCATGAAAGGAAATCCGGCTTCCTTCTGCCGTAAGCCTCATTACCATGACATCATCGGGATATGAGATAAAGCTTTCCCTTTTATACCTTACTTTTCCAGCACGGAACCGGACACAGTGTATGGCATCTTCCAGAGAAAGACTTCTTTCATACATATCCGGTTCTTCGTGAATACCTTTAAACCTCAGAGACAGATCCCCAAGGGATTGGTAGGGCCTTTGACTCTGGGGAGTGCCTGATAATGCCGGTATCATCAGCTCTTCAGCTTCCGGTATTCTGCCTTCCAGTATTAATTTTCTAATTTCAGGAAGCTTTTTTTGGGCATCGGGGTTATTGCGGTCTGTGAAACCGCCATACCACACGCTATCCTCATTTAATTGAAGATGTTCTTCATTTATGCCGCCAAATACCATTGCTCCCAGTCTTCCGTTCCCTAAGGGCAGAGCTTCCTCCCAAGCTGCTGCCGGTTTTTCATACCATAACCTGCTCATTTATCTGCCTTTCTCCGGTGATTCGTTCAGTCCGGTCTGTTAATATTGATAGTCCTCTTTCTGCCTTGTAGTGTCAATGGGGAAGTTTCCTGTCAGAGATAAGATTCCATAGTATTATAGCAACTGGTATGACAGAATACCAGCCAATGGGAAGGTAATATCAGACATTAATTGCGGATGCAGACCGGGTATTACTTAAAAGCATTATATGAATAGAAGTAAGCAATAAATGGTAGGTGCATTACATCAAAACAAAATATAATTATAGATAATAAAACAAAGGAGTAGCTTATGGGCAGGCTGGGATTGGGAAATGGCTTATTGCACAGGAAAAATAAATGGATTAGGAGCATTTTTAATAATTTGCTGAAGCGGCTGAACAATAAAAGGATTAGGGAGAAAATCATTTATGTGTATGTACTATGTGTTCTTGTTCCTACTATTGTGACAAATGTTATTATACTTGGAAGCAGTTTGAAAATGTCTGTTAATGAGCGGAAGACCAATATTAATAACATAGCGGATTCCGTCAGCCACGATATTGCAAAATCACTGGAAAGCGCCGTGTATGTAACCGTTGATTTGTATACCAGCGCTTCCATCAGTGACTTCCTTGACAGGCAGTATGAGGCGGATGGAGATTATTATGAAAAGTACAGGACTGTTTTCAGCAACTATGTATTTTATGCCAGCTCCAAGCATCTTGTCAGTGACATCACCTTCTACTCAGACAATTCCACTATGATAAACGGGGGAAAATACTACCGTATTGACTCGGTAAAGAAGGAAGGCTGGTATAAAAAGTTTAAGAATGCCGGGACTGATCTGTTCGTATACCCCTACTATCAGAATAACAGGAATATCAATAATAAAAAGCGCATGATATCCGTAATCCGAAAGCTGAACTATCTGGGCCTGAAGGAAAGGGAAAAGCTGGTCAAACTTGACTTGAATTACAATCAGATTAACGAAGCTGTCAACAGCTCAGCCTTTAATACCACCGTATACGTATGCCACGGTAACAGCATCATATTTACCAATGACAGGCAGGATGAGGGTTTGAACACCAGCTTTTTAAATGCTTCCCTTATAAAAGAAAAGAACGTACAGGCCCATCGTTCCTTTAATGCCTACGGAATTGACTGGGATGTATATGTGACAGGCTATAAATCCAACTATATGGTGGATATCAAGCATAATTTAACGCTGATGTGGGTATTGTTCCTGGCAGATGCGCTGATACCGGCTTTTATGCTGGCACTTTTCAGCAATTCCATTACAAGAAGGATACTGCTTCTAGGGGAATACCTGGAAAAGGTCAGAAACGAAAAATTTGAACTCATTACGGCGGGTGAGGGAAAGGATGAAATCGGAGAGCTGCTGGAAAATTATAATCACATGACAAAGCGGATGAAAGCCTTTATTGAAAATGAACTGAAAAGCAAGCTGGAGCAGCAGGAGCTGGTAATGGCAAGGCAGCAGGCAGAGCTTCTGGCCCTTTCCAGCCAGATTAATCCTCATTTCTTATTCAATGTGCTGGAAAGCATCCGGATGCGGAGTGTATTAAAAGGAGAGGAGGAAACCTCCCATATGATTGAAAGCCTTGCCAGGCTCATGAGAAAAAGCGCAGATTGGGGCTCGGATTATATCACAATTGAACAGGAAACCGGGTTTATGCGGGATTACCTGGAGCTGCAGAAGTACCGATACGGGGAAGATTTCCGCTATAAGATAAAAATAGAAGAGAAATTCCATTCCTTTAAGATTCCAAGTCTGGTACTGGTAACCTTTGTGGAGAATTCCTGCGTCCATGGGCTTGACAGGCCGGGGCATTACGGTTCCATATTTGTATCGGCCTATGAAAGGGAAGGGTACCTGTATCTGGAGATAGAGGATACGGGAATTGGAATGGAAAAGGAGCAGGTGGAAGAGCTGGAAAAGCTGCTGAATGAAGCAGGAATTGGGGAACTGCAGAAATCGGCAGGCAAACCGGCAGGCCTGGGGATGTTAAATGCCTGTATACGCCTTCGTAAATTCTGCGGAGAGGGCACAAGAATTATTATTGAGAGCGAACCGGGAGAAGGTACCTGCATCATTATCAGGGTACCCTTGGAAGAAAGGGACAGTGAAAGGTAACAGACGGATTTGTTACGAAAGGGGGTAATTATCTTTGGAGGAAGAAAAGAAGGCACTACTTAAGGTGTTATTGGTGGATGATGAACCTTTCATTCGAAAGGGGCTTGGGGCACTGATTGACTGGGAGGCGGAAGGCTATGTCATTGCAGGGGAAGCACAGAATGGGAACGAGGCAATTGAAATACTATCAGGAGAGGAATACCAGCTTATTATTTCAGATATCAAGATGCCGGATATGAGTGGTATCGAGCTGGCAGAATATGCAAAGGCTAAAAAAATTACGGAGGCAAAATTTGTTTTCCTAAGCGGATTCTATGATTTCCAGTATGCCAAATCAGCCATTTTATGCGGCTGCAGCGATTATGTACTAAAACCCATACAAAAGGAGGAGCTGTTAAGCATCTTGCGGAGAATCCGGAATGATATCCGGGAGGAAGCAGGGGACAGAATGGATAAGAGTATTTGTGAAAAGGCTTATCTGGACCGGAACCTTATGGCTTTGATCTGGGGCAGATATGATGAAATCAACTTAAATTACGTGAAAGAAAGATTGAAGCTTACCGGTGAGGTAATGTATATTCATCTTGAAATCTATATGATGGATGATAAATTTGCCGGCCTTTCGGAAGAAAAGAAAAGGGAGCAGCAGCGAAAACTGTACAATTATGCAGGCCTGCTGCTGAAGAAGCTGTCAGACCACGTTATCTTTGATGTTACGAAGCATGGGGAATGCTATGATATCGGTATAATTTACAGTGAATTCATGGCCGGGGAGAGGAATATGACAGAGGAAGAATGGCTTGGCTGGATATTGCAGGAGCTGAGGGAGCGGATGGGCTTTGAAATCGTAGCCTGCACCGGAAGCCGGGTAAGAGGAATAGAGGACATCGCCTATTCTTACCGGGAAGCTGCCATGACACGGTTCTTCCGCTTCTATCAGAAGCTTGAGAAGGAACCGGTGCATCGTACCTCTAAAAGGAGAGTCCAGGCAAAAAATAACCAGGAGGAATATTTCCGTAAAGAGCTGGACAGCCTGATTCACGGAATCGAAATCGGAGATAAAGCTTTTATCCGGGAGAATGCAGGGAGCCTTTACCGGAGGATGATGGACAAATGTATGGATTCGGAGCTGATTGGACTGAATATCCAGTATTATCTGTACCGCCTTCTGGGCCTTGCCTATGAGATAGAAACGGACATCAACCAGGAAGAGGTAATGCTGTATATCCAGGAAACAGCCTTTGCTTCAGGAATGCCCTGGATAAATGAGATGAAATTCCTGAAATTTGCGGAAGCTTATTCCGACTATCTGATGCAGCTCCGCCAGACCTCGGCACGGGGGATTATGAACCGGATTGAGGCGGAGATTGAAGCCAATTACGCAGAGAATTTAAGCCTGAAATCCCTGGGAGAAAAGTATTACCTTAACAGTGTCTATCTGGGGCAGATATTTAAGAAATGCTATGGCTGCGGTTTTAAGGACTATATGAACGGAGTGCGGCTCCGAAAGGCTGCCCAGATGCTCTTGCGAACGGATGATAAAGTATATGAAATTGCCGAAAAGGTCGGATACCGGAATATGGAATATTTTATAAACAAATTTGAGAGCATTTATGGGGTCACGCCTGCAAGATTTCGTAAGAGAAATTGTGAGACATCTACAATACTTAAGTGAGGCACCAATTACTATTTCGGCAGTATTGCAAACTTTTAAATTTCCATTTGGGCAGTATCACATGCTGATTTGAGGTATGCGTGGGAATTGACTAGAAATAACATGGTAAAATATACAAAAATAATAATCCAAAAAATTAAATTATATACATATATACTTTGTATTGGTTTTGTATTTAATTTGCATGAGTTTTTTATTGTGCAAAAATGCTAAAATAAAGTATCACTTAAGTGAAATAAAAATTGGAGGATTATTATGAAAAAGCGGTTTATTGCAGTCCTGATGTGTGTTGCCATGGTATCGCTCTTGTTTGCAGGCTGCGGAAAGAATTCCAAAGAAAGCAAGGATGTTTCCGCCACAGGCGGCGCGGCAAAAGAGGAGTCAGGCGGTGATACTGCCACATCAAAGAAAATCAAAGAATTTACGGCATTTTTTGACAGGCAGGGCTCGGAAATCAATAAGGATAATGAAATCCAACAAATGATTGCAGAAAAAATTGGGGCAAAATGCAAAGAAACATGGCTGACCGGACAGACAGGTGAGGAAGCTGTCGGTATGCTCATTGCCAGCGGCGAATATCCGGATTTTATTGACTGGACGCCGGAGCTGCAGGATGCAGGGGCACTTGTAGCAATTGATGAATATCTGGATAAGTACCCGAACATTAAGAATTTCTGGAGTGATGTACAATGGAATTCCTTAAAGCAGAAGGATGGGCATATCTATTCCATCCCCCAGTTCGGTAAAATCAATCAGAAGGCAATGGATACCCAGCAAAACAGCGAAGCTTTCTGGATTCAGACAAGAGTTCTCAAGTGGGCGAACTATCCGAAAATCGAGACCTTGGATGAACTCTTCAAGCTGTTGGAGGATTATTATAAGGCCAATCCTGCCATGGCAGACGGCTCATCCGTCATTCCTTTTGAAATTCTGGATTATGACTGGTATTATTTCTGCCTTGAGAATCCGCCCCAGTTCCTGGACGGGTGGCCCAATAACGGACGGTGCATCGTAGATCCCTCCACCTACCTGGTAACGGATTACAATACGACAGATACCGCAAAGAGATACTTTAAAAAGCTGAACGAGGAATATAATAAAGGAATAATTGACTCTGAGTTCATGACAATGAACCATGACCAGTTCCTGGAGAAGGTATCCTCCGGACGTGTACTTTGTATGGTAGAACAGCATTGGGATTTCCAGACGGCGGAGGATTCTATTAAATCCCAGAAGCTGGAGGGCTGTACCTATGTGCCTCTTGGAATCACCATCGACAAGGGTATGAAGGAAATGTACTATACCACAGGGGAATCCACCGTTCTTTCCGGCGGCTTAAGCATTACAACGAGCTGTAAGGATGTAGAGGGTGCTCTTCAGTTCGTAAATGATTTGTTAGATCCTGAAATCTCCACTCTGCGCAGCTGGGGTGTAAAGGATGTGGACTATAATGTCGGTTCCGACGGACTTTACACCAGAACCCAGGAAATGAGGGACAATGCCGTAAATGCAGAGTATAAGGCTTCTCATCTTTGTACCTACAGCTATTTCCCGAATTACGGCGGTATGAATCCGGACGGAAAGAATGCGGCTACACCGGATACACAGCCCAATGAGTTTTTTGCAGGCTTAAGACCGGAGGTACAGGAATGCCTTACTGCCTATGGTGCTAAAACCTATGTAGGCATGCTGGATTACAACGAAATAGATTGTATGAAAGAGCCCTGGTATCCGATTTATTCCTTTGTAGGTGAAATGACAACGGCAACTCCCGGAGGGCTTGCATGGGAGAAAATGGACCAGGTAAAGAAAGAACAGCTTCCTCAGGTGGTAATAGCCGGTAACTTTGACAGTGCCTGGGATACCTACCAGAAAGCATATAATAAAGCCAAGCCGGAAGATTTCATGAAAGAGGTTCAGGAAGCGGTTTATCATAGAATTGAGCTGGTTACGGGGAAGGATGTCAGACCGGCTGCTAAATAAGCCTTGAACCGTTAGGGAGTTAAACACTGCAGCAGGCGGCTGGACTAAGCTTTGCCGCCTGCTTTAAATTAAAAGAAAGTATGGTAATATCTATGGCTGGAGTAAAGTATGTGAAAGCAGAAAGGGTAAAAGAAAAAAAGAATAGGATAACCTGGAAAAGAATTGTGAAACAAAAGGAATTGATTTTCCTGACCATTCCTTTTATCGTATATGTTCTTATATTTAACTATGCACCGATTGTAGGATGGGTAATGGCATTCCAGAATTATAAGCCTCAAAATGGTTTTTTCGGCTCTGAATTTGTCGGAATGAAGTGGTTTAAATTTCTCTTTGTAGACAATCCGGATTTTATCAGGACAATCCGGAACACACTTGCAATGGGCGTAATCAATCTGGTGCTTAGCTTTGTCTTTGCAATTGGATTTGCCCTGCTATTGAATGAAGTAGTACATAAGGCTCCAAAAAAGTTTGTACAGACGGTATCCTACCTCCCCCACTTTCTGTCAATGATAATCGTATGTGGGATCTTGCAGGATGCGCTGTCTACGGATCATGGAATCATAAATGATTTTCTTATAAACCTGCATCTCTTAAAGCAGCCGGTCAACTTCTTTACCCATAAGGAATATTTCTGGTGGATTGTAGGTTTTGCTAATGTTTGGAAAGAAACTGGCTGGAACAGTATTATATATCTTGCCGCAATTACGGCGATCAACCCTGATTTGTACGAAGCGGCATCCATTGATGGAGCCGGCAGGCTTCGTAAAATGTTGAATATAACGTTACCAGGCATTAAGCCGACGATTTTTATCCTGCTGTTGATTAATATTGGAGGCGTTCTGAATGCCGGTTTTGAAATACAATATTTATTGTCAAATGGTCTGGTGCAAAGCGTTTCACAGACAATTGATATCTATGTACTGAAGTTTGGTATAAGCCAATGCAACTATTCACTTGGTACGGCAGCTGGTATTTTTAAGAGTTTGGTGAGCATTATACTGATTCTTCTGGCAAATACTGCGGCGAAGGCAGCCGGAGAAGAGAGACTTTTCTAGGGGGTGTGAATAATGAGTGCCGATAAAATACTATATGCCGGAAAGCGTAAAAAATTTAAACTGAAAGACTTTATCTATTATCTGGTTATCGGACTGGTTCTGGCAATCTTTGTGGTTATTACCATATATCCGATTATTAATACCCTTGCAATATCCTTTAATGATGCAATGGATAGCTTGCGGGGAGGTATCTACCTCCTGCCGCGTAAATGGACCATTAATAACTATATTACCGTACTCCACAAGGACAGTATGGTAACCGGACTGTATATTTCTGTGCTCAGAACTGTCGTGGGCACTGTTGTACAGCTTGCGGTAACAGCCCTGCTTGCCTTTGTAGTCAGCCGTAAGGATTTCGTTCTGGCGAAGCCGGTCAATATCATTTATGTGCTGACAATGTATGTTAACGGCGGCCTGATTCCGGGGTTCCTGCTGAATAAAGCGCTGGGCTTTACCAGCAGCTTTTGGGTCTATATTATCCCAGGCATGGTAAGTGCATTTAATATGCTGGTAATCCGTACCTATATGAACGGCCTGCCGGACAGCCTGGAGGAATCCGCCCAGATTGACGGTGCGGGATATTTTAAGATATTTGTGAAGATTATCGTACCATTGTGTAAGCCGGTATTTGCAACTGTCGCATTGTTTATCGCAGTAGGCCAGTGGAACTCCTGGTTCGATACGATGCTTTATAACAGAATGGCGGATAATCTGACCACCCTGCAATATGAACTGATGAAACTGTTGTCTTCGGTAAGCCAGCTAAGCGGTAATGCGGATACCGCAAGAGCGGCAAGCTCGGCTTCCGCAGCACAGGTTACCGTGAAATCCGTCCGCGCTGCGGCAACCATTCTGACCTGTATTCCGATTGTAGCCTTGTATCCCTTTTTACAGCGATACTTTGTAACGGGTATGACAATCGGCGGTGTAAAGGAATGAGGTAGCCAGACAGTTAATAACAGGAGAATGATAAGCAGATACAGTTAATTACAGAGTCTCATTATAAAAACAAAGAATATGGGTACTGAATTGGAGGATACCAAATGACAGAAAAACATAAGTATAAGCTAAATTGCTCCGACAGGGCAGAATTTCACAACAATGCCGCATACTGTATCGGTACCGGCCGGATGAATCTGGCATTAAGGCATGAATATCACAGGCAGCTGAAAAAGGTGCAGGAGGGTATCGGGTTTTCCTATATCAGAGGTCATGGTCTTTTCTGCGATGATATGGCTGTTTATCATACCTATATGGAAGAGGGAGTAGAGAAGACAGAATATAATTTTACCTATATTGATCTGGTTTTTGATGATTACAGAGCTCTGGGACTTAAGCCCTTTGTGGAATTGGGTTTTATGCCGGAAAAGCTGGCATCCGGGGACCAGACGGTGTTTTACTGGAAGGGAAATGTTACACCGCCTAAGGATTATGGCAAATGGGCGGAGCTGGTATCTGCTGTGATTGGGCATTGGATTGAACGCTACGGGAGGGAAGAAGTGGCCACCTGGCCCTTTGAGGTATGGAATGAGCCCAACCTTCCCGGCTTCTGGAAGGATGCCGATGAAAAGGAGTATTTTAAATTATACGAAGTAACAAGCAGAACGGTGAAGAGCTGTGACAGCAGGATACGGGTGGGCGGACCGGCTATCTGCGGAGTGGACGATGAGCACTGGCTGTACTCCTTTCTGCAGTTCTGTTCCGGCAATCAGGTTCCCCTTGACTTTGTTACAAGGCATGCCTATGGAACAGAGTCCCCGGAAAAGGACGGCCACTATCAATACCAGCGTTTAAGAGCACCGGAAGCCTTTATGGAGGAGCTTAGGACCAGCCGCCGCATTATTGACAGCTTTAAGGAATATAAAGGAATGGAAATGCATATCACGGAATTCAATACCTCCTACACTCCGTTGAATCCCATACATGATACGAATTTAAACGCTGCCTATGTGGCACGTTTATTAAGTGAGATGGGAGATATCTGTGCTTCTTATTCCTATTGGACCTTTGGAGATGTTTTTGAAGAAGAGGGAGTTTCCTTTACGCCTTTTTCCGGCTGTTTCGGACTGCTGGCCAATGGTGGAATTCCCAAACCAACTTACTGGAGCTTTGTATTTTTTAAGAAACTGAGTGACTTTGCAATATTCAAAAATGAATATGCTGTCGTTACAAAGGACGGGAAGGGAGGTATACAGGGAGTATGCTGGAATATAGCAGAGGAACAGGGGGATTTTGCCCTGACCCTGGAATATTCGGCAGAGCTGGAAAACGGAAGCTATGCGGTGGTACAAAAGCTGGTGGACGAAGAAACCTGTAACCCCCTGAAGGCCTGGGTCGATATGGGAACACCGGCTAATCCCTCCCGGGAGGAACTGGAAGTTATAAAGGAATGTGCATTGCCCCGGGTTAAAACCGGGCGCCTTGAGGTTACGGAGGGAAGGGCAGATATTGAAATCATACTATCTTCCAATGGAGTATGTTATTTTGAGATAACTCCCATTTACCCAAAAGCAGACCGGGGATTCCGGGTTGAATTAATCAGAGGAGCAAGGTAATAGAAAGGATACTTGCGGAAGAATAAAACCGCAGTTACGTTTATGGAAAAAAAGTAAGCATGCCGCAGGAAGAAACAGCTGCGGCATGCTCCTTTTGATATTCTGCCGCCCGGATCAAATATTATATTAGGAACAGAAAGGATACTATATGAAATTGCATGAATTAATGAGAATTCCCGAAGAATATAAGAAGGCGGCTTTGAAGGAGCAGCAGGGAACAGTGGTTGAAGCGGCTTATCCGGTAAGCAATTACATTAACCGGTCAAGAGAATTGGTAACCGGTCAGGGAATACTGTCAGGAGAGGCGGGGCGGAAGGTTACTGCCGGAGAGATAATAGTAAAGCAGTGTAATATATATCTGCCTGCAGGCTACTGTGAGGAGGACAGTGAGGTAAAGTATAATGTTCTGTATCTCCTTCATGGGGTGGGGGGCAGCCGGTCTGAATGGTTAAATGGCGGCATGGACGAGGAAGGCCGGTATGTTATCTGTAATATCTTTGATAACCTCATTGCAAGGGGAGACATTGAGCCGCTGCTGCTTGTGTTCCCCGAGGGCAGGAGTGCCTGGGATTGGGAGGACAGCAGCTTTAATCCGGAGGGAACCAATATGCTGGGCTTTTATTATCTGGATTACGAGCTGAGATATGACCTGATTCCTTTTATTGAGACAAGGTATCATACCTACTCGGATATTCGAAAGTCTTCACCGGATGAGATTGCATATAACCGGCAGCATCGCGGAGTGGCAGGCCTATCCATGGGAGGCATGCAGGTCCTGAATCTGGTACTGGGAGGGAGGCGCTGTGATGGGGAGCGTTATACCGGTACGGAGAGTCCCTGGAATAACGGGCTGGCTCCCACTGTGAAGGCTCCCGGAATGGTGGACTTATTTGCCTATGCAGGGGCATTTTCCAATGCACCCACCTCCAGTGAGGGAAAGCTGCTGGGAAATGCTCTGGCATCGTCAGAATACTCGCTTGACCTTCTCTACCTTACCTGCGGGGACCAGGATGGAGTGGCATACGGCGAGGGATTCCAAAGGGCAGATACCTGCCTGTATGATATGGCGGCTAACAAGCTGGGAAATTACTACAAGGTAATCCTAAAGGACGGTGTCCATGATTTTCAGGTATGGAATAACGGAGCCTTTAACTTCAGCCGGCTCTGCTTTGGAAAAGGAAGGGAGTGCAAAGGGAATCTGCATAAGGCTGTAATTTGAGCAGTACCGCAGATAACCTGAACGGTATTGTCGAAAGGGGTTTAGGTCATTGAAGTGACATCAAAAAATTACCTGTAATAATCAGATTTGTATTCTTGAAGTTGATAAAATACATGAATATAATGAATTATATAAATTGATATAAAATTCTATTTGTATCAAATATTTTCTATATGAAAAAGCCTTCCGGCTTTTCCTGTCTGGTTTCTGCCGCTGCAGCGGTATAAGAAAAGGTGAAGAAAAATCAAATTAGCCGCAGACTTGTCTGCGGCATGCAATGGGAGCAATGTGAAAGAAAAGCACTTTCACACTCCATTATTTATGGCAGTACCGCAGACTTGTCTGCGGTATGCAATGGGAGCAATGTGAAAGAAAAGCACTTTCACACTCCATTATTTATGGCAGTACCGCAGACCTGTCTGCGGTATGCAAAGGGAGCAAGTATGAATAAAAACAAATTTGCAGTTACCCCTCCTATGGGGTGGAACAGCTATGATTATTACGATACCGCTGTAAATGAAGAACAGGTCAGAGCAAATGCCGAGTACATGTCCGCCCATCTGAAGGAATACGGATGGGAGTATGTGGTAGTTGATATTGAATGGTATTCCTATGGTGCGGGAACCAAAAGAGAGCAGTATCAGTATCTTCCCTTTGGAAAGGTTGAAATGGATGGATATTCCAGACTGCTGCCCTGTCTGGAACGTTTCCCGTCTTCGGCAGGAGGAAAGGGCTTTCAGCCTCTGGCGGACTATGTGCACAGCCTTGGCCTTAAATTTGGCATCCACATAATGCGCGGCATTCCCAGGATAGCCGCTCATACCCATGGAAAGGTTCTGGGAACCCCGGCAGGTGCCGATGAAATTGCCAATCCGTCCTCCATCTGCTGGTGGAATCCGGATATGTATGGGGTAGAGACTGAAAGGGAAGGTGCCCAGGCATATTATGATTCTCTTTTTGAGCTCTATGCTAAATGGGGAGTGGACTTTGTTAAATGTGATGATATCTGCCGTTATGATATGCCCTCTGCCAAAAAGGAGATTGAGATGCTGCATCTGGCAATCCTAAAATGCGGACGGCCCATAGTGCTCAGTCTTTCCCCGGGACCGGCATTGATTGACCAGGCCTGGTATTATTCACAATATGCCAATATGTGGCGTATTACGGATGATTTCTGGGATAACTGGCCCCATCTGGTAAATATGTTCGAGCGCTGCGAGCTTTGGCAGAAGCATGTAGCGGAAGGCTGCTACCCGGATTGTGACATGCTGCCTTTAGGGTATGTAGGCAAAGGCTTTGGGCAGGAAAGGTATACCAATTTACAGAAAGAGGAGCAGGTGACCATGATGACCCTATGGTGCCTTTTCCGTTCACCCCTGATGCTGGGAGCGGAACTGACAAAGCTGGATGACTGGACCAAGAGCCTTCTTACCAATAAAAAGGTACTGCATTTACTTTCCGGTTCCCAGGGTGCCAGACAGATCAGGAGAACGGGAGAGCAGGCTGTCTGGTTCTCTGAGGATACACAGGAAGATGCCTTCTATCTTGCACTGTTCAATTTAAGTGACGAAAGTCTGAAAATATCGGTAAGCCCGTTAGAAATAGGGCATAAGACCTTTGGAGATAAGGAGCTGGAGGAATTGTGGAGCGATGATATCATTGGCGGTACCCAAGGTCCTTTTGAAGCGGAAGTGCCGGCACATGGGGCCAGGCTGTATAAGCTGAGGAACCGGTGACACTATGCTGTTTCCGGTATTCTTCCGGTGTCATATGCAAAACCTTCTTGTATACCTTTGAAAAGTAATTTCTGCTGCCAAAACCGCACTTTTCCGATATTTTATGGATGGGAATATCTGTGTCTACAAGCAGTGACATGGCATGTTCAAGTCTGGTGCGGGTCAGATATTGTATCAGAGTCACCCCTTTTTGCTTGTGGAACTGCCGGCTTAAGTGCGATAAGGAAACGCCAAGCTCACGGCTCATATCTTCGAGACTTTGAGGAAGGGCATAGTGGGACTGAATCCAGCAGGCGGCAGCATCCACAAGGGAAGGGGGATTTCTGTCCTGAGGAAATTCAATACTGCGAAGGAGAGCCGTCAGGAAGCGGAAGAGCCATTCGCTGTCTTCATATTGTTCCAGCTGTTTACCTGATTTTAAATGATGGTATAATTCGTTTACAAGAAGAATGGCAGGATTTTGAGCATCCAGATTCATAACAGGGCCGCTCAGTTCCCGGATGCGGTTGAAAAAGGGTTTAACGGCAGGGCCTTTAAAATGGATGAACAGGAAGGTCCAATGATTACCGGAGGCTTCGGCATCAGGAAGGAAGTAACTGCCTTCATCGGGAAACGATAAAAGAAAGGCCTTATCCTTAGTCAGCTTATAATCCCTGTCCATGGTCCGGTAAAGGCCATATCCATCCAGTGTGTATTGAAACAGGTATCCCTCATAGTCTCTGTTTTTATTATCATAGTAATATCTTTCGTTCTGCCGCTTTTCCAAACCTAAATCCTGTATGCAAAGGGTATTTTCCGCTATTGTATTTATATGGATAAAGCCAAAAAATCCAGTCTCAAAGTTCATGTCCGCACTTCTTTTCCTTTTTTTTAATAGTACCATAAAAGGAACGGAACGTCAAAAAACCTCACCTCCCTTATAAAAACAGAATCCGGTACAATGTATCCGAAGAAATTCGCAATATTTGATTTGAAATGAGAAATATATGAATAGATATTTGCCAATAAATAAACTAAATTAATACTTATAAATAGAAAGCAGACACTGGTTTTATTTATGTACGGGAAACATAATGAATGAGGTCGGATAAAAGATATGGAGAATGGAAATGGCGGAATTGGTTAATAACACAAAGAAAACAGAAGAGTTCAAAAGAAGGGCAAAAGAACTGGTGGAGCAGATGACACTGGAAGAGAAGGTGTTTCAGATGCTCCATAAGGCTCCTGCAATTGAGAGGCTGAAGGTAAAGGCCTATAATTGGTGGAATGAAGGGCTTCATGGCGTGGCAAGAGCCGGAGTGGCTACGGTATTTCCACAGGCAATCGGCTTGGCGGCAGCCTTTGATGAGGAACTGCTGGAGGAAGTGGCAGATGCTATCTCTACCGAGGCAAGAGGGAAATTTGCCATGCAGCAGGAGTTCGGCGATACGGATATTTATAAAGGGCTGACACTTTGGTCACCCAACGTGAATATTTTCAGAGACCCCAGATGGGGAAGAGGACATGAAACCTACGGAGAAGACCCCTATCTTACCTCAAGACTTGGAGTGCGCTTTATACGGGGAATACAGGGGCAGGATGAAAATTTCCTGAAAGCTGCTGCCTGTGCGAAGCATTTTGCCGTCCACTCGGGCCCGGAGGATTTAAGACATGAATTTAATGCGGAGGTTTCCCTTCAGGATTTATATGAGACCTACCTGCCTGCTTTTAAAGCCTGTGTTACGGAAGGAAAGGTGGAAGCAGTCATGGGAGCCTATAACCGTACCAATGGTGAGCCCTGCTGCGGAAGCGGCCTTTTGCTGAAAAAGATTCTCCGGCAGGACTGGGGCTTTGAAGGACATGTGGTATCGGACTGCTGGGCCATTAAGGATTTTCATGAGAACCACAAGGTGACATCCGGGCCGGAGGAGTCGGTAGCGCTTGCCGTAAAGCAGGGCTGCGATATCAATTGCGGTAATATGTTTGTACATTTGTTAAAGGCAGTAGAGAAGGGATTAGTCAGTGAAGAGGAAATCACACAGGCAGTGACCAGGCTGTTTACTGCAAGAATGAAGCTGGGAATGTTTGAGGAAAAGGATAAGCAGCCTTTTAAGGATATTAAGTACAGCCAGGTGGATTCCACGGAAATGAGGGAGTTGAATCTCAGGACGGCCAGGGAATGTCTTGTCCTGCTGAAAAATGAAAATCATATCCTGCCTCTTGATAGAGCAAAGATTAAATCAGTAGGAGTTATCGGACCAAATGCCGACAGCAGGAGAGCACTGGTAGGAAATTATGAAGGTACTGCTTCCCGGTATATTACTTTATTGGAAGGCCTGGAGGATTATCTGGGAGAAAATACCAGAGTATTCTATTCGGAGGGCTGTCATCTCTATGAAGATAGAATGAGCAATCTTGGAAATGTCAACGACAGGCTTGCAGAAGTAAAAGGAGTATGCCGGGAAAGTGACGCAGTTATTGTCTGTCTGGGACTGGATGCCGGTTTGGAAGGGGAAGAGGGAGATACCGGAAACCAGTTTTCCAGCGGAGATAAAAGAGATCTGAACTTTCCGGGATTACAGCACGATATCCTGAAAGCTGCCTATGAAAGCGGCAAGCCGGTCATACTGGTGGTATTAAGCGGAAGTGCCATGGCTTTAGGATGGGCGCAGGAGCATATACCGGCTGTCATACAGGGCTGGTATCCGGGAGCGCAGGGAGGAAGAGCCATTGCGGAAGCCATATTCGGGGAGTATTCACCGGAAGGGAAGCTTCCGGTAACCTTTTATCAATCCTTGGAAGAACTGCCGGATTTCACCGACTATGCCATGAAAAACCGGACATACCGCTATATGAAGCAGGAAGCCCTGTATCCCTTTGGGTATGGACTGTCCTATACCCGTTTCTTCTTTGAGAATATTACTTTTAATACCTATACTGTTACGGAGGATGGCGTTCAAATATCTGCCAGAATTACGAATGCAGGGGATATGGCAGGCGGAGAAGCCGTTCAGGTATATGTAAAAGCGGAAAGACCCGGCACGCCCAACCCTCAGTTAAAAGCATTTCAGAAAGTGCATTTATTACCTGGTGAGAAGCAGGAAATCCAACTTCATCTTCCGGCAGAAGCCTTCGGCCTGTATGATGAAGAGGGTATTTTGCAGCTGTCGCCAGGCAAGTATACGGTATATGTCGGTACATCCCAGCCGGATTCCAGAAGTTATGCACTGACAGGCATCAAACCAAGTGCCTTTCATCTTGAAGCATTGACAGGGGTGGAGCTTTAAGGCTGCCCTATGGACGGTAAAAAGCAATATAGCAAATAATATTGAGAACGGCAAAGAGAAAGAATAGGTAAGCCCTTAACAGTATCTGGCAGAAAGAATCAGATGCTGTTAAGGGCTTTTAACGCAGGCTCCCATTACCTGAAAGCATCCTGGTAAGGAGTTTCGGCGGAGGGCTCCTCAAAGTGCCTGGAATTGTACATGCTCCTGTATTCACTGGGAGTACACTTTTTTATATTTCTAAAATTACGGTTAAACGTCGACAGGCTGTTAAATCCACTTTTCATGGCAATTTCCACGATTGCCAGGTTAGGGTCGGACAGCAGGTTTTCTGCAAACAGGATACGGCGCTTGATAAGATAATCATAATAGGTCACGCCGGCAAAGTCGGCAAACAGCCTTAAAAAATGATATTTGCTAAAGCCTGCCAGCTCAGCCATTCTGTCGCTGGTCAGATTCTCCGTACAATGGTCATTGATATACTGGCAGATATGCAGGAATTTATCAATGTATTTATGCTGCTTCTGCTTTATGACGGTTTTAGGGCCTTTATCATGCTGAATGCAGTCTCTGCCGATTATAACAAAAAAATAATTCAAAATGGCGGAAATAGAAGTCTCATACAGGGGAGGGCGGTTCATATACTCATCAGCAACCTGATTCAACAACTGGACCAGCTGCGCATGGTGGGCGGAAGAATCCTCCGTCCGGCTTAGAATACAGGGATAAAAGCTGCTGCTGATGGAATCAATTCCTGCAAAGCTGTTCAGTAAAATGCTGTCACACTGAATGATGATCCGTTTGCCGGTGGGAGGGGCATAAAGCTCATGAATCTCTCCTGAAGGAATCATTATGATATCAAAAGGATTTAAGACGTATTTTTTCTTATCGATTATGACCGTATAGATATTATTTACAGGCATAATGATTTCAGTGTCGGTATGCCAGTGAATGGGGTAATCCTCATATTCAACATTCATATATAGCCGGACACGGAGATTGTCCGGATGAAAAACAGTTTCCCTGGTACCCGTTAATTTTTCAATCATAAATACCTCCTGTTTCGTATGGACTGGCTTGGCAGCTTGCCATTTTAATCCTTTACTGTTACACGAACTATAGTAATTTATTTCTATTATAATTTTAATTGGTTCAAATGTAAACAAGCAGCTGCACATAATATGCTTTTTTTTATGAGAGAGAAAACAAGGGACAGGGCAGGAAAATTATATGAATTGTATAATAGAACGAGCTGTAAACACTTATTTCCCGGCAATAATACTTTTTTAAACGGAATTATAGTCAGCTGAGAGATAAATTTTTGTGTAGAAATAGCAATATTTGATTGGTGCATAGCAACTTATGGGATGCAGTTGCTTGCAATATATGTTATAAATGAATAGAAGGCTTTGGGGGAATTATTGTTTGTTTATTTAATTTGTATAAAGCAGATGACCTTTTTGCAGAACCCAAATAGTAGAAGGAGGAAACAGAGATGTTTAAGAATCCGTTAATGGGACTGGATTACCCGGATGTGGACGTGATACGTGTAGAGGATACTTATTACATGGTAAGCACTACCATGTACTTTATGCCCGGCTGTGTTATTTTACGTTCCTACGACCTGGCAAACTGGGAGATAGCAGGTTATGTCTATGAGACCCTTGAGGAAACGCCGGGGCACAGGCTGGCAGGAGAGCAGAACATATACGGGCAGGGAATGTGGGCTGCTTCCCTGCGGTATCATAAGGGAACCTTTTATATCTGCTTTGTTGCCAATGATACGCATAAAACTTATTTATTCCAGTCGGAGAGTGTGGAAGGCCCGTGGAGAAAACAGAACATAGAAGGGTTTTACCACGATGCCGCCCTTTTCTTTGACGAGGATGACAGAGCGTATATAATAGCCGGAAATAATGCCATATGGCTGACGGAATTGAAGTCCGACCTGACCGGGCCAAAGGAAGGCGGCCTAAGGCGTATTATCGTGGAAGACAAGGGCCATCCGGGCCTGGGCTATGAAGGCACCCACTTTTATAAGCTCAACGGCAGGTACTATGCCTTTTTCATTCACAGCCTGCGGACGGAATGGTTCCGTACGGAAGCTTGTTTTTCTTCCGATACTCTCACGGGAGAATTTACAGGAGGGGATATCCTGCAGGATGATATGGGATTCCGGCATTCCGGTGTGGCCCAGGGCGGGATAGTGGACACACCGGACGGAAAGTGGTATGCCCTTCTGTTCCAGGACAGGGGTGCGGTAGGACGTATTCCGGTTCTGGTTCCCCTGCGTTGGGAAGGTCATAACCCGGTGCTTGGAATCAATGGAAAGGTGCCCCTGCAGCTGGAGGTAACAAGTACCAGACCGGGTTACCGCTATGAGCCTTTGTATGTATCGGATGATTTTGATTATAAGCCTGCAGAAGATGGAAAAGTCCATTTAAAAAAGGTCTGGCAGTGGAATCACAATCCTCATAATGAATTGTGGTCCGTTACAGAGCGGCCGAAAGCCCTGCGGCTTCATTCGGGTAAGCTCTGCGAACACCTGACACAGGGCTATAATACCCTGACACAAAGAACCAGCGAGCCGGAAAGTGCGGCATGGGTCACGGTAGACGGAAGCGGGCTGAAGGATGGGGATTATGCCGGAATAGCAGCTTTACAGGGCTGTTATGGTGCTGTGGCTCTTACCCGTGACAAAGGGGAATATGCACTGGTCATGCTGGGGAAATCATCACCGGAAACCTCCATGACGGAGGACTATGGTCATACTCTGCCGGAGAAGGAATATGAAAGAATTCCTGTGGACTCTCCTGTAGTAACCCTGAAATGCAGAACGGACTATCGGGAGGTACGGGATGAAGCAGAGTTTTACTATGAGAAGGCCGGTAAATGGATTTCCATCGGAAGCTCACATAAGCTGACCTTTAAACTGGACCATTTTACAGGCTGCCGGTTTGGCCTGTTCTATTATTCAACAAAGGAAACCGGCGGCATAAGCGATTTCCTGAAGTTTCATTATGAGACTGTATAAACTACCGAGCTGACAGATGACTGAAATATCCATTGTTGTGCAGGCTTAGGAATTCATTACCGGAAGGCCTTTGTGAAAAGGCCGGACCATTTTTAAAATAACTGATATTGTTAAATCCTCACAGGACTACAGTATCGGTTATTTTTTTAAAGAGATACGGTTAGTTCAATACAGGTTATCCTGCCCGGGGATTCATGAAGCTTTTTACCAGTAAATACTGTCAATAGATTTATTGACATAACACTGCCTATTTGAGACAATGAAAATATATGAAAGCTAATATCTGTTAACGGATGAACCGGAATACAAAAATAGTATTAGAGAGGATGTTTATGCAGAAGAAGAAATCTTTTGTAAATAAGATATTCCTATATCAATTGCTGCTTACAGGAATGCTTCTGACAGTGCTTGGAGTCTTTGTGGTTTCGTCCTATGGCATCCTCAAAAGGGAAATCAGGGAGTCCTCCGATACGTTATTAAAAATATACAGCAATGAAGTTACAAATAACATGACTGAAATGAACAGTATATTGAGAAGCATTACCGCCCAGGGGGAATATCTCGCCAAGCTAAAAAGCAGGGATGAAAATGAACGGACACTGGCCTCCATCTCCCTGCATAATTATATGCAGAACCTGGCATCGCGGGAAGATATTTCAGGGGTTCTCGTGGTATATGACAGTAATTATAATATCTGCCTGGATGCGGTGGAAGCAGGATTTGATTACGGCAGGAAAACGTATCTTCGGGAATTTACACGCAGGGCCACCGTAAATGTTAAGATTCTGAATCATAAGTGGAATTTTTTGAATTATGAAAATGAAACCTATATGTATAAAATAATCCTGACCGGCCGCAGAGCTATTGCTATTTATATCAGGACAAATAATTTATTGGACAATACCTTTTCCGAAGATAACAGCAACCGCTCTATTGTTTTGGCAAATGATGCGGGAAATATCGGAAAGGTATGGGGAAATGTGACCGGTGATATTAAAGTAGGAGGAGACATCGGTCATATCAATTTAAAGAATTATTATTTAACCGGGAAAAAAGTTGCTGATTCCCAATTGAATATTTATTGCTATACCAGCAAAAACAGCATACTGAAGCAAATTCACACAAGTATGAAAATTGTCGGATTTATAGTCAGTATAACGGTGCTGTTCATGCTTTTCATATTAAAGTTTACCAGAAAAGAAATTGCGGTACCCATGCAGATAATAGCCAATGATATGGTCCGTATTAAAAATGGTGAATATGATAACCGGATTGACGGGGATTTCAATGCGAAAGAATTTGAAATGCTGCAGGATACGACAAACCAAATGATCGATGAAATTGTGGGCCTTAAAATCCAGACCTATGAAAAACGCATTGAGCTGCAGAATATGGAACTGAAAAGTATCCGCCTGCAGTTAAAACCGCATTTTTTCCTGAATGCCCTTACAACAATTTCAAGCCTTAGCAGCCAAAATAAAAATTTACAGATAAAGATTTTTATTGATGCCCTGTCTAAGAATGTGAGATATATGTTCCGGGCGGGTTTTCACACAGTGGCCCTGAAGGAAGAAGTAAAGCATGTGGAAAATTATTTTGAGATGCAGGAGCTGAAATACCCAGGATGTATCTTTTACATGATTGACCTGCCCCAGGAATTGTCTGAATGGAAGATTCCTCAGATGCTGATACACACCTTTGTGGAGAATGAATATAAATATGCCGTTTCCCTGGATGAAACCCTGACCATTCTCATAAAGATCCGAAAACTGGTGTATAAAGAGGAAGAAATGTTAATGATAGAAATTGAGGACGATGGAAAAGGCTATCCGGAGGAAGTGCTTGGATATATGAACGGAATCAGGAATAACAGCAATGAGCGGGGAACACGAATCGGATTATGGAGCCTTAAGCGGATGATGGAGCTGATGTATGAGAGGAATGATCTCCTTATACTGGAAAATATTGAACCTCATGGCTGCCGGAACCGGATATATGTGCCGGAAAAGGCAAAGCATGAAATGCTTGGCATAGCATAATTACGGAAAGCAGGACTATGATAAATTTATTAATTGTAGATGATGATATGGCAACGGTAGAGGTGATCAGAGCTTCTTTAGACGGGAAGAAGCTGGGCGTAGAAGAAGTTTGGTCCGCGTATAATGTAGCCGGTGCCAGGAAAATACTATTGGAGAATACAGTCGATATTATTATCAGCGATATAGAGATGCCCCAGGAATCGGGCATCGATTTATTAAAATGGGCAAGAAGTGAAAATATCGATTGTGAGTTTTTGTTCCTCACATGCCATGAAAGCTTTTCTTATGCAACGGAAGCGATCAAATACGAAGCGGCGGCTTATATAACGAAACCCTTTGATATTGATATTATGGAGCTGAATCTGCAGAAAATTATAAAAAAACGGAAGCAGAAACGGAGCTTGGAAAAAACCTGCATCTATGGAAAGTGGATGGAAAAGAATCTTCGCTTTGTGAAGCAGGAATTCTGGAAAGAAGTGTTGGAGGGAGAACTGTTAGATGAAGCCCGGATTGAAAAGGAAATAACGGACAGGCATCTGGAGATCAGTAATGCTAAAAAGTATTGCTTTGTCTATTCCAGGCTTAGTGATACGGAAGGAGATATGGAGCGTTACGGAAAAAGTGTGGTAGAGTTTATATTGGAAAACTTTCATTCTGAGATTCTATGCGAAAAAGTGGAAAATGAAAGTGTTGTTAAATTCCACACAGACGATGTCCTGAGCTTTATTACGGTATGTGAAGAAGTAGAGCATAATAAGCTTCGGGAAAAATGCGAGCAGCTGGTGAATACCTGCAGTGGATATTTCAAAATGACCTTTACCTGCTGTATCAGCAATGCTTATAATATTGCCGAGCTTGCAGAGGCAAACCGGAACTTAAATAAAATCTTTCATTATTATATAAACTTTCATGGGCAGATTTTTTTTGAAAATGAAGTGGAAATTCAGGTTAATAAGGATACGCAGATTATCGATTTGGATAAATTCAATGCATTGGTGGAAAAAAAGGACAAGTCGGAAATCCTGCGTTATCTAAAGCAGCTTTTTCATGAATTGACCGCCTATAATAAACTGAATCTGTATACCCTTTATCTGATGAAGCAGGAGATAATGCAGGTAGTATATGCAGATATGATGAGACAGGGGATACAGGCGACCAAATTGTTTTATGATGAGTTATCCAAAAAAATCGCCGACCATGCCTTGGACTCTGCGATTGACATGATCCGCTGGGTGAATTATCTGCTGGAAAAAACATTTCAGTACGAGGAGGAAATTACAAAGCCTGCCACCCTTGTCAACAAAATCAACCACTATATACAGGAGCATTATACAGAGGATATCGGACGCAATGAGATAGCGGCAAAATTTTATCTGGCACCGGAATATCTGGCAAAGTCATATAAAAAGAAGACCGGTATGAATTTAAAGGATTATATCATAATGTATCGGATTGAAAAGGCAAAAGAGCTTTTAAAACAGGATGATAAAAATGTAAGTGATATTGCCGAACTGGTAGGCTTTGCTAATTTTTCCTATTTCTCAACCATATTTAAAAAATTTACAGGTTTTACTCCCATGGAATATAAGAAATCCAGAAAAGCGGAGGCTGATACGTGGGGAGGCAGTCAGGTATAGAGAAAGAAGTGGTAAACTCTAAATTCAGAAAGGAGGGGATTTTTCAAATCCCCTCCTTTTATTCCCGTAAATGAAATTGATAAGTATTACAGGGATAGAGACATTTAAGAAATGACATTATAAGGAGATATCTTAAAATCAAAAAAATATGACTTGTTTTTAAAAGACGCAGGTATGTTAACTTGATATACTTTAATTATCATAAAGGGAGGAAATTATGAGATTGGCATTTCCAAAATCAGCAGCAGTTTTGATTGCGGCAGCTTTGATGACAGGACTTTGTTCCTGCAGTAATATGAGTGACAGAAGGAGCAATTCTGCAGATATTACTGAAAGTAACACCAAGCGATATGAAAAAATTGTATATGCCTATACAGCCTATGATACGATACCGGAAAAGAAAATACTGGACTCGGTAGAAGAGGCAATTAATGCAATTACAAGAAAAAAAATCGGTGTGGAAGTGGAACTGAAACCTATCGCAGCAGCTGATTATTCCTCCAATGTCAGCCTTGCTTTACAGGATGGAGAACAGATTGATATTTTTGAATCCATTGGTGATTTCAATACCTTTGTATCCGGTAATATGGCCTATGACCTGACGAATATGATTGATGCATGTGCTCCGGAAACCAAAAAGCTTATAGGGGTTGATTTGCTTTCCGTATGCTATAAAGACGGAAAGCTGTATGGTATTCCGACCTACAAGCCATATGCGGCGGCGCCCATGATAGTCTACAGGCGGGATATTGCCGCTAAATTGGGAATTGATATGGCAAAGGTAAAAAGTATTCATAATTTGACTGAGATTTTGGAAAAGGTAAAGAAGGCTTATCCGGATATGGCTCCTCTTCTACCGGTTCAGCAGGGAAATTCCGGAGTGAATTTGTGTATTCCGGAAGTTGACTATCTTACCGACGGTGTTTCCAGCCCAAAGGGAGTTTTAATGGGAGGTGATATGACAGTCGTTGATTATTATGGTACAAAGGAATTTGCCGATTTATGCAGATTGGCAAGGACATGGTATAATGCCGGGCTGATTTTAAAGGATGCCGCAACTACTACGAATACGGCAATGGAATTGATGGCATCTGATAAGGGCTTCTGCTATATAGCAAATTATAATTATCCGGCAGCCGATGTTCCGGCAGTATTAGAAGCACAAAACAATGTTCCGTCTTTGGGTGCAGTGCAGATCGGCTCTGCCTATATCACAACGGATTCCATTAATTCCTTATCCTGGATGATTTCCGCTACCTCGGTAAACCCGGTGGCTGCTTTAAAGTTTCTGAATCTGACCTTTACGGATAAGGATATTATTAATCTGATTATCTATGGAATTGAGGGAAGGGATTATATCCTGGATGAGGACGGATTTGTGTCTTATCCAAATGGAAAAGCAGCCTTTGGTGTACCTTATAATACTCAGCTAAACTGCGGGACTCTTGGAAATTATTTTCTTATGTATCCTCTGGCAGGGACAAGCAAGGAATCGGTTACCTGGGAAAAGGAGCAAAACAAACAAGCCCGAAAGTCACCTGCCATAAATTTCACCTTCGATTCCAGTCCGGTAAGAACGGAATATACGGCAGTGAATAATCTTATCAGCCAGTACTTGCCGGGATTATTATGCGGCAGCCTGGATCCGGAAACTGCTATTAGTGAATTTGAATATAAGCTGCATACCGCCGGCCTGGGCAATATTATAGCAGAAAAGCAAAAGCAGCTTGATAAGTGGCTGGCCGGTAAGTAATCCTGTATCACAGGTATTGCAAAGTGCTCATAATTATTTGATATATGAAATGCGGATTAGGATAAATACATCATAGCAAGGGGAGAAAAAATGGATAAGGATATGACTTTGAGACTTCCAAATGGTGACTTTTTCAATAGATGGGAAAAAGCTCAGGTTTATGACAGGGAGCTTCATGTTGACTGCAGCCATGCCGCTGCATCCGATGAGAATGACGGAAGCCCCGAACATCCCTTTATAACGATTAATGCCGCGGCAGCTCTGGCCCGGCCCGGTACCAGAGTCTTAATCCATGGAGGGGTTTACCGGGAATGTGTGCATCCCGGAAGCGGCGGGGCTGGAATAGATAAAATGATATCTTATGAAGCCTATGGCAATGATAAGGTAGTTATAAAGGCTTCTGTTACAGCAAAAGAATTCCAAAAGAGTGAAGGGTGGAATCTATCACGCATTACACCGGAGACGAAAAAGGAAGGGGTTCCGGTAACGGTGTGGAAAACAGAACTTGATCCGGAGGAATTCCGTGGTTATAATCCTTTTTGTGCTGTTAATATCCTTCATGACCGGTTATTTATAGAATACGATAAGACAGATATGACAACCTATCTGAACCGCCGGGGAATGATTTTCTGCGACGGAAAGCCACTGCACCAGGTATCACTTTACAACCAGCTGGGAGAGCAGCCGGGTTCCTATTGGATAGAAGCAAACGGGCAGACCGTGCACTTTCGGTTGTTGGGGGATGAAAATCCAAAAGACCATCTCATTGAACTGACCTGCCGTGAGCAGTGTTTTGCCCCGGAAATCCCGTTTTTATCCTATATCAAAGTGAAGGGTCTGACCTGTGCCCATGCTGCAACAGGTGCCCCCGTACCTCAGAGAGGAGCTATATCCGCCTTTCGGGGACACCATTGGATTATAGAGGACTGTACGGTGGAATGGTCAAATGGAGTAGGAATTGATATAGGGAATGAATGCTGGCACCACCCGGTAAGTGAGGGTCAGGTCATCGGTTCTACGGTTATCCGGCGCTGCCGGATTTACGATGCGGGCGTTTGTGGAATTGCAGGTCTTTTTGCCAGAAATCTGCTCATTGAGGATAATCTGATACAGGGTACCGGCTGGCAGAAGATGGAGTTATCCTGGGAGGCGGGAGGAATAAAGGTACATAACTGTACGGACAGTTTATTCCGCCGGAATATATTTACCAGGACCTACCGGGCAGACCATCTTTGGATGGATGTGGGCAATCAGAATAACCGGATTACCCAGAATTTATTTCTGGATGGGATTGAGCAAAGGGAAGCAATCTTTATCGAATGCAGCAGAGATGATGTGAATCTGATTGATAATAATATTTTCTGGAATATCGAAGGACGTTTTGACCCTGGAGCAATACCGGAAGAACCGGGGTCTGCGGGCTGGTACAAAGCAGAAGAATCCGGTGTGGTCAACGGTTATGCCGTTTATGGGGAAGGAACGGACTATACCCATATTGTAAACAATTTTATAGGAAAATGCCGCAGTGCCGGATATTATGCCAAGGCAGTTGCCTTCCGTATAGCCGGAGATTCCAGAGGAGGTACCTCCAGGGAGGCAAAAATCTGGAACAATGTTTTTTATGACTGCAAAGAGGCTGCGGTCAAAATGCCCACGAGGCATAATGAGTCGGAAGGAAACCTGTTTTTAAATATGCCGGGAGGGTTTTTGAGGATACTTTATCCGGCACCCGCTGAGTGTCTGGACTTAAAAGCCTGGAAGCAGTTTTACGGTTTTGACAGGCAGGGGCAGGAGGGTTATTTTGATATAAGTATCGATACAGAACACTTTACAATGGAGATTCGTCAGAAAGACATCCCGCCGTCAAATTTTCATTTACAGGAAAAACGCAGTTATATCAAAAGGGTAGAGGATATCAGGACAGTTACAGCAAAAACCATGGTACCGACTGATTTTTATGGAAATACGGTGAATGAGGAAATGCGGATACCCGGTCCGATGGTTCAATTAATAGAAAATCAGATAATTTCAATAGACCCCAGAAAGTTATAGGAAGCTACAGGGATTTAACCGGGCAGAATGAGAAGAGACAGATTAAGTAAGGTATGATTAACAAGATGCCGAAATGATACCGGAAATAAAGGAGAGCATGGAATGAAAGTTTTTCAAAATAAGAGAAAGCTTAGGTCTTACAAAGAGTTTTTGTATATATTGCCGTTTATAGTGCTGGTTGCTGTTTTTGCTTATTATCCGCTATATGGATGGGTATATGCTTTCTTTGATTACAGGCCGCCAAAACCGATGACCATGGATGATTTTGTAGGGCTTAAATGGTTTAAATCAATGGTAGCAAATCCGGTAAAAACAAAGCAGCTTCTTAATGTAATTAAAAATACATTTGCTATGAGTGGAATTACAATTGCAACTTCATGGCTGCCAATGATTTTTGCGGTATTTTTGAATGAAATTAAGTGTAAACCTTTTAAAAAGTTTGTTCAGACAGTAACGACCGTACCGAATTTCATAAGCTGGGTTCTGGTATATTCTGTTGCATTTAATATATTTAACAGTACGGGTATGGTGAATCATCTGTTACTTTCCAGTGGAGTTATTTCAAAGCCGATTTTGTTTCTGCAGTCCTCTGAGCATGTCTGGCTGACCCAGTGGCTGTGGCTTACCTGGAAGAACCTTGGCTGGGGAGCTATTATGTATATAGCTGCGATTACAGGTATTGATGAAGAATTGTTTGAAGCAGCCAAAGTGGATGGTGCCACAAGAATGCAGAGAATCCGATACATTACTATTCCAAGTATCTTACCTACCTATTTTGTATTACTCATGCTGGCTATTGCAAATTTCCTTTCCAACGGTATGGAACAGTATTATGTATTCCAGAATGCTTTTAATAAAGATTCCATTCAGGTTTTGGATTTATATGTATTTAACCTGGCGATGGGAAGCGGAAGTTATTCCATCTCTACAGCACTTAGTATCTTGAAGAGTTTTATCAGTGTTGTACTGCTTTTTGTTGCAAACGGGATGTCAAAACTGGTAAGAGGCGAGAGCATCTTATAATGGGAGGAATAGTTATGAAAAGTAAGAGTAACAGGATAAGCAGTAAGCGCAGTGCCGGTGATATTTTAATCAGCGTACTGACATATGTTTTCTTTGCTGCATTTGCATTTATCTGTATCTATCCGTTTTATTATATATTTATTAACACCATAAGTTCCAATGATCTGAGCCAGAGGGGACTAATTCTTTTCCTGCCAAAGCAGCTGCATATACAAAATTACATAAAAGCAGTTAAAATCCCCGGGCTATTAAATGCCGCCACCATATCCGTAGGCAGAACGGTAATCGGTACATTACTGACAGTTATCGCGACGGCTTTCATGGGTTATATGTTTACCAGAGAGAGCTTATGGGGCAGAAAATTCTGGTACCGTTTCGTACTTATTACAATGTACTTTAATGCCGGTATCATTCCGTGGTATATCACCATGCGGAATTTACATCTGACAAACAACTTTCTGGGATATATTTTACCGACAATCGTATCACCGTTCTTTATTATCCTTGCTAAGACCTTTGTGGAATCCATACCAAAGGAGCTGGAGCAGGCCGCGGAAATTGACGGAGCGGGAACAATGAAGGTGTTTTTCAAGGTTATCATACCGGTTATTAAGCCCATCATGGCAACTGTGGCTATTTTTGCAGCAGTAAATCAGTGGAATGCTTTTCAGGACACATTACTGCTTATGACCGATACCAAGCTGTACAGTCTGCAATTTATTCTGTATCAGTACATCAATCAGGCAAGTTCCTTAAAGCAGCTTGTAAATTCATCGAGCAGCTCGATGGTAGCGCAGACAGTGGCTACCGTTCAGACAGCTACCTCGATACGTATGACGGTAACAATTATTGTAGTTGCGCCAATCTTATTAATATACCCGATTTTTCAAAGGTATTTTATAAAGGGTATCATGATTGGAGCTGTAAAGGGTTAATATAGAAAGATGGTGATACATCTTTGTATATAAAATATGAATGGAGGAGTTATTTATGGGAAAACAAAGAGTAGTTTCATTAATGTTAGTTTTGGTTCTTATGCTTTCATTGGTTCTGAGCGGATGCTCAGATAAAAAAACAAATGATAAAGCAACGGGAAATCAGACGACTGAAGGAGCAAAGGCAACAGATGGGGCTTCGGATACACCTTCGGCTATCGATCATTCAGACACACTGACATTAGAGGTTTACGATGTTGCCGCAAACTATCAGGGTATTCAGAGCGGATGGTTTGGAAAGGTAATCAAGGACAAATTCAATCTTGAATTGAATATTATCGCCCCCCAGGCTTCCGGTGACGGGGAAGCTCTTTACCAGACACGTACTTCCGCAGGGGACCTTGGTGATATCATTCTCCTGGATAATCCAAAGCTTCAGGATTGTATCCAGGCTGGGTTGATTGCAGATATTACGAAAGAGGTCAATAGCAGTGCAAATTTAAAGCAGTATTTGGATCAGTATAAGACATACAATGGGGGGCTGGAAGGTAATTCCGAGGGGAAGATTTATGGTATACCCTGCCAGGTAACCAATACTTCACCTACGACTTATTCGGATGATACCGTAGCTATCAGCCCGATGCTTCCCTGGGATTATTATTCGGAGCTTGGTTCTCCTGAGATGAAGAATATGGATGATCTTCTGGATGTATTGGAAAAGATCCAAAAAGCACATCCTACCAATGATGCCGGTGATGCAAACTATGCTCTTTCTTTATGGGCAGACTGGGATAAGGGCGGAACACAGATTACAATGGAGACAGCAACCCAGCTTACAAAAACTTACGGTTATGAAGTAAACGGCTCCGTTATGCTTGGCAACAAGGGAGATATGAAAGAAGTTACAGATGACGACGGAGCCTATTATAAGATACTGCAATTCTTCTTCAAGGCAAATCAAAGAGGTTTAGTTGACCCCGATTCCGGAACACAGAATTGGGACACAGCCTGCACAAAGATGAAAAATAAGCAGGTATTATTATTCTGGTACAACTGGCAGAGGGGCTTCTGGAATACACCGGACCGTGCCAATGATAAAAATGCATATATCTATGCACCTGTTGAGGATATGACCTTCTATCAGCCTTCCGATTCCTATTACGGTGACGGAAGAGCCTTTGCCATCGGTTCCCAGATGAAAGGAAACGATAAAGCAAGAGCCATTGAATTCTTAGACTGGTTAGCAAGTCCCGAAGGTCTTGAATACAACCATGACGGTATCCCGGATTGGAGTTATACAAAGGGTGATGACGGTAAATATACGATGACAGAGAACGGCCTGTATGGTCTGATGGAGAACCGTACTGTTCCTGATGAATGGGGCGGCGGCGGATTTGATGACGGCAACAACAAAATTAATCAAGCACCCGTATCAGCAGTATCTACCGACCCGAATACAGGTGAAACATATAACAAAGATTATTGGTCTTCCTATCTTGAAGCAAACAAGACAACTATGACAAAGGAATGGAGCCAAAAGTATGGTGCTGAAAACCAGGTTAAATATCTGGAGAAAACCGGACAGCTGGGCACAGTACCTAATGTAAATATCATTCTGCCAAGCGATACCACAGATATTGCCGTAGTGCGCAGCCAGTGTGCCCAGTTAATATGCGATACCTCCTGGAAGATGGTTTTTGCAGGCAGCGAAGATAAGTTCAAGAGTATGTGGGAAGAGATGAAGACCCAGCTTGATGGTCTTGGCTGGTCTGATTTAGTGGCATTTGATAAAGCAAAATACCAGAAAGTAATTGATGCAAGAGCTGCAGCGGTGAAATAATGGTTTTCGAGGGATATACAGAGCATGGGCATCCAGCCTCTGTACCGGATTAAAATGAGTAAAGGGGCTGTTTCGAACATACATAACCAGCCCCTTTATACAAGAACCATGTATAAAAGGAACGGATTTCTCCTGCTATACATGGTTCTTATTTATTTGAAATATGATAGTATGAACGGCCTTTTCATCCTATAGGAACAAGTAATAATATTTATTGAAATGAAACCTGAAGAAAGGAAAAAGAGTATGAGTACAATAACCATTAAGACAGCAAACAAGCGCTTTCCGACAGCGAAAAATCTGTATGGTATTTTTTTCGAAGATATCAACAGGGCAGGAGACGGAGGTCTTTATCCGGAAATGCTGCGCAACAGGTCCTTTGAGGACTCCATTCCTCCCGTGGAATGCATAACCGAGGAGGAGGATTATGCAATTATCACGCCGGCAGGCTGGCGGGATGAATTTAACCACGGAGAAGGACTGTCCAGGTGGGTCCGTGAGAATAAGACGGATTATACGCCCATACCGGCCTGGTACAGTGAAAATGCTGATATGAAGCTGGACAGGAAGGATACCTTAAATGAAAAGCGGAGTGCGGCTCTGGCGGTCTCTTTTCTGCCTCAGAGCTGTATTTATAATACCGGATTTACAGGAGTTCCTCAGAAAGCGGGAGAAATATATCATTTTTATATGTTTGCCAAGGTAGAAGAGCCGGTTAAGGTAAATTTATCAATTGAGGAAGAGAAAGATAAATGGTGTGAGGCAGAAATCAATTTATGCGGAGAGGGTTACCAGAGGTATGATTATGAGTTTACCGCAAGGAAGACGACAGGAAAAGCGAAATTCGTTATAAGGTGCCCGGAAGGCGGAAGGTTAAAACTTGGATTCAGCTCCTTGATGCCGGTTGATACCTACTGCGGGCATGGATTAAGAAGGGATTTAGTTGAGAAGCTTAAGAGCATGCACCCCACATTTCTACGCTTTCCGGGCGGCTGCATTGTAGAAGGGTTTACACCATCCACTGCTATGCGCTTTCGTAATACCATCGGCCCCGTTTGGGAAAGGCCCAGCCATTTGCTGATGTGGCATTACCGCACTACAAATGGATTGGGGTACCATGAATATCTGCAGTTATGTGAGGACCTGAACATGGAACCACTGTATGTGTTCAACTGCGGTATGACCTGTCAGGCACGTAACAGTGTACTGATGGAAGGAAACGATCTGGATGAAATGATACAGGACACACTTGATGCAATTGAATATGCCGTAGCACCGGCAGAAAGCAGATGGGGAAGGATACGTGCCGCCATGGGACATCCGGAACCTTTTAAAATGAATTATGTTGAGATTGGCAATGAGAACTGGGGGCATGATTATGAGGAAAGATATTTAAAATGTTATTCCATCATAAAGGAAAGATACCCGTGGATCAGGTTTGTTGCTAACAGCCATGTAGAAGAAAAAGAGCTTCCGGTTGATATCGTTGATGAGCATTATTACAACAGTGTGGAGTATTTTGCGGAAAACCTCCATTTTTATGATGATTATGACCGGAAGGGTCCGGAAATTTTTGTAGGAGAGCTGGCAGTTCTCAGAGGACCTGTAGGTCAGCTTTATGCCGCCATGGGGGAAGCCATGTTCTTAATCGGGATGGAACGGAATCAGGATATTGTGACCCTTGCCTCCTATGCTCCTTTGCTGGACAACTATCATTATTATGCCTGGTACCCTAATCTGATTATTTTTGATAATCTGCAAAGCTACTGCATTCCCACCTATTATGCCTGGAAGCTGTTAGGAGGCAGCCGCGGAGATTATGTTATTACCTCCGAGGATACGGCGGAGGTTCTTTACCGGCCGGTTATGGGAATGCCCTCCTTGCTGGGGCCTGCGGGAGTACGCTATCGGAACGCAGTCTGGAACGGTCAGCCGGTACGGGCAGTGCATGAGGTAATGGGACATGAAGAGGCGGCAGGAGAGGATTTTGTTATTACGGAGCCTGATGAAGAGCAGAAGGCGGAAAGTGCCAAAATGGGGGTAAAGCTGGACGAGGTCCTGGTAGTATTGGGGGATGATGAGAAAGCTGCCGAAGGAACCTTTGAGGTTGAAATATTTGCGGAAGAAGGCCGTGAAATCGGGATTGGCATATACAGCTCACGTATTCCCAAAGAGGTATATATGAATGACGAGACCCATCCCCCCAGAGAATGGAATGCCGGCATCCTGCGTCCTTTTCAGTGGCGGATAAAGGATGGCAGGAGTACCTTTACGGAAGCCGGCAATCCGAAACCCGTTCCTCTGGCTGGAGACGTACCCGTAAATTTGAAGACCGGCGTCTATAATACGTTCAGGTATACTGTGACGGGCAAGGAAATGAGCCTTTATATAAATGATGAACTGATACAGAAGGCTGAGGTCCCTAAATTTCCTGCCATGGCATCTGTTGTCTGCGACACGAAGGAGGAGGTGCTTGTAAAAATTGTGAATATAGCACCGGAGGCGGATAACATTACAATTACTCTTGACTGTGAGGTTGAAAGTAATTACACAGCCGGTATTCTCACAGGGGAGAAGTATGATGAGAATACAATAGAGCATCCGGAAAAAGTGCAGGATGTTAAGGTGAAGCTTTCTGGAGCTTCCAGTCATTTTATTTATCACGCACCCGCCTATTCGGTCAATGTTCTTCAATTAAGGAAAAAACAATCATAAAAAGATGAGAGAATAAGGTAAGCCGTTAAAAACGGTTGGAGGAGTACAAAAGATGAAAATTAGAGAAGGTATGGATAAACTGTTTTCAAATAAAAAGATACGTTTTAAGCTGGCTGCATCATACATGGTTCCGATAGCTTTTATTATCCTTTTAGGAGTGGTTTCTTATGGGGTGGCCTCCGATGGGATTGTAAAGAATTTTGAGAAATCTTCCTTGCAGACAATCAGTATGACAGGTAAATATCTGCGCTTCGGATTGTCCTCAGTTGAAGCAACCAGTCTCCAATATGCAAATGACAATAGGATTTCAAAATTCTTTTGTAATCTATATACCAATGATAAGTCAGAATATAATACCGAGTATAAATACATCGGAAGCATTCTGTCCGCAAAGCAGGCTTCCGATGAGTTTATAAAAAATATTTACATCCTTTCAGATAAGGTAAAATCCATCTCAACAAAGGGTGCCTGTGACAGCGGTCTATACGGAGGGTTCACACAGACAGAACGGGGAGCGGACCTGAAGGAAAACCGGATGAAAAATATCTGGGTTGGTACGGATGAGTATCTGGACGAAAAGCTGAAAACGGGTTCGTCTGACTATTCCCTGCGTTTAATCAGAAGCCTGCCTGATGCACAGGCGATGCTGGTTATTGATGTGAATGCGGATACGGTAAACAAAATACTGGACGGATTAAATTTTAACCAGTCGGATTATATTGCGGTAGTTACTTCTGATGGGAAAGAAATCATGGCGGGGGAAGACAGAAAAAAGGAAGGAACCAATAAGAGCAGCGCAACAGATATTTTCGTTGGGCAGGATTTTTATAAGAAAGCTGTTTCCTCGAAGAAGATGGAGGACTCCCTATATGTTAAGTACAAAGGGAAAACATATCTGTTCCTGTATTCTCAAATAGGGGAAACGAAAACGATGGTCTGTGCTTTAATTCCGAAGGACATAATCACCAGCCAGGCTGATAATATTCGGACAGTGACGGTTCTTATTCTGGCAATTGCAATTATTTGCGCTGCTATCATTGCAATCCTGATATCTCATGGAATAGATACGACAATCAAAGATATAATTGTAAGGCTGAAGGAAGCTGCAAAAGGTGATTTGACGGTTCAATTCCAATCCCGCCGCAAAGATGAATTCCATATATTGATTGAGGAAACACAAAACACCTTTTCCAATATGAAAAATCTGATCCGTCATGTTAAGGGTATGAGCAGGGAAGTCTTTCGCTCTGCGGAAAATATATCTGCAACCTCGGAGGCGTTCTTAAAATCTGCGACGAATATCAATGCTGCAATGGATGAGATTGAACAGGGCATATCGCAGCAGGCAAAGGATGCGCAGGAGTGTCTGATACAAATGGATAATCTGTCACAAAAAATTATTCTGGTAAGTGATAATACCAGAGAGATAGGGCAGATAGCAGATCAGACCAAGCAAAGCATCCGGGAAGGCTCCCTGGTTACTGAGAACCTGAACAGTCAGACACAGACAACGATAGAGACTACGACGGATATCATTCATGAGATAGAAGCGCTGGAGCAAAAATCATTATCTATCAGCAGGATAATAAACGTCATTCATGAGATAGCCAGCCAGACAAACCTGCTTTCTCTGAATGCGTCGATCGAAGCAGCAAGAGCAGGTGAATACGGAAAAGGTTTCGCTGTTGTAGCCGGTGAAATCAGAAATTTGGCAGAACAATCCCAGGAATCTGTAAATGAAATTAATCACATTATTGAAAGTATACAAAAAGATACCAGAAAAGCGGCTAAAACAGCTAGAAAAGCAGAGGATGTAGTAAAGCTGCAGGGGGATGCCGTAAAGAACACAATAAATTCCTATGAAAATATAAACAGTAGTGTGGAAAGTCTGATGGTATATTTAAGCGCTATTACCCGGAATGTGGAAAATATGGGGGAAGCAAAGCAAAGTGCACTGGGAGCAATTGAAAGCATATCGGCTGTATTGGAAGAAATAGCGGCATCCTCCAATACGGTCAGCCTGACATCAAATGAACAGCAGGCTTCGGTAGAAACCCTGAACACAGCGGCAGAAGAGCTGAATCGGAATACGCAGACTCTGGTTATAGAAGTTAAGAAGTTCAAAGTGGAAGAAAAATAAATCTTGAATTTGGTGAATAATTAGATATAATAGGATTACTATAATATGGTGTTAAAACATTAACAATTTTACGGAGGATGAGAGTGAAATGAAGAAAACGGTGTCAGTGGTAATTTTATTGGCTATAGGTGCATTTGCTGCCTATTCCTTTTTTAAAGGGAATATGGTAACAGGAATAGTAAGTTTAGTGGTTTTAATTTTAGCAGGGTTATATGTTCTCGGCAGTTCGGATGATGAGAAGGAAGATGAGAAAAAAACTCTTAATGTAGATGAAAACAGTGCACATTCCTTCGTTGGCAGTGAAGGAAAACCTGATTTTGAACAGGCTAAAAAAATCAGAGAAGAAATGCTTAAGAATACTGAACAGGATGATGTATCTCTTGAAATTAATGCAGCTGCGGGATTGATGCTGAATCAGGATTATGAAGGCAGTAAAAGAGCTTATGAAAGCATCATAATGAAATATCCCCAGAGCAAAGGTGAATGCATAGGACAGATAGGTGTTGCAGAGTTCTTCCTGGGTAATTATGAGAAAGCCTTAGAGAATTATATCGAATCCAAAAACAACGGTGAAGACAATAATATGACTGAGGATAATATATGGGAAGTATGTGAACTTCTGCATAAAAAGAGCGGAAGCAGTAAAGCCGTAGAACAATATCTGAGTCTGTATCCCGCGGGCCGATACATAAAAAAAGCAAATAAACTCATATCATAATCCATGGATTTATTAACTTATGATAAAGCTTTGCTGATAATCCGAAATTATATCGAAATGGGCCGGTACAGTCAGGCCCTTGACAGACTGTCAGCAGCTATGCAGGAACTGCCTGCCGATGCCTATATGCTATACCTGACTGCTTTTTGTCTTTATAAATCAGAGGATTATGACAATGCAGTTGATTGCTGTAAATCCGCTGTTGACAATGGTTTTAACAGAGCAGAATGCTATCATCTGCTAAGTATGATTTTATTGCAAAAGGATGAGTATAAGGAATCTGAAAGACTTCTTCTGGCAGCTTTGGAGCTGGAGCCACAGAATCCGGATTACATTGCTTTCTATGGCTATTTGAAGATGCTTACCGGTAAAAGCAATGAGGCTCTGCCGTTAATAAACAAAGCACTGGAAATTGACCCGGTTAATTTAGGGGCCCTGCAGTATAAATTTTATTATTATCTGGATATAGATGACAGATATGGAATAAAATCCAAGGTTATCGAAGATTATTTTTCTGTTTCAACAGATGAAAGTGACCGATTTATGAAAGCAGGCTTACTGGATTACCATAAATATGACTATAAAGCGGCAGAAGAGAATTTCAGGCAGGCTTTCCAGCTGGATCCTACCAATAAGTTTATTTTGAAAATGCTGAATACGATTACCCGTAAACCTCGGTTTTTTTATTATTGGAAAAGAAAAATAAAACGAAGTATATCAAAACAGATTGCCATATTTAAGATTACTTTGAAGGCAAAATGGATAATATTTAAATACTCCGGGATTACAAAGGATACCGAAATATTTGTTGTGGTACCTGTGGTATTGTTAGCAGTTATTGTGGTTGCATTGATTATATTACTTTAATGAGGTATCACCATGGAAAAAATTGAAATCATGCGGAGCATGCTTGAAAATAATCCGGAAAACGGGCTCGCCTGGTACCTGCTGGGAGCAGAATATGTGGAAACAGGTAATGAGAGCGAAGCCCTATATGCATTTTCCCAGGCACTGAATTATTGCGGGCAGGAATTTAAAACACAGATCTATGAACAGCTTGCAAGACTTACAGATAAGAAAGAAGCTATAAGCAAAGAGAGTTTGAATAAGGGAAGTCATGATAAAATCCCTGGCAATGAAAAGGATACTGGAAATAAGGCAGAAGAAAAAAACACAGGGAACCAGGGAGAATTCGAAGGTATTTTAGAGGGCGCTTCTGAGGAAGATGATAATTTGGAAGAAGATTACGAATCGGATAATTCGGATGAAGACTGCGAATCAGATGATCTGGATGAAGATTATGAAGAAGATGATTCGGATGAAGATTATGAATCGGATGATTCCGGTGTTAACTATGGCACCGGAGACGATAAGATCATAAGGCTGAGCGTGGTCGAAGGCGGTAAAAGCAGAGAAGATAGTTTTGCAGCTGCACAAAAGAGGAGTTCTGTCACTTTTGATAACGTAGGCGGTTATGAAGACCTGAAAGACGTTATTCGGATGAAGATTATTAAACCCTTTAGCAGCCAGGGATTATTCAGCAGATATAAGAAAAAAAGCGGCGGAGGAATTCTTATGTTCGGACCTCCGGGCTGCGGGAAGACTTACATAGCCAAAGCCACGGCAGGTGAATGTCAAGCCGGTTTTCTGGCAGTTCATATTACGGATATTCTGGATCCCTATCTGGGGGTCAGTTCTCAGAATGTAAAAGATATATTTGCCAAAGCACGTACTATGAGGCCCTGTGTTCTGTTCTTTGACGAGATAGATACCATTGGTTTTAACCGGTCGAAACTGGCATCGGAGCATATGCGTCCAATCATTGACCAGCTGCTGACCGAGATTGAAGGAATTGATTCCGATACCCAGAATATGCTGATAATTGGAGCAACGAATATGCCCTGGGATGTGGACCCCGCCTTTAAACGCCCGGGAAGATTCGACAAAGTAATATTTGTTCCGCCGCCGGATAAAAAGGCAAGGATAGCAATTTTGGAATTAAAAATGGCAGACCGGCCTCAGGAAAAGCAGATAGATTACAATTCCATTGCGGAGAAGACAGAATTATATTCAGGTGCCGATCTGGAAAATGTTGTTGAAACAGCAACTGAAAATGTTTTATCCGAAATTTTGAAAACGGGGGTAGAAAGACCTGTGAGTACCAAAGATTTATTAAAAGCAGCGGACTCTACCAGGCCATCTACCATAGAATGGCTTAAAACTATCAAAAATTTTGTTAAATACTCCAACCAGACCGGTTTATATAATGAGGTTGAGAGTTATCTTTCAAAAAGAGGCCGCTATCTGTAAGGTACAGGCCTTACCGAAAAGTTGAAATTTAATTGTAGAGCTGTCCTAAGCTTCCAACTATTTCTTTTATACGTACATATAAGCTTTCAGGCTCTATAATTTTAACCGTCGTGGGATTTTTCAGTGCAAGTTCCAGGATGGAATCTTCGGATTCTGTGTATACATCGACCAGCAGTAAATCACCGTCTTTCAGAATCTGGCGGTTCTCCATATAATCATTATGCTTTATGACCTCATAGAAGAGTCGGTCAACCTGCAGTTGATAGTGTTGGGCAGACAGGTTTGTATTTTCATCTGCTTCCCAGTCAGCCGGATAGCTGCAGGTATTCTCAAGGAGTTCTATCCTTTGAATCCGGTCAAGCCGAAAGGTCCTCTTATCTTCCCGAAGATGGCAGTAGCCGGTCACGTACCAGCCGCCTTCATCAAAGATAAAACGGTAAGGAGATACGGTTCTTTCCGTAACCGTATTTTTAAGAGGAGTATAGTACCAGATTTTTATTCGTTTCTCCTCCTCCAGACTTTGTATAAGGGTTTCCAGAATATTTCCTATATAACCTTCCGGATTAATCCGGTTAATACAGACCTCAAATTTATCCAGAAATCTTTTGATTTTTGGCCTGCTGTCTTTTGTAACGGCATTTAACAGCTTCATTCGCAGCATGTCATAGCTCCCATAGAGCTGGGGAATTTTTATTTCCTTACCCAGTTTTAGCAATAGCATGAAATTTATTATTTCATCCTCGGACAACCGGATGGAAGGCAGAAAATATCCCGGGTCTATTTCGTAGCCTCCCTGCCGTCCTTCACAGGCCATGACAGGAACTTTTATCTGGCTGAGGGCATCAATATCTCTGTAGACGGTTCGTTCACTTACCTCCAGATGCCCGGCAATATCCCTGGCAGTAAGTTTACCCTTTTCATGGAGCAGATATATTATGGCAGTCATGCGTTCTAACTTCTTCACGTGTTTATGACCTCTCAGTTTAAGAAGGATGGGGTATGTCAGTCTGCATCCTGTTTAGTACAGTTTCCAGGGCGTCTTTTCCCAATACGGTATTATGCCCGGAAATGCAGGTATCGAAATCTAGTTTAAGATAATTTTTAATGGTATTGATATAAATATCTCTTTCACAATAAATACTTGGAATAATGTCCTCCATCGTATCGCCTATATTATCACCAAGCATTAATACGGCATCCTCTTCATCCATAATACTGATAGAATCTGGCGTATGACCAGGTGAGTGGAATAATTTGATTCTGTCTTCCGCAAAATAAAGTTCATCCTCAAATACCAGATTGGGAAGGTGCATTCTAACTTCACCTCGGCAATAAGAATGATTTTTTGTGAGCATATTATCCCAATCTGCTATAATCTGTTCCCGGCATAATTTATGGGATATCAGCAAACAACCGTTAAATGCGGAATTGCCCCAAATATGGTCCCAGTGATGATGGGTATTTATTACAATTGTCTCTTTCTTCGTTTCTTTCACATATTCCATAACAGGTTTTATGGAATCGGAGCCTAATCCGGTATCAATAATGTAATTATAGCGTCTTCCCTTTATGAAGTAAATATTGAAATCCCAGGCTGTATCAGAGAAGGTAAATAAAATACCTCTGTTTTTAATTTTTCTTATTTGCATTTCGTATTCTCCCTAATTTATTCTGGTATGTCTTTATTAATGAAACAGGCTCTGTTACGCCTGTAGGAAACCTTTTACCCTTATAGGTCCCGGTATATCCATCTAATGAAATAGAATCTGTTACAACTGTGCCCTCTGCTCCTCACAAAAACGCAGCATCAGATTATGCCAGCGTGGATTAAATTCTATGGGGAGAAGGTCCTTAATGCTGTCATATTCCACATTGTTTTTGCATTCAGGTATTAATTTAAGGTAAGCAATCCTCCCGTCTATTTCTGTCTCCATATCCTTCAGTTCATTTATTACAAAAGAAAAATGGGACCCCAGAAAATACTTATCCAAATGCCCTTTTAGCTGCTCAAGAGCTCTTATGTGTTCTTTGATGCTCATGTAGGGTAAGGGCAGCATTGCCTTATTCCTCGTATCAAAGAGTAAATTGTCGCCTACATGCACGTAGTTATCATCAATTATCGTATGTATGCTGCAATAGGAATGCCCTGCTGCTTTCTCAAACCGGATGCTATGTCCGCCATAACGAAATTCATAGTTGTCACAAAACACCGAAGGGTAAATATCACTGTTATGAAGAAAATCATGGGGATATTCAAGCTCAAGTGTTCTTTTAAATTCACTGGAACCAAGCACAGTAATGTTATTAACTGATTTTTTTAAGGCTTTAAGCCCTGAAAAATGGTCTTCATGATAATGGGTAATAATAACTTTATCAATAGCCATAGATTTTTCATAAAAATAAGTCTTCAATTGTTCCATTTCCGCTTCATAGCCTGTATCAATCAATAAAACCTTGTTATTCTCTGTAATGAAATAGATTACCTGCTTCGAGTGGGTGCTGCTCTCATAATCCGCTTCATACAGGTTTCCATATATATGTCTGATAATCATGTAAAACCTCCATTTGTTTTGATACCATTGTAAAGCAGGAAAGCTGACATATACCTGTCAGTGTTCTTGCATTATTTTAAATTAGTGAGTTTTACTGTATAGTGTCATTGCTTGCAGTGGAAAAATAGAATAAGATTATTCTTGTAGCTTTCAGGATAACAATATTAGGTACAGGATATCTCAGCTAGCATTTATCTATGTATATTTAACTTGGGTTCAAAAGCTAATCTCAGCTTTCCGATGTATATTTGGGGTATAAAAATGCAACGAAGCGACTTTCACGGAGCTGAGTGTATTTTTATACCCCAAATATACATTCAATAAACATGACCTTCTGACACCCCAATTAAAAAATAAATAAATTTTAAAAATATGAAAAATATTGAAGCCGTCAATTGTATTATAAGTGAAAGGAGTTGAAGGGATGGAGAATTCATTTGGTACCGATGAATTTATACAGCATGTTTTAGATAAATACTCAAAAATGTTAATTAAGATTGCCTTTACCTATGTGAAAAATATGGCAGATGCGGAAGATATAGCACAGGATGCCTTTGTGAGCCTGATTCGGAAGGGCAGCGGCTTTGACAGTGAAGAGCATGAGAAAGCCTGGCTTATACGGGTCACCATAAATAACTGTAAAAATCATTTAAAATCCTCCTGGAGTAAACGGAGGGTTCCCCTGGAAGAGGATATCAGTTATATGCAGGAAGAAGAAAGTGAAGTTCTGATCACTGTTCTAAATCTGCCTCCCAAATACCGGACTGTCATTCATTTATATTATTACGAGGACTACTCAATCAATGAAATAGCGGAAATACTGCATAAAAAGCCGGCAACCATAGGAACCTGGCTGTCAAGAGGACGTAACCTGCTGAAATCGGAATTGACCGGAGGTTTTGAATATGAATAAAGATGATTATGTGAAAGCAATGAATGAACTGAAAATATCGGAAGATTTTAAGGATAGAACAGCTATGAAAATGAAAGAAGCAAGGAGGGGAAGTACAGGAAAGAACACCGTTGTTTACAGAAGACTGGCAGTAACTGCAGCCGGTTTGGTTATTCTTGTTACGGCAGGTGCCATGGTTCTTCAATTGCCGGGAAAGGAACTACCGGAAAAAGGGAATAATACTTTTAAGGTGGAAGGCAATCTGGACACGGGGGTAAAGGAGGCCAAAGGATTTACCATTCCAACCGTTGAAATTCCGGAATCCAATAATTCCGGTGCCGCCGTCAGGATGCGTCCCCTCTTTGTTTACAAGGGACATATCTATATACAAAGCAGTACAGCCTTTGAAGCTTCGGAGGGCGGGGCATTAAAGAAAGCTGAGGTTTTAGCCTTAAGAGGTGACTATCTGGGAAAAACCAAAGGCAGTATCGATGAATGGAGCAGCCAGAAGGATTATGAGAAAGAATTTGCATCAACCATTGGGGAAGGAGATGTATATACTGTAAAGGGATATGACAGCAGCCACAGATTAATGGTTTATAATGAGTACCAGGACGGCGGAGTCAGCTGTGAGCTGTATGACAGTTTCGGAGGTATGACAATAATGAGCGGTGAAGATTATTTTAAGCTGTTGAACTTAAAGGGCAATGTTGCTTCTTATCAGTGGGAGAGCTACACCAGCTGGAATAACGGCATGAAGGAAGTACAGGACGGAAAGGCCGGGGATGCCCTGGAGGCCTTCTTAGACAGCCTGTACACAGCTGTTCCCATTGGGGAAAATACGGATATGATGACAGAAAATACGGAATTTGACAGCCAGAAATTTGTGGATATCAAAACAAAAGATAAGCTGATAACGACCCTGCGTCTGTTTAAAGGCGGTTATGTGTATGATTCTCAGGCCGGCTTCTTTAAAGTGAATGACCAGGCCTTTCAAAACTTCTGGGATACCATGCCGGTAACGGAGCCCTCTGCCGGAGCCGGTTCCAAGGAAGATACCGGGGTAAGTACTTCGCTGGATTTTACCTTAGCAAAGTCCTCCCTGCCGGCGGGTACCAGGGAGCTGAAGGCATTGATTAAAAACAACGGCAGCGAGGATATCTTCTATGGCGCCGATTACAGCATCGAAAAATTAAAGGGAGGGAGCTGGAAGGTGGTACCGGGAATTGCCGATATGGCATTTATAGAAATCGCCTATTCGGCAGCACCAGGAACAGAGCAGGAATTTACAGTGGATTTAAGCCGTCTGAAGCCTTCCCTGAAGGCGGGGAGCTACCGCCTGGTTAAAAATATCAACGGGCAGACCTTTTATGCAGAATTTGAGTTGAAGAAATAAAGGGAACCCATGCTTAAGAAGGGTTAAGCTTATGCATGGGTTTTTAATTTATTTTATATTCTGTTTTTTCTTATGTCATAGCCTTTAATGAAAGGATTAACGAACCAATAAGGAAAGGCAGCAGCCCATTGGCTGTTATCAGGGAAGCATGCCTGTCACAGGATAGGCTTCCATAGGCTTTTCCCTTTCAAACTTTGAAACCAGATTCACAGCGGCACGGTTCCTGCTGCTGGTTTCAAAGGCCGACATGGCCTCCAGTACATGAAGGGTCTGAGCGTAACCGGCTCTTGGAGCACGGCCGGTTTCAATGGCCTTTGCCATGTCGGCAAGACCCAGGCCCCGGCTGTTTTCCCCATAGTCGAACATAAGAGGGAGCTCCCTGTATTCCTTTTCTTCCTGACGCAGAAGATAAATGGGGCCTCCGAAGGTATTGGGGTCCGGTACCAGGAGGGTTCCTTCGGAGCCGTATATTTCGAATCTGGCCTGGCTGTTTGAATGGACATCAAAGGTAGTAAAGAGGGTTCCGACTGCTCCGCTGTCAAATTCCAGGATGCCGGTAGTATAGGTAGGAACCTCGACCTGAATGATTTCTCCCGCCTTTGGCTTGCTGGTTATCACACGCTGTTCAAAGGAGGTTCTAGCAACGCCGGTTACGGAATGGATTCCGCCCAGAAGGTTTGTCAATGCTGTCAGATAATAAGGTCCCATGTCCATCATAGGTCCGCCGCCGTGTTTGTAATAGAATTCCGGATCCGGATGCCAGCTTTCATGGCCCCGGCATATCATAAAGGCGGCAGCGCCGATGGGCCTTCCGATAAAGCCGCTGTCAATAAGCCTTCTGCAGGTCTGGATTCCGGCCCCCAGAAAGGTATCCGGTGCTCCGCCCAAAAAGAGGTCGTTTTCCTTCGCCAGCTTTACCAGCTCAAGGCCTTCTTCAAGAGTGGCCGCCAGTGGTTTTTCAGAATAGACATGCTTGCCGGCCTTCAGCGCTTCACTGGAAACAAGAAAATGCTCATAAGGGCGGGTCAGGTTCAGCACGATATCAATTTCCTCATCGGCAAATAATTCGTGCATGGTATCATAGATTTTGGGGATGTGGTATTCGGCACTTGCCTTTTCTGCTTTTTCCTTCACCAGGTCGCAAAGGGCAACAAGCTCAACCTCTTTAAACAGTTGAGTAAGGTTTTTTAAGTAGATGCCGCTGATATCGCCGACTCCTACCATTCCGATTTTTATCATAGCAGGTTCCTCCTTTAATACATTTTTGCGGAATTGATAAAACGTTCTGTTGTAAGCTTATGGTCCAGGGCATATTGCCTGCCCTCTCCGGCCCAGAGCATACCGCGCTCCATAATGACCTGCGCCTCCGGTGAACGGTCGAATACATCATCATGGTGTCCGAGGGAGGTATAAAATACCCTTCCGTTCCCCCAGTATTTCGTCCAGGCCACCGGCATATCCACCGGCTTGTTGGAAATGTGATAATAGTTAACGGATGGAAATCTGGTGGTTGCCAGAACTTCAATGGCCGGGTCCACATGGAGGTAATAGTGCTCACTGCATACGGGAAAATCTGCAATCCCTTCGGTAATAGGGCTGGAGCCGTGGCAGATGTTTACGGTATATTCAATGCCGTCACCTCCCGGATGACTGATCCACTGGCCGCCGGTTATGAACTGCCACTCCGTATTTTGACGGAAGGAATCGCACATGCCGCCGTGGCAGCCCGCAAGCCCTACTCCGGTGCCAAGGGCCTCGGACAGATTCACTACATATTGATGGTCGATTTCACCCATAGTCCAGCAGGATACTATCAAATCCAGCTCCTTTAACTTAGCTGCATCGGCAAGGCAATCCAGATTGTCTTCAATGCGGACCTCATAATCATGTTTCTGCAGGAGTCCTGCGAACCGTCTGGAGGTCTGTACGGGTTCGTGTCCGTCCCAGCCTCCCTGAAATATCAGCGCTTTTTTCATGATTTCCTCTCATTCCGCCGCTTACTGCGGCATATATTCTGATAAAGAAGCCGCATTGCGGGTCCTTTTTCAATAAAAATTTTTTTACTCTTGCTCCCATTGCATACCCATACCTCAGAGGGATTAAGTTCCTAAGCCTCTGATCAGATATGGCAGCTTACGCCTGCTCCGGTTTCCTCGGATTCAAATACCTTCTCTATGACCTTCATGACTCTCAGTGCCTGTTGGGGCTTTACGATTAGTTCTGCTTTTCCTTCCATGACATTGACAATGTTTTTGTAATAATCGCTCCAGTCCGTCCGCACCTCGGGAAGCTCAAGGATATTTGTGGTATATTCCGGCCTTGGTGCCATGGTACGGGTAGGGCCGGCTTCCGTATATACGATATCTTCGGACCAGGACATCTGGGAATCGGCCTTCAGCTTAACAATTTTTCCCTTGCAGCTCCAATCTTCGATAACGGCGGTGCCGTCGGTACAGGATACATGCCAGCGTGGATGATTGATCAGGCAGTTGGTGGACATCTCACACAGTGCGGAGAGCTTGTTTTCAAAGCGGAGGAATATCTTGATATTGTCATCCACCTCGTCGGAATATAGGTTGAAAAGGTGGGCATCAACGGATACGACAGGGGAGTCTGTAAGATTGAGAAGCTGGTCCAGTAAATGGACACCCCAATCCAATACCATGCCGCCGCCGTTGGTCTTATGCCCCCGCCAGCCGTGCATTGCCTGTCTGGAACCCTGGACACGGCTTTCTATGAAATAGGGCCTGCCAAGCTCTCCCTGGTCCAAAAGGGTTTTAATTATGACAAAATCCTTATCCCATCTGCGGTTCTGGTGAATTGAGAAGATTTTCCCGCTTTTCTCAGCAGCCTCCAGGATTTCCTCCAGCTGTGAGACATTCATTGTTACGGGTTTTTCGCAGATAACATTTTTTCCGGCATTTAATAAAGCGATTGCATAGTCCTTATGAGAATCGTTGGGAGTAGCAATGGTGACCAGGTCTATTTCCCTGTCCTTAAGAAGCTCTTCCAGGCTGCCGTAAACATAAAGTCCTTGTGACAGGGCTTTTTCCTGTACACTTTTTTGAATGTCATAGATGCCTTTTACAGTGATGCCGTCTATATGGGATAGGACATTTTCTGCATGCCAGCTTCCCATACCGCCAAAGCCGATTATGGCCATTGTGTATTTCATAAATAACCTTCCTTTCAGAAATAAATAATAAATTCTCTGTTTAAAACTAATAGTATTATAGCATCCGATATGATATAATACTTGCCAACGGAGGGATAATATAAGACATTTATTGCGGGCCCTCCTGTAAGGTATCGGAAGAGAATGATGCGGTTGTTTGGGCAATGCCGCAAGTAATCTAGCACAGCTATGGGGGTAAGATGAAGATTATTTATGAAAACAATTCGGAAAGGTTTCTGTTCAATGTGATGGATGATTTTTCTTTTCCGGCCCATCTGCATACGGGGTTGGAATTATTTCTGGTGCAGAAAGGAGCAATACGGGTGACCATAGGAAATGACAGCAGGGTTCTGACAGCAGGAGATATCAGTATTGCCTTTCCAAACAGAATCCACAGCTATGATACGGGGAAGGAAACAGGCAGCAGCAGGGGAATCCTCATACTTTGCCCTGCAAGAATGGGAGGGGACTTTCTGCCTGCTATTATGGCCAATCATCCCGTGGTGCCATTTCTGACAGGAGACAGGATGCATCCGGATGTGAGCTATGCAGTCAATTCCCTGCTCATGACCCGGCCGGACCAGCAGGAGGATATACCGGTGGTCAGTGCTTTTATTCAGCTTATCCTTTCCAGGACCCTTCCGGAAATGGAACTGGTAAAGAACAGGGACAGCAGTTCTCCGGGGCTTACCGCCCAGCTTGTTACCTACCTGTCCGAGAATTACACGGAACAGGTAAGCCTTGATACCCTGTCAAGGCAGTTAGGCGTGAGCCGGTACAGCATATCACGGGTATTCAGTGAAAAGCTCCATACAAGCTTCAGTGATTATATAAATACTCTCAGAATAGATAATGCCAAGCTGCTGCTTCAGGGAAGCGACCACGATATCCTGACGATTGGCCTTATGTGCGGATATGACAATCCCCGGACCTTTAACCGGGAATTTAAGGCACTGTGCGGCTGCCAGCCCAGGGAATACAGGAAAAAACGGACCCAGAAGGAAGCTGCTGCTGGCGGCAGGACGTAGAAAGGGAGGGTTTTATGCTATTAAAGGAATATTGTATCGATATAACCAGAAAAGCAGGAGAGTGCCCTGGCCTTGATATGAATATGGGCCGCCGTGTCATGTGCCCGGAATATTCCATCAATCAGATTGATGTGAAGAGCTTTCCGGAGGAGGAAAGGGGAGAAGCCTTTGTCCTGCTATGGCATATAGAAAAGGGGGGACATTTGTCAGCGACCATGAAGCCTTACAGGCAGGATTTTGTCTATCAGTGTGATTTCACTCCCCAGGTCAGAACCCAGCTGCACACCCATGATTACATTGAATTAGCCTATATTGTAGAGGGAAGATTTCACCAGCGGATTATGGGAAAGGATATTTGTTTTAAGAAGGGGGAGCTCTGCCTGATTGATAAGAACTGCCCCCACCAGGATTTTCTGGAGGAGGATGAGAGTATCATCCTGTTCATCGGGCTGGCAAATGAGATATTTGACGAGGTCATGGTGCGAAACATCGGGGAAGAGAGAATCCTTAACTTTCTTCAGACATCCCTGATGAAACAGAAGGATATTCAGCAGTACCTCCACTTTAAACCCAAGAGCCAGGAGGATGAAGCGCTGGAGCCCCATCTCCTTCAGCTGGTGATGGAATTAAGTACGAATGATGTGGCGGCCGCCTATATCTGCAAGGGGGTCATCATGCGTATCATGCATCACATCAGCAGCAAATATGATTTTAATCTTTCAAATGATGAGCGGAAAAAAATGAAATGGCTGATTTTCGAGGAAGTCACCGACTATATCAGTGTAAATTACCGGCAGATTACCGTAAAGGATCTGGCGGACAGGTTTCATTTTAATGAGGATTATTTCAACCGGCTGTTTAAGGAAAAAACCGGCGGGACATACCTGGAATACCTTCAGGAGGTCAGGCTGAAACAGGCATACCGGCTCTTAAGGTCGACCGACATCAGCGTGGAAGAGGTAGCGGAACAGGTAGGGTACCAAAATAAAGGATATTTCTATAAGATTTTTGTAGAGAAGTACAAAATGACTCCGGCGAAGACAAGAAAATTATGAATCGGGTGCCTTAAGTCAATGTTATGTTTAAGGAAGGTATACCTGTGCATATCCATTATTTGGTCTCATGCGTTTGCCGTGTCTGTCCCCGTCTGCAGGAATGCCGGTCGGAATAGGTAACTTTTAAATGGAAACGGTAGGATTGCGCAATTGTTTGAAGCCTGCCGTTTTTTTATAATAGGAATATATAAAAACAGAGCAAGACAGCTGATTAAAGGAGGTTTACTATATGTTGGAGAAAAAGAAATATCAATTCTGGTTTGCAACGGGTTCACAGGCACTGTACGGTGACGAATGCCTGGCTGTGGTAGCGGAACATACCCAAATTATCGTAGAAGGACTGAACAAGTCCGGGAATCTGCCCTTTGAGGTGGTTCTAAAGCCTACTTTAATTGACAATGCATCCATAAGAAAATTATTCAATGATGCCAATGCAGATGAGAACTGTGCCGGTGTTATTACCTGGATGCATACCTTTTCACCTGCAAAGTCATGGATATTGGGGCTGCAGGAGTTCAGAAAGCCTCTGCTCCATCTCCATACCCAGTTTAACCGTGACATACCCTATAATACCATTGACATGGATTTTATGAATACCAACCAGTCGGCTCATGGTGACAGGGAATTCGGCCATATCGTAAGCCGTATGGGAATTGAACGCAAGGTAATTGTTGGCTTCTGGGAGGATAAGGCAGTCCAGGAACGTATTGCAGGCTGGATGCTTACGGCAATCGGTATTATTGAAAGCAGTCATCTGAGGGTGCTGCGTGTGGGCGACAATATGAGAAATGTGGCAGTTACCGAGGGTGACAAGGTAGAAGCCCACATTAAATTCGGATGGGAAATTGACTCCTATAATATTACGGACATAGCGGAATATGTACAGCATGTCTCAGCCGGCGATATCAACGCCCTGGTAGAGGAATATTATGCTGCCTATGATATTATTACGGACGGCAGGGATGAAAAGGAATTCAGGGAACATGTGGCTGTTCAGGCAGGAATCGAGATTGGCTTTGAAAGATTTCTGGAAGAAAAAAATTATCAGGCAATCGTAACAAACTTTGAAATGCTATCAGGCTTAAAGCAATTGCCGGGACTGGCTATTCAGAGGCTGATGGCAAAGGGCTATGGCTTTGGCGGAGAAGGTGACTGGAAGACTGCCGCCATGGTACGCCTCATGAAGCTGATGACACAGGATGTCAAAGGGGCTAAGGGTACTTCCTTTATGGAGGACTATACCTATAATCTGGCACCGGGTAAGGAAGGCATCCTTCAGGCACATATGCTTGAGGTCTGCCCCTCCATTGCAAACGGAAGAATCGGAATCAAGGTGAATCCCCTTTCCATGGGTAACAGGGAGGACCCGGCCCGTCTGGTATTTACCTCGAAACCGGGCAAGGGTGTTGCCGCTTCCTTAATTGATTTGGGTAACAGATTCCGTCTCATTGTAAATGATGTGGAATGCCTGCCCCAGGATACCCCCATGCCGAAGCTTCCGGTAGCCTCAGCTTTCTGGAGACCGGAGCCGAGTCTGGCTACCGGTGCAGAAGCCTGGATATTGGCAGGCGGTGCTCATCATACGGCGTTTTCCTATGACCTGACATCGGAGCAGCTGGGGGATTGGGCTGCCGCAATGGGAATTGAGACTGTATTTATTGACAGGGATACTACCATCCGGAATTTCAAAAATGAATTAAAGTGGAATTCTGTGGTATACCGCTAAAAGTGTCAGACATTATACGGAGGAGCCAAATGCTGGAACAATTAAAAGAAATAGTATATCAGGCCAACATGGAGTTGCCAAAGAGAGGCCTTGTAACCTACACCTGGGGCAATGTAAGTGCCATTGACCGTGCAAGCGGACATATGGTGATCAAGCCCAGCGGCGTGGATTACGAAACGATGAAAGCAGAAGACATGGTAGTTGTGGATTTGGAAGGAAACCGTGTGGAGGGCAGATACAAGCCCTCTTCCGATACGGCTACCCATATTGAATTATACAGGAAGTATCCGGAGCTTGGAGGTATTGTCCATACCCATTCCACCTGGGCGACCTCCTGGGCACAGGCCGGAAGAAGTATCCCCCTTTATGGCACGACCCATGCGGATTACTTCTATGGACCTATTCCCTGTGCAAGAAGGCTGACGGAACAGGAAATTAAAGAGGAGTATGAGAGGAATACCGGCCTGGTAATCATTGAGACGCTGACGGAGGGAAATATCAGCCCGTTGAGCATGCCGGGAATCCTCTGTACGAATCATGGACCTTTTACCTGGGGCAAGGATGCTTTCGAGGCAGTTCATAATGCCGTGGTGCTGGAGGAAGTCGCTAAGATGGCTTGCTATACGGAGCTGATTAATGTACAGGTGAAGCCGGCACCCCAGGAAATTGCGGATAAGCATTATCTGCGCAAACACGGTGCCAATGCGTACTATGGTCAAAGCGAAAACGAAAAATAATACATGCCATGGGGTTGGCCTGGGCGTGTCTGAAATTCCTTGTACCGTTCTGAATGCCCGGCACAAGCAGTTATCAGACACACCCTAAGCAAAATGAAAGGGAGGCAGGGAAATGAGTCTCAGCGAGAAGGATATAAGAGAGGCTGTTGAAAAGGGAAATACAGTCCTAGGTATCGAACTTGGATCTACCAGAATCAAAGCGGTTTTAATCAGCGAGGATCACCTGGCAATTGCTTCCGGGAGCCATGAATGGGAGAACAGCTATGTGAATCATATCTGGACCTACAGTCTGGAGGAGGTCTGGAAGGGCCTCCAGGACAGCTATCAGAAAATGGCCCGGGATGTGAAGGAAAAATACGGTGTGACATTAAAAAGAGTCGGAGCAATCGGCTTTAGTGCCATGATGCACGGCTATATGGTTTTTGACAGGGAAGAAAAGCTTTTGGTACCCTTCCGTACCTGGCGGAACACTATTACGGAAGAAGCGTCAAAGAAGCTGACAGAGGTCTTCCAGTATCCGGTTCCCCAGAGGTGGAGCATTGCCCACCTTTATCAGGCAATCTTAAAGGAAGAAGGCCATGTGGCAGATATCTCTTACATGACGACCCTGGCGGGTTATATTCATTGGAAGCTGACAGGGAAGAAAGTTGTCGGTATCGGGGAAGCCTCCGGTATGTTCCCCATTGATGCCGATATCAAAGATTATAACCGGACCATGGTGGAACAGTTTGACGGTCTGGTCTCCGAAAAGGGATTTGCCTGGAAGCTTAAGGACATCCTTCCCAGGGTCATGGTAGCCGGTGAAAGGGCCGGGACCTTGACAAAGGAAGGGGCAAGGCTTTTAGACGTTAGCGGAGAGCTTATGGAAGGAATACCTTTCTGTCCGCCGGAAGGGGACGCAGGCACCGGCATGGCTGCTACGAACAGTGTGGCACAGCGTACCGGCAATGTATCCGCAGGAACCTCCGTATTTGCAATGATAGTGCTTGAAAAGAAATTATCCAAGGTCTACCCTGAGCTGGATATTGTTACCACGCCAACGGGCAGCCTGGTTGCCATGGCACATTCCAATAACTGCACATCGGACCTGAATGCCTGGGTCGGCCTCTTTGATGAATTTGCACGAATCATCGGAGCCGGGGTGGATGCAGATAAGCTTTACGGAACCCTTTATCGGCAGGCGCTGAAGGGAGATGCGGATTGCGGCGGACTGCTGGCCTACGGCTGTCTGTCAAGTGAGCACATAACCCATGTAGAAGAAGGAAGGCCCCTTTTTGTTCGTACTCCTGAAAGCAGCTTTAATCTTGCCAATTTCATGAGAGTCAATCTCTACACGGCTCTTGGAGCACTTAAGATTGGCCTGGACATCCTGCTGAAGCAGGAAGGTGTCCGGCTGGACAAAATGCTGGGCCACGGAGGTCTCTTTAAGACAAAGGATGTGGGCCAGAGCATCATGGCAGCCGCCATCAATGTGCCGGTATCTGTTATGGAAGAAACAGCCGGTGAAGGCGGTGCCTGGGGAATTGCTCTTTTAGCTTCTTTTATGCTTCGCCGTGGTGCTGATGAGAGCCTGGAGGAATACCTTTCAGACAGGGTATTTGCGGGTATGAGCGGAACAACGATTGCGCCGGATGAGAAGGATGTGGCCGGCTTTGAAGAATTCATGAAGCGCTATGTCAGGGGACTTGCCCTTGAGAGAGCTGCTGCAGATTATTTATAGTAAAGAGGAGTAGAATTTATATTTTACTTCCCTGATATTGTACGCGTGCTAAAGCACGCAGATGGGAGTCAGGAATGAAATTTTTTATTGATACGGCAAATGTGGATGAAGTCAGAAAAGCAGAAGAAATGGGAGTTATCTGTGGTGTAACTACAAATCCCTCCCTCATTGCCAAAGAAGGCAGAGACTTTGTGGAAGTAATTAAGGAAATTGCTTCTATCGTAGACGGGCCTATCAGCGGAGAAGTAAAGGCTACTACCGTTGATGCTAAGGGTATGATAGCAGAAGGAAGAGAAATTGCTAAAATCCATCCTAACATGATTGTAAAAATCCCTATGACGGTGGAAGGCCTAAAGGCTGTAAAGGTGCTTTCCGCCGAAGGCATTAAGACAAATGTCACACTTATTTTTTCGGCAAATCAGGCTTTGCTGGCCGCAAGAGCGGGAGCCACCTATGTTTCGCCTTTTCTTGGCAGACTGGATGATATCTCGACCCCAGGTATAGATCTGATTAAAACAATAGCGGAGATATTCTGCATTTATGAAATAAAGACAGAAATTATTGCTGCAAGCGTACGAAATCCCATTCACATTACCGATTGTGCCCTGGCAGGTGCCGACATTGCTACGGTACCTTACAGTGTCATTGAAATCTGCACAAAGCATCCCTTAACAGACCAGGGAATTGAGAAATTCCAGAAGGATTACCGGGCAGTATTCGGCGAATAAAGAAGGCTGGAAAGAATAAAAGAGGTCCTGATATTACTACACACTGATAATGAGGTGGTTCGCAGTAATAACGGGGCCTCTCTTTTTATTGTGCATTAGAGGCATTATTTATCCTTTTATATTCCAGAAAAGTTAATACGATCATAATAATATCAAAAAGAGTAAGGAATATCAGGAAACCGGACCGGGTCAGGGTATAACGGTATATCTGGTAAGCAATAAACAGAAGGAGGGAAATAATGGTCAGCGGGTATGCAAATAGTTTTCTGCGCCATAACAGGAAAATCAGGAAACACTTTATAACCCCATGTGATATCAGGTAAAATACGGCAAAATGCTGAGTGCTGATGGAAAAGCTGCTGCTTAAGGATATCAGATAGGTCGCTACAATATCCCTGGGGTCTTCCGACAGCTCATGTTTTGTTAAAAAATGCGTTAACAGATTCAGCCTGTGTGGGTTTAAGAATAGCAGCAGTACTCCGCCAAGGATTTCGAGTAATCCATAAATACCCTTTAGAAAAAGCCCAATTTCAAAGCTTACATGCACGATTTCATTTTTAGTGTAAGCAGTATCTTTCATTTAAAATCCTCCTGATTGTACAGATGCCCTTGTGAAAACGCTTTTCTTTCACACTTAAGCTGCTTTGCCGAATAACTTCATCAGATTATTTTTACCCAATATAACTGAAATTATTAAGGCTGAGAGTATTCCTATAATACCTCCGAATAAAAATGGGGCACTGGAATTAACATTCTCCCACAGCAGGCCGGCAATAATGGAGGAAAGGAGCAGGCCGATGCCTTGAAGCATCCCATAAAGCCCAAGTATGGTCCCCTTAAGGCCGGAAGGTGAATGTTCTACTATAAAAGCCCGTTCCGCGCCGCTGGTAAAAGCGGTATATGCGCCGTATGCGATAAACAGCAGCAGAATGGCAGGCTTTGACGACAGAAAAGTAAAGCCGAGATAGACAATACCATAAATGAAATATCCCGGAACAAGTACCTTCATCCTCCCGAATCTATCGGATAACTTGCCGGAGGGAATGGCAAGCAGGGAAGCGGCTACATTGAAAACAAGATACAGTAAAATAACCTGGGACGCTGAAAATCCTTTTTCTTGAGCCTTCAGAAGCAAAAAGGTATTGGATGAATTTCCAAGGCAGAAAATAAAAATAACAGCCAGATATGCTTTTAACCTTCCATCAAGCCTCAGTCCCTTCAGGGTGAGCTTTTCACTTACAGTAGTACTGGTTTTATCTTCCTTTACTGCCAGAATGATCAGAATACCGATGACTGCCGGAAGGATAGAGAATAGGAATGCCTTGTGAAACCCAAAGCTGGTAGCTACAAAAATATAGGCAAATAACGCGCCAAGGGAAGAACCGGCCATATCGAGCATCTTATGCAGCCCGAAGGAACCTCCAAGTTTATTTTTATCACTGGACTGTGCTACAAGGGCGTCACGGGGAGCTGTGCGGATACCCTTTCCCGTACGGTCGATTACTCTGGCAGCCAGAACACCGGGCCATGAGGTTGCCAGAAGGAGAATTATTTTATACAAAACGGATGTGGAATAGCCTGCAAAAGCTAGGTGTTTTTTATTGTGGAATACATCCCCGATATATCCGCTGAAAACCTTTAGAAGCGATGCAATGCTCTCGGCAATTCCTTCGATAATACCCACAATGGCGGGTGATGCTCCAAAGGTGGCCGTTAAGAAGAGCGGAACCAGGGGGTAGACCATTTCGGTACTCATATCGGCGAACATACTGACAAGTCCAAGTAATATAATATTTGATACGGTTTTTTTCTTCATTTTAACTCCTATGCATTTCGCAAGTTTAATCAGTCTTTTTCGTTGAATTCATATACCTTATCACAGAAGTCCTCCAGAGCTTTCCCGCACTCGGATAGCAATAGCTTTGCTTTCTCCTGCAGAGGTGCGCCAAAGGAATCCCTTACAGTGATTTTTTCAAACCATTGTTTAAGCTTATTTAGCTCTTCTTCATTTTCTTCAATTTCGGCAAAGGTAAAATTCTCTCTGGCAGTTTCTTTATCGATTTCCTTGAAAAATTCTTCACATTGTTCAATAACTTCCCCATATTCCTCATCTCTTGCAAGATTAAACTTATCAAGAATGATTCTTTGACCTTCTTCATCAACGGAAACAGTCATAAGAAAGGCCTCACCGCCATTCTGGGAAACCTCATTTTTTATTTCAGTGAACAGGGTATTGTTTTCCTCTGTTGAAGACAATATCCACATGGACTGCCAAATACTGACAGCACCGATTTTCTTCAGCTTTCTCCATATGGACACCCGTGTTCTGGAAGGTTCTCTTGGCAGAGTATAATTAATACCAAGCCATTCATTCTGTTCCATATTTCTACCCCCTTAAATGTAATACTGGTTACAAAATAATATAGCATAAAGTAATACTGGTTACAATAGTAAATTTAAGCAGCCCCTTTTCCAGGGATGCCAGGTCAGTCAGGAAGGGAATAAGTCCCGAATGTACTATTGTTAAGCAGGTAATCCTGATATACAATAATACTGCTGCTTAAAATACGGCAAGAGTTTGACATAATCCTGTCCAACCTGTATATAATGTAATACAAGCTTGCCTGGAGCGAGACAAGCAATACCAACACAGGAATGGGGTAAGACATGAAAAAAAAGCTGTGGCTGTTGGGCATATGTGTAACAGCCTTGATTATTATATTTGCAGTCAGTGTAATCAAGAAATCAGGAGATGGATTCCGGGATTCAGATGGTAAACGGATTCAGATAGATGAGCCGGCAGGAAAAGGAGAGACCATGAAGGGCGAAGAGGCGGTAAGGCTTCTCTCCTATCTTGGGATTGACGTGGATAAGCTTACCGGCGGGAAGAAGGCGGCAGATAAGCTCACCTATGGAAAGGCACGTTCCTATCTTGAGCTTATTGCTAAGTCATTGGATTTAAAAGAGAAGGACATAACGGATAAGCTTTCCTTTTCCCTGCTTACGGAAGAAGAGGACAAAGGTATGCCTACGGCAGAATTTCTGGATTTCTACAGTGCCCTGGTAAACAGTCTGCCAAAGGATTCCCAGCCCGTTACCGAACAGGATTTGTACATACTGACAAGCAGAGAAGAAGAGGGAAAAGGCATTGCGGTTACCGACCAGGGGGATTTTTCCTATAAGGATACCAGCAGCTATGAGGAATTTTACAAGGACGGCAAATTAGAGGCTGAGGAAAAAGCAGAACCCCATCCTTTTAAGGCAGATGCCTATACCGATACCAGTGTTACAGCCCTGGTTAAGGGAAAAGAAATTGTCTATATCAAGGAGGCTTCCGCCGGGGAAACACTCCTGTCCAATCTTTGGATTATACAGGGAAAAGGTTCCTCTGTGAAGGTCTTTATAAATGGCATAACCAAGGAATTTAAAACAGAATATCCCTTGTCCCAGGCGATAGGAAAAACTGTCTGCGATATAACCGTAAAGGATAAAAAGATTATAAAGATTATCATGAAGCCGGATACTATCAGCGGGAAGGTGCTCTCTGCCGGGAAAAACACCATTGAGATACAGGGCTACGGCAAAGTGGCCTTAGAGGATAATTACCGTATCTATAAGGTTTATGACGAGCTTTCCATGGAAGTGACCAACAGTATTCTGGTGGGTTACAGTACCACGGATTTTGTAGTGGCAAAGGGTAAGATTGCGGCAGCTCTGATAAAAGCACCTATCAAGGCGGAAAATATAAGAGTGCTGATAAAGACGAATAATTACAGAGGCCTCTTTCACGATAAGGTGGTATTGACAGCCAATAAGGCTTTTACCGTAACGGCAGGTAAAAAAGTGAAGGAGCATAAGGCAGGGGATAAAGTTACCATAAATCCCAATAACAGCTTATTTAAGAAGGGCAGAATTCGGGTAGAAACCAAGGGGGGAAGTGGAAAGATAACCCTCCTTTCCGTAAACCGTTCAGGAGCAAATCCGAAATACCGGGGGGCAATTGAGGTTGCCAGGGAAGACGAAGGACTTACCATAGTCAATGAATTGTCCTTGGAGGAATATCTCTATGCGGTGGTTCCAAGTGAAATGCCTACCTCCTATAACATGGAAGCTTTAAAAGCACAGGCTGTCTGTGCCAGAAGCTATGCCTACAACCAGCTGATGGCAAGCGGCTTAAGCGAGTATGGGGCCCATGTGGATGACAGCGTCAGCTATCAGGTATATAATAATCTGCCGGAGAACGAGCAATCGATTCTGGCAGTAAAAGATACCTACGGAAAAGTCTTAAAGTATCAGGGAAAAGTAATAAATGCCTATTATTTCTCCACCTCCTGGGGCTATACTGCTTCCATAAATGACGTATGGGCGGGAGATGCGTCAGCTCCTTATCTCGTAGGAAAAGCCCAGGCTGTGTATGACCTGGTGGACCAAAAGGCAGTTTACGCTTCCTCCTTTCATCCCGATACCGTTGATTATTCCTCGGAAACAGCTTTCAGAAGCTTTTTTGATAAACCGGATTACAACACCTATGACAGTGAATTCCCCTGGTACCGCTGGAGTGTGACTATGACAAAGAAGGAGCTTACCCAGGCAATCAATCAAAGCTTAGGAAGCCGTTATGCGGCAAATCCATCCTTTATTCTTACCTTAACAGGGGGAAGTGTTGACAATAAGCCGGTTTTTGAGAGTAAGGATATTAATTCCATCGGAGAGTTAAAGAATATCATAGTAGCCGCCAGGGAAAAGAGCGGCATTGTTTCAAAGCTGTACCTTATCGGCACAAAAGCAACCGTATCCGTTCAGAACGAATACAATATAAGAAGCCTCTTAGCTCCCCCGTCCTCGGAAATTAAAAGAGCGGATGGCAGTCCTGTGTCGGGGCTGAAGCTTCTTCCCAGTGCCTATATCTACTTTAACAAGGGAGAAAACCGTATTACCGTCAAAGGCGGAGGCTATGGCCACGGAGTAGGAATGAGCCAGAACGGAGCAAAGGCAATGGCGGACTCCGGGAAAACCTTTGACATCATTCTAAAACACTACTACACCGATGTGGATATTGGATTTATCTATTAGGCTGCAGAAGGGAAGGAAGGCTATTTTTTCATAAGCTTATCAGAGGTGCCCTCTTTCTTTGGGTGCTCCTGCATATAGATATGATCGGTGGCCTTCTTTTTCTCTTCCAATTCTTTTCGGTGCTGGAAGAGATACCGCATATAATAAACCAAATCACCGGAGGATAATACCACATTGATTTCGCCTCCGATAAAGAGGATATGCATGATAAAGTAAAACCACAGCATAAACAGTACGATAGCGGTAAGGCTTCCGTAGGTTCTGGAGTAGTTGCTCATATTATCAATATAAAAGGAATACAGATAGGAAAAGCCCATCCAGCCTGCGGCAGCAAGCAGAGCACCGGGGAATTCCCTGTATATTTTTGTGGTGCGGTTGGGAATGACCATGTAGACCATAAGGAAAAACGAGGTCAGGATCAAAAGGCCCGCTATCGTGCGGATACTGATAATGACCAGAGCCAGATGGGAAAGCACAGGGAGCTTCGTGATTATCCAGCTATAGAGCTGATTACCGAATACCAGTATAAAAAGACTTACAATCAGGATAATGGAAAATGCCAGTGTATAAAAAGCGGAAATAATGCGGAGCAGGAAATTATTTCTGCTTTCTCTGATTCCATAAACGGCATTGAGACCCTTAACGATACCAAGAATTCCTTTGGAAGCTGCCCAAAGAGCGGAAACAGCAGCCGTTACGGAGATAATTGTACCGGAATTCCCGGTATATATTTCATTTACCACACCAATGACCATCTCATCGATGCTGTCGGGGAACAGCTGGTCAATGGCATGGATGAATACCTTCTGGTCGATGGATAAATACTGAATTAAAGTCAAAAATAGCATGAAGAAGGGGAAAAATGAGATAATGACAAAAAAAGCAGCCTGAGCTGAGAAAGCGGCTATATTATCCTCCTTCACCTTCCGTCCGAAAGCACGTATTATTTTATAAATGGATATTATAATATTCATCAGTTACCTCGTGTTTAGCTGCCCAAAAGAAGGTGCTATCTATACATTTTATTATATGTCTATTCCGGAGGAAATAGTACGCTTTTTATTAATGATACATATTATACCACTTTCTGGGGGGAAAGGAAAGTAAAGTAATCTATCAATACAAACTATCAATACAAACTATCAATACGCTATTATTCACTCTTCCTTGTATTTATTTCTTGGGAAACGGACGATGGTTTCTGGTTCCGTTCATTCATTTTCTAGTTCGGAGCTGCTAGCTCCTGTTCCAATTCCACTAAAATGCCAGCCGTTATTCCTGGAAGGTTAAATTACACCAAACTCGCTTCACAAGTATTGGTTATATTAACACTGTGAGCTCAGACACTGGTGTAATTTAACCTAGTCATAACGGCTGCCATTTAAGTGTCATATGGAACCCCTCAATAGAAAATGCCTGAACGGAACCAGAAACCATCTGAGCTTTGACTTAAAATTTACGTGAATAGATGGGCAAGGCTGAATGGTTACATCTATACATTTTCATTTGAAAATTTAGTTAAATTATCTCAAGTTAAGATATTCTTTTTATCTAATAATCCTCTCCAAACTTATCAATCAGATTTTACCCAAATTATACTATCAAAACATTTTATTACCATAATGCTTTCATGCAAAACCTTTCAGAGTTATTAGCATCAATGAAACAGCTTATAATGTTTAGAAAAAACAATAGTAATCGACAAAAATGTAAAGTATGTATTGAAATTTATTATTCGGAATGCTATTGTGTAATAGGGGGAGCTGTTTTTGTGATACCTCCTCAGATACCAAAGAAATTTTTTACTATGAGATTACGGATAGCCAATCAAGGACTGGATATCCAGGAATGAGATTGATATGAATTCTTGATAAGAAGAATTCATACACGTTGGCAGCATGGAGGTTATTATGGAGAAGAAAAAAGTAAATATTACAAGGTACAATAAACCATTTATTGAGCAAAGGGCAGATCCGTTTATTTGCCGCAGCAGAGAAGGAATCTATTACTTTACAGGCTCTGTTCCTGAATATGATAGAATTGTTTTGCGCAGCTCCAATACGATAGAGGGATTAAAAGAGGCAAAGGAAGAGGTGCTGTGGAGAAGGCATGATAAGGGGCCGCAGGCTGTTCATATATGGGCACCGGAATTGCATTATGTTATGGGAAAATGGCATATCTATTATGCGGCAGGGGAAGCGGAGAATATATGGAAAATCAGGCCCTATGTTTTGGTCTGTGACAGCGGAGATCCTATGAAAGGACCCTGGAGAGAGCTTGGCAGGATGCAGGCGGCAGAGGAGGATGAGTTTTCCTTTCAGGCATTTTCTCTGGATGCCACGGTATTTGAACACAGGGGAGAATGGTATTATGTATGGGCAGAGAAGACGGGGGTAGGCAAACAGATATCCAATTTGTATCTTGCAAAAATGGCTTCTCCCAATCGTCTTGCTACCGTTCAGGTATTGCTTACGACGCCGGATTATGCATGGGAAAGGGTTGATTACTGGGTGAATGAGGGACCTGCCGTTATTCGGAAGGATGGAAAGCTTTTTCTCACTTTTTCTGCCAGTGCCACCGGTGCCTGCTATTGCATGGGAATGCTGTATATTGATGAAGACAGGGAAATACTGGACCCTAACAATTGGAGAAAGCTTCCTGATCCGGTACTGCAGACGGATAGGGATAAGGGAATTTACGGACCGGGACATAATTCCTTTGTAAAGGGAGAGGACGGAATAACGGACCTTTGTATCTATCATGCCAGGCAATATGAGGAAATAGAGGAGAATCCTTTATATGATCCCAACAGGCATACGATGATAATGCCTGTAAAATGGAATAAGAATGGTTTCCCGTACTTTGAATATGCGGCTGGCAGCCAATGGCAGTAAAGCTATGCCTTAAAGTTTAGATAAATGTAAATAAATATAATAGCTTATAAATCATATGTGCAATTTGTACAATTAAAATGCTCTTAATTTGAATAAAATGCATAAAAACGACTGTATACATTAGAAAAAACTAAAATAATATTGCAAATAGTAAATGATGGTGGTATAGTTGAATTGTTCTTGATACTATATAGTAATATAAAGGGCTTATATTAAGATTTTTAAGGAGGAGAAAAATGAGATTGAAAAAAGTGATTGCTATGGGGCTGGCAATAATAATGACGGCGTCCATTACCTTGACAGGCTGTTCATCCAGTGGAGACAAATCGGCAGACGGCAAAGCAAAACTGACAGTTTTTGTCTACATGCAGGATCATGAAAAAGCAGTGTATAAGAAGATGATTGACGAATTCAAAGAGGCTAATAAAGATACTGTTAAGGACGTGGATTTTCAGGTAACTACCCAGGATGAATATGCAACTACCCTGACCGGTATGATGGCTTCCGGAGATATGCCGGATGTCTTTTATGTAGGACCGGAATCTGTGGTCGATTACGTGAAAAATGGATATGTTGCTTCCCTGGATCAGATGCTAAAGGATAACAATATCTCAACAGATGATATGTATCAGAATGTTCTGAATGCTTATAAATATGACGGTACCGCTACCGGAAGCGGAAGCCTGTATGCTCTACCGAAGGACGGATCAACCTTTGCTTATGCTTACAACAAGGATTTGTTTGATGAAGCGGGGGTAGAGTATCCGAATCCTGACAAGCCGTATACATATGATGAATTTGTCAAGGTGTGTCAGGCACTGACAAAGGATAAGGACGGAGACGGAGAAACGGACCAGTGGGGTGCGGGCTTTGCGGATAGCTTCATGCTCTATCAGTTTATCTGGTCCAATGGTGCAAGCTTCCTTAGCGATGATTACAAAACAGTCACCGTAAATACGCCGGAGTTCATAGATGCTGTTCAGAAATATGTGGATCTGACATTAAAATATAAGGTGACACCTACGGTAGAGCAGGATTCCTCTTTGGGAGTATACCAGAGGTGGCTTGCAGGGCAGGAAGCATTTTATGCCTGCGGTACCTGGGATGTGGGAGCTTTTATGGATAAGGAAACATTCCCTTATAACTGGGACCTTTGTGCATATCCTACTCTTTCAACAGGAGTATCTACAACGTGGAACGGAACGGTAGGATTTTGCATTTCCGATAAGAGCAAGAATAAAGAGGCGGCCTTGAAATTGATTTCCTTCCTGACGACCAATCTTGAAGGACAGAAGGAATTATCAGGAGCAACAGGAGGGGAATCCATCCAGCTTCCCAATATTCAGAGCTATGCACAAAAAGATTTTATCAGCGCGGTAAAAGACGGTACTGTAAAATATCCTTCCAATATAAATGTTTTCTTCAATTACTTAAACGGAACGGATACCTATAAAGGTAAGATGATGGAAACGACCTACACGCCAAACTCAGAATGGTCAAGTTTGTTTTTTGAAGGTTTTCCCAATGTGAAAAACGGCAGTGTAAGCGTGACGGATTATCTTGCTGAGGTTCAGCCTAAAATGCAGGAATCTTTAGACAAGGCATGGGCAAATGTAAAATAATATTCAGATAGCTTGCGCTTTATTAGGAATGGCTGCGGGCAGTCAGCCATTCCTTTAAATGGAGGGAAAGATGTTCGGAAGAAGAAAAGAAGCCAGAAAAAAAATGACAGCAGCCACTCTGAAAGAACAGAGGTATGGGAGACTTTTTATTGCACCACCTTTTATTGGATTCTTGATATTTATGGCATTTCCGATTGGTTTTGCGTTTGTTGCCAGCCTGACGACCTGGACGGGGACCAACAATATGCTTGATAATTTTGTTGGTTTTCAAAATTACATAGACCTGTTCCATGATGCGAAATTCTGGAAGTCCCTGCTTAATACGGTGATTTATATGCTGGGTATTCCCATAGGGATGGTACTTTCCTTGATTTGTGCGGTAGGTATGAACCGTAAGATTCCTGGAATTAAAGTTCTGCGTACCATGTATTACGTACCGGTTGTTTCTTCTATGGTAGCGGTAGCTATTTTATGGGCATGGGTCTTTAACTACGATTATGGTCTTTTGAATATCGTAATAAAAGCGATTTCAGGTAAGCATGGTCCTAACTGGCTTGGGGATGAAGGCTGGGTCAAGGTGGCTATGATTATTTTCATGGTCTGGAAGGGATTAGGAACCTCCATTATCCTTTATCTGTCCGGTCTGCAGTCCATTCCCGGCTCCTACTATGAAGCGGCAAAGATTGACGGAGGAAGCGGATTCCAGCTGTTCCGGCATATCACCATACCCCTGGTATCTCCTGTTACCTTTTACCTTCTCATAATGGGATTAATTGGCGGGTTCCAGGTATTTGTAGAGGTTGTGGTAATGGTAAGCAAAGGCGGAACGAACTATAGTGCCGCAACGGTGGTTTATTACCTTTATGATAAAGCCTTTGAAGGAAGGCAGATGGGCTATGGATCTGCGATTGCAATGCTGCTGTGTTTACTGATATTTATTGTGACGGCAATTAATTTCAATGGTCAGGAGAAGTGGGTAAAGACCATTGATTAAGGAGGAAAAGATAAATGGCGAATAAAGATGATATCAGTTCATCTATTACATCAAAAAAGAGCAGGATTGTGAATGCCATTATTTTTATTGTACTCCTGATGGGTGCAGTTGCAATGGTATTTCCGTTGATTTATATGGTATTAAGCTCCTTTATGACAAAAAACCAAATACTTTCGGCTGACTTTTCTGTTATTCCAAAGCCCTGGAAGTTTGGCAAGTATGCTCAGGTGCTTCAAAAAGGCGCATTCTTTCGAGGAGTGAGAAACACAATGCTCATAGAGGTGCCGGTATTGCTGATTGGCGGATTTACTTCCTCGCTGGCTGCTTTTTCTTTCAGCAAGCTGCAGTTTAAGGGAAAAAACATTGCCTTTCTGGCACTGCTCTCTACCATGATGATTCCTTTTGCGGCAGTCATGATTCCGCAGTATGTAATGTTTACAAGAATGGGGTGGACCAATAGTCTGCTGCCGCTTATTATCCCTGGCCTTTTCGGAAATATAAGCATCATCTTTTTCCTGAGGCAGAATTTGACCAGTATCCCCACTTCGATTGCCGAGGCAGCCAAGATTGACGGATGCGGATATTTTAAAATGTACTATAGCATTTTTTTGCCTCTGATGAAGGGTCCTTTAATGACCCAGCTGATTTTATGGTTTATGGGAATATGGAACGATTTCCTGGCACCCACAATATTTATCCAGAATGATGAGTGGTTTACTCTGCAGGTAGTTATCCGTTCCTTTAATTCCTACTATGCAGTACAAAGCGATTACCCTCTTATTATGGCAGCTTCCGTAATATCCATCATCCCGACACTTCTGCTGTTTTTCTTTTTTCAGAGATATATTATTGAATCTTTAGCGGTTTCAGGCCTGAAGGAGTGAAAGAAAGCGAATGCCGGTAGTATACTATATCAATTTCAGGAAAACCTAAAGATACTATTGCATATTACTGCATTGTTATGTAATATATAGTAATATCTAAACCAATTTTGAAATTGTTAAAGGAGTTCTGCCAATGATACATATTAAAAATTTGGATGCCGGATTGAACGTATTTAAAGCACTGGGCTCGGAATTAAGAATTAATATAGTGAAACTGCTCCTGGAAAATAAAGAAATGAATATGAAGGAATTGGCTTCCAGTCTGGGAATTACCAGCGGTGCTTTAACCAGTCATATAAAAATGCTGGAAGAAAGCGGAGTTGTCAATGTACTGATAGAGCACAGCGGACATGGCAATCAAAAGATATGCCGCGTGGATGCTGATAAGATATTAATTGAGATGGAACTGGAAGATTCGGAGAAGGATCAGAATGTCTATAAGGTGGATGTACCCATAGGACATTATTCTATTTATAATATTTATCCTACCTGTGGAATAGCCACCAGTAAGGCCCTTATAGGGGTAGAGGATGATTCGAGATATTTTGCTCATCCGGACAGGGTAAATGCGGAAATTTTATGGTTTACCAAAGGATATATTGAATATATCATACCAAACCTTCTGCCTGTTGGACAGAAGGTCGACCGTATAAACTTATCCATGGAACTCAGCAGCGAAGCGCCGGGTATTAATAACGACTGGCCTTCGGATATCACTTTTCTGCTGAATGATGTTGAAATCGGAACATGGACAAGTCCTGGAGATTATGGAGATGTAAGGGGGATTTTTACACCTGACTGGTGGTTCCCTAACTGGAACCAGTATGGCCTGCTGAAAATGATTGAAATCAACAAAAAAGGGACCTTTATGGACGGGCTGAAAATATCCGATATGGATATTAATCAGTTTGAATTCAATTACAGCAGCACTATACGGTTTAAACTGATGGTCAAAGAGGATGCTAAGAATGTAGGCGGACTGACCATATTTGGAAGCAGCTTCGGTAATTATAATCAGGATATTCAGGTTCGCATCAAGTACTCTCCTATGTAATGCTGTCTGCTGACAGCAAAGGAGGACAGGTGAAGGAAAAGAGGAAAAGAGTATTATTTTTTATATTGGGGATGGGTGGAATCTGCAGTCTTACAGGCTGCGGTGAAAATAGTAAGCTCTCTCTGGAAAATCCGGTAGAGATAACTTTTAATGAAGTGTCGGTTCATGATCCGGCAATTGTAAAGGGCGAAGATGGTAAATACGATATCTTTGGCTCCCATCTGGCAGTGGCTGAAACGAAGGATCTCATTAACTGGGTTCAGATAAATGCAGGTGTTAAGAATAACAATCCTGTCATTCCCAATGTATTTACGGAAATGAAGGAAGCCTTTGAATGGGCACAGACCTCCACCTTCTGGGCACCGGATGTAATTCGTTTGCAGGACGGAAAATACCATATGTATTATTGTAACTGCCAGGGAAGCAAGCCCTTATCGGCTCTCGGAATGGCTGTTTCGGATAACGTGGCGGGGCCGTATAAGAATGTGGGTATTCTTTTGAAATCCGGAATGGACAGCAAGGAGCCGGATGAGGACGGAAATTTATACCAGGCAGCAATCGACCCCAATACCGTAGATCCGAATGTTTTTTACGATAAGGATGGACGGCTGTGGATGGTTTACGGCTCCTACTCCGGAGGGATTTTTATTAAGGAGATGGATGCGGTAACAGGGCTGCCCTTAGAAAGCGGATATGGAAAGAAATTATTGGGCGGCAATCATCTGAGAATTGAAGCCCCTTATATTATTTATAATAAAGACACGGATTACTATTATCTGTTCTTATCCTTTGGAGGGCTGGATTCAGACGGCGGTTATAATATACGGGTAAGCCGTTCGAAAAATCCCGATGGTCCTTATACGGATTCCATGGGACAGGATATGTTAGACTGCAAAGGACCTGACAACACCACCTTCAGCGATGTTACGGCCATGAAATACGGAACCAAGCTTATGGGAAATTATAAATTTCTCTGGAAGGAAGGGGAACAGGGCGGGGAACGAAAAGGATATCTGTCACCCGGGCATAATTCCTGCCTGTACCAGGAGGAAACCGGAAAGTATTTTATAATATACCATACCCGCTTTGAAAACAGCGGGGAGCAGCATCAGGTAAGAGTCCATCAGATGTTCTTCAATAAAGACGGCTGGCCGGTTATAACGCCATACCGATATACGGGTGAAACGATTGGTGCCTATACCAAAAAAGGTGTTGCAGGAGAATATAAATTCGTTAACCATGGCCGCAGGATTTCGGCGGATATACAGGAATCCGTTCTTATTAACTTAAAGAGTAACGGGAAGATAACCGGAGAAGAGACGGGAAACTGGGAGTTCTCGGGAGATAATACCATAACCCTTCATATAGAGGACAAAAACTATGAAGGCGTAGTGTGTATGCAGTATGATGATGACGGTAAGAAATACGTTATGACCTTTACCGCACTGTGCCGGGAAACAGGAGAAGCCGTGTGGGGAAGCGGTCTTAAGGCGTTTGGTAGCTTAAAATAAGCCGGCATTTCAGGAAGAGGGCAGTTGACCATGAGTATTTTTTCATATGACAGTATCTTAATGCGTTTTTTAAATTTTGTTGCCGACATGGTGCTGCTGCATTTTTTATGGCTCCTGTGCAGCCTGCCGGTCATAACCATGGGTGCCTCTACCACTGCCCTTTACTATACCTGCATGAAGCGCATCCGTACCAAAGAGGGTTATATCACCAGGAATTTCTTTCACTCCTTCAAAATGAATCTAAAGCAATCGACCGTCATCTGGCTGATACTTTTAATAATCGGCTACCTGTTTTATCTTGATTTTCAGATTGCCTCTTCCGTAGAAGGATATATGGGAAAAATCATGCTGGGCAGCTGCATTATTTTTTTGGTTCCCTGCCTGTTCATGGCATTATATATATTCCCCGTTCAGGCAAAATTTAAGAACTCAATTAAGAATAATTTTAAGAATGCATTTTTAATGTCCTACCGTCATTTTTTTATGACACTGATTTTATTATTTATTGTAGGGAGTATTATAATTCTTGGTTTTTTCTTTCCGCCTATGATCGGACTTCTGCTGATATGCGGCGGTGGTCTGACCGGCTTCCTGACCTCCACCATATTTATTCAGGTGTTCCGGCACTATATACCAAATGAGGCGGAAAAAGATTTGGAAATCTCGGGAGAAAAGTTTGAGCTGAATAGCTGAAAGTATGTAATGCAGGAAAACTATTGGGAGAAGCTCCATGGGTAAAAATTACACTGCAAATGCTTGAAGGAAATTTATGGAACCGGACGATGACCAAGGAGGTTGTTTTGGAGTTTTGTTACGCGAGAACCCTTATTCCACTAAAGCGGCAGAAAACGTGACTGGCAGGCAAAGCAACGCCAAACTCGCTGTGACAACTATGGCTGTGGTAGATATCAAGCTCAAACAGTGGCATTGCTTTACCTAGTCACGTTTCCTGCCGCTTAAGTGTCATAAGGAACCTCTTGAGACAAAACTCCAAAACAACCTCCTTGGTCATCTGTGTATATCCACTATTTGATTCATGTGTTTGCCTTATACAGTTCATCCTTACACATCTATTCACTGAAATTTTAGGCAAAACACAGATGGCTTCTGGTTCCGTTCAGGCATTTTCTATTGAGGGGTTCCATACGACACTTAAATGGCAGCCGTTATGACTAGGTTAAATTACACCAGTGTCTGAGCTCACAGTATTAATATAACCAGTAACTGTGAAGCGAGTTTGGTGCAATTTAACCTTCCAGGAATAACGGCTGGCATTTTAGTGGAATTGGAACCGCGAACGAGAAAATGCCTGAACGGAACCAGAAACCATCGTCCGTTTCCAAAGACTTAAAGTAAGAAAGGCTGAATAACAACGTTTAAAGTCGCAATATTTGGAAACCGCTTACCGTGGTAATATTTAGAATCGGCCTTGACAAGAAAAATAATTGTGCTAAAATGTTTATACATATATGCAAAGGCTATGAAGGTGACAGGATAGCAGGGAAATAATAATATTTACCTGTCCTGACCAGATAGTTATTTTCTTTCAGAGAGAGGAAGTCACCGGCTGAAAGCTTCCTTAAGTTCAGATAATTATTGATTTTCGCACCGGAGCCGCATCCTTGAACATTAGTAGGGGATGACGATTTATGCACGTTACGCATCGCTTAAGAGCCGTGAAGTAAAATTACAGATACTGCATTACTTTGTAATTTCACAACGGAATTAGGGTGGTACCGCGGAAGGTTCCTATTTTAAGTGAAGCTTAAAATTAAGATATAACTCCGTCCCTTGTGGGACGGAGTTTTTTTGCGTCCGTGTAAAGAAAAGGAAGCAGGAAAGGAGACAGATATGCAGGAGAAATTAAAGGCAATCGTAAATGATGCACTGGAGAAAATGAAATCGGCAGAGCAGCTTGACAGCCTGAATGATATCAAGGTAGCTTACCTTGGCAAAAAGGGAGAGCTGACAGAAATTTTAAAGTCCATGAAGGAGGTAGCTCCCGAAGACAGACCTAAGGTTGGTCAGATGGTCAATGATGCAAGAACGGTAATAGAAGAAAAATTAGAGGAAGCAAAGCAGGGCTTTGTAAAGAAATTAAAGGAAGAGCAGATAAAGAGAGAGACTATAGACGTTACTCTTCCTGCCAAAAGACCCCTTATGGGACACCGCCATCCAAATAACATTGCGCTGGAAGAGGTGGAGAGAATCTTTGTTGGTATGGGCTATGAGGTAGTGGAAGGACCGGAGGTAGAGTATGATTACTATAACTTTGAAGCCTTAAATATTCCTGCCAACCACCCGGCTAAGGATGAACAGGATACCTTCTATGTAAACAGCAATATCCTTCTCAGAACCCAAACCTCTCCCGTACAGGTAAGAATGATGGAAGAGGGAAAGCTTCCCATCCGTATGATCGCACCGGGAAGAGTATTCCGTTCTGATGAGGTGGATGCGACCCATTCTCCCTGCTTTAACCAGATAGAGGGTCTTGTAATTGATAAGAATATTACTTTTGCAGATTTGAAGGGAACCCTTGCTGAATTTGCAAAACAGCTCTTTGGAGAAGAAACAAAGGTAAAATTCAGACCCCACCATTTCCCTTTTACAGAGCCCAGTGCAGAGGTGGATGTTACCTGCTTTAAATGCGGCGGCAAGGGCTGCCGTTTCTGTAAAGGCAGCGGCTGGATTGAAATCTTAGGCTGCGGCATGGTTCATCCGAATGTTCTCAGAATGAGCGGAATTGATCCCAATGAATACACAGGTTTTGCCTTTGGTGTGGGGCTGGAGCGTATTACACTTTTAAAATATGAGATAGATGACATGAGACTCTTGTATGAAAATGATATCCGTTTCTTAAGGCAGTTCTAAGAAAAAGACAGCAGAGGAAACATTAGTCCTGTAAATAATATAAAAGTTGATTAATAGGAGGAAATTAGAGTGAATACGCCATTGTCATGGATTAAAGCATATGTCCCTGAGCTTGATGTCATGCCCCAGGAATATACCGATAGAATGACCTTAACCGGTACCAAGGTAGAGGGCTATGAAGAGCTTGATAAGGACCTGGAAAAGATTGTAGTAGGAAAAATAGTAAGAATAGAAAAACATCCCGATGCGGATAAATTAATTATATGCCAGGTACAGATTACGGAAGAGGGAGAAATGGTACAAATCGTAACAGGTGCTCCCAATGTATCCGAAGGAGATATTGTTCCTGTTGTACTGGACGGCGGAAGGGTTGCCGGAGGACATGACGGAAATAAAACTCCCGGAGGCATTAAGATTAAGAAAGGAAAGCTAAGGGGAGTGGAGTCCTGCGGAATGATGTGCTCTATCGAAGAATTGGGCTCCAGCAAGGAAATGTACCCCGATGCTCCCGAGAACGGCATTTATATTTTCAGCGGCGAAGCTTACAAGGATATCAGAATCGGTTCTTCTGCCATAGAAGCCCTGGGCCTTAGGGATGTGGTATTTGAATATGAAATCACCTCCAACCGTGTGGACTGCTTTGGTGTCTTGGGAATTGCAAGAGAAGCCGCCGCTACCTTTCATAAGGAATTTGTACCTCCTGTGATAGCAGCGGCCGGTAACAGTGAGAAGACTTCTGATTATATTAAGGTAACTATTGAAGACAGTGACCTTTGCTCCAGGTACGTGGCAAGAGTAGTAAAAAATATTAGGATTGCTCCCTCGCCCCAGTGGATGCAAAGAAGGCTTGCCGCCTGCGGTATCCGCCCTATCAATAATATTGTGGATATAACCAACTATGTTATGGAAGAATATGCTCAGCCCATGCATGCCTATGATCTGGGACAGATTGCAGGCAGGGAGATTATAGTCCGCAGAGGAAAGGACGGAGAGGAATTTATTACCCTTGACGGACAGGTAAGAAAGATTGACTCCTCCATCCTTATGATCTGTGACGGTGAAAAGCCTGTTGGAATTGCCGGTATTATGGGCGGTGAAAACTCCAAGATTACCGATGAGGCAACAACACTTCTCTTTGAAGCAGCCTGCTTTAACGGCACCAATATCCGTTTATCCGGCAAGAAGCTCGGACTTCGTACCGATGCGGCAGCCAAGTTCGAGAAGGGCCTGGACCCCAATACAGCCATGGAAGCCATTAACAGAGCCTGTCAGCTCATTGAAGAGCTGGGAGCCGGTGAAGTGGTAGGAGGAGCCGTAGATGTTTATCCCGTGACCAGGAAGGAAACCAGAGTGCCTTTTGATTATAACAGGACCAATAAGGTGCTTGGAACGGACATTTCAAAGGAAACCATGCTATCCTATTTCCGGAAGATTGACCTGGGCTATGATGAAACCAGCAATGAAGTTATTGTTCCAAGCTGGAGGCAGGACGTAAATTTACAGGCAGACCTGGATGAGGAGGTTGCCAGATTTTTTGGCTATGACAATATCCCCACAACCCTTCCTAACGGTGAAGCGACCACGGGAAAGCTTCCCTTTAAGCTTCGGATCGAAAATGTGGCAAGGAATGTGGCAGAGCAGTGCGGCTTCTCGGAGGCTATGAGCTATTCCTTTGAAAGCCCCAAGGTATTTGATAGGCTGCTGCTTTCCAAAGAGGATGAAAAACGCCAGGCAATCGTTATTGCCAATCCTCTCGGTGAGGACTACAGTATCATGAGAACGCTGCCTTTAAATGGTATGCTTCTTTCCCTTTCTACAAATTATAACCGCAGAAACAGGAATGTGCGCCTTTATGAGCTCTGCAACACCTACCTGCCAAAGGCACTGCCTTTAACAGAGCTTCCTGATGAAAGAGTGCAGCTTGTGTTAGGCTTTTACGGAGATGGAGATTTCTTTGAACTGAAGGGAGTGCTGGAAGAAATTCTTGCAAAGGCAGGCTTAAAGGACAGGGTCACCTATGACCCGAATAATTTAAAGCCTTACCTGCATCCCGGCAGGCAGGCGGAAATGGTTTACGGCGGAAAGGTCATCGGCTGTCTCGGTGAGGTTCACCCGGATGTATTGGAAGGCTATGATATCGGAGAAAAGGCCTATGTAGGAGTTCTTGATATGCCGGAAATCGTAGCCCGTGCTTCCTTTGATACCAAGTATGAAGGCATTGCAAAATATCCTGCGGTGACCAGAGACCTAAGCATGCTGGTCAGCAAGGAAATTCTGGCAGGAGAAGTAGAGGCTGTAATCAGAAAGAGCAGCGGAAATATCTTAGAGAACTGCGAGCTTTTCGACATCTATGAAGGAGCCCAGATCAGAGAAGGACATAAGTCCATGGCATACTCCATCACCTTCCGTGCAAAGGACAGAACCCTGGAAGAAAAGGATATTACGGAAGTAATGAATAAAATACTAAAGAATTTAAGCAATATGGGAATAGAATTAAGGCAATAGAAATTCCTTTATAAGGGGCTGTTGTACCTTGCAGTGAGGGGAGGAAATAATATCCTCCTCCCTGTAATACGGCAGCCCTGTTTTTGGGCATTACAGCTAATATTTTTCTGACATTGTTTTGACAAAATAAGCCATTATGATGTACAATAAAAGCAGTCAGTTTACAATAAGAACAGGAGGATTAGATATGAAAAATGGAATGAGAAAAGTACTGGCAGTATTTTTAGTTACCGCACTGCTATTGCCATTACTTACCTCGGTGGGTTCCATAACGGTAAAGGCAGCAGCTGCGCCGACTTTGTCTACCAAGCAGAGATCCCTGGTAGGAATTGGTTCCGGCTTTACCTTAACGGTTAAGAATCTGAATAATTCAACAGTGAAAACAAAAAAATGGTATTCATCCAATAGCAAGATTGCTACTGTAAATTCAGCAGGCTATGTAACAGCAGCAGCTAAGGGAACAACCAAAATAAACCTTAAGATAACCTATAAGAACAAAAAGACCACGACCTTAAAGTGCAGTGTTACGGTTAAGATACCTGCAACGAAGATTGAGATCAATAACGCGACGGATACTGCTGACAATAACTTCAGGCATTTATTGCAGGTTGGTGAAAAATTTGACTTTAATGTGGACCTGACACCGGCCAATTCCAGTGATATAGTTACCTTCAGCATTAACCGTCCGGAGATTGCAACAGTGGACGAGAATGGAGTTGTAACCGGTCTGAAGCCCGGCTTTGCCATTTTGACCGCTAAAGCATCCCGTACGGCAGCAGGAGCAGCTGCCAGTTCAGTTTATGACAATATCAATATAGAGGTGGCAGCAAAATCTGCCAGAGTAAAGACTGCGGTAGTAACAGACAGTACCACACTTACTATTACCTTTGACGGTCCCGTTGATGCTGCTACGGTATTTGACAAGGATAAAAAGCTTCTCAATGTAGTGGAAATAACACCTAAGGCTGATAGCAACGGCAATATTGCAAGTGCTGTGGGAACCCTTAAAGGAACCTTATCCTCCGATGCTACGGTCTTAACGGTAAATACGACGAAGGTATTTAATGGAATCTATAATATCCATGTATCTTCTGCAATTACCTCCACAACCGGAATCGCAGTTCAGAACTATTATACCGATATCAATTATAAAGACTCTGGAGCACCTTATTATACCGGATTTACCGTAGATGATTCGGGTTTAAAGGCTTCCATTAACTTCTCAGAAGCAATGGATTTCTCCGGTTTAAATATTGTGGATGTCAGACTGAATACGACCTCAACGTCAACCCAGGCACTTCCTGCAACTCTTGCTCTTTTAAGAGGAAAAGCCAACTATAAGCCAAGTACGGACTATAAGTCACTTATTATTGATTTGTCCACCATCTCTGATTATGATAAGAACAAGCAGTTTACCGTAGTTATGTCAGGTGTCAAGGATATGTCCGGCAATTATCCTACAAGCTATAATGTTTCTGTCACAGTAGGAACAGACACTTCCTATAAACCTCAGGCATCTTTGGTAAATCTCCAGAGAACAGGCTACAATACCTTAACAGCTACCTTCAGCAGGAATATCCGTATGCCTGGAACAGTAATTCTAAGCAATGGAGAAACCATTACCAACGGTTCAGTGGATGCAAAGGATCCGACGAAGGTTAACTATACCATGTCCTCTAATGCGGCACTTCTCAGCGGCATTCAGAAGGTCAGCATCGGTATGTGGGATGCTTATAATGTAAATCCTTCCGACACCAGCGCACGCAACTTAATAAGCTATAGTGTAGATTTTGCAATTTCCAGTGCAAGACCAAGCATCAATAAATTTGAGCTTAGGATGGAAACCAATAATGGTGTGGATACTTACCTGTTGTACTTGACCTATAACAAGGATGTAAGCCTTGTATCCCAGGCCGGAAATCTTGTTGCATCAAGAATTGTTACTTCCAATAATGATATTGTCAGCAACAGAAATATTGGCTACACGGCATCCGCCCAGGGCAATCTTGTAACGGTAATTCTGAATTCCGCTCAGTTTAGTGAAGCAGGACAGTATACCATAACAATACCTTCCGCCTTTGTTAAAGATGAGTATTATAATACCAATGCAGATGAGAGTGTGCAGATAGCGAAGACTGCTACTGCTTCTTCCGTCCTTGCACCGCCGAAGTTAGTTTCACAGTCACCGGTTAATCCAAGTATTTTGTATGTAACTTTTGCTGATAAGGTGGATATGGCATCGGCACAGAATGTAAGCAATTATTATATACCCGGTGTTTCGGTCATAAAGGCGGAAGTATCGGACAACAGCAATGCAGGAGCTACCATTACCTTAACTCTGGCACAGGGAAGTATTTCTTATTCTACGATTTACCCCATAACCATTCGAAATATCGTAGGCTATAATAATACTTATACTGCTATGAAGGAATACAATAATACGATATACCTGATGGAGAATGCAGGACCTAATTTCACAGGAATATCCTTTACCTACCCTTACACGATTACATTGACCTTCAGTGAAAATATCAAGGGCAATCCAAGCTTTCAAGCAACTCAGAGCGGTACCAATACTTCAAACATGGTTTACAGCTGCTCCGTGACAGATAACAAGGTTATTATTCTCTTAAATACAACACCGGTTAAGGGAGTACCCATTATACTTACTACCACAACAAATAATTCCATCACGGACGGCTCAGGCAATGCATCCAACGTGCCGAATACCTTGTCGGTAACACCGAATTATTAAACAGGAGTCAGGGACTGGAATTCAGATCTGACAAAAATAATATAATTTACAAAGCCTCCGCATGTAACTGCGGAGGTTTTTGTAATTTCAATCCTCTTTTTTATAAAGCAGCATACTTCCTTTTTACAAACTGTCATACTTCCTTTTTACGAACTGCCATGCTTTCTTTTTACATAGCCCCTTTACGAGCCTATGGTTTTGTTTTATAATAGTTGAGGTATAAAAACCTGCAGTGGAGGACTTTGCTAGTGAAAAATGTCAGCAATAAACTTATTATGTCAGTCAGCCGCTTACTGTTTGCGTTATATCTGATTTTATTGGCATATTTCTTGTTTTTTAGTGAACATTACGGAAGAACAATTATTTCCGGTGAGTATAGATATAATTTAACGCCATTTAAAGAGGTAAAGCGATTTATAGAATATAGAAATATCATTGGGCCGGAAGGCTTTATTGTAAATATTTTTGGAAATATACTTGCTTTTGCACCTTTTGGCTTTGTGCTTCCTATTATCAGCCCGGATAACAGAAAGCTTCTGAATATAACCCTTTTAAGCCTTGAATTCAGCCTGACCATTGAACTGCTGCAGCTCATCTTTAAAGTGGGAATATTTGATGTGGACGATCTTATGATGAATACACTGGGAGGCTTCCTGGGCGGGGTGTGCTTCATTTTAGCCAGAAAGCTGTTAAGATCAATTAGACGAGGGAAAAGATAAGGAATTGACGGGGTGATTTATGTTTAAGCTAAGGAAAGAAACCTACAAATTTACAGGAAGAAGCCATTCCATAAAGGGCATAGTATCGGCAGTGACAGGTGGTGTCGGTGTTGTAAGTATCCTGGTGCTTTTTATTCTTTCAGGAGTATACCGAGGAAATGGCTCCATCCTTTTTGGGGCTGGTGGAATGCTTCTCTTTGTCCTTACGGTTACGGGATTTATCCTGGGTGTGAAAGCCTGTACCGAAAAGGAGATTTACTATACGGCGCCCATTACGGGGATGGTGACAAATGGGATATTATCGATTATTTTATTTATACTCTATATCATGGGACTATTTATCTGATATTTTATTAAAAAGGTGAAGGGGGCTAAGAAATGAAGTACAGGGAGCTTATGAAGGAAGAAAATGACTCCGTCAGAGAACGCTATGAATTGGCTTTGGAGCGCATAAAGGGTATCAAAGAGGAAGCCACCGTAAAGGACGTGTACAGGGACTATTTTATAAGAACGGCAGCTTTTATAGAGAAAGCAGCAGCTTTTCTTGCCTTGACAGAGGAAGACAGGTTAAAGGATTTGACATTGGAAGAGCTGTCGGATATTAACCGGGAGCTTTATGAGGATATATTACCGGATAATTACGAAGAGTCCTATGCCAATCCGGCCTATGCGGTGCAAAAGCTTGGGAAAACCGGCAGACTCTTAAGCTATCTTTACAGTGAAATCAGGGGAATGATTGTATATGCGGCAGAAAACAGGCTGTTTCCCATAACAATTTATGCAGAACTCTTTATCGAGGTTTATAATTACCTGGAAGAGGAAGACGAGTATACCTATAAGGATGTAAAGAGGGCAATTTATGATTTCAATATGGATTACTGCAGTGATATCATAGAATACCGTACCAGGGAGCTGCTCGATGAGGAGCTTTCCTTTGCCGCCGATATCATAGAAGGCTGGGACTTAAAGGATTTAAGATATCTTTACCAGTTTGGTGAATACATCGGGGAAAATGAAAGAAAGATTGCTGAATTTTTAAATAATTTACCGGAAGAAGAAATGAAGGCCATGGCATTTACCTATACGGATGGCTACCGCAGAGGGTTTCTGGCAGCAAATATCGATTTGACCAGGAAAAAGACGGTAAACATCCGCTATCATATCGGCTTTGAGCGTATGGTAAAATATGCCATCCGGAATTTCGCCCAAATGGGCCTTAAGCCGGTAATCTACCGTATGGCGGTAGACAGTAATAATAAAAGGCAGCAATTAAGACTTGGTTACCACTCCTGCGGGCCCAATTACCAATATGACTATGACCACCGCTTTGATATCGGTCTTTATATGGATAAAGCTTTTCATGAACGCAGGCTTCAGTCCTATAAAGGTGCCTTTGAAAAATACAGGGACAAGGCTGCTCTCTTTGCAGGGCCTTCACTCATACAGATATTTGGTGAAAAGAACTTTATACCCAAGGTAAAGGCAGAAGCTGTCAAGCTTGATAAGAGGCAGCAGAAGCTTTTGGTAGCCTTTCAGCGGGACTCCAACATGGTATACTATCAGTATATCAAAGGGGATGAGACCAGCTTTACCATTATTGCATATCCTGTTCCGGAGATAGGCAGCAGATTTGAGGAAATCTTCCGGGAAACCGTGAAGGTCAATACCCTGGATAACGACACCTATAAGGCTATCCAGCAAAATATCATCGACTGTCTGGACAGGGGAGAATATGTCAGGGTAAAAGGCACCGGAAAGAACCGCACGGATTTAAAGGTCATGCTCCACGAATTACAGAACCCGGAGAAAGAGACCATTTTTGAGAATTGTACGGCTGATGTTAATATACCCGTAGGAGAAGTATTTACTTCTCCCAGACTAACCGGTACGGAAGGCACCTTGCATGTATCACGGATATTTTTAAATGGATTGGAGTATATAGACCTTTCTATCACCTTTAAGGATGGTATGATTGCCGGGTATAACTGCGGCAATTTCTCCAGGGAAGAAGAGAATAGGAGCTATATGAAGGAAAATATCCTTTACAATCAGGAAACGCTGCCCATCGGGGAATTTGCAATCGGCACCAATACCACAGCCTATGTAATGGCCGGTAAATACGGTATCTGGGATAAGCTTCCCATCCTGATAGCGGAAAAGACCGGACCCCACTTTGCAGTAGGGGATACCTGCTATAAGATGAGTGAGGAGCTGGAGCTGTTCAATCCGGACGGCAAGAAGATTATAGCCAAGGATAATGAAGTGTCCATCCTTCGAAAGACCGAGATTGAAAAGGCTTATTTTAACTGCCATACGGATATCACAATCCCTTATGATGAACTGGCTGAGATAACGGTAGTTGAAAAGAACGGAAAAGAGACGGTAATCATTAAAGATGGCAGATTTGTTCTTGCGGGAACAGAAAAGCTGAATGAGGCGTTTTCGTAATGCCTTATAATTTATAGTTGGACCAATAAGCTTTTCAAGTAATGGGAAGGGCAATGCTTTCAATAACAGCCGGATTCAGGGAGGAAGCCTGTAAGTCTGAGATTTCATGACTTACAGGCTTTATTTTGCTGGTAAAATTATATAACTCTGTTTTCAATGGACGCAATATACCGATGGGCAATGTGCATTTGGTCTGCTAACTGATTCCTTGATATTCCCTTGGTTTTTCGTGCTGCTTTTATAAATCATATTTATTGTGTCTGCATATTGATATTATTCGGTTGTCCGTATATAATTTATGGTGATTTTGTTTGCAAACGAAAGGTGAAGCCCGTTGACGGACGACATACACGCAGAAAAATGAAGGACGGTGAAAAAATTGAAACATATTTTCTTTGTTGAAGATGATTTGAGTTTAATTAGTGGTTTATCTTTTGCTATCAAAAAGCAAGGATATGAAATAGATGTTGCCCGTACAAGTCTTGAAGCAAAAGCACTATGGACAAATGGGAAGTATGATTTGGTGATTTTGGACGTGTCGCTTCCAGATGGCTCCGGTTATGATTTATGCAAAAAAATTCGTAAAACTTCAAAGATACCGATTATGTTTCTTACTGCTGCTGACGAAGAAACGGATATCATAATGGGACTTGATATTGGCGGCGACGATTACATAACAAAGCCGTTCAAACTGGCGGTGTTTCTATCAAGAATAAATGCTCTGCTTCGCAGAAGTGACAACTTTGATTATGCTGATACCGAATTAAATTCTAATGGTATAAAAGTACAACTTCTAAAAGGAGAGGTCTATAAAAATGGAGAACAACTTGACTTAACAGCAAGTGAGTATAAATTGTTACGTCTGCTTATGGAAAATCCCGATATTGTTCTTTCAGCAGAACAGATTTTAAGCAAGCTATGGGACTGTGATGAAAACTATATAGACAACAATACACTTACCGTATATATACGCAGACTACGTACAAAAATCGAGGACGATCCGGGCGACCCTCAAAAAATAGTGACGGTTCGGCGTATGGGGTATAAATGGAATACTGTTGATTGGGGTGTATGATGAAAATACTGGTAAACAGGAAAATCAAAAAACTTTTTTGTCTGGTAGTGCTGCTAATAGTAGCATTTACTTTGATTTCTACTGCTTTCATAGGTTTGAAATTTGAAAATTCAGCATTGTGTATATTGGTATGTTCCTTGTGCATGAGTATCTCGATATTGGCAATAGGTTATAGATATTTCAAGGAACAAAATGCAATCATGGAAAATGCAGTGACACAAATTAAAGGATATATTTCCGGAAATCAAAATGCACGTATTGAATGTGATGATGAGGGCGAGCTATACAGACTATTTCATGAAGTAAATTCCTTAGTTTCTATTTTGAACGCCCACGCTGAAAATGAAGGGAAAGCAAAGAAATTTTTGAAAGATACCATTTCCGACATTTCTCACCAGTTAAAAACTCCGCTTGCTGCCCTTAATGTCTATAATGGTATTGTGCAAGAAGAAGCAAAGAATTTACCGAACATCAATGAGTTTACTGTTCTTTCAGAGCAGGAACTTGACAGAATAGAAATACTGGTGCAAAACCTCCTGAAAATCACAAAACTCGACGCCGGAACAATCGTAATTGAGAAAGCCGAAGAAAATGTATCAGAAATGATGGGCTGTATAGAAAGGCACTTTTCATTTCGTGCCAAGCAAGAGGAAAAGAAAATAATTCTATCCGGTGATGAAAATGTTACTTTATTGTGTGACCGCAATTGGCTGATTGAAGCAATCAGTAATATTGTTAAAAACGCCTTTGAACATACGCAAAAAGGAAATACAATTCGTTTTGAATGGAAACAATTTGCGTCTGTAGTTCAAGTCATCATAAAAGACAATGGGAGCGGTATTCACCCAGACGATTTACACCATATTTTCAAAAGATTTTATCGCAGTCGTTTTTCTAAAGACACGCAAGGGATCGGACTTGGGCTGCCGCTTGCAAAAGCGATTGCTGAAGCACACAGCGGGACAATCGAGGTTGACAGCGAATTAGGTTTTGGCACTACTTTTATAATCAATTTTTTAATTCCTACAAAATTGTAGTATTGGTGTCATATAACAGTAGGATTGACATGATAATCTTTCAATATCAAGACAGAAAGAGGTGTATAACCTATGAATTTATTGGAAGTTAAATCAATTTCTAAAACCTATGGCAGCGGTGAAGCTGCTGTACACGCATTAAAAGATGTTAGTTTTTCCGTTCCGAAAGGTGACTTTGTCGCAATCGTAGGAGAATCCGGTTCCGGCAAGAGTACGCTCCTAAATATGGTAGGTGCGCTTGATACGCCCACTGCCGGTAAGGTTTTTATTGACGGTAAAGATATTTTTTCCATGAAAGATAGTAACTTGACAATTTTTCGGCGCAGAAATGTTGGCTTTATTTTTCAAAGTTTTAATCTGATTCCAGAATTGAATGTTGAGCAAAACATCATATTTCCCGTATTGCTTGATTATCAAAAGCCCGATAAAAAGTATCTTGAGGAACTACTTGCGGTGCTTAATTTGAAAGAACGCCGCCACCATTTACCCAGTCAATTATCAGGTGGACAGCAACAGCGTGTAGCAATAGGACGTGCGCTAATTACGCGGCCGGCGCTTATTCTTGCCGACGAGCCGACAGGTAATCTGGACACGCAAAACAGCAGTGAAGTGATTACTTTGCTAAAAGAAGCTGCAAGAAAGTATCAGCAGACCATTGTTATGATTACCCATAATCGAAGTATCGCACAGACCGCAGACCGGATACTGCAAGTGTCCGATGGCATACTGACCGATTTAGGGAGGTGCCGCGAATGAAAAGCTATCTTAGCCTAATTCCGATTTCTGCAAAAGTACACAGACGGCAGAACCACATGACGCTTCTGTGTATTATATTTGCCGTATTTTTGGTAACTGCCGTTTTTAGTATGGCAGATATGGGTGTTAGAATGGAGACATCAAGATTACTGGATAAGCAGCAAGACCTTGGTGTAAGATCGATGCGAACTCTATATTCTACAGCAGCTGTGCTGTTTGTGCTTATCATGACTGCAGGGGTGCTGATGATTTCAAGCAGTATAAACAGTAATGTTGCCCAAAGGACAAAGTTTTTCGGAATGATGCGCTGCATTGGAATGAGCAGACAACAGATTATCCGTTTTGTCAAACTGGAAGCCCTCAATTGGTGCAAAACTGCGGTTCCAATAGGTGTGATACTTGGGATTGTAGTCACATGGGGATTATGTGCTGGGCTGCGGTTTTTTGTCGCGGTAGAGTTCTCCAATATACCCCTTTGGGAGGTCAGTCCAACTGGCATTATCAGCGGAATAATTGTGGGAGTTGTTACAGTACTCATTGCCGCAAGATCTCCGGCAAAACGAGCTGCAAAGGTATCGCCTGTAACGGCAGTATCGGGCAATTCGGAAAACACAAAAAATGAAACCCATGCGTTGAATATCCGTTTTTCAAAAATTGAAACTGCCCTCGGTATTCATCATGCAGTATCGGCAAAGAAAAATTTAATACTTATGACAAGCTCATTTGCTCTTAGCATCATCCTGTTTTTGAGCTTTTCAGTCTTCATAGAGTTTATCGGCTATATTATGCCCCAGTTTTCGGATACTCCTGATATCAACATTGGTAGTAATAACAGTTCAAATTCCATAGACAGTGTACTGCTTGATAAAATAAGTGGTATGTCAGGTGTAAAACATGTTTTTGGCCGAAGGAGCTGCTTTGATATTCCGGCAGAAGTAAATTCTCAAACAAACACGATTGATATGATTTCCTTCGATGATTATGATTTGGACTGTCTTACAAAAGATAAGCAGCTTAGAAAAGGCAGCGATATTTCAAAAGTTTATGGGGACAGTATTTACGTACTTACAATCTGGGATAAGGACAATCCTTTAGCAATAGGCGATAAAATACAAGTAGGCAATAAGAAAGTAGAAATCGCAGGGCTGTTAAAATGTAACCCATTTGGTGATAACGGTGCTCCAAATGGGAAAATAACACTCATTACTTCTGGGAAAACTTTTACTCGCCTTACCGGCGTAACCGACTATTCACTTATTCTTATACAGACGACAAAAGATGCGACGGACAGAAATGTTGAAGCCATCCATAATGTCGTAGGTAAAAAGTACAAGTTTAGCGATAACCGAGACCTACGGACTATGCAATCCAGCACATATAATGCATTTACGTTTTTTGTATATGGATTTTTGACAATTATCACTTTGGTTTCTGCATTAAATATTATGAACAGTATTTCTATGAGCGTATCCGCAAAAATAAAGCAATATGGAGTCATACGCGCGATCGGTATGAATGAACATCAGATTACCAAAATGATAGCCGCTGAAGCGTTTACCTATTCTATATCAGGTTGTATTGTCGGAGTTGTAGTTGGTCTGTTCATTAACAAGTTACTATACGACAATCTTATTACTGCTTATTTTAACTACGCTACTTGGAGTATTCCTATTATGCATATAATTGTTGTGCTTTTGGTTGTTTCGATTACGGCTATTGCTGCAATCTATGCTCCTTCAAAACGGATTCATAATATGGCGGTAACTGATGTAATTAATGAACTGTAAGGGTGATATTTTCGAAAACAGAAAAAAAGATTAAACCAGGCTGAATACTCTACTATCTGCTGTACGACGGCAAAAGAAAAAAGCCATCGTACAGTTGACATATATTCATGCGCCAAAGAAACGGCGGCTTTGATTTTTAGAGCCGACGTTTCTTTGCGTTTACAAAAATCTATGGCAACTTACACGGATACGATGGTATCAGGGAGGTTTCCCTTTGTATGGTTGTGGAAAACAGTGCTTAAGGGGGGATTGGGAACGGACGATGATTTTGGCTTACCTTTCGTAATTTTCTCGTTCGGGGTTCCAAATTCCACTAAAATGCCGGCAGCTGTTCCTGGCAGGTGAAATTATACCAAACTCGCTGGAAGGTTGTATTTTGTGCAGGGCTGTGAGCTCAGACAGTGGTATAATTTTACCTAGGAACAGTTGCCGCCATTTAAGTGTCATTAGGGAACTCCTCAATAGAAAATTACGAAAGGTAAGCCAAAATCATCTGGGGATTGGCAATAAACTCTTGGACAGTTGTTCTGTTGTTGGGCCTTATGGGGTTTTGGGCACGGCAAACACATTAGACCAAATAATGGATATGCACAGATGACCAAGGGGGTTGTTTTGAAATTTTGTCTCAAGAGGTTCCTTATGACACTTAAGCGGCAGGAAACGTGACTAGGTAAAGCAGTGCCACTGTTTGAGCTCGTTAACTGACACAGCCATAGTTGTTACAGCGAGTTTGGCGCTGTTTTGCCTGCCAGTCACGTTTTCTGTCGCTTTAGTGGAATAAGGGTTCTCGCCTAACAAAATTTCAAAATAACCCCCTTGGTCATCGTCCGGTTCCATAAACTTCCTTCATCCGTTTATCGTGTCTTAGACGAATATATCTTGACCAATATATGCTTTCGAATTATAATAGAAGTATATTAGTTTAATGAAAAAACTAAATGATTTTATAGCAGAAAAGGAGAAAAAAGGATGAATATGCCGGAATTAAAATTGGGGATTGTAGCGGTAAGCCGTGACTGCTTTCCGATGTCATTGTCAGAGGGAAGAAGAAAAGCGGTAGTAGAAGAATTCAGTAAGAAGAATGTTATCTATGAATGTCCGGTCGTAGTAGAAAGCGAAGTGGATATGAAAAAAGCCCTTGCCGATTTAAAAGAAGCTTCCTGTAATGCATTGGTGGTCTATTTAGGAAACTTTGGACCGGAAACACCGGAGACATTGCTGGCAAAATATTTTGATGGTCCGGTTATGATCGTTGCAGCCGCTGAAGAAACCGGAGATAACTTAATACAGGGTCGTGGTGATGCTTATTGCGGAATGTTAAATGCAAGCTATAATCTGAAGCTCAGGAATATTAAGGCCTACATACCGGAATATCCGGTGGGCGATGCAGAAGATGTGGCAAAGATGATGGAAGAATTTCTTCCGATTGCAAGAGCGATCATCGGATTAAATAATTTGAAAATTATCAGCTTTGGACCTCGTCCCCAGGATTTTCTTGCCTGCAATGCACCAATCAAGCAGTTATATAATCTTGGCGTGGAAATTGAAGAAAATTCGGAGCTTGATTTATTTGAAGCATTTAATAAGCATGCAGAGGATAAAAGAATTCCGGATGTTGTAAAGAGCATGGAGGAAGAGCTTGGAGCTGGAAATAAAAAGCCGGAGATACTTCACAAGCTTGCGCAATATGAACTTACGTTACTGGATTGGGTAGAAGGCCATAAAGGTTCCAGAGAATATGTTGCAATTGCAGGTAAATGCTGGCCGGCCTTCCAGACACAGTTTGGATTTGTACCCTGTTATGTAAACAGCCGGTTAACCGCAATGGGGATTCCGGTATCCTGTGAGGTTGATATTTATGGTGCCTTAAGTGAATTCATAGGTACTGTTGTATCCGAGGATACTGTAACCTTACTTGATATAAACAACACAGTTCCAAAGGATATGTATGAGTCTGAAATCAAAGGTAACTACGATTATAAGCTAAATGATACTTTTATGGGATTTCATTGTGGAAATACGGCAGCTGGAAAATTATCTTTCTGCTCCATGAAATATCAGCTGATTATGGCAAGAAATTTACCGGAAGAAGTTACACAGGGAACTTTGGAGGGAGATATCGTCCCGGGAGATATTACTTTCTTCAGACTTCAAAGTACGGCGGATGCAAAGCTTCGCGGATACATAGCTCACGGAGAGGTATTACCGGTTGCGACCCGTTCCTTTGGTGGAATCGGTATTTTTGCAATACCGGAAATGGCAAGATTCTATCGCCATGTATTAGTAGAGGGGAATTATCCCCATCATGGTGCCGTAGCTTTCGGACATTTTGGAAAGGCCTTGTATGAAGTATTTAAATATGTGGGTGTTGAGGTAGAAGAGATTGGCTTTAACCAGCCAAAGTCAATGCTGTATAAAACAGAAAATCCATTTAATTAATGCCAAAGCTGTTCATTTAAATCAAAATAAGCTCTTGTCAAAGGCCTGTATAAGCTGACTGACAAGGGCTTTTATTTTGCTTAAATATGCTTATAATTATAACTGCTATTGATGAAAAAAAGAAATTACATTTTTTATAAGATTTTATGTATATTTTTATAGTAGTTTTTAATGATAATTTAAATTGTTAATTTAAAAGGAATACGATATAATAGGGCTAGTATAGTACGAATTTAGTCGGTGCTGTTTTTTTGCAGCATATTGGATTTGCATCGGAGGTTACCATGGATAGAAGGAATTACTCAGATTTGGGTGAAGAAATCAGGGATATAGTTCAAAGTGCGGTAAATACAATGGACTTTCATCAATTGAATAGAGATATCAGCAATACGGTAGGAGGAGCCCTGGATGAAGTACGCCGTTCCCTGGGGAACGGTTATGGCAGATACCGGCAGAATAATCCCGGCGGTTCCAACGAAAACTGGAATCAGAATAATGATAGAAGCGGCAGCGGCTATCAAAGCGGCGGTGGAGCTCAAAGGGATAGGGGCTATCAGAGAGACAGGAGTTATCAGAGAGACAGGAGCTATCAAAGAGACAGGAGTTATCAAAGAGATGGAAGCTATCAAAGAGATGGAAGCCAGCCAGGAAACAGAGACTTTCAAAATAACCCCAGCTTTGGAAGGGAAGGACAGTATAGCAGCGGTTCTGCCCAGTCGTATAACCAGCAGAGAAGTAATCAGACACAGGCAGCTGCCGTTAAAAATGCAGTAAGCCGGCAAAATGCTTTTCCCAGTGAACCGGTCGGAAGGGTATCCGGAATCCTGTATACGGTATTTGGAAGCATCGGCTTGGGCATATTTGGAGTCGGGGCCTTAGCCTTAGCAATGCTTGGCCAGCTGCTTGGAAAATGGGGATTATTTGGAACTATTGCCATTGGCCTGGTACCCTTCTTTGCACTCAGCGGATATTTGGCAGCAAGGGGCAGCAATATAAGAAAGCGTCTGCAGAGATTTAACCGCTATATCGGGTTAATTCATGGACGGACCTATTCTTCCATAAAGGAGCTTTCCTCCGGAGTAGGACAAAGCCCCAAATATGTATTAAAGGATTTGAGAAAGATGATATCCCTTGGTATGTTTCCCGAAGGGCATATCGACGAACAGGAAACCTGTTTGATACTTAACAGGGAAAGCTACAATCAATATCTGGAGCTGCAGAAAAATTCCCGGATGCAGGCAGCGGCCGAGAACGGCGGAAAGACAGAGCAGCAGGAGGCACCGAAGACTGCCGCAAATTCTGCCGAAGTAAGACAAGCTATAGAAGCCGGAAGGAATTGCATAAGGCAGATAAGAGAAGCCAACGACGCCATACCCGGTGAAGAGATATCCCAGAAATTAGACAGGCTGGAGGATGTTATCGGAAAGATTTTCAACTATATAGAACAGCATCCGGACCAGCTTGACGATATTCAGAAGTTTATGGAATATTACCTTCCTACCACATTAAAATTAGTAAATGCATATAAGGAATTTGATAAGCAGTCCATTCAGGGTGATAATATTACATCGGCAAAGAAGGAGATAGAAGAAACACTGAATACCATCAATCTTGCCTTTGAGAATTTATTGGACAGCCTTTTTGAGGATACTGCAATGGACGTATCCAGCGATATATCCGTCCTGGAAACCCTGCTTGCCCAGGAAGGCCTGACACAGAAGGACTTTACATCAAATGAATAAATGGAGGAAAAACAGATGAATCAGGAAGTACCAACCTTAACCTTTGAGCCTTTTGAGGAGGAGGCCGCAGAAAAGTCATTTCCGCAGGCGGCAGAAGAAAAGCAGGAAGCAGCGGTGTTTGATGAGAGCACTCTTACACAGGATGAAAAAAAGATGGTGGAGGATTTCGCCAGCAAGATTGATTTGAATAAATCAAGCCTGGTACTTCAATATGGCGCCGGAGCACAGAAAAAGATTGCTGACTTTTCGGAATCAGCATTGAATAATGTAAAGACCAAGGACCTGGGAGAAATCGGAGAGATGCTTTCAGGCGTGGTGCTGGAATTAAAGAACTTTGACACGGATAATGAAGAAAAAGGCTTTTTAGGACTCTTTAAAAAAGGCTCCAATAAAATTACTGCCATGAAGGCTAAATATGATAAAGCCGAGGTAAATATTAATAAAATCTGCAAAGTACTGGAGGAGCATCAGATTCAGCTGCTAAAGGATATCTCAATGCTGGACAAGATGTATGATCTGAATAAGACCTACTTTAAAGAGCTGTCCATGTACATTCTGGCAGGTAAAAGGAAGCTGGAACAGGCGCAGAAGGAAGAATTACCCAAATTAGTCGAGAAATCAAATAAAAGCGGATTCCCCGAGGATGCACAGGCTGTCAATGACCTTGTTGCCATCATCAACCGGTTTGAAAAGAAGATTCATGACCTGGAATTGACCAGGATGATTTCAATCCAGATGGCTCCTCAGATTCGTCTTGTCCAGGGAAGTGATACCCTGATGACGGAAAAAATACAGTCCACCCTTGTAAATACCATTCCCCTGTGGAAGGGCCAGATGGTACTTGCCCTGGGCGTGGCTCATTCCGGACAGGCTGCCAGAGCTCAAAGGGAAGTAACCGATATGACAAACGAGCTCCTTCGGAAAAATGCGGAGACCCTTAAAATGGCTACTATTGAGACTGCAAAGGAATCGGAAAGAGGCATTGTTGATATCGAAACCCTTCGTAATACCAATGAATCTTTAATCTCTACCCTGGATGAAGTAATGCGTATCCAGACAGAGGGCCGTCAGAAGAGAAAAGAGGCGGAAGTGGAATTGAACCGTATAGAAGGGGAATTGAAGAAGAAATTATTGGAGCTGAGAGGCTGATTTCGAATGACAGGCAGGTTTCTCATAGTTAATAAGTATGAGTATGGTGCCTTGGCAGCTATTGCATAAAGTGTGAAAGAAAAGCGTTTTCACACTCCATTATTTATGGTAGTACCGCAGACTTGTCTGCGGTATGCAATGGGAGCAAGTATGAATAAAAAGCAGAGCAGGAGTGAACAGAATTTGTTTGCACCTGCTCTGCTTTTTATTTATATATATTTCTTCATAATAAAACTCTTCTATTAATTGTGTTAATAAATACAATAAGAAATTAATAACAGGAAACCATAAGACAAAAGCCAATGGCTATGATAAAATATAGAAAGAAAATAAATAGAAAAGCAGTTAACAATCTATGAAACTTAGTTAATATAAGTAAAACAAGAAAGAGAGGATTTAACATGGCAGCTAAAGTTGGTATTGTTATGGGAAGTGATTCGGATTTGGAGGTAATGAGCAAGGCAGCAGAGGTACTTGATGTATTGAAGGTAGAATATGACATTACGGTAATATCTGCCCACAGAATGCCGGATGTATTTTATGACTATGCCAAATCTGCGGAAGAGAAGGGATATAAGGTGATCATAGCAGGTGCCGGTGGAGCAGCACATCTTCCCGGTATGACAGCAGCAATATTCTCCCTTCCCGTGATCGGTGTGCCTATTATGACAAAATCACTTGGCGGTGTGGATTCTCTTTACTCCATCGTACAGATGCCTGCAGGTATCCCAGTTGCGACCGTTGCGATAAACGGAGCACAAAATGCAGGTATTCTGGCAGCAAAGATACTGGCAGCCTCCGATGAGGAACTGCTTGGACGTATCAAGGATTATGCGGCAGGTTTAAAGGAAACCGTAGCAGCTAAATCCGAAAAGCTTGCCAAAATCGGATATCAGGAATATTTAAAAGAGAGTAAGAAATAGGAAACAAAAGTTGAAAAGGGACTGATGCAAGGTCTCTATAAGTAGCTTATAGGTATGAACGGAGGGTAATTATGGATTATAAAAATGCCGGAGTGGACATTGAAGCTGGATATAAGGCAGTGGAACTGATGAAAGAGCACATCGATAAAACCATGAGAAAGGAAGTATTAACCGGAATAGGCGGTTTTTCCGGTGCATTTTCCTTAAAGAGCTTTATGAATATGGAAGAGCCTACTTTGGTATCCGGTACCGACGGAGTAGGAACCAAATTAAAGCTTGCTTTTCTGCTGGACAAGCATGATACCATCGGTATTGACTGTGTTGCCATGTGTGTGAATGATATTGCCTGTGCCGGCGGAGAGCCTTTATTTTTCCTGGATTATATTGCCTGCGGTAAAAATGACCCGGAGAAAATTGCCTCCATAGTAAGCGGTGTGGCAAAGGGCTGTCAGGAAGCAAATGCTGCCTTAATCGGCGGAGAGACAGCGGAAATGCCCGGCTTTTACCCCGTGGATGAATACGACCTGGCAGGCTTTGCCGTTGGTATCGTAGACCGTAAAAATATGATTGACGGCAAAGAGTTAAAGGCAGGGGATGTGCTGATTGGCCTTGCATCCTCCGGCATTCACAGTAACGGCTACTCTCTGGTCAGAAGGGTATTTAATATGAATACGGAGGCTTTGAATACCCATTTTGACAGCCTTGGTACTACCCTGGGCGAGGCTCTTTTGACCCCTACCCGCATCTATGTGAAAGCAATGGCAGCTTTAAAGAACGGCAATGTTAAAGTGAAAGCCTGCTCCCACATAACCGGCGGCGGTTTTTATGAGAACATTCCCAGAATGCTGAGGACAGGGGTACATGCATTTATAAAGAAGGACAGTTACCCTGTTCCTCCGATTTTCTCCATGCTTGCAAAGGATGGTTCCATAGAAGAAAAGGTAATGTACAATACCTACAACATGGGAATTGGCATGCTGTTAGCAGTTGACAAAGAGGATACCGATAAGGCTTTCACCCTGTTAAAAGAGGCTGGGGAGACACCCTATATCGTTGGTGAGATCAGAGAAGGGGATAAAGGAGTAACCGTATGCTGAATTTAGGGATACTGGTTTCCGGCGGAGGTACCAATCTCCAGGCAATTATTGACAGTATAGGGGACGGCAGAATAACCAATGCCAGGATAAATGTTGTAATCAGCAATAAGGACGGGGTTTATGCCTTGACCCGGGCCAGAGAGAACCATATACATGCAGAGGTTGTATCACCTAAGAAATATGAGGAAAGGGAAGCCTTTCATCAGGCGCTCCTTGAAAAACTCCAGGAGTACGGGGTGAATTTTATCGTACTGGCAGGATATCTTGTTGTAATACCGGAACTGATTATAAAGCACTATGCCGGAAGAATCATCAATGTCCACCCTTCCCTGATACCCTCCTTTTGCGGCAGCGGTTATTACGGACTAAAGGTCCACGAAGCGGCTCTGAACCGGGGAGTTAAGCTTACCGGAGCAACAGTGCATTTCGTGGATGAAGGAACCGATACGGGACCAATCATACTGCAAAAGGCAGTAGAGGTTCTTGAGGGCGATACGCCGGAAGTACTGCAAAAAAGGGTGATGGAAGAAGCGGAGTGGGATATTCTTCCTAAGGCCATTAATCTGATAGCCAACAGCCGGGTGGTTTTAAAAAATGGCTGTGTCAGAATTATTTAAAGTGGACGGTTGTGAAAGAAAGGACTTAAGGTGCGGGAAATGAAAGTATTGTTAATTGGCGGCGGCGGCAGGGAACACGCCCTGGCTTATAAAATTGCACAAAGCAAAAAAGTAACGGCTCTTTACTGTGCACCGGGAAATGCCGGCATAGAAGAGTATGCGGTCTGTGTCCCCATCGGAGTGATGGAATTTGAAAAGCTTGCGGATTTTGCAGTGAAGGAAAGCATTGATTTGACCGTTGTAGGACCGGATGATCCCCTGGTGGGGGGAATTGCAGACGTATTTGTTGAGAGAGGGTTAAGAGTATTCGGCCCTAAGAAGAATGCGGCAATAATAGAAGGTTCCAAGGCCTTTTCCAAAGAATTAATGAAGAAATACCATATTCCCACGGCGGCCTTTGAGACCTTTCGCTCAGCAGAAGCTGCGTATACTTATCTTGAGTCCTGCTCCTATCCCGTGGTGCTAAAGGCAGACGGACTGGCCCTTGGAAAAGGTGTTTTAATATGCAATACAAAGGAAGAAGCGGCAGACGGAGTTAAGCTTATCATGGAAGACAGGCAGTTTGGTCATTCCGGTGATGTGCTGGTCATAGAAGAGTTTATGACGGGAAGGGAAGTATCCATACTTGCCTTTTGTGATGGAACGGACATTGCTGTTATGACAAGTGCCCAGGACCATAAAAGGGCTCTTGACGGAGACCAGGGCCTTAATACGGGCGGTATGGGAACCTTTTCCCCCAGCCCCTTTTATACGGAAGAAATCAATAGCTACTGTATGGAGCATATTTATAAGCCTACCATGGCAGCTATGAAGAAAGAGGGCAGGAGTTTTACCGGCATACTCTTCACCGGATTAATGCTGACGAAGGACGGTCCGAAAGTCGTTGAATATAATGCCAGGTTTGGAGACCCGGAAGCACAGGTGGTATTGCCAAGATTAAAAAATGATATTATTGAGGTCTTTGAAAGCTGTATTGACGGGCACCTTTCCGATATTAAACTGGAATTCGAAGACAATGCGGCAGTCTGTGTCGTACTGGCATCGAAAGGATATCCTCTTTCCTACGAAAAGGGATTTATCATTGAGGGACTGGAAGAGCTGAAGGGAGAGGAAGGTGTCTTTGCATTTCATGCAGGAACCGGTAAGGAAAACGGCAATATTGTAACAGCCGGAGGGCGTGTTCTGGGTATCACGGCAATCGGCAGTAATTTAAAGGAAGCCAGAGCAAATGCCTATGAGGCGGTTGAAAGGGTAAAATTCCCCAATAAGTACAGAAGAAGTGATATCGGAAAGGCAATTGACGAAGTATAAAACAGAGGCAGCGTATTGCTTTTCATATAGCTTTGATAGAAGAAAAGGATGAAGTTCTTTCATAATCCTTTTCTTTTTTTATGTCGATATTCATTTAAAAGAAGATGATTTTGACAATGTCACAGAAGTGCCATAAGTATTATGTACAATTATGGGCAATTAGGGAGAATATGGAAAAATGCTGAAGGAGGAAAGAAAGGGAACTATGATGAAAAAGTATAATCACAAAAGAATTCTGGGACTGTTGTTATGCCTTGCAGTCCTTATGATACAGCTATCGCCGGTCTATGATTTAAATGTTTATGCCGAGTCAAAAGGGACCATTACTGCCACTAGCTTAAATATCCGCTCCGGTCCGGGTACAAGCTATGCTTTGGTGAAGGTCAAGGAAAGCAATGCCTATCTGAAACAGGGTGAAACCGTAACTCTGTTAAAGAAGGTAGGTGACTGGTACCTTATTTCCTTTACCTTTGGCGGTGTAAAGGGAAAAGGATATATATTAGGTACCTTTGTTAAGAAGGATACGGATTCTTCTACACCTACACCAACGCCGACATCGAAATTAACACCGACACCAACACCGAAATCAACACCAACACCGAAATCAACACTTACACCAACACCTACGGCTGAGCCAACACCAACACCTTCAACAGACAGCAGTCAATCCTCTAATACCTCTTCCTATAAAATCAGTGCCATTATAACCGCATCCAATGTCAATGTAAGAAGTACAGCGGGAACAACTGCTAAGAAGCTTCTTACTCTAAATAAGAATCAAAAAGTTACCATAATCAATGAAGTAATGAAGGCTTCACAGAAATGGTACAGGATAACCTGTACTGTAAATAAAAAAACGAGTACCGGTTATGTTATCAGTGATTATGTAAAGCTTTCATCTTCTTATGTGAACGGTACGGTATCCTCAACAGTAAAGTTAAGAAAACTGCCTTCAGACAGCAATGCATACATAAAGGATAGTAAAAGCAAGGTAATATCAGCAGCATCCAAAGCTGGAGTTTCTATCATTTCAGAAGCTACGGACAAAACAGGAAAAAAGTGGTTTAAGGTAACTTATAAAAAGGGAAGTATTAAATACACCGGTTATGTTCCGGCTAACCAGGTAGTATTTGCAAAGACCGCTGCACCCACCCCTACACCAACCAAAAAACCGACTCAAACGCCGACCCCGACCAAGAAGCCGACTCAGACCCCTACGCCGACGCCGACCAAGAAACCAACTCAAACCCCGACGCCGACTCAGACACCCACCCCGACCCCGACCAAAAAACCTACCCCCACACCCACGCCGACCCCAACCAAGGCTCCAACGCAAACGCCTGCACCAACCTTTAAACCTACGGCTACTCCCACCCCAACTCCGACAACAGGGACAACAGCGGAAGGAATAGTTCAATATACAGGTTCGGTATATGTATACAATAACATAACCGGCAGCCAGGACCTGCTGCTCACCACTGCCTATACACCGGTTACCCTTGCTATGAATGAAAAGGTTATAATACTGAATACGGCAGTTCAGAATTCTGTCTCCTGGTATTATGTAAGCTTTACAAAGGGAGGAAAGGAAGGAAGGGGTTATGTGCAGTCTGCCTATATTTCAAAGGGAACCGGTGGCTTCGTGGATAATACACCGATGGACTTTTTAACTACTGTAACACCGACGCCTACTCAGGGAACCGCCATGAGTGATGCGGATTTCGAAAATTATATGAATGCCCAGGGATTTCCGGAAAGCTACAAGTCAGGACTCAGGCAGCTTCACCAGTTACATCCCACCTGGGTGTTTAATGCATACCGTACAGGAATTGACTGGCAGACAGCAGTTACAAAAGAGAGTTCCCTGGGTGTTAATCTGATTACGAAAGGAAAAGGCGTTGAATGGTTATCCTTTGGAACAGGTGCTTACAAATGGGAAACAGATTCCTTTGTGGCCTTTGATGGCTCTACCTGGGTCACTCCATCTACAGATGGTCTGAAATATTACATGGACCCCAGAAACTTTTTAACGGAAAAGGGTATTTTCCAGTTTGAAACTCTGGCCTTTAACGGACAATACCAGAATGCGGCGGGAGTGGAAAACATCCTTTATAATACTCCCCTTTACAATACCAGTTATACCTTTAGTGATGATAACGGTACCGTTATGACAAAGTCCTATTCTGAGACCTTTATGGCTGCGGCACAGTATTCCGGCGTAAGCCCCTACCATCTTGCCAGCCGTTCCAAGCAGGAGGTAATAACGGGCACGACCTCCTTAAGCAGCAGCGTAAGCGGCAAAGTATCAGGCTACGAAGGCTTGTATAACTTTTTTAATATCGGAGCTTATAACAGCACCTCTTCCGGCGGAGCTGTTCTTAATGGCCTGAAATATGCCAAGAGCGGAACTACAAGCAGCAGCTTGAACAGCCAGTACCGCATACCCTGGGACAGTCCTTATGATGCCATTGTCGGCGGTGCGTACATCATCGGCAGTACCTATATTAAGAGAGGACAGGATACACTTTATTTACAAAAATTTAATATGAGCTCCACCTCTACCTTTTCCCATCAATACATGTCAAATATAGAAGCTCCGAATGCGGAAGCGGCAAAAACCTATTCCGCCTACAGCAGTATGAATTCCATGCCCTTGGTATTTTCAATACCGGTATATTCAAACATGCCGGATTCAACCTGCCCTGTACCAGCAAAGGCTTATAATCCTAATAACTGGCTTAAATCACTGGCCGTAAATGGATATACCTTATCACCTACTTTTGACTTAAAGACCGATCAGCAGTATTCATTGATCGTACCGAATTCAGCATCCTCCATCAATGTATCTGCTGCAGCCGTCAGCTCCAAAGCAACTGTTTCGGGTGCCGGAAGCATAATGTTAAATGAAGGAGCAAATACTGTAACTGTTTCAGTTATGGCGGAAAATGGAAATATCAGAAATTATGTCATTAATGTCTTTCGCGAGGCTATGGTGACACCCTGATAGAAACAGGAAGTGTGAAAGAAAAGCAATTTCACACTCCATTATTTATGGCAGTACCGCAGACCTGTCTGCGGTATGCAATGGGAGCAAGTGAAAGAAAATATTAAAATGGAAGGATGCCACAGACAGATTCTTTCACTTATTTTTTATTAGTGGCAGTATCCCGGACCAGTCAGACGGACAGCTTGGGATATTCAACGGATGAATGCATGAAAAATAAGTATAGATTTACACTAAAGCTGTTACTGCTTATTGCTTTCCTTTTCTTACCAGGCAAAATATGCCAGGCCGCCAGTGCCAACATTGATATCACATCAGAAAATAAAACAGTAGAAAAAGGGGATACGGTAATTGTAAGTATCTATCTGACTTCCGAGGACCTCATAGGAGATTTTGAAGGGTATCTGTCATATAATGCTGATGTACTGGAATTTGAAAACAGCGGCGAAGTTGCAGCCGGAGGCGAAGGTCTGGTGAAGATAACGGATACTGGTGTACCCCAGGGGGATAAAAAAAGAAAATATGCGTTAAAATTCCATGCCTTGAATTATGGAAAAACAGTTCTTTCCCTTACAGATGAGACAAGTGTATATTCCTTTGACACTGGGGATAATATGTCAGTCTCCCTTAATCAATTAAAAATAGAAGTGGTATCAGACAAAACCGCATCGGATAATGTCTATTTAAAAGAGCTTAAGCTGAATCCCGGAACACTTTCCAGGGAATTTACCAAGAAAACTGCGAGCTACTCCGTAACCGTAGGCTCCGACGTAAACCAGTTAGTAATCAGCGCTCTGCCGGAGGATGATAAGGCTACTGTTTCCATAACAGGAAATAAAGATTTCAAAACAGGGCATAATACAGTAGAAATCAGTGTACAGGCGCAATCTGGAAAGACAAAGACCTATACGCTGGATGTATTAAAGGAAGAAGCAGGCGAAGAACCGGGAAATGAAACTACGGGACAGGATGAAGGTGAGAACCTTGATAAAACGGCAATCGGTAAATTACAGCTTAAAAAGGAAGCGGAGAATAACTATCTTGCCGGAGGCTTCAATCTTTTACTTCTTACACCGGGAGAGGATGTCACAGTGCCGGAAGGTTATGAAAAGACCTCTTTGGTAGTGGATGGTACATCCATAACAGTATATACAAATACCTCGGATTTAGACAGTGATTTTCTTTTAGTGTACGGTGAAAACAAAAGCGGATTGAAAGGCTTTTACCAATTGGACAGAAGAGAGAATACCATTCAGCGCTTCAATCCGGTATCAGTAAAGGAAGGTGAAAAATTAGTAATTCCTAAGAATGCCAGAAATATAGAGCACTATCAGAATCAGATCGTGATCCTGGGGATAGCAGCGGCAGTCCTGACAGGAATCTGCAGTGCCCTGGCAATAGGAATAATCAGAATGGTATTAAAAAATAAAAATACGGAAGACGAATAGAAAAAACTTGACTTTCAATAAATATTTGTTATACTAATCGTATAACAAATATAACGAACATTTCAGGAGGTGGTTAATTTGATAGTGACTATTGATTTTAATAGTGATGAAGCTTTCTATGTCCAGCTATGTAATCAGATTATATTTGGTATAGCCAATGCTGAGTTCAGGGAAGGAGATAACCTGCCTTCTGTTCGTGATTTGGCAGAAGATATTGGAATTAACATGCATACTGTAAATAAGGCATATACTATTTTGAGACAGCAGGGATATGTAAAGCTGGACCGCAGAAAGGGTGCAGTAATCGCGGTAAGTGCCGATAAATATAAAGCCATGGAAGAACTGGCAGGTGAGATGCGGGTGCTTCTTGCCAAGGCAGTCTGCAAGAACATCAGCAGTGAAGAAGTCCACGAAATTGTAGATCAAATATTCTGTGATTTCTGTTCCGCTGACAGAGAGAAGTAAGAACCGTAACCGAAATCACATCCGGACAGGAGGATGTAGCTATGTTGTGTGATAAGTGCAAAAAAAATGAAGCCAAAGTTTATTATACGGAAATTATAAACGGAGAGAAAAAAGAACAGCATCTTTGCGAAGAATGTGCATTGGAATACACCTCTTTTTCCATGGGTTCAGGTATTTTAAATCAGGAAATGACACTTGGAAGCCTGTTGTCTTCCATACTTGGAAATTATGCCTCCGCAGGAAATATTCATGGAACGGAAGAGGCTGAAACGGAACCTGTATGCAAAAATTGCGGGATGACCTATTCGGAGTTCTTAAAGGAAGGCCGTTTTGGATGCGCAGAGTGCTATGGAAGTTTTCAAAAGGGTTTGGAAAAGAGCCTGAGAAATATTCAGGGTTCCGATACCCATACCGGTAAAAAGCCAAAGGGTTTTGAAACAGGAACAGAAAAGCTTGTGAAAGAGCTTTCGGAAATAGATAAACTTTCAATAAAATTACAGGATGCCATTGAAAAAGAAGAATTCGAAGAAGCAGCCAGATTAAGGGATCGAATCCGCCAGCTGAAAAAGGAGGAAGTCGGTAATGCTTAAATGGTATAAAGAGACAGGTAAAAACAGTGATGTCGTAATTTCCAGCCGTATACGGCTGGCAAGAAATTTAAAATCCTTTCCCTTTTCCGCAAAGCTTGGCAAGGAGCAGGCAGTGGAGCTGGTTGAGAAATTAAAGACGGCCGCCCCTGCTTTAGAGGCCGGGAAGGAAAAGAAATACTATAGCTGTAATGTAGATATTCTTTCGGATTCTGAAAAAACGGCAATGGTGGAGAGGCATATTATAAGTCCTCTTTTGTTAGCCAGAGAGCAAAGCACCGGACTGATATTATCGGAAGATGAAAGAATCAGTGTTATGCTGAATGAAGAGGATCATCTTCGAATACAATCCATTACAGGCGGGATGAATATTATGGGGGCTTTTACGGAGGCGAATGCGGCAGACGATATTGCAAGCGGGCTCTTTGATTATGCCTTTCACGAAAAGTACGGTTACTTAACCTCCTGCCCTACCAATGTAGGAACGGGGCTCAGAGCTTCCTACATGATGTTTTTACCCGCACTTAATGCAACGGGTAAGATCATAAAGCTGGCGGAAGAGCTGTCCCAGTACGGAATTGCACTTAGAGGAACTTACGGAGAAGCTTCAAAAAGCGTTGGAAATCTATATCAGATATCCAATCAGAAGACCCTTGGCAGTACCGAGAGGGAAATAATAGAAAGCCTTAACCGGATTGTGGAACAGGTAATGAAGCAGGAACGCAGGTATAGAGAGTATATTCTGACCCATAGCTACGATGAGTTCGAAGATAAGGTCTACCGTTCCTTCGGTGTATTAAAATATGCGAAGCAGCTGTCCTCAGGGGATGCCATGACCCTGCTGTCACAGGTCAAGCTGGGAATTGATCTGGAGCTGTTAAGCTTAAAAGAAGAATGTAATGTCCATGAGCTGATGATGGAAATCCAGCCCGGTAATTTGCAATGCATACTGGATAAAAATATGGGCAGTGCACAAAGGGATAGGTTCCGGGCGGACTATATCAGGGAGAAGCTTCCTGATATGGCATAACAGTTCTCTTGAGTTTTAAAATTAAAAATATGATTCGGGTGTCATAAGTCAATATCATGTTTATTGAGGTTAACTTATGACACCCGAATCAAATATGATATTCACGAAAGGAGCCAGTATGAACGATAGATATACAGAGGAAGCAAAACGGGCAATAAATTATGCCACGGAAGTTGCTTATAAATTATCCCATAACTATGTGGGGACAGAACATCTTCTCATCGGCCTTTTGCAATCCGATGGGGTTGCCGCCAGGGTTTTGGAAAAGAACGGCGTAGATGTCAACAAGGTATTGGAATTGGTAAACCAGCTTATTGCTCCCAGCTCCACCATGGAAGCAGTAGAAGTGGACGGATTCACGCCAAGATCCAAGAGGATTCTGGACCAGAGCTTTAAGGAGGCTGTCAGGTTAAAAAGCCAGGCAGTAGGCACCGAGCACATTTTGATTGCGCTGATAAAGGAATCCGATTGTATTGCTGTAAGATTATTAAATACCTTAGGCATTAACCTGCAGAAATTATATGTGGATCTGCTTACCGCAATCGGTGCAGATATGAATACTGCAAGAAACGAATATTCAGCCAATAAAAGCAAAGCAAAAGCAAAATCCAATACGCCCACTCTGGACCAGTACAGCAGGGATTTAACAGAGTACGCAAAAGAGGGCAAGCTGGACCCGGTAATCGGAAGAGAATCGGAAATCCAGAGAGTAATCCAGATACTAAGCAGAAGAACGAAAAACAATCCCTGTCTTGTAGGAGAACCCGGCGTTGGCAAGACTGCTATTGCCGAAGGCCTTGCAAGTAAGATCGTGGAAGGCAACATACCGGAGGTCATAAAGGATAAAAGAGTATTGACCCTGGATTTATCCGGTATGGTGGCAGGCTCCAAATACAGAGGTGAATTTGAAGAGCGTATTAAGAAGGTAATCAGTGAGGTAATGAATGACGGCAATGTGCTGTTGTTTATAGATGAAATTCATACCATCATCGGTGCCGGAGGAGCAGAGGGAGCCATTGATGCTTCCAATATCTTAAAGCCTTCCCTTGCGAGAGGTGAACTGCAGCTAATCGGTGCAACTACCAGAGAAGAATACCGCAAATATATTGAAAAGGATGCTGCCCTGGAGCGAAGATTCCAGCCGGTAGTGGTAGAAGAGCCCTCCGAAGAAGAGGCCATTCTGATATTAAAGGGCTTAAGGGACAGCTACGAAGCACATCACAAGGTTAAGATAACCGATGATGCCCTGGAGGCTGCCGTTAAGATGTCGAGCCGTTACATCAACGACCGATATCTTCCTGATAAGGCTATCGACCTGATGGATGAGGCTGCTTCCAAGGTGAGACTGAGTACTTACATTACTTCACCGGAGATTAAAGAGCTGGAAGCACAGATACAGGCTCTGGAAGAGGAAAAAGAGCAGGCAATCAAACAGGAAGAGTATGAAAGGGCAGGCGATTTAAAGAGGCAGCAGGAAGAAATGAGCCTTAAAATGAATGCTCTTCAGGTAAAATCCGAAAAAGAGAAGCAGGATAATCTTCTTGTAGTAGGAGAAAATGAAATTGCCGACATTATATCAAGCTGGACCAAGATTCCTGTTAAGAAGCTGGCAGAGGAAGAGTCCGAGCGTTTAAGAAACCTGGAGAAGATACTTCATGAGCGTGTAATCGGTCAGGAAGATGCCGTATCTGCCGTATCAAAGGCTATCAGGCGTGGACGTGTGGGACTTAAGGACCCCGGAAGGCCAATTGGTTCTTTCCTGTTCCTGGGACCTACCGGTGTAGGTAAGACAGAGCTTTCAAAGGCTTTGGCTGAAGCAATGTTTGGCAGTGAAAACTCCATGATAAGGGTAGATATGTCCGAATATATGGAGAAGCACAGCGTATCAAAGCTTATCGGTTCCCCTCCGGGATATGTAGGCTATGATGAAGGCGGCCAGCTCAGTGAAAAGGTAAGGCAGAACCCCTATTCCGTAATCCTTTTTGATGAGGTAGAGAAAGCACATCCGGATGTCTTTAATATCCTCTTACAGGTATTGGATGACGGGCACATTACGGATGCCCAGGGAAGAAAAGTAAGCTTTAAGAATACCATTATCATAATGACCTCCAATGCAGGTGCTCAAAATATCATAGCTCCCAAGAGGCTTGGTTTTGCTTCCGTAAGTGATGAGAAGGAAGACTATAAGAAGATGAGGGATGGCGTCCTGGAAGAGGTAAAACGAATCTTTAAGCCTGAGTTCATCAACAGAATAGATGAAATGATCGTATTCCATTCACTTACCAAGGAAGATATCAAGAGTATCGTAAGCATTATGCTTTCCTCCATTACGAAAAGGGCAAAGCAGCAGATGAATATATCCCTTGAAATAAAGGAGGATATTATAGGACACATTGCGGAGAAAGGCTTTGACCAGAATTATGGAGCAAGACCCTTAAGAAGGGCAATTCAAAGCAATATTGAAGATAAGCTGGCAGAAGAAATTCTGGATGGAAATATTAAAAGCGGGGATACGGCAATTGTCGAATTAATCGACAAAGAAATTAAAATTTCCAAAAAATAATTCGAAACTTATGCATAATCCTGTAGAAATTGCTACGAAAATATAGTATAATATGAGACATAATCATAAGATGATTCATGCAACGGAGAGGGAGGGCACCCAATGCATTTCGCAGGCAGAATTGCTTGTGATACTGCTGAAAGCATAAGTGAAAATTGTTTTCTGATTTTCACTTACCCTCCTTATCCAGATGATTAGCATATATGTCTTTATATTGCAAAGCAATCATTTATCAATTGGGAGGATTTTACATGTCAGTTGTAAAAGAATTAATTCGAAAAGAAAGCAATGGGACAATCAGTTTCGGCAATTATGAATTAAGTGAGAAATCGAAAGTAAATGATTTCGAGCACAACGGAGATTTGTATAAGGTAAAGACATTCAGGGAGATAACAAAGCTTGAGAAGAATGGCATGATTGTTTATGAATCAGTGCCGGGAACCTCTGTAACGGACTTGGATATATCGGAAAGAGAAATCAGCTTTAAGGTGGAAGGCTTTGAGGATTCGCAGATAACACTGGAATTGGAAGCTGAGAAAGAGTATAAGATATTCATTGACGATACAAATTTGGGAAAGATGAAGACAAATCTAGGCGGAAAGCTTAATTTCAGCGTTGAACTCGGTAACAGCGAGCAGGCTGAGGTCAAAATAATGAAGCTATAAAAACAAAGTACAGCAGAACTGTGGAACAACCTTCCACAGAACCTAAGGCATACGGAAGAGACAAAAGGAGAGGCGCATACCTCTCCTTTATTACAATTATAAAACAATAAAATTAACATAATGAGGAAAATATGGCAAAGCAAAAGAATGTATTTTTCTGCAAGGAGTGCGGATATGAAGCCTCAAAATGGATGGGGCAGTGTCCTGCCTGTAAGTCCTGGGACACTTTTGTAGAAGAAAAGCCCTTGAAGGCATCGGAAAAGAGAAGAGGAACGTCCTTTTTAACGGAACCGGAGCCTTTGGCAAAGATAAATACGACTGAAAACAACAGGATTACAACCGGATTGCAGGAAATGGACAGAGTATTAGGCGGTGGGATTGTAATCGGCTCGCTGGTTTTGGTAGGCGGCGATCCGGGTATAGGAAAATCGACCCTGTTACTTCAGATATGCAGGGAACTAACCGATAAAATGCATAGAGTCTTATACATATCAGGAGAAGAATCTTTACAACAGATAAAAATGCGTGCCGACAGGCTTGGCGTTTTTCGAGGAGATTTATTGCTGCTTAGTGAAACGAATCTGGATAATATTGAAGAGATTATCCGTAAAAACAAGCCTGAGATTGTTGTCATTGATTCCATCCAGACAATGTATAAAGAAGATATCGGAGCAGCACCGGGCAGTGTAAGCCAGGTAAGGGAGACTACCGGCGTATTGATGCATTTGGCCAAGGGACTGGATATAACAATCTTTATCGTTGGCCACGTTACAAAAGAAGGGGTTGTGGCAGGTCCAAGGGTGCTGGAGCATATGGTGGATACGGTGCTTTATTTTGAAGGGGAAGATAAGGCGTCCTACCGGATATTGCGGGCGGTTAAGAATCGTTTTGGCTCTACCAATGAAATTGGTGTTTTTGAAATGCAGGACCAGGGCTTAAGGGAGGTTTTAAATCCTTCTGAATTCATGCTTCAGGGCAAACCGGAGGGGGAGCCGGGTTCAGTGGTTGCAGCCTCCATGGAAGGTACCAGGCCGATTCTGGTGGAGGTACAGGCACTTGTCTGCCAGACGAATTTTAATATGCCAAGGCGGACAGCAGCGGGAACAGATTACAATAGGGTAAACCTCCTTATGGCCGTATTGGAAAAGCGGATTGGGATACAGATGTCCGGCATGGATGCCTATGTTAATGTGGCAGGAGGTATGAAGATAAATGAGCCGGCTCTGGATTTGGCCATTGTACTGGCACTTTTATCCAGCTACCGTAATCTGGCTCTGGATGAGCATACTATCTGCTTCGGAGAGATAGGACTAACAGGAGAAATCCGCGGAGTCGGCATGGCGGAACAGCGTGTAATGGAAGCCGAGAAGATGGGATTTCACACCTGTATCCTGCCGAAGATAAACGCAGACAATATTAAAAAATCAGGTATGAAACTGATTGGTGTCAGGAATATCAAGGAATTAAACAGATTATTTAATTAAAGAAATATTAGAAATACAATTTTAAGCCTGTGAAGATCATGGGTCTGGTTAATGGCACAAAAGCAAACACAGGGATGGAGGTAAACAACATGGATTGTACAAAGGATTGCACAGAAATAGGAAAATTACTGACAAAGCAGGAGGAGTTTATTAGAAGTATAGGTGAGATAGTAGAAAATCTCGACACTTCCCAGCTTAAGGTTGAGAAAAATGCTTTTGATGCTATTAACAGCTCTGACACTTCTTTAAATCTTGTAAAAGAAGGAATAACATGTGTGGATGACATGTTAGGCAGAATAAATTCCCTCAATGAAGTGGTTGAGAATTCATCCAACAATATCAACCAGATGAAAAGCCTTTCAAATATGATTATGGGCTTTGCAGAAGTAATAGGAGGCATCTCAAACAAGACGAATATGCTTTCCCTGAATGCTTCCATTGAAGCTGCCAGAGCAGGGGAGCAGGGAAAGGGCTTTGCGGTCGTAGCGGGAGAAGTCAGGAATCTTGCTGCCCAGTCTGCAAAATCCTCCAAGGAAATATCAGACACCATTGCCTCCATACAGATCTTTGTAACAGAGACAGTCAAGGCAATGGACAGTATTTATGAAATTGTAAAAAATCAAAATGATATGGTCAGTGATGTTAAGACAGTATTCCAAAAAATACTGGAAGCAGCCTATATTTCCAACGATGTTTCCAGAAGTGTGGAGCATGAAATTGCCTATCAGAGAGACATTACTGATAATGCGAAAGAGGCTCTTGAAATGTTAATAGGTTTGGGAGAACAGGTAAATTAAATGAAATAGTCGGAAGAAGGAGAAGGGGCACTAAGCCCTTTCTCCTTCTGCTACGATTTGTTCCAAAACTTTAATTAAGTCCTGCATATTATTCAGAGTGACATTGCGCCGCAGGATGGCATCCTTTAATTCGATAGGTAGAGATTCAAATTTATCTTTTATCGCTGGGGCTACATGTGACATAAGTACCTCTTTTCTGGATTGTTTCCTCTTTTATATTCAAAATCATTGTTCCCTTTTAAGAAAAAAATATTCTCTTATTAATAATAATTATCCTTTTACATAAATGCTGTTATGATTTCATACTATTTAGTAGTTTACATGAAACAAAGGAGCATGAATGGATTTTAAAAATAGCAGGACATATCAAAATTTGCAGGTAGCCTTTGACGGCGAACTGATGAGCGGCACCAGATATCAGATTAATGGTATCAGGGCAAAGCAGGAGGGATATATTCAGATAGGAAATGTCTTTGAGATTATTTCAGGATTTGAAAGAGAACATGCCACCATTTGGCTTCGGCTTCTCAATGAAGGAACTCTGCCGAATACCCTTGAAAATCTCATCGAGGCCTCCGCAGCAGAGGATGCGAAAGGAAATGGGACCTACAGAGCATTTGCAGAGGTTGCAAGGGAAGAAGGGTATAATGAGATAGCAGCCTTGTTTGACGGTGTTGCCAATATTGAATTGAATCATGATGTGATCTTTCAGAACTTTGCCGAGGATATTCAGAATAACCAGGTGTTTTGCAAGAATACGGAAATGCTCTGGATCTGCATAAACTGCGGTAATATTATGGGTGGCCTCTGCGCGCCTGCCATATGCCCCATCTGCGGTTTTCCCCAGGGATATTACCAGGTCTATGATACCACACTATAAGCTTTTAAAGGAAAGAAATTTATAAGAAACTACATGTATTTGGTTATATTGACAAATGAAATCAATTTACAAAGATGCCCCTCCTACGCTATAATTACTCTCTGACACTATAAAACAAGATAATATCGAAAGTGTGTGGAGGGCAATATCTTTCATGTCTCATAATTTAAACTTTATCAATCAGTATCTGCTTGCCAAGTTCCGCCGGATATACTTTATGGCTCTTCCGGAGAGCAAAGAGGATTATAAGAATAGCAGGGTGAACTATACCATTGGGGATAGTGCGGCCCAGACCATTGTTCAGCTGGCAGGCGGTACTTTCCTTGCCAGCCTGATGACATACTGCAAGATATCCGATGCCAATATCGGAATTATTACATCCTTAGCAAGCCTGGCAGCTTTGTCACAGATTTTTTTAATTCAATTTATGGGACGTATAAAAAAGTATAAATTTTTGGTATGCTTTACTTCCCTGCAAAGAATATTGTTCTCCACTATTTATTTTATACCCTTTTTAAATATTGATAACCGATATAAGGCCATAGCAATAATTGTGCTTTACTTTATCGGCCAGATATTTGTCCAGATAGGAACACCGGCTTCCCAGGATTGGATCGCAAGTCTTGTACCAAGCAGGCTCAGAGGAAAATATTTTTCCATAAAAGACTCCATAGCGGTATTTGTCGTATCCGGGGTTATGCTGGCAGCCGGCATGGTATTGGACTATTTTAAGGCAAATGCCATACGGACAGGCTTTTTCATTGTGGGCCTTCTGATATTTATTCTGGTCATTATAAATGTAGCAGCAATGTCTAAGATGAAAGAACCACGAACCTCTTTTTTGAATGAGTCAGGAAAAGAAATGCACGGGCGTCTTGCCAAAAAGGCGAAGGAAAAGGATGCTGATACGGAGAAGGAGAACCGCAAGAGCCTTCTGAAGGAAATTACGGAAGCCTTTGAAAACAGAAAGTTCCGGAAGGCATTAATTCTGCAGAGCCTTTATATTACCGGATTTTATATATCCCTTCCCTTTGTTGCCAGCTACCAGGTCAATATATTGAAGCTTCCTTATACCTTTATGATGCTGGTGGGCTTTATCTGTAACCTGTACCGGATTTACATTACACCTAAATTCGGAAGAATGGCAGATAAGTACGGAATGGCAAGGATACTGCGCTATAGCCTTTCCATTCTGGGACTGAATGTATTGATCATAGGTGTAACGGTACCTGGCAATGCCTATCCCTTACATATTATCGGGTCTCTGCTTGCCTCCACCGCATGGGCATTTGTAGGAATTGGGCTTTTTGGAGTGCAGCTGGATTTCTTTCAGAGTGATAAACGAATGATATGGCTGTCCCTGGTATCCTCCCTATCCGGATTATGGGGTTTTCTGGTGTCCATAGTGGGCGGAAAACTGCTTAATTTCTTTGAGAGTAATCCGGTGACCATTTATGGAAGGTATATTTACCCCCAGCAAATACTGAATATCCTCGGATTTCTGATCTTAATAGGAAGTTCCTTCTATATTAAATTGAGAATAGAAACAGAGAAGATAGATACCAACCGAAAGGATGGAAGAGTATCCGTATAACCCCCAAAAAAAGGAAAGAAAACAAATTAAGTGAATATAATAGGATAAGGGGAGCTGCAAGCCTTGCAGCTCCCCTTATCCTTCACAGGCAAATAGTCTGGAAAAGCGGTATATTTGTCAAATTTCTATTTATGCAGTATCACAAGTAGATTTGCGGTATGCAGGGATTATTAAAAATTATGTTGCATTTTTCAAATTCCTATTAGAACAGTATCACAGCCTGTGATATGCACGTAGATTGGTCTGTTAAGATGCTTATTAAGGCATCAGAAAAAGGGGAAGCTATGGAATTATTAAATCAATATGTGGTGCTGATTATCGTGGGTATCTGTTATTGTCTGGGTTACATCATAAAGCATAGTATTACGGTAATCCCCAATAAATATATCCCCCTGATTATGGGGGTGGTGGGAACCTTCTTAAATATATGGATGAACAACTGGAAGTTTTCACCTCAAATATTGCTTGGCGGTCTTGCAAGCGGGTTAGCCAGTACAGGAGCTTTTGAACTTTTCCGTAACGTAAAGAATAAAAGCGGCTGCGGCGATGCACAGGTGAAAGAAAAAGATAAGGGTACGAAGGATTCAGGTAAGAAGGGTTCATAAGAATAGAAGTATTATAAAAGCACTGGAACCAGCATTGTGAATAAGCAGCCTTATTGCAATAATATGGATATTGCAATAAGGCTGCTTTTGCGTATGCCCTGAAACAGGTGCATTGGCAGTAATACGGCTCAGGAATAAATAGGTGTCAGGTGTTATGTGGGTTTTAGTCAAAAAAACCAGTATTTTGAAGGATAAGGTAAGAAATTTGAATATAATGGTGAATAGGTTCCGTATATAATTTAAAATATATGGAAAAATTTTATAAAAACCCATTGCATTATTTCAAAAATATGGTAAAATCAAATTATTGGAAACGTTACCGGAAATGATACCGGGAACGTTTCTGAAAATAAAAATATGTGGTTATGTACTGGGTCTCTGGTACACACAAAAAGGAGAGGTTAGTATGAAGAAAGGTTACAAATTATTTGCACTCGTATTGGTAATGGTTATGATGGCAGGTACTTTAGCTGCATGCAGTGGGGATGATGCAAAGAATACGGTTAAAAATGCGGCGGAAGCAACACCGACGGTGACAAAGAGCGGTGATGAGGGTAACAAAACTGCAGCTACCGATGAAAAAGCAGACGAAATTTATTACCTGAATTTTAAGCCTGAGATTGCGGATATTTATAATCAGATTGCGGCAGATTATGAGGCAGAAACAGGTGTTAAGGTTAAAGTTGTAACGGCTGCAAGCGGTACATATGAACAGACATTAAAATCCGAAATTGCCAAGTCTGATCCGCCTACTATTTTCCAGATTAATGGACCGGTAGGGTATGAATCCTGGAAAGATTACTGTCTGGATTTAAAAGATACGAAGCTTTACAGCTACCTGACCGATAAAAGCCTGGCAGTAACCTCAGGTGAAGGGGTTTATGGTATTCCTTATGTTGTAGAAGGCTATGGCATCATTTACAATAATGCCATTATGGAGAAATATTTTGCTTTACCTGACAAAGCTACAGATATCAAATCAATGGATCAGATTAACAATTTCGCCGCTCTGAAATCAGTAGCGGAGGACATGACTGCCCATAAGGATGCACTTGGTATCGAGGGTGTTTTTGCTTCCACTTCATTAGGTGCCGGAGAGCAATGGAGATGGCAGACGCATCTTGCCAATCTGCCCTTATATTATGAATTTAAAGATAATACTTCCTTTGATAACAGCATTCTTGCTGGTTTGGCAGCAAATGAAATTGAATTTAAATATGCGGATAATTATAAGAACATATTCGACCTTTATATTAATAACTCCTGTACCAAAAAAGGTCTTTTAGGAAGTAAGACGGTAAATGATTCTATGGCTGAATTCGCACTTGGCAAGGCGGCAATGGTTCAAAATGGTAACTGGGCCTGGTCACAAATAAGTACGGTTGACGGAAATGTGGTAAAGGAGGGTGACATTAAATTCATGCCCATCTATACCGGAATGAGCGGAGAAGAAAAACAGGGCTTATGTATCGGAACGGAGAATTACTTTGCAGTCAATAATAAGGTTTCTGCCGCAAAACAGAAGGCTTCCGTCGATTTTATCGAATGGCTGTTTACCAGTGACAAGGGCAAGGATTATGTAACAAATAAATTAGGTTTTATTGCACCCTTCAATACCTTTACAGATGCTGAGAAACCGGCAGACCCTCTGGCGAAGGAAGTGTTAGCCTGGATGGAAAAAGGCACTGCCTCCGTTCCCTGGACCTTTGCGGCTTTCCCCAGCGAGGATTTCAAAAACAGCTTTGGGGATGCACTTCTGGAGTATGTTCAGGGCAGCAAAACATGGGAAGATGTTGTAACAACAGTAAAAGAGTCCTGGAAATCTGAAAGGGCAAAATAGCTTTCTGATCAAAGCATAGGTTAACAAGGTACAGCTGCATATGGCGGGTATGCAGCTGTATCAGGTATTTAACACTTTACGATAGGAGAGAAAGCATGCAAAGACATCATAATAAATATTTTCCGATATTTCTTTTACCTACCTTGATTGCTTTTACAATTGCCTTTCTGATTCCGTTTATTTTAGGAATCATATTGTCCTTTACGGAATTTACAACAGTAATTGATGCCAGGTGGGTAGGGCTTAATAATTACAGAAAGGCATTTACCAATCAGGAATTTTTAAATGCTCTTTGGTTTACTGTGAAATTTGTAGTGGTTTCGGTAATCACAATTAATTTATTCGCTTTTTCTTTGGCGCTGCTTCTCACAAGAAAGGTTACAGGAACCAACGTTTTTCGTACGGTATTCTTTATGCCGAATCTAATCGGAGGAATTGTCCTGGGATATATCTGGCAGACAATTATTAACGGTGTGCTGTACCATTATGGTGTTACTTTGACCTACCGGCAGGAATATGGTTTCTGGGGACTGATTATACTGATGAACTGGCAGATGATAGGTTACATGATGGTTATTTATATTGCCGGAATCCAGAATATTTCCAGGGATATTACGGAGGCTGCCAGAATTGACGGAGCTGGTTCCTTCCAGATTCTAAAAAAAATCACCATACCGTTAGTGATGCCTTCCGTAACCATCTGTATTTTTTTAACCATGTCAAATTCCTTTAAATTGTTTGATCAGAACCTTGCATTAACGGCCGGAGCTCCTTCGAAAAAGACGGCAATGTTAGCCCTGGATATTTTTAATACCTTTTACGGGTCCGTAGGCAGTGAGGGAGTTGGTCAGGCTAAGGCAGTGGTATTCTTTGTAATTGTGGCAGTCATTGCATTTATCCAGTTGAGAATTACCAGGAGAAAGGAGTTGGAAAGCTGATGAGTGAAAAAAACGGTATACGCAGTAAAAGCGACCTGCTTCTATTCTTTATCCTGTTATTATTATCCGTTGTTTTTTTATCACCGATATTTATAGTGCTGATGAACTCATTCAAGGGGAAATTCTTTATTAGTGAGGCACCCTTTCAGCTTCTGACGAAAGAAACCTTTGTAGAACTGAAGAACTATGTAAGCGGAATTGAGAAAATAAATTTTTTTCATGCGGCAGGCTGGTCCTTCTTTATTACAATTGCGTCGGTTGCTGTAATTCTGTTATTTACGTCCATGACCAGCTGGTATATCACCAGGGTAAAGAATAAAGTTACGAATTCCCTTTATTATATCTTTACTTTTTCAATGATCGTGCCCTTCCAGATGGTTATGTTTACGCTGACAAAGGTTGCCAATGTGCTGCACCTGGATAACCCTGTGGGCCTCATTGTGATTTATCTGGGATTTGGAGCGGGCCTCTCTGTTTTTATGTTTTGCGGATTCGTAAAATCCATTCCCATTGAACTGGAGGAAGCAGCTATGATTGACGGCTGCAGCCCCCTGCAGACTTTTTTCCAGGTGGTAATGCCGGTATTAAAGCCAATCGTTGTGACGGTCGGAATCCTCAATACCATGTGGATATGGAATGATTATCTGCTGCCATATCTGCTTATCGGAACAGAATATAAGACCATTCCGGTTGCAATTCAATATTTGAAGGGCGGTTATGGGTCAATTGATATGGGGGCCATGATGGCGATGCTGGTATTGGCGATTATCCCGATTGTTATATTCTATATGACCTGCCAGAAATTCATCATTGAAGGTGTGGTTACAGGAGCAGTAAAAGGATAGGAGATTTGAATAGAAGATTTCCATACAATTCCATTCCGCAAGGCTATAATACATTGCTTTATTCCGTATTAATTGTTATAATCCTAAAGTAGGTACGTAAAATGTTGGCAAAGGAAGTAGAATAATGGAGACTGCTACAATAAAGGATATAGCAAGGATTTGCGGAGTTGGTGTCAGTACCGTATCCAGGGCCATTAATAATCATCCGGATATTAATGAGAAAACCAAAAATTTAATCATGCAGACAATTGCGGAGCATAATTATATTCCAAATAATAGTGCAAGAAATCTGAAACGTTCAGAATCCAATACCATAGCCGTGTTAATTAAAGGTATCAGCAATCCATTCTTTAACAATATGTTAAAAGTGCTGGAACATGAAATACATAGGAATAAATATTCCTTTCTTTTGCATCGGGTAGAAGAACAGGAGGATGAAATTGAGGTTGCCCTTTTACTGGAAAAGGAAAAACGGTTAAAAGGAATTGTCTTTTTAGGAGGATATTTTTCCCACTCCGAAGAGAAGTTAAACCAGCTGAAAGTACCATTTATCCTAAGTACGGGCGGTGTTACGGAAAAAATAGATAAGGAATGCTATTCCAGCGTTACGGTGGATGATTATAAAGAGAGTTATAAAATGGCGGATTACCTGTGCAAGCTGGGACATAAGAGGATTGCAATCATTGCAGCCCCTCCGGAGGAGGAATGCATTGGTAAATTAAGATTGCAGGGATATCTTAAGGCCCTGGAAGACAATAAGATACCCTGTGACCAAAATTTGGTCCGTTATAAAAGGGATAATACCTTAGATACCTTTTCCATGAAATATGGATACGAAGTCACCAAAGAGCTGCTTCAGACTGAAAAGGAGTTTACCGCTGTGTTCGCCATATCCGACAGTATTGCTGTGGGCGCCTGTAAGGCTATCTCGGAAGCGGGAAAGAGAATCCCGGAGGATTATTCGGTAGCCGGATACGATGGAATGGACATTGCGTTTTACTATATTCCATCCATTACTACAATCCGTCAGCCGGTGGAAGAGATGGCAGAAGAGACAATACGGATATTATTTGACATTATTGAATACGGAAGTACAAATATAAGAAAAGATTTCCCGGCAGAGCTGGTAATTGGGCAGTCTACGAAGAGTTTGATTAAATTTAACAAGTAAGTGGGGCTATTTTAGCTGTAAATTTATATATGCTGAAGACTGTATTGTTTGTGGTTATATGTTTAAAGAAAAGAATATGACAAGTTTTTTACTCGTCAATACAAAAATGATAAAGTGATATACAAAGGCTATGTCACTTTAGGCTTACATTCCTAAAATTAATAGAACAAGGGTTTAATGAGATTAATAATTCTCCGTTTGGGTTTATACTAAAGGAGAATGAATACCAAAGTGGATAGAACCGGAATCGGTGTGCATTATAGAATACATGCCTAGGGATGATAAATTAGCCATAGAGTATCAGATATTACAGTAAAAAAATGGGACGACCCAAATAATGGTTGTCCCGAAAAAATGATATAACTGTAAAATTAATTTACTGCGAATGCATAACTCATTTTATGAAAATTATTAGTAAATATATTAAAAATACGTTACTTTAATTTTTAGTTCTTATAAGCAATTAATCCTGTGCCATAATATGTCCCACTAGAACCAAACACAGTTCCGGTACCATTAATATACATTTGGGAGGCACCACCCCCATCAAGTATAATAGCGTTATATGCTCCTAATTCTTTCATGATTTTAACACCTTCTTTACCAGTAATATCTGTGGCAACGACAAGAAGAAATGTTTTATTATCATTTTTAATACCTAACATAGTCCTGTCATGTGATTCATCTGGCCAACCATCATTATTATCATATGTAGAGAATTTATCAACACCATTAATTAATAAGGCCCTACTTCCACTTACAATAAATTTTGCATTTGTAATAGCACTTTTTACTATATCTTTACCATTATATTTGAGCCGGTCAATTAAAACACTACCATTGTTTTTATACACCAATGAAACAAGTCTTGACTCTGAAGTGATTTTAGTAGGATCATTGTTTGGTATTAGATTACCATTACAATACAGTTTTCCATTAGCGTATGCAAATCCATAAAATGCTACCGCATCTTGTCCATATTCCATAAAGTTTGAATTAGTTTTTGCTGTAAGAGTAAGATTTTTATTAGATAACTTCATGTTATTTAAGGTTTGTTTATTACCAGTTGTATAGTAAGCGCCCTACAATAAAGTGCCTTATATTATGTGAACATCCATGAGATAATTGCTCCAAATATCAAGTTAAAGTTTTTCAAGTTTTTCAACTTGAAAAACTTGAGTAAGGAGTTGTGAAATCATG
>JAEYPZ010000020.1:0-5991 GCA_023410275.1 Bacillota bacterium
TGTATAAGAAGTCCTAATTCTCTGAAGCTTTTGTGCTGGACATATCATCAAACAGATAACTCGTGGGCTCAGACAATCTGCTTGATGATATAGCACAAAAGCTTCAGAGAAAAGGACTTCTAATACATTTCCATAGGCGCAGGAAGCTTTCTATTTTGTGCAAACTGCCTGTAGTTATATAGAAACAGGGCATTTATTGGGCTAATCTTAAAATTATAAATTAGTATGCGTTATAAATTAAAATTAGCATTAAAAGTTGTATTAATATTAGAATTAAAAGTTGTATTAATATGTTGACAGTCGGATATAGTAGTAGTAATATACGGATAGATATTTAGATAATTATCTAAATATCTATCCGTAAGAAAGGAGAAAAAATTCATGCTTCAGATTATTAATTTGAGTAAAAGCTATGAAGGTAAAAAAGCAGTGGATAACCTTTCTCTGGAAGTAGACGCGGGAGATATATATGGCTTTATCGGGCATAATGGTGCCGGTAAAACGACCACATTAAAGGCAATCTCTGGAATTCTGGATTTTGAAGAGGGAGATATTATTATTGATGGGATTTCTGTTAAGAAGGATGCTTTAAGCTGTAAGAAAAAGATGGCTTATATCCCTGATAATCCCGATATATATGAGCATTTGACAGGAATGGAATTTTTAAAATTTATTGGGGATATTTATGAGGTGCAGAAGAGCGAAAGGGTGCTTCGGATAGAGAGATATGGAAAGGAATTCGAGCTGTTCTCGGCCCTGTCCGATCCCGTTGCCTCCTATTCCCATGGCATGAAGCAAAAGCTGGTGCTTATGTCGGCTTTCCTCCATAAGCCCAGGCTTTTATTACTGGATGAGCCATTTGTTGGATTGGACCCTTCGGCATCCCATACCTTAAAGAATCTTATGAAGGAGCTGTGCGGCGAGGGCAGTGCTATATTCTTTTCCACCCATGTATTGGAAGTGGCAGAAAAACTATGCAATAAAATAGCGGTTATTAAGGGCGGAAAGCTGATTGAATCGGGAGATACAAATAAGGTTAAAGGCAATCAGAGCCTTGAGGATGTATTTCTGGAACTTACAAGGGAGTAGGGGATTTACGAATATCCAGTGAAGATTGGATATACGAATATCCAATGAAGAGCGGATATACGAATATCCAATGAAGATCGGATATTCGGGAAAGAGGATTTTATGAGAGAATGGACTAAGCTTATCCGGTTGTTGAAGATTCAGTTTCCGGAGGTATTTGACCTGCCCTTCCTTAGGAAGGGGAAAAAGAAAAGATTAAGTAACAGTGTATCAATGGTATTGCTTGCTGCATTTGTTATTTTCATTAGTTTTATGTCCTTTCTTTACAGTTATGGGCTTGGATTGGGATTAAAGCCGGCTGGCAGGGAGGATATGCTTATAGAGCTGGCGGCGGCCATTGCTTCTGTTGCCATTTTTTTTACTACGGTTTATAAAATCAGAGGAATTATATTTGATTTTAAGGATTTTGATTTTCTTTTATCCTTGCCGGTTAAATATAGTACCATTGTAACAGGAAGATTGCTGCTTTTGTATCTGATTAATCTTCCGGCTGCAATTCTTATAATGGTACCGGCAGGAATATCATATTGTATGCTTACAGGGTGGGATGTGGCGGCATTTATATATAATATAGCAGGAGCCTTGCTGCTTCCCATGCTTCCGGTGACTCTGGCAGCTCTTGTAGGAATCCTGGCGGCTTTTTTTGCCTCCCGATTCCGAAATAGCAAGGTGATAAATATAATCCTGATATTTATACTATTATTTGGCTTTATGGCCGTTCCTTACTTTGGCGGAATGGGAAGCCTGGATAGTATGACGCAGATATATCCGCCTGCCGTACTTTATGAGAGTGCCTTTTGGAAGAAGGAAGCTGCGGCGGTAGCAGGGTACCTTTTGATTTCCCTTGGCAGCTTTGGTATTTTTTCCATGGCGGCAGGTAAACGGTTTATTGCTTTAAATACACGACTGGTGAAGAAGAGTGGCAGCAGAAACAGGAAAGGATTACAGGTTCGTACAGACTCCCCATTTTGTGCCCTCTATAAAAAAGAAGTGAAGCGATATTTTTCTTCGGTTAATTATGTAATCAATACGGGCTTTGGAATGGTATTGTTAACAGTTTTAAGCATTGCTTCGCTTTTTATTGCTCCGGATACGATAAACAGGCTTCTTAAGGTACCGGGGGCCCTCGAGCAGCTAAAACAATTCTTACCGGAGTTTATGGCTTTTTGCATAGCTATGACCTGTATCAGTGCAAGCTCCATTTCCCTGGAAGGAAAAAATCTCTGGCTTATAAAATCCCTGCCCTTGTCTGCCGGCAGGATATTTTGCAGTAAGATAGCTGTCAATCTTACCATGACTGCACCTTTGGCTTTCATAGATGTTCTTTTATTGGCTATTGGATTAAAGCTTACTGTTAGGGAAATTATTGTCTTTACGGTCTTTGTCCTAAGCATAAGCATCTATACCTCTGTTTCCGGTTTGTTTTTTAATCTGCTTTTACCGAAGTTTGATTGGAGTTCGGAAATTACCGTTATAAAACAGAGTATGGCAGTGCTTGCATCATTATTTAGCGGAATTGCGGCAGCTATGCTGCCAAAGATACTGGAGGGGGCATTGCCCTCTGTATCAGGCTTTACAGTTTTTTTAGCCAGCGCAGTATTCCTGTTAGCGGTAAGCGGTCTTCTATACCTGGCCATTATGAAGTCAGGGGAGAAAAGGTTCAGAGCTTTTACGTAAGAAGACAGGAGGTCATAATGAATGATGTTTTTAAAGCCTTATCCGATTCCACAAGGCGAAAAATACTTGAATTATTATCTGAAAAAGATATGAATGCGGGAGAAATTGCGGACTATTTTAATATCAGCAAACCTTCCATAAGCCATCATCTGGCCATTCTTAAAAATGCTGATTTAATCAGCGATGAAAGAAAAGGTCAAAATATTGTATATACCTTAAATACCACAGTTTTCCAGGATGTGGTCCGATGGTTTTTTGATATAACAAAGAATGAGGAGCAAAAAGAAATGCAAGGGAATAAGAAAAAAGACGAGCAAGGAGAAAACTGGGATGAGTAAAAAGGCACATATTATTTTATGGATAGCGTCAGCAATATCATATATTGGAATTCTTAGCCTTTATAATAAGCTGCCGCAGATGGTTCCGGTACACTGGGACAGCAATTGGGAGATTAACGGCTATGCTGATAAGAAGTATATGTTTCTCATAGGTGCACTGCCTGCCATATTAAATGGTTTTTTTTATATTTTTAAGGATATAGATCCCAGAAGAAAAAATTATGACCCCAAAACCTATGGGATTATCAGAGGGGCAATTGTTCTTATGAGTATCTTTTTTACATGGGCCACTGTGGTTACTGCCTTAAAGATTAATTTGAATTTTAAATTGTTTCTTCCTGCCGGCCTTGGCATTGTCTTTATGGTAATAGGAAATTATCTTCCGAAGGTAAAGACGAATTTCTTTATGGGAATTAAGAATCCGTGGACTTTATCGGACGACAATGTCTGGCGGAAGACCCATAAGGCAGGAGGATACCTCTTTATGGTCTTTGGAATCTTGATGGTTCCTATGGGTATTATAAATGAAAAAGCCTACAACTATTTTGTGATAGGCCTGTTGTTAGCCGGTATTTTAGTAACCAATGTATACTCTTATATCCTTTATGGCAGAATTAAAAGATGATTAAGTGAAATAAAAAAGAAGGGGCTGTTTTCTTAAGTTTGAAATGCCCCTTCTTTTTCTGAAAAGATAACTATTGAATTTATGTGATAACTATTGAATCAGGTGTAAAAACTCATGTTTGTATAATTCACACACAAGATTGTGCCTGCGAAATCCTCAGCCCAATCTTGCGGCTCGCTGAGAAGGCATGGCTGTTAGTTTTAAAAATGCGTTGCAATTTTTACTCCAAATGCACATAGAAGGATTCAGAGATTATCATACGGCACCCGGATCAAGTATTATAAATTCTTTAACCAGTCTTCATTTTGCCTGATTGCATCTGTCATTGCCTTCCCGCCGGGAGCACCCTTTGTAGTACGTTTCTCCACACAGGTCTTAAGGGAAATCGCTTCGTAAATGTCAGGCTCGAATACTGGAGAGACAGCTTTAAATTCCTCCAGGCTTAAATCCTCCAGGGCTGCGCCTTTGCCGATGCAATGAATTACTAACTGGCCGATGATTCCATGGGCATCACGGAAAGGAACTCCGTGGTTTACCAGGTAATCAGCGGCATCCGTCGCATTGGTAAAGCCGCCCCTGGCACTGTTTGCCATTTTATCCTTGCAAAAGGTCGTGGTGGAGAGCATATCGGTAAAGAGCTTAAGACATCCCTTTACAGTGTCCATTGCATCAAAGGTCAATTCCTTATCCTCCTGCATATCCTTGTTATAGGCAAGGGGAAGCCCTTTCATGGTGGTAAGAAGAGAGACCAGGGAGCCGTATACACGGCCTGTTTTTCCTCTGATAAGCTCTGCTATATCGGGATTTTTCTTCTGGGGCATGATACTGCTTCCGGTGGAATAGGCATCGTCTAATTCTATAAATTGATACTCATTGGTATTCCAGATTATGATTTCCTCACAGAAACGGCTTAAATGCATCATAATGATGGAGAAGGCACTTAAGCTTTCAATCAGATAATCTCTGTCCGATACGGAATCCATGCTGTTATTGGTTGCTTCATAAAAACCAAGGAGCTTTGCGGTATATTCTCTGTCAAGGGGATAGGTGGTTCCTGCAAGGGCACCTGCCCCCAGAGGGGAATAATTACATCTTTCCAAAGTATCTCTTAATCTTTCGTAATCCCTTTTGAACATTTCAAAATAGGCCCCCAAATGATGGGAGAGTGTAACCGGCTGTGCTTTTTGCAGATGAGTAAAGCCGGGCATATAAGTATCAAGGTGTTCCTTCATAAGCTTGAGAAGAAGCTCCAGTAAATCCTTTAAAAGCGTCTGAACAATTAAGAGCTCATTTCTGGTATACAGCTTCATATCAAGGGCAACCTGGTCATTGCGGCTTCTTCCCGTATGCAGCTTCTTTCCCGTATCACCGGTTCTGTCAATGAGAATTGATTCTACGAAGCTGTGAATATCCTCCTTGGTCTCGTCAAAGAGAAGCCTGCCCTCTGTCAATTCAGCCTTTATTTGATTTAATTCCTTAATCAAAAGAACGGCCTCGTCCTTTTTTATGATTCCCTGTTCAGAAAGCATGGTTACATGTGCGATGCTTCCTTCAATGTCTTCCTTATAAAATTTACTGTCAAAGGAAAGGGATGCATTAAAATTATGAACCAATTCATCGGTTTCCTTCGTAAATCGTCCGCCCCATAACTTCATGTTATTACCTCATTTCTTTCGTTGACTATGATTTTTATATTTAAAATTAATTAATTATACAATATTTTTTATAAATATACAATAGAAAGATTTGAAATTACCACGACACACGCATGAATCTATTTATTCATATGTTTATCTTGTGAGGATTGTAGTAAGGGGAAAAAGAGGGGATTGGATACGGACGATGATTTTGGCTTACCTTTCGTAATTTTCTCGTTCGGGGTTCCGAATTCCACTAAAATGCCAGCAGCTGTTCCTGGCAGGTGAAATTATACCAAACTCGCTGGGAGGTTGTATTTGTGCAGGGCTGTGAGCTCAGACAGTGGTATAATTTTACCTAAGAACAGCTGCTGCCATTTAAGTGTCATTAGGGAACTCCTCAATAGAAAATTACGAAAGGTAAGCCAAAATCATCTGGGGTTGGCAATAAACCCTTGGATAGTTGTTGTGGTGTTTTGGTCTTAATTTTGGGCACGGCAAATGCATTAGACCAAATACTGGATATACACAGATGACCAAGGGGGTTGTTTGGGAGTTTTGTCTCAAGTGGTTCCTTATGACACTTAAGCGGCAGGAAACGTGACTAGGTAAAACAGTGCCACTG
>JAEYPZ010000044.1:0-9724 GCA_023410275.1 Bacillota bacterium
AAAGCCGAAGCTTTCAAACACCGCCTGATTTTGTGGTTTTGTATAAATAAATAATTTTGTCCGCTCCTGTTCTATCTCATATTGAATCAGCTGTGTTAAAATAGTACCGGTCAGTCCATCCCCCTGACGATCCGGAGCGACAGCAATGCACTTTAATACATTTCTTTCAACCGAACCTGTAGCAATCATTTTATAATTATCATCATATAAACATACTGTATATTCAATACCGTCCTCATATTGGAGACCAGCTTTTTCTAAAAAGAGTTTCAGCTGCTCCAGTTCTTTCCCCTTAAAAGGTCTTCCTTCTGACATCGCTCCTCCTGCAGTATTAAATTTCAAGCAGATCAATCAGAAATATGCCTGCAGCCAGCAAATCGGCACAGCCGCCGCTGCTATAATTCTCTCTGGTAAAAAGTGCATCCATATCTTGAAGCTTACTAATTCCCCCATGTCCATATGCTCCTCCTTCTTCCAGAAAATTTCCGGCTAAACGTTTAACATTTTTCAGTCCTTCCATTCCTCTGCGAGCCAGTACATTGCCGTCATCCACATTGCTCATGAGGGTTAATAATGCCTGAAGCTTTACCAGGTTCCAGTCTGATTTTTTCTTTTTCCCGCAAATAAGAATCGGCAGGGCTATTTCTGTTACGGAACGGTATCCCTGAATCGCCTCACCTCTAATTCCCCACGAATCGTACTCAATCAGATTCCTGCATCCATTACTTTCAGGAATTTTATTTCGCAGTACTGCCAGTTCCTTTAAAATCGTAGTTCTTACCATTCTCTGTTCCATTTGTATTAAATCCTGAATGGTTACCTTACCATACCTGGCATAACATCTTCCTGCTGATGCACAGAGAATTCCCATTGTAAATATCGCACCTTTATGTGTATTCACACCTCCCGTAGCCCGAAGCATGGCATACTCCGCATCAATGCCAACCCGGCGTAGCTGCAAGAACAGGTCCTCCGGCTCTTGTATCCCTTCTGCACCCAATGCGGCCATTTTCTTAAAATATGGTTCCAGAACACTGGCGCTTCGTTCAAAGCTGTGAATATCCATATCTTTATGGGCACCGTTTGACAATAAATCTACAAGTCCAGGTTTGGGTGTTGTATATACTTCTTCCAGTAAAGACTGCTTCGCTCGTTCTCCAATCCAGTCAGCGTATTCCGTTTTTAGGCGCTTCATATGAAAATTGAAACGGTTTCACCTCCCTGACCACATCAAGTATTGTTCCATCACGGCTTTCAATGATTCCTACCACCCGTTCTCCAAATTGTACCTTTTCTGGTTCTCCAGCGATTGAATTAGCAATATCACGAAGTTCCTCTATTGTTTTGAACGGCAATTCCACACCCTTCATACACTGAATTAAATCTTTTCTTACAGGATTAACCGCTATCCCGTAATCCGTGACCACCACATCAATACTTTCTCCAGGTGTGGTTACAGTGGTCACTTCCGTACAGATTACAGGAATCCTTCCCTGTAAAAGGGGTGCAATTACAATTGTGCATTTTGCTCCGGCTGCAGTGTCCGGATGTCCTCCCTGAGCACCCGTAATCATGCCATCAGAGCCAACCACCACATTACAGTTAAAGTTAACATCTACCTCCAGCGCTGCCAGAATAACAAAATCCAGTTTATTAACCACTGCGCCTTTATTAAATGGATTGGCATACTCACCAGCGGATATCCTGAAATGCTTCAAATTTTTTACCGATTCCACAGCTGCCAGATCAAAATCCTGAGTATCAAGCAGACAATCCACCTGATTATTTACCAGAAGTTCACACATGGGCTTAGTAAGTCCTCCGACACCAAACCGCATGCGGATATTTCGTTCTTTCATAATTTTTGCCAGGGAAATGGCGGAAGAAATGGAGGCTCCGCCGACACCTGTCTGATAAGAAAATCCATCCTTAAAATATGGTGTATTCACAACAAACTGGGTACAATAATCTGCCATCATTAATTTACGCATATCCGTAGTTGGTTTTGCTGCCCCAGTTGCAATCTTTTTGGGATCACCGATCTCATCAACCAAAACAACATAATCCACCTTAGTCATGCTGATATGAGCGGGAAAATTAGGAAAAGGTACCAGACAATCCGTTATAGCTACAACTTTGTCTGCATAATCTCCATCAACTATGGCATAGGAAAGCACTCCGCAGTCACTTTTACCGCCTATTCCTCTGCAGTTCCCATAATCATCACAAGTAGGTGCGCCTATAAATGCGATATCAATCCTGGTTTCTCCCGATTCAATAGCTCTTACCCGTCCTCCATGAGAACGCAGGATTGCCAGACCTTTCAGCTTACCTTTTGATATTGCTTCACCTATTTTACCTCTTACACCAGAGGATTGTATGTTCGTTATGGTTCCATCCTCAATATAAGGTACAATTGCATCATGCGCCTTTCCCAGGGAACTTGCACAGATGGTGATATCTTTAATTCCCAGTTTGTGCACTTCCTCCATAACCATATTTACGATATAGTCACCCTCTCGAAAATGATGATGAAATCCCAAAGTCATCCCATCCCTGATACCACATTTTTTCAGAGCATCACATATCGTATCAACTACTTTATTTCCATTGCTGTTAATAACACATTTAGTAATTGGCCCATCTTTTTTATAAACATAACCATCTCTGTAATGGATACCCTGAAAAACCTCTTTCCCTGTCAGTCTGAGTATTTCATCCGGAATATCCCTTCCAACTGAATTAATCATTTTCACATTCTCCCTTATATACACCAGATGCCTCTGCCAGTGCTAAAACTCTTTTTGCTCCATCATAAAAGGCAATATCTATCATTTTTCCATCAACTGTAAAAACGCCGATTCCCTTTGCTTTTTTATCCTCTATTTCTCTTACAACTTTTTCAGCAAAAATAATTTCCTTTCTACCAGGGGTAAATATCTTATGTACAACTGGAATCTGCCTTGGATTTATAACCGACTTTCCATCAAATCCCAAAAGATGTATGGTTTCTAAATCCTTTTGAAAACCATCCAGGTCATCCAGATCTGTATATACAGTATCGAAGCATTGTACTTTTGCAGCCCTGGCAGCAATCAGCATATGCTGCCTGGCACCCATTAACTCCAAACCGGTTCCTGTTAAATGGGTCTGCAGATCCTTTGTATAGTCACCCCCGGAGAGTGCAATTCCAAAAAGTCTCTCTGTTGATTCACAAATAGCCATTGAATTCATAACACCTTTTGCCGATTCTATTGCAGCCATTAATAATGTGGCTCCCCGTTCCCGGTCAAATTCATTTTCTGCAGCCTCTACAACCTCTTCTACACGTTTTACATCTCCTGGACATTCTGTTTTTGGTATCCGGAGGCAGTCACATCCTCCAGCGACCGCAGCCCGTATATCTTCCTTCCAAAAAGGTGTGTCCAGACCATTTATTCTTACTACTCGTTCAACCCCCCGGTAATCAATCTCTCTCAACGCATGGTACATGGAGAATCTTGCTGAATCCTTCTGGTTTTCAGAAACAGCATCTTCCAAATCTAAAATTATGGAATCTGGTTTATAAATATAAGGGTCTTTAATTAAACCCGGTTTCTGACAGCTCAAAAACAGCATTGTTCTTCTAAGTCTTTTTTTATTTTTATTCATGGCCGTATCATTCCTCCCCACGGAAGATTATCAGTCAGGCCAAAGGAGCGGAAAACCGCTCCTTCCACTCTGGCTTTGATAGTACAGTCAAGAGCTCCCTTATCCACCACAGTAATTTTCACATTATCAACTTCCAACCTAAGAAGCGTTTCCATGACAACTCTCTTTATCCTGTTTCCATATTGATTTATAACAGAACTTTCCAAATTAATTTCTATTGTTCCGCGTCCGGGCTCAACAATAACCTGAGCATCACTGGACTCTAATGTACCGGACACTGCCGGGTTCTTTATTTCCATGTTCATCCAATTCCTTTATAATATTGTCATAGCAACAGATAAAACCACAATATTTACTATCGTAATCATGGCATACAGCTTTCCGTAAAATTTCACCCATGTAGGGAATTCGATTTTTGACATACTTAAAGCGCTCATAACGACTCCGGCTGTAGGAACCATCCCTACAATGAAGTGGGATCCTATATAAATTGAAATCATTACTTCCGGTGCAAATCCCAATGATGAAGTTAATGCACCAAATGTAGGAATGGAAGCTGAGGCCAAACCGGAAGTAGATGGAATCAGCATTGTAAGTCCTGTATAAATCGCATAAGAAATTCCGGAAAACAGTCCTGTTGGCACTCCTGAAAGAGCACTTGTTCCAGCTTGAAGCAAAAATACATCAAGCCCAGTAGTTGACATAATAATGGAGATTCCCTTTGAAAAACCTACAATCATTGCTACACTTACAAGTTCCCCTGCTCCTTTAATGAAAGTCTTTATTACAACCTTTTCTGTCAGACCATTAATTTTGCCTATGATTACTGCCATAATAATAAACCAAACACTTAAATCGTTATAATACCACTCTCCAAATGGTAAACCAGTTAAAAAAGAAGTCCAACCATTAAAAAAGTTAATACCATAATCTTCCCATGGAATAAGTGCCATGATCATTACAACAAATGAAAAAGCAAATAATCCCAATGTCAATTTCATTTTTCCAGTATAATAAAGACTGACATCATCCATACTGTCATCCTTATTCGCAAACTTTGCTTCACCAGCTCTTGTCTCTTCCTCGGAAAGAATAGAATACCGTTTATCCTTCTTTACTTTTTTTGCATAATTCATCACAAATATGCTGGACATCGTTACGGAGGACAACCAGATAATTGAACCGATAATCAAAATTACCGCCTGATTTGCTTCAATTCCAGTTGCTGTTTTTAGAGCATCAACCGCTGTTCCGATTGAAAACGGATTGATGGTTGAACCTGATACCCCACAAAACATACCAAGGAGAATTGTAGCAGCGCCAGTAATAACATCAAATCCACATGCAAGCATTGTAGCAATAACCAAAGGGTAGAAAGCCAGAGTTTCTTCAGCCATACCATAGGTCGTTCCTCCCAGCGAAAATAGAAACATCAGGATGGGGATCAGGTATATTTCCTTTCCTTTTGCTTTCCTGACTATTTTTGCTATCCCCGTTTCCAGAATCCCGGTATCGTTTATAATTTTAAGATAACCGCCAATCACCAGTATAAACAAGATTACTGATACACCTTTCACAAAGCCCTGGACCGGTGCATTCACAATATCGGAAAGCCTGGCAGGTGTTACTCCTGGTACAAAATGGGTAATTATTGCTATTGTTACTATAATCATTAAAATAATGGTATAAGATGATGGTAGTTTAAATCCTGTCTTCTTTGCGTTTTCCATTGTTTTCCTCCACATTACATTGTTTTCATCTGTTCTTTCAGTTTTGTAAAATCATTTTTTATCTCATCTACCATCTCGGGATTGTATATAAGATCATAGGCGGTAGCAGCCAGTATTTTCGCAGCATAAATTACTGCCGCATGTCCAGTTTCAGATTTACCCGCCATCACAAATTCTTTGGAATGAGATGGAGTTCCTTCCGGCACAAATGCAACTCTGATACAGGCACCCGGAATCTCAAATGTTACATTGCCGAAATCAGTAGAACCGGTCTTCTCTCTTACCGGGCGAAGTGTAGGTGCCTCTGCCAGGGAGGCATTCTTCATCAGAAGTTCATTAATGCGGTCTGATGGTATTTTACTTTCGTATCTGGTAAGTCTCTTAATTTCATATGTTGTTCCTGTCATCAGGGATGCACCCTTCACAATGTTTTCAAATCTCTCCACAATATGGTCAAGATAAAGGGAATTATAAGATCTTAAATCAAAGATACCAACAGCTTTATCATGTACTACATTAGAAGCACCAGGACTGCTTTCAATCGTATAATGCATTCTGCTGTCTTCTTTTACATGCTCTCTTAAAAATTCCAACGCATTAAATGACAGCAGTAAAGAATCCAATGCACTTCTTCCAGCTTCTGGTTTAATCGCCGCATGGGAGCTTATACCATGGAAAATAACCCTGTACGAGGCAAGGGCCATGCTTTTTACATCTGTCTGGGTTGCAGGACCCCCATGAGTCATAAGCGCGACATCAATATCCTGAAAACACCCCTCTTTCAACATATCGATTTTACCTCCATCGGTTTCTTCTCCGGGAGTTCCATAAACGACCAGTGTGTATGGTTTCTCATTAAACAAAGTCTTAACTGCATTTGCGGCTCCTACAATTGCCGGCCCCTGAAGATGATGGCCGCATCCATGTCCAATCTTCTTTAAGGCATCATATTCACATAATAAACCAATAGACGGTCCTCCTTCACCGTTTTTGTACACTGCACGAAAAGCAGTTGGCAGTCCTGCAATCCCTCTCTCTACCTGAAAATCATTTTTTTCAAGATAATCCTCCAATAATTTTGAAGAACTATATTCTTGGAATGAAACTTCAGAAAAATCGTAGATCTCATCCGCCATCTGAATCAGACTCGATTTTATCCTTTCCACTTCTAAAAAAATTTGGTCCTTGCTGCTTTTTGCCATAATGAAAGCCTCTCCTCTTTTGATGATTTTATATGTTTTACCATAAACTCATTATAAGACCTTCTTTTTTTTAATCATATTCAATAAAACCAATACTTTTTATTTGAATTTTTGATGGAGATTAGATACTATTGACTTACATATAGATTTCCGTTAGAATAACTAAAGATATTTGCCGGAATTCTTTAGTTGTATAAATTTTATCAATAAAAAATATAAATTTTTCCAATATAAATACTAGGAGGAATGACCATGCTAATGAATTTAAAAGCCCAGGAATATGTCTGTACTTTGGCAGATTCCGGAAGCTACAGCCGGGCGTCTGAGCTTTTATATATCTCACAGCCAACATTAAGTATGTATATAAAAAACCTGGAAAAAAGCCTGGGTACACCGCTTTTTACAAAAGAAAGCAAAAAACTGGTACCTACTTTTATCGGGGAAAAATATCTGGAAGCCAGCAGAAAAATGCTGGAGTCAGAGAAGGAATTTGAAAAAATCCTCCAGTCCTATCAGTTCGGACATTCCGGATTCCTGAGGATTGGAACATACTTGCGTCTTTCTCCCATACTGCTGCCTCCTACCATGGTTGCATTTATAAAAAAATATCCTCATGTAGAAATTAAAATCACTGAGGATATTTTCACTATATTGACAGGAAAACTAAAATCGGGGGAATTAGACCTGATTCTTTGCAACCATTCATCGAACCTGGAGGGCTTCTCCAGTATTCATATCAAAGATGATCACCTTTTAATGGCACTTCAACCCAATCATCCTGCTGTGGAAAATGCAAAGCATCTTCCTGGGCAGCCTTATCCATGGCTGGATTTAAAGTATTTAAAAGATGATCGGTTCATCATACAAAATGATGATCAAATGATTCGGAAATTTACGGACAGAGCTTTCACCTTTTCACAAGTAATTCCCAAACAGGTATTAAAAATATCAAATATAGAGACTGCTGTACAAATGGCATCGGAAGGAATCGGACCTGCTTTCTGCATGGAAAGCTATTTAAAAACTTTCAGGACTTTTAAACCAGTTAATTATTTTCTGGTAGGAGATGTTAATGTGTTTGCAGACCTGTCAATCTGCTATCGGAAAGGGTTTGAATTAAACGATTTTATGCAATATTTTATAGAACAGATAACATATCAGCTATAAAAAAACAGAACGTGGAAGTATTTTTATACCTCCGCGTTCTGTTTTAATATCCTAACGCTACTGCTCCTGCCATAAATAAACATCCTATCACTGTCCAGATCAAAAATAATGGCAACATAAACCTGATCCATCTAACATAAGGGATTTTGGATACAGCCAGATACCCCATCAATGCTGAGGAAGTCGGAAGAATGGAATTAGAAAAACCATCCCCCATCTGAAATGCAAGCACTGCCGTCTGCCTGCTTATTCCAACAAGATCAGAAATTGGTATCATCAAGGGCATAGTGATAGCGGCCTGTCCACTCCCTGATGTTATGACACAATTTATTATTGACTGTATCAGAAACATTCCTACAGCCTGAATCGAAACAGGCATGCCTCCAATTACATTGATTATGTTCACTATAATAGTATCCAGAATACTTGCTTCAGACAACACCAATTCCACACTTCTTGCAATCCCCACAATCAGTGCACCTACACAAATCTCCTTAGCCCCCTGTCCGAAAATCAAAGCAATTTTACTGGGATTATATCCGTAAATTAATCCGCATACCACACCCATTGTAAGAAACAACCCAGACATTTCTTCAAAATTCCAATTCAGACAAACCAATCCATATATCAATATACAAAATCCAATTATTATCACTCCCAAAATAAACAGTTGCCTTTTAGTTAAATCAGCATTATTTACATCGAATTTATAATCATCCTCTTCCTCTCCATAAGTAATACTTTTTTTTGGATCAAGCTTAACCTTTCGCGCATAACAAATTATGTAAAAAGCATCTATAATTAATAAGATGATTAATAAAATAATTCTATATCCTATACCGGAAAACAATGGAATTTGCGCGATATCCTGTGCCACTCCTACATTGAAAGGATTTAATAACCCTGCTGTAAAACCCGTTGCAGCCCCTATTGTTATCATTGCAGTACCAGTTACTTTATCTAATCCAAGTGAAGTTGCCAATGCAATACCAGTAGGAACAAATATCATAACCTCCGACGACATTCCCATGGTAAATCCAAAAACGGAAAACAAACAAAGAAATATAGGAATAACAAGCAGCTCTCTTCCTGATAAAACAGCCGACAGTTTCTTGCATAATGCATTTAATGTATTTGTAGATGTGATAATTTCAAATGATCCTCCAATTAACAGAATAAATGTAATAATACCTGCCGACTTTACAATAGCACGGTAAATAACTTCCGGTATTGAAAAGAAATTGACTGGCTTTTGTTTTATTAAGTGATAGCTTCCTTCTATCACCAACGATTTTCCAGTGTCCGCATTAATATATCTGTTAAATTCTCCTGCTGGAACAATGTGTGTTGCTGCTACTGCAAGAAAAATCAGCACAATTAAAATCACAAATACATGCGGTGCCTTCCATTCTTTATTTTTCCCATACATTCCAATACGCTCCTCCGATTTATATTTTAATCATTTTAAATCATAGAAGCTTCATATGTATAATAGTTTTTATTTATACTTATTATAAATAAACCTATGTTTTTATTTAATCAAAAAAATATAGACAAAGTTCTGGATAATCTTACTAACTTTGTCTATATACACCAATGTGATTACCGGATTGCCTGAGGAAAACTGAATACATGGTAAGGATCATACCGACTCTCTGTCTGTCTTAATCTGCAGACATTCTCGCCGTAATACTCCTTCTCATAATCAGTCAGCCTGTTATAAGGAAAATTAATATAGGAGCCCTCCGTGATTGACTTTAGATACTGAAATCTGGGATAAAGCCACTGCCTGTTAATCTCTTTATAGTTATCATTTTCCCACACCGACTGAATCCCCATAATATAAAACGCATCCCTGTAAAAATAAGCTGTGCTGACAGGACTTACCTCCCGGATCTTACCGCCAAGTGCGTAGACGGTCACTGCCGCATAAACCGAGCCTTCCGCCCGTTGTGCTATCAGGCCGGCAATCTG
>JAEYPZ010000083.1:0-3527 GCA_023410275.1 Bacillota bacterium
TTTTATCAGAAACGGATGATAATAAAGCACGTTTGAAAGTAAATCCCGGGTCGCATCAACCACAATGCGGATCCCCCTTTTATCCAGATACTCCATGATCCGTTCATAAATATCATCATTCAGTGAAGCAGGAATACTTCCTGATAAAATCAGGACGTCCCCTTTTGTAAGGCAGTCAAGCTTTTCATAAAGCTTTTCCACATCTTTTTTCGTAATCTTTGGTCCGCTTCCGTTAATTTCTGTTTCTTCACCGGATTTGAGCTTTACATTGATTCTGGACATTCCTTGTTCAACATGAATAAAATCACTTCGAAATCCAAGATTTTTCACTCTGCGTTCAATCTCGTCTCCGGTAAACCCAGCGACAAAGCCTAACGCTGTATTCCCGTATCCCAGAGTAGCCAGAACGGTTGATACGTTCAGCCCCTTCCCACCGCAGTAAATGTCTTCCTGCTCGGTTCTGTTAACGGTTCCCAGTGTGAAGTGATCTACTTTTACGACATAATCGAGAGCCGGATTAAATGTTACTGTGTAAATCATATATCACTGCTCCTTCTTTATATAAAATTTTATTTCATCCCCTCGTCTATACTATAATACGATTGTTTTATTTCGTCAATAAGTTTATTCAAGAAATATTATTTCTCAAATCATTTCGTCGCTTTGCACAATTAGTGATAAAACAACCCTTATGGTACCCCTGTTTTTTGTGCTATTTCTCCATATATCATTGTTCCCCAAAGAAACTGCTAAGATTCATTCCTTTGAATCAAAAAAAGAGAACCTTATAGTTTTCACATGCTTGTACTTTTTATTTTTGTGGGTTACAATTAGAACCCTCCACTATAACACCAGGCTTTGTTTTGATGTTATTATGGTGCACAAGAATGGTGGTGAAAAATGAACACTTACAAGACATCCGAAATTGCAAATAGCAATGGTATCCATCCCAACACCGTGCGTCTTTACGAAGAGCTTGAACTAATTCCCAAACCGGAGCGTAAGGAAAACGGCTATCGTATCTTTACCGATTTTCACATGGAGCAGATTAAATTTGTGAGAATTGCTTTAAAGGTTGAAGTTCTGCAAAATGGTCTGAGAAAGCAAGCAATCTCTATTATTAAGACCTCCGCGCTTGGAAATTTTAGCAAGGCAATTTGCCTGACGGAATACTATCTGCAACAGATTAGAAATGAGCAAAAAAATGCCGAAGAAGCTATAGTGATTACAAAAAAACTGTTATCAGGCGGCAATCAGGAAACAGATACTAAGTTTTTAACCAGAAAAGAAGTGGCCGATTATCTGCATATATCAATGGACGCTCTAAGAAATTGGGAAATGAACGGCTTGCTTATAGTAAAGCGAAGACAAAATGGTTATCGTGTTTATACTGATGAAGATGTTCGGCGGTTGAAAATCATACGCTCCTTACGTTGTGCCAATTACTCTCTTTCGTCTATTTTGCGAATGCTGAATACCCTATCTCGAAATCCCGATGCTGACATTCGCCAAGTAATTGATACCCCAAAGGAAAATGATGATATTATTTCCGTGTGTGATAAGCTGCTAACCTCATTACACTATGCGGAACAAAATGCAAAAGTTATGCTTTCTCATCTTGAGAAAATGAAAAAACGATTTCAGGAAAACCTTACACTTTAACACCAGACTTTGTTCTGGTGTTATTCTTTTTATGCAAAGAAAAGGAGGTAATTAATCGCATGGAAACAACGATTGAAGTAAAAAACCTATGCAAATCTTACGATTTGCACAGCAAAGCAGTGGAGAATATCAATATCTCCGTTTGCCGTGGAGAAGTATTTGGCCTGCTGGGGGCAAATGGTGCGGGTAAAAGCACCACAATTGAATGTATTTTGGGAACAAAAAAGCAAGATGATGGAACCATCTCCATTTTGGGGGTGAATCCGCAGAAAGAGCGAAAAAAACTGTTTGAGAAAGTGGGTGTTCAATTTCAGGAAGCAAACTATCAGGACAAAATCCGTGTGTCTGAACTCTGTGAGGTCACGGCTTCGCTTTACAAAATCCCTCTAAATTATGGCGCTCTTCTAAAGAAATTTGGACTTTCTGACAAGCAGAAAAGCTTGGTTAGTGAGCTTTCGGGTGGCCAGAAACAGCGGCTTTTTATTGTATTGGCACTAATCCCTAATCCTGAAGTTATATTCTTGGACGAGCTAACCACCGGCTTGGACGCTAAGGCACGACGGGAGGTGTGGAAATGCCTTTCTGAATTGAAAGCGAAAGGAATAACTATTCTATTAACCTCTCACTTTATGGATGAGATAGAAGCACTGTGTGATAAAATTATGATTTTAAAAAAGGGCGAAAACGTTTTTTGCGGGACAGTGCAAGAAGCAATCGCCACCAGTCCTTATGAAAAATTTGAGGACGCATACCTTTGGTACACAGACGAGGAGGTAGGGAATGAAAGCATTTAGAACTTTACTAAAAACAGAAATCAGATTATCCCTACGTGGGATGGACATGTTCATTTTTGCTATCTGTATGCCTGTTGTTGTCGTTATTATCTTGGGAGCCGTATTTGGAAATAGACCTGCTTTCGAAGGTGCAGGATATACCTTTTTGGAACAGTCTTTCGGTGCGGTATCAACCATTGCCATCTGTGCCGGAGGTGTGATGGGGCTTCCCTTAGTCGTATCTGATTATCGAAGCAGAAAAATATTAAAGCGGTTCAAAGTCACACCTACCAGTCCTGCTCTTATCTTGGCAGTACAGGTTGTCATTTACGCACTTTATTCGATTACTTCACTTATCCTTGTCTATGCAACAGGGGTAATATTTTTCGGCTATCAGTTATACGGCTCATGGCTCCATTTCTTAGGAGCATACTTACTGGTTATGCTGTCAATGTTCAGCATTGGTCTGCTGGTGGGAGGAATTGCACCAAACATTAAAATAGCAAGTGCCGCTGCCAGCCTGCTGTATTTTCCAATGCTTATTTTTTCGGGAGCTACTCTGCCTTACGAAGTGATGCCCGTTGCACTTCAAAAAATCGCGGATATATTGCCGTTAACCCAGGGAATAAAACTTCTTAAAGCTGCTTCACTTGGTCTGCCAATAGATAGTGTTTTTATTCCTGCGGTTGTGATGATCGTAATTGCAGTAATATGTACTACTGTTTCTCTCCGTTTTTTTAAGTGGGAATAGACTTCTACAATTTATTTGATAAAAACTTTCTACTTTATCGGCCGATAGTTTAAGATTCAATATGTTTACTGAACTGAACACCCCGGTAAATGAAGAGATGGCGTAGCTTTTACGCTACGCCATACTTCGATCAAATACTGTTTTACTAAGGACTAACTTACGGCTCTCCTTATTTTTTATCATCGGATATTGCAATTTCATGACGTCTGATATGATCATGTGAATTCTTCCTGCTGACCGATAAAAAGAGATATAAGATCTCCATTACGGTTGTGGCGGATACTCTGGAAAAACAAAATTCACCTAAAAGAAGCTTTTCCCTGGTTGCCGTAGTGATGTGA
>JAEYPZ010000084.1:0-30416 GCA_023410275.1 Bacillota bacterium
GCCCACGAGTTATCTGTTTGAGGATATGTCCAGCACAAAAGCTTCAGAGAATTAGGACTTCTTATACATTGGAATCGAAGCAGGAAGCTTTCTATTTGGTGCAAACTGCCGTCCCCTTGCGAAAAACTGACCTTTTGCCATTCAATTCATATTATTTTATATCCCGGACTTATTTTATTTACAGCTGTTTCTTATTCAAATCTATTATGGGAGAGTTTTCTACGTAATTTTTATTTCAGTCCATTTAATTCCTGATATAAATTCTTCGCATACGAGTCCGTCATACCGCTGATATAATCCGTAACCATTAAAAATCGCAAATATAAATTTTCAGCTTCATTATCTGTCTTTGCACACCTGTAATCTTCTTTGTAATTAGCGGATATTATATTGATTAACTTTTTATCAGCTTTTGAAATCCTATACTCCTCACCATCTACAGAGCTTTCAGCATCCCAGTATAATACCGCATAAATGAAATCATCCAGTAATGCGGTAATAATTTTCCTGGCCGACAATTCTAATTTCAATATTTCTTTATTGTCGTATACAAACTCTTTCATTGCGCCTTTTAAGATTTTTATGGACTCCTGATGGTTTGTTTCATAAAACATATCCTGTTTAAATACACCATTCATAATATCATCATAGCTTTTGGAAAACCTATAAGATACTATGTACATCAGCCATTTCCTTACATGTTCCATCCACTTTTGAAAAGCGACCAGGTCCCCCTCCGTGCTTCTGTCACTTCCCTCAAGGCGTTTTTCCAAGTCTGAAATCAGTTCCTGGGTATATTTCTTATGGGATAAATTCGTAATATCATTGATTGCTCTGTTAAAATAATCCATAAACTGATTCAATGAAAACAAGCCTTTTTTTACAGCATCCTCCAAATCCGCAGTTGCATATGCTATATCATCAGCCGCCTCCATTAAATATACAAGAGGATGCCGAACATATTCATTTTTATTCTTTGTCCCAGTAATCATGCAGATATATTCCATTGTATTTCTTTCTGCATAAAAATATCCGGGCTTATGCTTTTTTATATCTTCACTCTCGGCATCAAAATCGATTGAGTTCGTCGGGTATTTTATAAGTGTATTTAATACTCCATATGTTAGGTTTACATCATACCCCTCTTCCTTATTTTTTACTTTTGAAAGAATTCTCAGTGCCTGTGCATTACCTTCGAAATTCTCCAGATCCTTTTTCATTTGCTCCTGTAAAACTTTTGCCACCGGTCTTCCCTTAAATTTAAAATTTGTATTTTTAAATTCTTTTTTAAACCACTCACCAATAACTACCTCGCCAAAGTGGCCAAAGGGCGGATTCCCAAGGTCATGCAGCAGGCCTGCACAAGATAATACTACCGGTATTTCATCCGTAAACTTGCTGTTATTTCTAAAATCCTCCTGCAGATATTGGGAAGTATTCCTGGTAATCATTATACCCAATTGCCTGGCTATTGTAGAAACCTCGATTGAATGTGTTAACCTGGTCCTTACAAAATCACTTTTATCCAGGGGAAATACCTGTGTCTTATCCTGGAGCCTTCTAAAGGCCGCACTGGATATAATAGCTTTATAATCTGTTTCCAAATCACTGATTGGATATTTTTCAAAATCCCTTGGTTCTTCCTCTCTAACGACCTGTGTATTTAACGCCAATAATTTATTCCATTCCATAAAGTACCTCCTCCGGTGGAGTTTCTCTCATTTTCTAATCGTTTTTTACAGCATTAGCTTCTCATGTAATATCTTCATAAAATCTTCCTCCATAAGCAGCCTGTAATTACGTTGTTTATTAACTATTATATTATATCTCCTATAAATTGTAATTTCAACAAATCCAGAAAGAATTTGCAGGCAGCATACAGCAAGAATTTATAAGCAGTCTCCAATAAGAATTCGCGGATAAGCAAGGATTATGTTAATATACCAATTGAAAAATTGATTAATCTAAAAAGGATGTTTTTCCGACAGATAAATCCATCGAAAAAACATCCCATAATCCTTCTAATATTTTGTACCTTTAAGCAGCCTACTATTCCTCATTTGATATTTGTATATTACAGATCTGCTCCTGCCAGGCTCATTTGAATTCCAAATTTTGAAGCTTAAACATATAACTTTTTCCCTAAAGCTCTATATCAATTTCTTCCAGAGAATATCCCGCCATATAATTGCCAGAAGCAGCAGGACAGCTCCGCCTGTCAAAAGATAATACTTCTCGGTAAAGCTTCCGTTTTGCATCGAAAACAAAAAGAAATTGCCCATATATTTTCTGCCGGTTCCAAAATTAATTAAAAAGTATAGAATAGACATCATATATCCTAAGACCGGCTGGTTGGAAAGAGCGAAGAAAAATGTCCCCAGTCCACCTAAAAAGATACTGTTTGCCAGGAAGCCAAAAAACAGCTTAGGGAAAGAAAACCGGCAGCCTCCCGCTCTCATCCATAAAAGGAACAGAACCCCCACTGCTGCCAGCAAAACTATTGCAGACAGTGTGCGAAGAAGATGGACCGATACCATGGATTCTTTCTTGGAGGCAATAATATCCCTGATATCCCTGTCAATATCCGGTGCAAATACGGTCATTAAAAGTATAATCCCGATAAGGCTTAAGAATACCTCAATGACCTTGGCTGCCTGTGCCCCATCCAGATTCTCAAGCCCTATAAGAAAGGGTGACAGCAGACAGAGTACCAGTACCAGCGCTGAAGGAATTAACAGATTATGCTTTAGATTTACGTACAAAAATTTTTGATACTTTTCCATTATTTCGATAGATTCCTTTCCTCTTGCAGTCATAAAGATAAATGAGGGCTGTCATAAGAACCAGAGCCGCTGCGGTGTAAAGGATACGGTTAGCCACAAGCTGTCCAAAGGCTCTATGAAAGACATCATATTCTCCCAGGGTATTAAACCGCGGAACAAGGTTAAAGCCAAAGTTGCCCGTCATCCTGCTGACTCCCGCCAGAATTGAGACAAACCACCAGATTACCTGTATCAGAATAGGAAATACCCCTTCAGTCAGCTCTCCCAGGAAATACCCCAAAGCTGCCACAAACATAATACTCGGCAGAAGCCATCCGGTACAATACTTTAGAAAAGCAAAGTAATCCGCTGTAATTCCAGCATTTTGGGCAGCATAAACTGCCTGGGACAGAGGAAGCAGTGATAGGAGCAATACGGGCAGAAACAGCATGAAGCATATGGCTGCCAGGCGGGCCGTTATGATAGCCGCCGACGAGGCACTCTTTCCGTAAAGCACACCGTTTACATGGCTGTGCTTATCCTTTAGGACTCTGGAGGTAACAAAAAATACCGGCATAAGCCCTAAAAGGATACCGAAATAGTCGCAGAACAGCCTGGCATAGGCACCGGAAAAGCGGTCCTTCCCCTTTATCTGATTATAATCCTTCAAAGCCTCCTCATAGGTAACAGGTACTCTTGCATTACTCGTCAGATAGGTTTTTCCATACATACTGCCCCTTCCGATAAGCTTCGCTGCCTGATTCATATACCCAAGAAATTCATCATAGGTCACGTTCCCGGAAATCTTCAATTTCAAAGAGCTTGTATCTTTCTGAACCAATTTATTTCCCTGATTTGTGATTTCATTATTATGGGACTCAGTGGCCTTATTAAATTCCTCGGAGGTTGCAGCCGTTAGCTTTAACAGCAATGCTTTGATTTTCTCTGTTTTTTCTTTATCCAGCCGGACGGACTTGTAAAATCCAATTGGATAGGTCGTATATGCTCCATTGCAGTATTCTTGCAGCAGACTCTCCGTGGCAGTCTCCATAATCACCTTTTTGTCGGTGCTGTAATGATAGCCATAGCTTTCCTGCCCTGCCTTTGGCTCTGTGGGAATATCCTCTGAGCCCATTTGTGTCAGATAAAAGAACAGGATAACTGCCAGATATCCGAAAAACAGAATGCTTTTTCTCCAGATTTTACATTCCTTTCGAAACAGGGTCAGCCACATACTGGTTTGCCCCCTTCCTTTCCCATCAGATATAGATAGGCATCCTCGGCATTGGGCTCCGTAAGTACGGCCTTTTCAAAGGGGGCGCTTTCCTCTGAGAGAAATCGTACCTCAGCCATGCTTCCCTTCGATAATATAGCGGTAACAATATGTCTGGCTTTTAATTCCTCCAATTCCATTCTGGATATTTCCGCCCTGTAAACCTTTCCTTCTGCCATTTCTATCAGCTCTCTTACGGTTCCCCGAAAAATAATCTTCCCATTATCCAGCACTGCAATATCCTCACAGGTCGCTTCGATATCTCCCACAATATGTGTGGAGAGAATCACAATTCTGTCCTGGGCTATCTCACATAAAAGATTTCGAAAGCGTACCCTCTCCTCCGGGTCCAGCCCTGCCGTAGGCTCATCCACAATCAGAATCCGGGGATTATGAAGGATTGCCTGAGCGATGCCAAGCCTTCTTCTCATTCCGCCTGACATGGCCCTTACCTTTGTCCTGTAATTGGCGGACAGATTCACCTTATCAAGAAGCTCCGGAATACGTTCCTTTCTCTCCTCCTTCTTCATGCCGGAGAGAGTCCCCAGATAATCCATTGCCTCATAAGCACTCATTCCCCCATACATGGAGAAATCCTGGGGCAGATATCCTGTCATACTGCGTATCTCCCTGGCTTCTTTAATATTTATTCCATTGATAGTAACTTCTCCTGCCGTTGGATGATGCAGGGTAGCAAGAATTTTCATCAGGGTCGTTTTACCGGCTCCGTTTCTTCCCAAAAGCCCGAACATCCCTTCACTTATAGTAAGATCAATACCGTCAACGGCTTTCTTTTTCCCGTAAAACTTGCTTACGTTTTTTAGAATAATCTCTTGACTCATATCAGCCTTTTCCTTTCTATCTCTTTCTAATTACTATGAATACTCTTTACAGCGGCAGCTGTCCGTATTCCGGCAAAATAAAATCACCCCTTTGCCGGGATGATTTTATTGTATAATCTAAATATCTATCTTTTCACTACATTACAAAAAAACTTGCACAAACGATACCTCCGCCGTGGATACCATTGGTTATTTCAAGGCTGCCGCCATGTTTTTCACACAGGAGCCTGCAAATGGTAAGCCCCAGGCCAAAATGCCCTTTTTCCGTTGTAAAATAGGGGCTTTTTGCGTTGGCTAAAGCCTTTTTTTCAAAGCCTGCACCATCATCCTTTATATAGAGAAACAGTTTTCCGTTTTCTATCTGAAGCTGCAGCCAAATCCTTTCCTTTGCATACCGCAGCGCATTTCCCATTAAGTTCTCTGCCACCTCTAGGATTGCCCCCGTATCCAGAAAAATTTCCGCTTCATTACAGGACTCGTCCACGGTCATATCAATAGAATGTGCCGAAGCTGACATTCCGGAAAGAAGCTGCCCTATTCTGGCAGCAAGCTCCTTTGCTGTGCTCTTCTCCCTTTTTAATTCCAGTTCCTCAAAGGTATTAATTTCCTTCATGGTATTGGCAAACCGCTCCAGCCTGTCTACCTGGTTTTCAATCAAAGACAGGGTTTCCCACAGCTTCTCCTCGGAAATCTGCCCTCCCGGCTGGAACATACGAAGTATCTGGGTATAGCCCTTCATAACCGTCAGCGGAGTTCTGATATCATGGGCAAAGGCAGCATTTAATTCCCTCTGGTCCCTCACCAGCTTCCATGTATTTTTCCGGTTGTCTATAAGCTGAAGGCGCATCTGGTTAAAAGCCTCACAGATGTCTCCCATCTCATCTCCGCTTAGATAACGGCAGTCCATGCTGAGGTCATCCCTGGCCACGGCTTCCATTTCTTTTTTCAGAACCTCCAGGGGTTCCATTAATTTATTTTTATAATAAATATGGCTGACCATAACAATGGCAATACTGGCATAAAGAAAGACAGAAATTGCTTCCACTCCTTCCAGAAGCCTTAGCTGATTGTTAACGCTTTTCGGCAGAGCCTCCGTGTCAATGGTATAACCCCGGCTGTCCCTGTAAATGACAGCATAGTTCTGTATCCCTTCCAAAGACATAATGACATTCTTCCATCCCTCACAAAACAGATAGGTAGCATAATAGCAAAGTCCGCAAGCAAAAATTGCAATTAAAATATAAAATCCCAGTGCTTTTTTCAGACTGGAATTTTTTAAAAATACTTTTATTTTATTTACCTGCTTCTCTATATAATCCATCGGTAACCAACTCCCCAAACCGTTTCTATGATCTCTTTCTGATAGTAACATCCAATCTTTGTACGAATCCTTCTGATATGCTCTGTTATGATGCTGCTGCTTCCTTCCTTATCAAAACCCCAAAGCTTTTCATAGATTGTTTCCTTATCAAATACCTGTCCTTTGTGTATGCTCAGGATTTCTACAATGTCGAATTCCGTTCTGGTCAGGCCTATTTCATCCTCACCCCAGAAAATTTTCCTGGAATCATATTCAATCAGCAGCTCTCCTGCCATTCTTACCTTCTGGGTTCCCTTTTGCCTTCCTTCCCTGCGTAAATGTGCAACAACTCTGGCATGTAATTCCTCCAGGCTAAAGGGCTTTGTAATATAGTCATCCCCGCCAAGCAAAAGCCCATTGATCTTATCCTGTTCCTGGACCTTGGCGGTCAGAAAAACAATGGGAACATTTACATGGTCCCGTATTTTTTTACACACAGAGAATCCATCCATATCGGGCATATTGACATCCAGCAGAATGATATCCGGATTTACTTCTATTTTTTCAATGGCTGAATACCCGCTGTCCGCAGTATATACAAGATACCCGGACAGCTCGAAGTAGTCCTTTAACATTCTTAGTATATCCTCTTCATCGTCTGCAATGAGTATTTTATAAGTCATAATCAATCCCTTTATAAAATTTCTGCGGCAGTATCCCTTTAAACAACGAAAGCCAAAATTGTTATTCTCCTGCCTGCAATTGAAAGTTTACTATATAAATATCTACAAATTATCTATTTTGGGTTCCTTTTATGCTGCTCTAATGCTGCTTAAGCCAATAGAAATAATCATCCAAAAATGCCCATAGAGGTTCCGAAGGATTATGCGATTATGTTTTTTCTTCCTATTCTTCCCATATTCACCTGACTGCGTTTAAATATAAGTGGAAATTACAATTTTACTTCATGAGCTTTTCTATATTTTTTCGTTCTTCATCAAAATCTTCCAATATGCTTTTATGCATAAAACGTTTGACACTATAATTCTGTGCCCCTTTTTTACCTGTGCAGCAAATATTAAAAATCGTTCCGAAAATAATTACCCCCGCCATGTATAAGATATACCTCATCTTAGCTATCTCCTATAGTTATTGTTTCATCGCAAAAATCTGTAATATTTTTATCATGTGCTATAACTGTATTTATCTTATTCTACCTCAATACATCAAGATAATTCAATACAATAATTTTTCTCTCCAGCACACCATATTGAATCAAAAAACTCACTTTTGCATATAGTTGCAAAGATATGTTATAAGTATATTATTATTTAACAAGATTTTTTACAATGGACACATCTGTCTATTTCAACTTTATAAAAGCAGGGCCACAGGGAACTATTATTTTCTTATTTTTCGTTCCGTAATCCGGTCATTTTAGATACGTTGAGTATATGCATCTTGCTTCTTCCACGCTCTTATCATTGGTGTCCGATTCTCTCCCAGATATCCCAGAACTTCAACTTTTTCAAACCCGGCTTCTTTCAAAATTTCTATTTCATGATCCAGGGTAAGGGGAATATCAAAATGTACGAAAGCTTCTTCGGCTATACCATCCCGTTTCCTTCTGCGCATACATTCCCCAAGTAATAATTCCTCCGCTTCTCTGGAGCCCGCTATATAGTCACCTTCAATATAACACCCTCCCGGTTTTAAACTGTTGTACAGCTTTCGAAACACCTCAATCTTTCTATTTGATATAAAGTGATGAAGTGTTTCAAAGGATATTGCTGCATCATAGCATTCCTCCCCAAAGGGTACTTTAAAATAATCTCCGCATAGGAAATGAAGGTTCTTATCCCCGTGCTTTACCTTAAGCTGTCCCAGCATCTCCGCAGATAAATCGATGGCAGTCACCTGCATTTCTGAAAATCTTTCAAAGACCGCGTCCAGTTCAAGTCCTGTTCCGCATCCAATATCAAGCAATTCCTTCGTCCCTTCCGGAAGTATCTGTGCCATCCAGGTATAATAGTCTTTCCAGGGAGCCATATGTTCCTCATAGCTGTCTATCCTGGCACCAAAAAACTGCCCCATTTCCTCAAGTTTCGTATCCTTTGTTTCTTCCAGCCACTGCTTTAATTCTTCCAGTTCTTTTTGTTGTTTCTCATCCATATAAATACCCCCTTTTGCTCACTGATACCCTTGAATATTATAAGAATGCCAGTGATACTGCTTGTATAAAAATTTGAAAAATGCATCGCATTTTTCAAACTAATACCTTCTGTTTACGGATGACCTATGCATGGGACAGCACCGGAAACCGAAGCTTCTCTTTCCGGAATTCCTCCCATCCCTTGCCCAGGATAAAAAGGGTGGTATCCTCTTCCTTTCGTTCCTCCCTGTCAAATCCCTGGGAATACAGAGGAGTAAACCCAAGTACCACCTTTGTGATATCCTTTCCAAAAGCAGCAATTATACTATCCAGCTCTGCCTCCTGTTCTGATATAACCTGATGCAGAAAGAGGGTGCCCTCTTCTTCCTCTGCAATTACATAGGTTTTAAGTTCTTCAACATAATACACGGAATTCTTCATAAAGTATGTGAGGTAAAACAGAAAGAGGCCGGCATTGTCCATCTCAAAAATACTGTTTTTACAGCTTTTCCTCATCCTCTCTTCCATGTAAGCATAGCTGCTCTTATCTGTCATGGGCCATGGAACAGCCCTTTTTTCGCCTGTATTTTTCACTTTTTTGCTGTATTGATATTCTGCGGCCTTTTCAAATCCGAATTTCGGATAATAATCCAATACGCTGTCATTGGCAAAGAGATAAATACCATCGCAGGTATCCTTATAATCCGCTAATATCCGTTCTATCAGCAGTCTGTTTAATCCCTTTCCCCTGAACTCCATATCTGTCATTACCGTACCAAGCTGCAGAAAGAATTTTCTTCTTCCGTTACAAGCAAATGACATCTTATTTACAGATACATTGGAGATAATCCGCCTGCCATCCATTATGGAATAGGGAATGTAAGCCTCCCGCCAGAATCCAAGCTGATACCACTCTTCGAAACGGATTCCAAAGGTCTTTTGTGCCAAAGCTTCAAAGCTTATTCTTAGCTCATTATCATGCTTATAATCTGAGATAAATTCATAATTATCCATATTAAACCTCCATACATATTGCAAGCCTGCTTGTGATACTGCCTAAATAAAAAAATTAAAATGCAACGCATTTTTCAATCTAAACCCATGCATATCACAAGCTTGCTTGTGATACTGCCTAAATAAAAAGATTAAAATGCAACGCATTTTTAATCTAAACCCATGCAGTATCACAAGCTTGCTTGTGATACTGCCTAAATAAAAAGATTAAAATGCAACGCATTTTTAATCTAAACCCATGCATATCACAAGCTTGCTTGTGATACTGCCAAAATAAAAAGATTAAAATGCTACGCATTTTTAATCTAAACCCATGCATATCACGAGATTACTTGTGATACTACCTAAATAGAAAGCTTTAAATTTTGTTTAATCTATTTACCTTCTACAAAATATTGTAATGATAAACTGTCTTAAATACTACCTTAAATTTTTTTATAGTATTTTTTGTCCCTGCTTTGGCTTCTTTTCCAGATTTCATAACAATAAAAAGAAGTACCATGGCTTACTGAAAATTTATATCAGAATAACCGGGTACTTCTTTATTATTTTATATAAATCCAGGATATCGAAGTAAAATTAAGTTTTTTGACCCCATTTAGCATAATAATGCATATATTCCAGCCTATTTACACTCCAAAGAGGAAACAACTAAAATTCAGCTTATTTATCTTATTTTACAGGATATATTGCAGCTTCCATATCTCCTTCCAACAGAAGGTGGTTATATGGTTCCGCCGGATAAACCGATACGGCTGCCGGTATCAGTCCTTCCTCCGCAAACAACTCCAGAAGGGACACATCAAAAACCATCTCCAGCCGGTAGTCCCCCTTTTGATACCTTTTGGCAGATATCTTATTAAACATGGTGTACTTTTCACTGAAGTCTTTTTTATCCGCATTTGTTCTGTCAATGATGATTTCATCTGGGGTAACCTCAATTGTAAGCTTTTCTCCCAGGTCATTATGTATGCTGATCTTTCCGTTTCCTTTACCTGTAACTGTCAATCCAAAGCTTTCCCCTTCCAGCCTGCTCTCTTTCCTAAGGGACCGGCTGTCACCCTTAAGCTTTTCAAGTCCCATGGGGCTTAAGGCAATACGGTATCCGGCAGAAGTTTTCTTTAAATCAACCTTAGCAGCAAGGGACATCTGTCCGCGGTAACTGCCCGTTGGCGTTTCATTAGCATAGGCCCAATTGTCAGCCCATCCCAGCAGAATATTGTCTTCTGCATTCTGAAAGGTTACCGCTGCATAATAATCCGTTCCGTAATTTAACCAAAGCGGTTCCTCTGCCTTTTCCGTATCAGTAAATCTATTTCCGTCAAATTCACCGACGAAGTACTGGGTTTTATGTCCTGCATTTCCTTTTGTATCATCCCCGATTATCATACTGATAATCAGTACCCATTTTGTTCCTTCCCCGGTCTGTACCGGGAAGCAGTCCGGACATTCACAGATGCCTTTCAATCCATTCTCCCCTGTTATAAATTCTCCCGTCTGCTCCCATTCCTTTAGGTTCCGGGAGGTATAGAAATTCACTCTGTCTCCGGCAGCAAGGACAAGGCTCCAGGCATTTCTGATGGGATTCCAGAATACTTTAGGGTCCCTGAAATCCTTGCTATTTGAGTTTTCAAGAACAGGGTTGTTTGTATATTTTATAAAATTCAGGTAATCCGTACTGTAAGCAATGCTTTGGACCTCTTTTCCAGTCTCCGGGTCATGGTTGGTATAGACAGCTACCATAGGAGGCCTGTCTGCCGTACCAAAACCGGAAGTGTTTAGAGTGTCAAATACACAGCTGCCGGAAAAAATCAGCCCAAGTTCATCCGGGCAGAGGGCAACGGGCAGATGCTGCCAGTGAAGCAGGTCAGCGGAAATCCCATGCCCCCAATGAATATTACCCCATCTGGCTTCCTTTGTATTATGCTGATAAAATAAATGATACATACCATCGGCATATACCATTCCATTTGGATCATTGATCCACATGGATAAAGGTGTAAAGTGCACCTGGGGCCTGTAATTCTGTCTTTCCTGTAAATTCATATCGATTAAGTCTCCCTGTTCAGCTGATACCAGGCAGCCAAAAGTAAAACTGCCTGGTATCATATTTTTTATTTGTTTCTGTCAACTGCTGTTTGATAGATGTTAACCAGGTCCGATACCCCGGCGGCATCCAATTCGGATAAATAGGCCTTCCAGTTATCATCGGTTACACCGCCTGTAATCCATTGGTTAATATATCTGTCAACAATATCGGATATGGCAGGCTGAATCTGCGCCAGCCTGGACAGCTCATCCGTGGTCATCATTACGCGGGGTATGGAATCATATTCTTTCATAATATCATCTTTGCCGTTAATTTTCTGATTCTCAAGAAGCTGTACGGCATCGTAAGCATAACCGGCATATTTCTCATAATATTCATTCAGTACAATCATAGAACCACGGCAGGTGGTGGAATTCACACGTGCCGTACCAAACGTGGTGTACTCTGTCTGAGGCACATATCTTCCGTTATCGTCTAACGGAGTCCTAAGAACTCCCTTATCATCCTTTACATAATTGTAGCCCTCCGCGCCCCAGTTGGACTGTATGGAGACATAAGGATCACCAACCATATAATCAACGAATTTCGCAATTAAATGGGGAAATTTGCAGCTGGTGGTAATGGCAGTGTCCGAAGAATCCTGTAATTCTGAAAAGTTGTTTTCAAAGCCGGTCATGCCATTCTCGCCCTTTAACCTGGGAATTGCAACGTATTCATCATGTACATCAAGATTCGTGATTTCCTGGTCTGTCCAGGTAGCAAAGCTTCCGATTCTTGCAGCATCTTCCTTTATTAAGGAGGATTTATAAGAAGCACTTTCATCTGCCTCAAAGGAACCATTCCATATCAATCCCTCCTTATAAAGCATATTGAAGAATTCAGCAGTTTTTCTGAATGCCTCATCCTTTGCCGTAAAGGTTACCTTGTCATCAACCAGTCTTAAATGGTCTGCATAAGCATTTCCGCCGCAATAAGAATCCGCACTGCCAAATGCTCCTGTGAAACGGTAGAATAAATTATAGGAACCAAAGGTATCGGTAGCACCAAACCAGGAAGCCATGGGAATTTCATCCGCCTTGCCATTGCCGTTTAAATCTCCGCCGTCACGGAAGGCCCTAAGGCAATTCACCCAATCATCAACAGTGGCGGGCACAGCTAGGCCAAGCTTATCAAGCCATGACTTATTAATCAGGAATGGCCCTCCTGTTAATACAAGTCCATACATTTCTTCTATGTAGGGAAAGCCGTAAGTATGTCCGTCCGGTGCTTTGATTTCTTTCCAGTAATTCTCGCTCTCATCCAGTATTTTTTTTAGGTGGGGCATATCGTTATTAATAAGGCTCTCCGTAGGAAGGAAGATATCCTGATCGGCATATTGAACCACAATATTACCGGATTTCCCATCCCCGAAATTCCAGAATACATCGGGAAGCTCCTCTCCGGAAGCTAGCATCAGGTTAATCTTCTCCTGGGCCCCTTCCTGGGGGATAGACTGCCAGTCAAATTCAACCCCTGTATCCTCAAACCATTTCTTGCACATTGCCAATTCCCCAACGGGCACCGTACGTTCTGCGGTATTAACAATCAGGGCAGAGATTTTACCGTATTTTTTCTCAAAAGCCTCGGGGTCCTTTATAATAGGCAAAGAGCCGTCCAGATTGATTAATCCGGCATCCACAGCCTCCTGTTCTTCTGCAGTCAAGGAATTTCCATCACCTGAAGCATTTTTTGAGGAATCCTTAACCTTGCAGCCTCCAAGTACGCTTACGGCCAAGGCCACAATAAGTAACAATGAAACAACCTTCTTCATAAATAAAATCCTCCTTCTTTATTCTATAATCAGGCATTCGTAAATTGCCATAATTAACGGAGTGTGTAACCTATTCCGGCGGAATTAATTTTGTCAGCCCTTAACCGCTCCAATTGTAACCCCCTTGGCAAAATACTTTTGAAGAAAAGGGTATACCATCAGCAAAGGAGCGGCGGACACTACTACAATACAATATTTAAGCTGTTCTGCCAGCTTTTGCTTCGTAACCATGGCATCTCCCGAGGAACCCATTTGATTGGCTTGGTTCATTAATACCAGGTTACGCAAAACCACCTGCAGAGGCATCCTGGAATCGTCCTGTAAATACATAAGGGCATTGAAAAACTGGTTCCACATGGCTGTTGCATAAAACAGGCACATAACCGCAATAATAGTTTTTGACAGCGGTATGGCAATTCTAAAGAAAAATCCAAAATCTGAACACCCATCCATCTTTGCTGCCTCCAAAAGCTCATCGGGCAGGCCGGAAGAGAAAAAGGAGCGGCATACAATCAGATTATAAGCAGATACCGCTACCGGCAGTACCATAGCCCAGGTGGTATTGTAAATCCCAAGGTTTCGGATCGTTAAATATAAAGGAATAATTCCTCCATTAAAGAACATGGTAAAAGTGAATAAGAATATCAATCCCCTTCGCCCTGCCAGGTCCTTTCTGGATAAGGCGTAGCCTGCCGGTACGGTAGCAATAAGTGCTACGATTGTTCCTAAAACCGTATAAACTATCGTATTTTTGTAAGCTGTCCACAGCGGCATATAATTCAGGGTGGTCATGTATCCCTTTAAATATACTTTCACCGGATAAAACAATGGTTTTCCGGAATTTACGATAACCGGATCCGTTACGGAAGCTATAACCACATAATAGAGCGGATAAACGATAACTATACACAGAATCAGCATAATAAGCCCATTACATATCTGAAAGATGCGGTCTCCCTTTGATAATTTCATTAACCGTTTCTTCTTTGCATATCCCTTCATTTTAATAACCATGCCCTTTCCTGTGCCTGCAAGCTTTGAGCCGCAGTCATAAATTTCATTTTTCAAGCTAATCCCCATGCATATCACAAGCTTGCTTGCGATACTGCTTAAATAGAAAGCTTAAAAATGCTACGTATTTTTAAGCCATACCTCCTAGAAAATACTGATATCGCTTGCTTTTCTTGCTATCCTGTTGGCAGTCACCAGGATAATAAAATTGACTAAGGAATTGAATAATCCCACTGCTGTAGCAAAGCTGTATTGCGCTGTCTGCAAGCCCACCTTATATACATAAGTAGATATCAGTTCACTGACTATGGTATTGGAACCGTTCTGCATCAGGTAAGCCTTTTCATAGCCTATGTTCATAATGTTTCCTATCTGCAGTATCAGCATGAGTATTATGGTAGGAGTAATCAAGGGAATATCTATGTACAAAATTCTTTGAAACCTGGAAGCACCGTCTATGGTTGCAGCCTCATAATAATCAGGGCTGATGGCAGTAAGGGCTGCAATGAAGATTACAGCGTTAAATCCCATGGTCTGCCAAATATTTGACCCGATAAATAATGTACGGAACCACTCCGGAAGCGAGGTAAATAATATTTCCCTGCCGCCAGCCCCCAGACGGATGTTGTTAATCACACCGTTTGCCGAGAACATAACAGTGATTATACTGACAACTACCACATTAGACATAAAATACGGTGCATAGCTGATTGTCTGGATGGTTTTGTGAATTGCTTTTTTCTGAATCTGATTCAGAAGGAGGGCAAATAGGATGGGAATAGGAAATGCAATGACCAGGCTTTCCAGGCTGATAATTACTGTGTTCCATATTGCATGGACGGCAATGCTGGTACTGAAAAACTGCTTAAAGTACTTAAACAAAGGATCTGCCCAGGGGCTTGCCATAATCCCTGCCCTGATTTTATAATCTTTAAACGCAATAACCAGGCCATACATCGGATAATAAGCAAAAATCAAGGCCCACAATAATGCCGGTATTAATAGTACATAGAGCTGCCAGCATTTTAAAACCTGCTTAAATGACGTAAACTGAATTCTCTGTCTTTTTTTCATATCCTTACCCTCTTTCACTTCAGATAAAACTTTTTATATGGAACCCGTTCCATATGTACATTATAACATCCATTCTATTATTGTCAATATATTTTTTATTTATTATTTTCATTTTTGATAAATTTTTTGTCTATTTTTATACATATATTACTAAAAACAGCAAAAAGGACTCTTTCTCAATTGAAAAAGTCCTCTCTATAATTACGTCTCTATTATTTCTTATAATGTGGAACGTCTAAGTTGTTCCACCCTGTTTCCATGAAACAGGTACTACTTTCTTCATTGTTTGGGGCTCATTGCCATCAATCATTTGCAGAACCAAGTCCACACAATTTCTGGCAAGTTCCCCGCAATCCTGCACAACAACAGATAATTCAGGATAGGTTAGATTTGTTATCTCAGTACCGTCATACCCTATTATCTTAAGCTTGTCCGGCACCTTAATTCCCATCTTTTGAGCTACTACAAGACAGCTCATTGCACCTATATCATTGGTCATAAGTCCGTCCGCTTCTTTAATAACATCCATATATTGAAGGACAATACTTTTATTATAGGCATAGCTTAGAGCATCCCATTTGGTTCCTATGGTAATGACCTCGCAGTGATTTTCCTGCATTATCCGCGCCAGTACCTCGTGCCGCAGATTAGTACTCTCAGATTTCCTTCCTGCCGTAAACTGAACCACCTTACGGCAGCCGTTTCTTAAAAAGGCTTCTGCTGCCAGCCTTCCTCCCTGCTCATGATCGGATAAAACAATCGGAACATCCGGCCCCCAATTTCTGTCCATGCTGACAATTGCCCTGCCTTTCCGACCTTCAAAATCCATAAGGGGGTCTACACAAGCAATGATTCCATCCACCATATTACGGTCCAGCATGTCCATAAAGCTCTGCTGCCTGTTGACAATCCCAATAGTATTGCATGCCAGGCATTTATACCCATGCTTTGACAGCTCCATTTCAATATGGCGCATCATTTTTGCAAAGAAAGGGTGTTCCAGATTCGGAACCATGACCCCCACAATTCCATTTCGGTTCCTATAAAGCTGCTTCGCAAGCTCATTGGGGGTATACCCCAGTTCGTTTACTGCATCTATGATTTTCTGCCTTGTTTCTTCCGCTACATAGCCTGTATTATTTAAAGCCCTTGAGACGGTCCCCACCCCGACTCCTGCTCTTTTTGCTACTTCCCTGATGTTAGCCATCCATACCCTCCTTTATAACCCGGTAATTAAGTATTAAGCTTACTATAACATTTCCCTTGGGGAAAAACAAGAAAGGAAACCGATAACCCACGACATACGCATGACTAGTATTTCTTCCCAACTATCTGCATTTGCTAGCGTAGCATTAGAACTATCACCAGTATATCCTTTAAACAGTTCCTAACCTTCGCCTGCTGACGGCTATCTTCAATTATCTCAATCCAGCTTAAGAGTTGTTCCATAAGCATCCCACCTGTTTTCTTTCTATTGGAATAGATAAAATGATTTGGTTCACAATTTATTTACTCATGCGTTTATCTTGTGAGGATTGTAGTGAAGGGGAAAGGGGGGATTGGGAACGGACGATGATTTTGGCTTACCTTTCGTGATTTTCTCGTTCGGGGTTTCGAATTCCACTAAAATGCCGGCAGCTGTTCCTGGCAGGTGAAATTATACCAAACTCGCTGGAAGGTTGTTTCGGTGTGGAGCTGTGAGCTCAGACAGTGGTATAATTTTACCTAGGAACAGCTGCCGCCCTTTCAGTGTCATTAGGGAACTCCTCAATAGAAAATTACGAAAGGTAAGCCAAAATCATCTGGGGTTTGGCAATAAATCTTGGAGGGTTGTTGTATTGTTTTATCCTTATAGGGTTTTGGGTACGGCATATGCATTTGACCAAATACTGGATATACACAGATGACCAAGGGGGTTGTTTTGGCATTTTGTCTCAAGAGGTTCCTTATGACACTTAAGCGGCAGGAAACGTGACTAGGTAAAGCAATGCCACTGTTTGAGCTCGATAACTAACACAGCCATAGCTGTTCAGCGAGTTTGGCATTGGTTTGCCTGCCAGTCACGTTTTCTGGCGCTTTAGTGGAATAAGGGTTCTCGCGTAACAAAAGGTCAAAACAACCCCCTTGGTCATCGTCCGCTTCCAAAAACTTCCTTCATGGGTTTGTCTTGGTCTGTATAATCCAAATAAATCAGAAGTTTGTCATTTGCTTATTCCCAAAAGGGGGCACTTATTTTATAATAAGCCTTGGAAGGCATTATATGAAATGCATAAGGATAGAATGACTGTCTGAATATTGGAAATGCAAATTTAAAAAAGCGGCAGTCAAGTTAAATACCGATATATATATCGACATAAATACGAATCCGACAGCTTTGAAAAGCTCTGCTCAGGAATAACGGTAAAAATTCTTCTAGCCAAATGAGAAAAAATAGTATACAATACATATAGTTATAATAATTATTACTATTACTATATATTGTTGAATAGAGGAGTTAAGGAGTGAGGCCTATGGATATTATGATAAAAAAGCGTAATGGAAATTACGAACCCCTGTATGTGGAAAAAACGAAGAAAATGGTAGCCTATGCCTGTGAGGGACTTTCCGGCTGTGACCCTGCGGAGCTTGAGATGGATTCCAACATCCAGTTCAGGGATGGCATGAGCACCAAGGAAATACAGAAAATTCTGATACAGACAGCCATTGAGAAGACCATACAGACTACCAGGGATACCTTTGGCAATGAGGTGAAGAAGACCAATATAGACTGGCAGTATGCGGCTGCAAGGCTGCTGATGTCCGATTTGTACAAGGAAGCAGCCATTAACAGAGGATACAGCCATTTTGGCTACGGGGATTTTTACGAGCTGGTGGATAAGCTGACAAAACTCCGCTATTATGGTGCATATCTTATGGAGGAATATACAAAGACGGAAATAGAGGAGCTTGGAGCATATATAAAGGTGGAAAGAGACATGTTGTTTAACTATGAGGGGCTTAAATTACTGGCAGACCGCTATCTGATACAGGGCTTTGATAAGGAAGTATATGAATTGCCCCAGGAGCGCTTTATGGTAATTGCCATGCACCTTGCCATCCCTGAAGGAGGGAAAAAGACAGAATATGCAAGGAAGTTCTATGATATCCTCAGTGAGCTTAAGATGACGGTTGCTACCCCGACTCTTGCTGCCGCAGGTACACCCTATCATCAGTTAAGCAGCTGCTTTATTTCGGTAGTGGGAGATAATCTCTGGTCCATATACGATGTGAATTCCAAATTCGCCAGTGTATCCAAGCATGGCGGAGCCCTGGGAATCTATATGGGCAAGGTCAGAGCCTTAAACAGCGAAATCAGAGGCTACAAAAATACATCCGGCGGAGTGGTTCCCTGGATCAGGCTTTATAATGACACGGCAGTTGCGGTGGACCAGCTGGGCAGAAGAAAGGGCGGTGCTTCTGTGACCCTGGATATCTGGCACCAGGACCTTTACGAATTCCTGGATTTAAAGACCAATAACGGGGATGACAGAAGAAAAGCCCACGATATCTTCCCATCCTTAAGTATCCCCGACCTTTTTATGAAAAGGCTTCTTGAGAGAGGGGAATGGTCCTTATTTGACCCCTATGAGGTACATAAGCAGATGGGCTTTTACCTGGAGGACTGCTATGATGAAGAAGAGGGCGGAGAATTTACCAGGCGCTATCTTGCCTGCGAGAACAATGGGAATTTGAGCCGTACGACCGTTTCTACCCTGGACATTATGAAGAAGGTAATGAAATCTGCCGTAGAAACAGGAACTCCCTTTATATTCTTCCGGGATACGGTAAACAGGGCCAATCCCAACAAGCACGCAGGTATGATCTATGCTTCCAACCTCTGCCATGAGATTGCCCAGAATATGAGTGAATCTTCTCTTGTGGAGGAAACCATTGAAGCCGGAAAGGGACAAAAGGATGTCCTTGTAAGGATAAAATCAGGGGATATGGTCACCTGCAATCTGAATTCCATCAATCTGGGACGGGTTGACAGGGAAGACCTGAAAGACATCATTCCCTTGCAGATACGAATGCTGGATAATGTTATTACCTTGAACCAGTCTCCTGTGGCGGAGGCCAGAATTACCAGTGACAAATACCGTGCTATCGGGCTTGGAACCAGCGGCTACCATCATTATCTGGTTAATCACGGGATTGCCTGGGAAAGTGAGGAGCATTTAAAGGAAGCGGACCTTTTATTTGAGGAGATTGCCTACCAGGCTATTAAGGCTTCCTCCGAGCTGGCCAGGGAGAAGGGCTCCTATCCTGCTTTTACCGGCTCCCAGTGGCAGACGGGAGAATATTTTACAAGCAGGGGATATACCTCAGGCCGGTGGCAGAAGCTAAGGGAAGAGGTGCGGGAATACGGCCTTCGAAACGGCTATCTGACTGCCATAGCTCCAACGGGAAGTACCTCCAATATAGCAGGTACCACAGCGGGAATCGACCCTATATTCCGGAAATTTTTTATTGAGGAAAAGAAAGGAAGCTTTACCCCAAAGGCCGCACCGGATTTATCGGAGGAGAACTTCTGGTTATATAAGGAGGCGCACCACATAGACCAGCTCTACAGCATTAAAGCCTGCGGCATCAGGCAGAGGCACATTGACCAGTCCCAGTCCTTTAACCTCTATATAACCCCTGAGGTCAAGGCGAAGGATATTTTGAACCTCTATGTAGAAGCCTGGAAGAATGGCGTGAAAACAATTTACTATGTACGCAACCAATCACTGGAGATGGATGAGTGTACAAGCTGCTCCAGTTAGAAAGCAGTTTCGCATAAAACTTGTGAAATCCATGGGAGGAATTATGATTAAGAAAAAAATATTCAATGAGAATGGCGTGAGAGGCACAGAGACTCTGATTGAGGGAAATACCACGAATCTGAGGGAGTGGAACCGCATTAAATACAGTTGGGCAAAGACCTTTTACCGGACCATGTTAAATAACTTCTGGATTCCGGAAGAGATTTCCCTGAATGAGGATATCAAGCAGTTCCCTCTGCTGACAAACGGTGAAAGGAATGCCTTTGACAAGATCATATCCTTTTTGAACTTTCTGGATTCCATTCAGAGTGAGAACCTGCCTAACCTCTCCCGGTATGTAACGGCCCCGGAGATTTCCTCCCTGTTAAATATACAGGCCTTTCAGGAGGAAATCCATGCCCAGAGCTATTCCTATATTCTGGACACGGTGACCAACCCGGTTACCAGGGATAAGATTTATGACGAGTGGAGGGAGGATAAGCATCTTCTGGAGAGAAATCGCTATATCGCCAACATTTACCAGGAGTTCAATGAAAATCCCACCACGGATAATTTTATCCGCACGGTTACTGCCAATTATATCCTGGAGGGAATCTATTTTTATTCGGGCTTCAGCTTCTTTTATACACTGGCAAGACAGGGGAAGATGACGGCGACCAGCACCATATTTAAGTATATCAACAGGGATGAGATAACCCATCTGGTACTTTTCCAGAATATCATAAAGGAGCTCAGGAATGAAAAGCCTGAGATTTTTACACAGGATGTGCTGATGCAGATCAGGGAAATGATGAGGACCGGTGTAGAGCATGAAATCCGCTGGGGCCAGTATGTTACCAATAATGAAATCCTTGGGATCAATGATACCCTTATTGAAAAATACATTAAATATCTGGGCAACCAGAGGTTAAAGGCCATTGGACTGGAGGAATTGTATCCGGAAATTACAGAGAACCCTATGGCCTGGATTGAAGGCTTTTCAAGCCTTAACCAGACCAAAACGGATTTCTTTGAAGCAAAGGTTACCAATTATACCAAAGCGGCAGCTTATGATTTTGATGACCTGGAATAAAATAGCCTAAAATCCCATGGCGGTCTTGACCGCCTCTGTCAGCTCCTTTGAGGTCAGAAGCTCCAGCAGCTTAAAGGCAACATAGGGAGCTGTCTGAGGACAATAGGAGGTAATAATATTATTATCCGTAACGACCGGTTCATTCACTACAATGGCTTCGAATTCCTTTAGCTGCTGCTGACGGCGGCCACCCCCCAGATGATAGGTGGTTGCCCGCCTGCCCTTTAGGATGCCGCTCTTTCCAAGGGCCAGGGCAGCTACGCAGACAGATGCCACAGGCTTTTTCTGTTCATGGAATTCACGGATTATTTTTAAGAATTTTTCATCGTAGGCTTCTTCATAAAAGCCGAATTCTTCAAAGCCTCCCGGTATGGCAAGGGCGTCATAATCCTCTGTGCGTATCTCCTGAATTATTTTATCCACTGTTACCGGAACGTGAAAGGTGCTGATTACCTGTTTGGTAAAACCACAGGTTTCTACTGTAATGTTACCGCCAAAATCGTTTCCCGCCCATCCGAAGATGTCTATAAAAACAGAAAACTCCATGGTTTCAAAGCCCTTTGCCAGCAGTAATAATACTTTCATAAGTACCTCCTTGAATTCTGTTGATTGTTTCCATTATTAGAGGGAAGGGATTCCCCTGCCTGATGGAATAGTTTGAAAAATGCGTTGCATTTTTCAATTTTTATTTAAGCAGTATCCCAAGCAAGCTTGGGATATGCATGGGGTATAGTTTGAAAAATGCGCTGCATCGGTATGATAAAGAGAGTATAGCATAGAAAATTGAAGAAAAGCTACCGTTATCTTTCATAAATCCAGAGCTTTCCATAAGATTCCGGGTTGGCAGAAGCAGTTTATTTGTTTATAATTTCATAGAGCAATTTTTTACTTTTTATATGGGCAGTATCATTAGCGAGTTTGTGACAGGCTTGGTGACAGGCTTGGATATTAAAAGAATAGGAAAAGCGCAGGAGGCTTACTCCTGACAGGAAGGAAACGTATGGTTAAGATTCTGTTTGTGTGTCTTGGGAACATATGCCGCTCACCCATGGCAGAATATGTTTTTAAGGATATGGTCCGGAAAAGGGGACTTTCGGAGCGATTTTTTATAGCCTCCGCCGGAACCAGTAACGAAGAGGCAGGTAACGGGGTTCATAGGGGAACCAGGAATAAATTAATGGAATTTGGCATAGATACCTCTGAAAAAAGGGCAATACAGCTTAAGAAAGAAGATTACAGCCGCTATGATCATATTATCGGAATGGAAAATAGCAATATTTTCGCGATGGAACGGATTTTTGGGGGAGATCCTGAATATAAAGTAATGAGACTCCTGGATCTAGCGCCTTGCCAAAGAGATATAGCAGACCCCTGGTATACGGGGAATTTCGATAAGACCTATGAGGATGTATATGAGGGCTGCCTGGCTTTGCTTGAATATATCAGCAAAAATAAGAGTTGGTGAAACTACAATTCAACTTATATAATCTTTTTGAAGGGGATTAATATGTAATATACATTTAATGAAAACGTAATTAAAATGCCAAGCATTTAACATCATTCCATGTTAATATAGGTATGTATGAATGAGTAATAGGGTTATTAAATACAATATATAAACTAGAAGGTGTGAAAACATGAATGAGCAGACAAATAAAAACATAAGTAGCAGCAAGGGCAATGGCAGTATTGCAAAAAAGGCACTTCTCTACGGTGGAGTTGCTGTAGCAGTCCCTCTCTTATTAATATACTTATTTCTGGCATTTTATTATAAGAACCATTTCTATCACAACACCACGATTAATGGTGTAAGTGTTTCAAGTATGACAGAAAAACAGGCTGAAGCAGCAATAAATGAAGAAGTGGAATCCTATGTGCTGGCAATCAAAGAGCGTAATGATGTGACAGAAAAAATATACGGAGAGGATATCGGGCTTAATACCGTATATGATGAGAAATTGTCGGATTTACTTTCGACCCAGAATCCTTTTACCTGGCCCTTTTCATTCCTCAAACCTCATGATATTACCATGAGGGCAGCCCTTTTATACAATGACGAATTATTTAAGGAGTATTTTGACGGGCTTAAGTGTTTTGCAGCGGACTATAATATAGCACCGACGGATGCCCATATATCCGATTACGGGGACAGCGGATATGTAATTGTTCCGGAGAATCAGGGATCTAAGGTAGACTCGGACAAAATGTTTGAGGCGGTAAAAAAAGCCATCCTTTCACTGGAACCGGAATTGAACCTGGAAAAAGCAGAGGTATATGAAAAGCCTGCTGTATATTCCGATAATGCGGAGCTCTTAAAAGCCATGGATAAGATGAACAAGATGGCAGGAAGCAGGATTACTTATCATTTTGGTGATGCAACGGAAGTTCTTGATGGGGAGAAAATCAGTAAATGGCTGTCTGTTGATGACAAGATGAAGGTTACGCTGGATGAAAACGGTGTAAAGGAGTACGTGGATTACATAGGAAAGACCTATAATTCCTTCGGCAGAACCCGTACCTTTAAGACCTCCTATGGGGATGTGATACAGGTAAAGGGCGGCGATTACGGCTGGTGGCTTGACAGGGCGACAGAAAAGGATGACCTTATAAAGCTGATTAAAAAAGGCCAGCAGATAGAAAGAAAGCCTGTTTATTTTCAGACGGCCCAGCAATACGGAACCGATGATATCGGAAATACCTATGTGGAAGTAAATCTGACAGCCCAGCATTTATTCTTTTACAAGGATGGAAAGCTGGTATTGGAATCGGATTTTGTATCCGGTAATCTTTCCAGAAACTTTGGAACACCTGTAGGAACCTATCCGGTCCAGTATAAGGAAAATGATGCGACCCTGAACGGAGAGGATTACTCCACACCGGTAAAATACTGGATGCCCTTTAACCGTAATATCGGATTCCATGATGCCTCCTGGAGGTCCAGTTTCGGCGGAAGAATTTATATGACAAGCGGCTCTCATGGCTGCATTAATATGCCCCCCAGTAAGGCAAAGCTTATGTTCGCTAACATCAAGCGCGGTGTTGCCGTAGTAGTATATGAGCTGGCGGGAACAGAAAGCTCTGAAAAGGATAACAAAGACAGCCTTGTAAATAAAAAGCCGGAAAAAAGTAAAAAAACAAATGATTCCAATAACGGACAGGGTGAATAAGGCTGCTATAGCATAGCCGAAAAATATATAAAAAGAAAAGCGAAAGTCTGCATTTTAGAGCATTCAATGCCTTAAATTGTACTTTCGCTTTTTTAGTTATTGTGCATAGTCCCTGCATCAATATTTTTTATCCACTCTGCCTTTACAATAGAGAGCCCCCGATAAACAGACCAGTCCGCAGAATATGATAAAACAAGCTACGTAAAAGGGATTGGATATCAGACCTCCAATCAGAATTATGAGAGAGCCTGCCAGACCCAGCACAGGGCAGATAACACCCTTAAAGAGGCTCTTAACTTCTCCCTGTTTTCGAAGGGAAAGTACTTTGATATAAAGAAGCATATAGCAGATATAGCTGAATACAATGGCGATTTCACTGATATCACTCCCCTTAAGGATACCGCTTTTCGTTGTAAGGTAATGCAAAAGCATCCAAAGGGCTGCCGTAATATAGGCAATAAGGGCGGAGGGGAGGGAGAGCTCATATTTGGGGTGAAGCTTTGCGATTTTCTGGGAATCCGGAAGCATATTTTTGGAAGCCAGGCTCCAGGGCATACGGATGCTTCCCAGGGTCATGCCATTTACAACACCCAGTACGGAAATAACAATAAAGAACAGCAAAAGCTTCGTTCCGCTGCTTCCCAGCATAATTTCACCTGCTTTATTAACGGCTTCATTTCCGGTTGTCATGATATATTCAGAACCCAGCATATTATTCAGGCCTACGAAATATAAAATGTACACGGACAATACTGTCAGAGGGCCGATAATCAGAGCCAGGGGCATATTTCTTTTGGAGTTCTTCACTTCATTGGTGATATTAACAGAGACAACCCATCCGTCATAGGAGAAAGCAATGGGAGCCAGAGCCGCCAGCCAGCCCAGTCCTACCTGTGTTTTTCCTATCATTTTCATGCCTTCAGGAATCGCCACGCTCTGCCCGTGATAGAAGATACCGGCTATTGCAATGGCAATCAGGGGAATCAGCTTGATAACAGCCGCAGCATTCTGGATATACCCGCCCAATTTATAGGACAGGATATTTATTCCATAGAAAAAGGTAAATATAAGAAAGCCTAAACCGATCTGAGCTTCCAGAGATGCCTTATAATCCAGGAATAAGAAGATATAAATAGCCGCAACCCATGATATCACCGCATTTATTGTCGGAAAGTAGATAAAGGTCTGAAACCATCCAAAACCGCTTGCAGCTCTTGGGGATATGAAGTGTTCAAAATAACTGATAATGCCTCCGGGACCCTCCGTACGGACGGAAAGCTCCGTAAGGGTCAGGCTTCCGAATATAATACTTAAGGCACCGATTACAAAGACGAGAATCCCTAGTCCAACGCTGCCGCCTGTATATTTCAGCACATCATCAACTTTAAAAAAGATACCGGAGCCGATTACAATACCGATAATCATAGCAGTAGCCGTAAATAGGCCGTAATGTTCATTCTGTTTATTTTTGTTTTTCATAGAAACTCCTTTTTGAATATGTAGCTGTATTAATCCTTCTTATTTTGTGGAATTCTAATACAGCGCACCGGTCTATTTTAATATTAATTGTTTAAATTGTCAAAAGAATAATTTCATTTCTGCTAATCAGGAATATTATTGACAATCAATACAATTTCATGCCTGTTCAAGAAAATCATTGCCTTGAACCTGGAAAGAAGGGAATACCTAAATTTTAAACAAAATTTAATCTATTTATAAATAAAATGTAATTGCATAATTGAAAGGTTATTGATATGATTAACAAGAAATATTATCCAGCTCCTGGGTAAATGTTAAGTTTCCTATAGATCGTCTCTAAGAGTGAACATCCGGATGACTGGTACCAATAATGGGCAAGGAGAGAAGAAAAAATGTCGTTAATTGTCAAAAACATAACAAAGAAATACGGTGACAAGGTAGTAGTGGAAGATTTAAGCTTTGCAATTGAAAGACCGGGAGTATATGCGCTGCTTGGAACCAATGGTGCCGGAAAAACTACTTCTTTACGTATTATTTTAGGAATGCTTTCAAAGGATGGGGGAGACGTCTTATGGAAAGGAAAAGCCCTTGATACGGTCAGCGCCAATGTGGGATATCTTGCGGAAGAAAGGGGACTATACCCAAAGTATTCTCTGCTGGACCAGTTACTGTATTTTGCCAGGCTTCGTAATGTTCCGAGAAAGACAGCCCTGAGCCGGATCGAATATTGGTCGGACCGTCTATCTGTGAATGAATATCTGTTTCCTCCAAAGGTCAAGGGGAAAAAAGTGAAGGCCAATAAAGCAGACCAGCTTTCAAAGGGTAATCAGCAGAAGCTGCAGTTGATGGCTGCTTTGATATCAGACCCTGAGCTGATTATCCTGGATGAACCCTTAAGCGGTCTGGACCCTGTGAACACCGAGTTATTCAAAGGCATTATCAGGGAAGAAATCGCAAAGGATAAATACCTTATTATGTCCAGTCATCAAATGCCTGTTATAGAAGAATTTTGCTCCGATATTACCATATTGAACAGAGGGAAGGCAGTACTTCAGGGAAATTTGAATGAGATAAAGAAAAGCTACGGCAGAGTCAATCTTTTTGTGAAGAGTGATGTGGAAATTGCCTCCTATATAGAAAGCTTCGGAATTCACATAACCAATAAAACTCCGGGTGAATATCAGTTAAAGGTATTGGGAGAAGAGCAGGCAATGGCCTTTTTAACAAAGCTCATCCAGGATAAGATACCAATTGTCAAGTTTGAGTTAAGGGAACCTTCACTTCATGAAATATTTATAGAAAAGGTCGGTGATGTCCATGAAGAAAAGTAGTATAAGCGGCTGGAGGGATGTATTTGCCTTTACTCTGACCCAGACCTTGAAAAACAAGGCTTACCGAATATCATTTATTATTATGGCCCTGATTGCAGTTGTTTCCATGCCCTTAATTCAATTTCTTACAAAAGGAGGAGAAACAGGCGGTGAAGAAACCAGCCCTGTGGCAAAGGTATATATACAAAATGAGACTTCCCTTCCGGAGATTGATTTTTCCCTTCTAAAACAGACAGACACTTTTAAGGATACCGTGTTTACCAATTTAACGGAAGATTATGAAACTGTCTCCCGGAGAATAGAAAAATCGGAAAGAGACTCTGTCATACTAACAATAAAGGAACAGGACAATTCATTTGTTCTTGATTTTGCAAAAGCATCAAAAGGACCGGTAAAGGATGGCACTATTGCGGTTCTTGGAGAAAAGATGAGCGACACCTTTCATTCTCTGCGGCTGACAGCCGGTGGGGTTACCAAGGAGCAGAATGAGCTTATCGGGGCAAAGGTGAATACAAAGACTGTAAAGCTGGATGCCCAGGGAAACCCGGTATTAGAGACGGACAAAGCCATATCCATGAATGAATACTGGTTTATTTACGGTATTCTGTTCTTTCTGATGATGGTTAATATTATGGCAAGCTCCCATGTGGCTTCTTCTGTTGTGATGGAAAAGTCCAGCCGTATCGTGGAGTACCTGCTGATATCCGTAAAGCCTTTGGCACTCATGGTCGGTAAGATACTTGCTATGCTATGTGCGGTTTTAATACAGATTATATCCCTGCTGGTACTGGTGTTTGTTTCCAATAAGGTTTCTGCCTCCATGAGCTCTGGCAGCAAGGCCGGAATAATGAACCAGTATGTACCGGATAATATTTTTCAAAATCTGAATATAGGAAATATCCTTCTCTGCCTTATCCTGATAGGACTTGGAATGATTTTCTATGCAGTACTGGCCGGAATGGCGGGAGCCACAGTCAGCAAAATGGAGGAGTTGAATGAAGGCATGACCCTGTTGACCATAGCGACCCTGGTAGGAGTTTACATCGGAATAGGGGCGGCAAATGTTTTAATGGGAAGCGGCAGCAATGCTTATGTTATTTTTGCCTTTTTATTCCCCCTTTCCTCTCCTTTCATCCTTCCCGGTGCCATTCTGATTGGCAAGGCGGATTTCCTCATAGCGGCAGGGGCCATTATACTTCAGATCATACTCAATATCCTGATGTTCAGTTTCGTGGCAGGTATCTATGAAACCCTGATACTCCATAATGGAAACCGTATCAGGCTAAAGGATTTATTTAAACTGAACAGGGGAGGTATGAAGGCATGAGGGAAAGATTCAGAGGCTTTCGTGCGGTTTACGGCTTTACCTTTAAGCAGTTAGCCGGCACCATGAGCTATAAAGTAACAACAGTGCTGATAGCCCTTTTATTGGCAGGCGGCCTGATATTAATTAGTGTATTTGGAGCCAATTCCGATAAGCCGGAGCCGGATGGCAGGAAGAGTAATAGCGGCAATGCGGCAGTAGAAGAAATATCTCCCGTGGATAATGTTCTGGTTATGGATGAAAGCGGCTTAGGCCCTATTGATTTCGCACAGTTCCTAAAAGGAAACAAGACTTTTGAAGCTGTTAAATTCGAGAATTTTAACGGAACGGATTTAAAAGAAGCCCTAAAGGATGAAAAGGTTTCAAAAAAGACAGTTATCCTTCAAATTACGAAAAATGATTCAGATTATGATATGAACGCATTACTACCGGAAGGAAGCATCCTTAGTAAAAAGGATACGGATGCACTTCTAAATACCCTGTCCTCTACCTTCGGCTTAATTAAGCTGGATAAAGCGGGTCTTAGTACAGAGCAGCTTAACGAAGCATTACAGCCCGTTACTTATACCTACTCCGATATCGGAAATGATAACAGTGTTGCTTCCATTATCGTAAAGATAGTTGCTCCTATGGTCTTTAGCTTAATGCTGTACTTTATGCTGATATTCTATGGTCAGGCAGTCAGCAAGTCCGTTTCGGGAGAGAAGACCTCAAAGCTGGTTGAAACATTGCTGGTCTCTGTGCGTCCGGATGCATTGATAGCCGGTAAGGTACTGGCTGTTGCCGTACAGGGGGTACTGCAGTTTGTAATATGGATTGGTGCCTTATTTGCAGGGCTTTACGGCGGAAATGCCATTGCAAAGATGATCAATCCCGATTATTCCAATCCGGTAATATCCGTTATAAATATGATCAGGGATAATATCGGACAGTCGGCACTGTCATTGCCGGCAGTAATACTGACAATTGTATTTTTCTTTGTTGGATTCTTATTTTACAGTGTATTGGCGGCCCTGGCGGGAAGTATGGTATCAAAGCCGGAAGATGCTGCCTCTGCTCAGAGTATTTTACAGCTTCCGGTTGTAATCAGCTGGTTATTATGCTACTTTGTGCCCCTGAGCGGCAATGAAAGCTTTTTACCGGTTGCAAGGTATATTCCTTTTACAGCTCCTTTTTGTGTACCGGTGGATACTCTGACCGGTGTTGTCAACCTGTGGGAGAGCAGCCTGATGCTGGCAGTTATGCTTGTTTTTACGATTTTATTTATCGTATTGTCGGCAAAGATATTTAAAGGACTTATTTTATACAATGGACAGAAGGTAAGTCTTAAGACCATTCAGGGAATATTAAAGGGCAGATAATAAGCTCCGGATGAAATCCTTTTACAGCAGGAAGAAGCTCCACGGCCTTTTTCATAAAGCCGCTTCAAAGGTGAAAATCTTTGAAGGGTGTATTGAGAAAGGCCAGGGAGCTTTTTTTGATTTTAACGGTTTTTTTATGAAAAAGCGCATAGGGAAGGCTGGAAGTTTACTGGGAGCAGTATACCGGTTCACAGTTAATTCATTGATGAAATTAGCGGCTTAAACTTTACTTTGCGGGTAATATATAATATAATAAAAGCATAACATCTGAATTATTGGAATATGTGAAAGAAAAGCACTTTCACACTCCATTAATTATGGCAGTACCACAGACATGTCTGTGGTATGCAATGGGAGCAAGCGTGAAAGAAAAGCACTTTCACACTCCATTATTTATGGCAGTACCGCAGACAAGTCTGCGGTATGCAATGGGAGCAAGTGTGAAAGAAAAGCGCTTTCACACTCCATTATTTATGGCAGTACCGCAGACAAGTCTGCGGTATGCAATGGGAGCAAGCGTGAAAGAAAAGCACTTTCACACTCCATTATTTATGGCAGTACCGCAGACAAGTCTGCGGTATGCAATGGGAGC
>JAEYPZ010000100.1:0-11625 GCA_023410275.1 Bacillota bacterium
ACCAGATTTACAAAAGTAATAAAAAACGCGATCTGAATAAATGACTTTCTCCATTTTTCATACAATGTGCCAAATTTGTCCATAAGTATTCCCCTCAGATGTTTTGCTTATTATTGTATGTCGGCAAAGGAAATGTTTCAACAAAAATTTTGCAAAAAATACAATTTTCGTAAAATATTTCGTAGCAGATCAATCCTATAAAAAAACCAGGAGAGTCAGATAAAGCACCGGACTCTCCTGGTTTTAAAGCCATACTTATGTAATAATCTGTAAGAAGCTTGGTATCATTTCTCCCTCATAATAGAATAATCCCCGTCCCAGCTGTTCAGAATCCCACACTCTCTGTGGGTTATCTGGATAAGCGGTATATCCGCCTGCATAAACTTCAATCCGGTTTCCTGACGGTTCCCAGAAATAAATGGTCTGCCCCCGTGTAATCGCATGCCGGGTAGGTCCGATGTCCTGCTTCAGATGATTGATTGCCATTATATCTGCCGCATGACCAACATCGTTCCAGTCCTGAAGCAGAAATCCCACATGGTGCATCTTTCCTGGTTTATCGTATTCCACAAAAGCCAGATCATGGGGTTTGTTGGAGCTGGTCACCCAGGCTGCAAGCCTTTTTCCGTCAGGAGTATTGCAAACCTCAGGCACGAACATTCCAAGCACTTCCTTGCAGAAACGTTCTGCTTCTGCAATATTAGGACCGTAAAGGAGGAAATGATCCAGTCTCTGAGCCCGCATTCCCCTGGGTTCCTCTGTCCAGATATTGGGATTGCGTGTTTCAGGAATCTGGGGTGCCAGTTCTACATCTGCATAGATTTCCAGGCGGTGTCCGGTGCTGATGGTAAAGCCGATCCGTTTTCCAAACCCTGGCTGATTGGAATTGGCCGGAACCACATCTGTCTGATAGCCAAATGCTTCCACTGCTTCTGCCATTTTTTCCAGAGTTTCCTCAGAATCCACCTTAAATGCGGCATAATCAAAGCCGGGTTCCTCTGCCAGTCTCAGCGTGACAGAGTGGTGGTCAAATTCGTCGTATGCCTTCAGACATACACGCCCGTCTTCGGTACGGCATACCTCATTGAGTCCAAGAATATTTTTGTAGAAATTCAGCGTCTGGTCTAAATCCAATACCCGAAGTTGTATTAAACCTGGTCTTAACGTTTTGTTCAGTGCCATTTTCATACCTTCCTTTCATACATGATCTGTTGTTTGCTACACGTTCCCCAATTCGTCTGCGCAGGCATTTTATTTTCAGCCTGCCTGTTGTTTCAGCTGATAGGCCACACTTAGGATCATATCCTCCTGTCCTCCTACCATTCTTCTTTTCCCCAGTTCAATCATAATATCTCTTGGATCTAAATCGTACTTTTTTGCTGCATCATAGACATGAAGCAGAAAGCTGGAATAGACTCCTGCATAACCCAGCATAAGAGATCCGTTATCCACTGTCTGAGGGCGCTGCATTAATGGTTCCACACTGCGTTCTGCCAGATCCATTAACCCGTAAAAATCCAAGCCTGTATTTATTCCCTTGCGCTTTAGCACCCCTGCCAGCACTTCAATCTGAGTATTTCCGGCACCTGCCCCCAATCCCCGGAGGGTGGCGTCAATATAGCTGGCTCCAGCTTCCACAGCTGCCAGGGAGTTGGCTATTGCCAGATTTAAATTATTATGGGCGTGAAAACCTACCGGAATACTGACAGCCTCTTTTACTGCCTTTACACGGGCTGCCACATCTTCTGGAAGAAGAAATCCTGCTGAATCCGCCAGATTGATATATTCCGCCCCATAACTTTCCATTTTTTTGGCTTCCTCAGCTATGACCTCCGGTTCTGCCATATGGGTCATCATCAGAAATCCCACCGTCATCATACCAAGCTTTCTGGCTGCTTCGATATGCTGGGCGCTTACATCTGCCTCTGTTACATGGGTTGCCACCCGGACAGCCTTTGCCCCGCAGTCATGAGCCTTTTTTAAATCTTCAGTGGTTCCGATTCCCGGAAGCAGCAGTACCGTCAGTTTTCCGTTTTTTATCTGCTTTGCTGCCGCTTTTAAAAGAAGAAATTCATCTCTTTTTGAAAATCCATAGGTATAACTGGAGCCGCCTAACCCATCTCCATGGGATAATTCGATCAGGGGAACATGGCAGCGGTCAAGTCCGGCAGCAATTGCAGACACCTGTTCTTCCGTAAAGCTGTGCCTGACAGCATGGCTTCCATCTCTTAGGGTGGTATCTACAATCTGTATCTGCTGTTCCATGTCAACCACCTCCTTTCATCAGCATATCTCCCGCGATTTTCTCCGCAGCTGCTATGGCGGCCGCATTGATAATATCTAAGTTTCCTGAGTATTTGGGAAGAAAATCTCCCTGTCCTTCAATCTGCACAACTACTGTTACTTTGTCTCCCTGCTGAATTGGAGGAACCAGAAGCTGGTATCCCGGTACATATTGCTTCATTTTCTCCACCATATCATAAATGGACTGCCGGATTTTATCTATTGTGACACTGGTATCCTTCACTCTCATCATAATGGTATCTGTCATCATGATGGGCGGAACAGCTGGATTGAGAACGATGATTGCCTTACCCTCATCGGCTCCTCCCACTGTCTCAATGGCCTTTTTGGTAGTCTCTGTAAACTCATCCATATTAGCTCTTGTGCCGGGACCTGCACTTTTTGATGAGATGGCTGCAATAATTTCTGCATAAGCCACCCCTGCAGTACTCGCTACTGCATGAACGATGGGAATTGTCGCCTGGCCTCCGCAGGTAACCATATTAATGTTCGTCTCATGCTTTAACTGCTCCAGATTTACACTGGGCACGCAGTAGGGACCAATTGCTGCTGGTGTCAGATCAATGGCAATTTTACCTGCTTCTTTTAATAATCCGCTGTTTGTATTGGCATGGGCAGCAGCACTGGTGGCATCAAATACAATTTTAATATCTTTTTGCCGGACTACGCAGGCTATGCCTTCTGTCGTAACCGGTATTCCAAGGGAGTGTGCTCTTTTGATCCCTTCCGATTCCACAATTCCAGCCATCATCGCCATCTCTAAATTCCTGCTGCGAAATATTTTATACATGAGATCACTGCCGATATTTCCCGGTCCGATCACCGCAACTTTAATCTTATCCAAGTCCTTCCTCCTTTCTTAGCAGCATTTTATCAAGTCAGATAAAGCTGGCTTTCACTGATCCAAGGGTTGAAAAATGGGCTTCAAAAATATCTCCCCGTTTTGCTTTTGGAGCTGCGCTGAAGGCTCCGGATAAAATCACCTCTCCTTTTTTTAAAGCAACGCCATAATTCCACAGACAATTAGCAAGCCACGCCACGGAATAAATGGGATTGCCGAGAACTGCTGCTCCGGTTCCTTTTCCAACAAGTTCTTCTCCATTTTTATATAGTTCCATTTTAACGGCTGATAAATCAACCTGATCTAAGAAAACCTTTTTCTTACCCAGAACGTAGCAGCCGGAAGAGGCATTATCTGCAATGGTATCAGGAAGTTTGATTTTCCAGTCTGCAACACGGCTGTCCACGATCTCAAAGGCACATACCACATAATCCGTAGCCTGAAGAACATCTTCCGGTGTAATTTTTCCGCCTTGTAAATCTTCCTTTAATATAAATGCTACCTCTGCTTCTATCTTAGGCTGCAGCAGCCGGTCAAAGGGCACTTCCACCGAATACTCCATGCTTTTAAATAAATGCCCGTAATCTGGTTCATTCACACCCAGCTGCTTTTGAATTCCCTCAGAGGTTAATCCTATTTTTTTACCAGATATAACCTGGCCAAGGCTTAATTGACGCTTCACATTCTCAAGCTGGATGGCATATGCATCGGGAACGCTTAATGAGGGGTCTGTCTGTGTAAGAGGCTGAATGGGAATCCCATTCACCTGAGCCTTAAACAGGTCATCAGCAAATTTTATTATTTTTTCTTCCATATCCTTTCACCTCTTCTCACTGTCTGGCATAAAGAGGATCAATCGTCAGGAAATTATGTACCAGAGCAGCAAATTCCTCTGTCCTCTCAATCTGTGTCCAGTGACCGCATTTGCCAAACACATGAAGCTGGCTGTTCTCCAGACACTGGGTCAGCTTCATGGAAGTTTCAAGCGGAATCACCCGGTCTTCTCTGCCATGGACAATTAAAGTCTGGTGGCGCACCTCCCTTAAGTAAATTTCATATTTTGCCATTGCTTCCACGCCCTTTTGTCTGGGCTCCGGAAACATGGAAGAAAAACTCTCCTGAAATCCAGGCTGGATACTACCTTCGTACCTTGCTCCTGCCAGTTCTTTCGGCATCATTGCCTGATTATAGGCAAAAATGCCAATCAGTTCCTGCATGTTCTCCAGAGAAGGCTGGTATCCCCATACCCGGTCAAGACCGTAAGTAATAGGGAATGTAACTCCCATGCTTCCCATCAGCACCAGTTTGCGAACCCGCTTAGGATGGGTTATTGCAACAGCAAGAGCCAGTGCTCCTCCAAAGGAATTTCCCACTAAATCCGCCTGTTGGATTTTCAGCGCATCCAGAAAATCAATGGTCTGTTTTACCCACACATCCATACCGTAATGAATTCCCTCCGGCCGGTCAGTATAACCAAAGCCAACCATATCCGGCGCCAGTACCCGGTGATTCGGTGCAAGAAGGGGAAATACTTTGTTCCAGTTTGCCCAAGCGGATACTCCTGGTCCGGAACCATGGAGCATAACAAGCGGAAACCCCTCTCCCACATCATGGTAATTTGTTTGAAATCCTCCGGTAATAATTGAGTTTGCAATTTCTGGTCTTTTTTCCATCATTTCAATCCACTCTCCTTTTTGTTTTAATCCTGTTGAGGTTTTCTATAGCCCATTGCAGACGATATAGAGTCCGCTGTTTCTTTTACCAGAACAATCACACGTTCCATTCGTTCCCCGTTCATCTGGCTGCATAAGCCAGATACACTGACTGCATATTTCACCTGTCCCCTGCTGTCAAAGATAGGTGCTGCCACACATCTCAGCCCCATCATAACTTCCTGATCATCCACTGCATAACCCTGGCTGCGGATCTGTTCCAATTCCTTTAAAAGAGCTGGCAGAGTAGTTATGGTTCGTTCTGTAAAGGAATGCATTCCATGCTGACGCATAATCTGCTTGACTTTTCCTGCCGGTAAGTACGCCAGTATGGATTTACCCAGGCCGCTGCAATGCATGGGAAGACGTCTGCCGATTTCCGATACAATCCGTATCAGGTGATTGGAGTCAATTTTATCCAGATAAAGCACTTCACCCTGATCTTCTGTTGCAAGCTGTATCATATCACCCAGCTGATTATTCAGCTTTTGCATAAACGGCTTTGCAATGGAACGGATATCCCAGGAATGACCAATCTGATTCCCCAGTTCAAAGAAACGGATTCCCAGACGATAGCAGCCGGTCTCCTCCGACTGATCTACATACCGGTAATCACGAAGAGTGGAAATCAATCCGTAAACCGTGCTTTTAGGCCAGTTTAACCGGGTTGCAATTTCTGTCAGCGTCATCTCACTGTCTTCTTTCGCCAGTAATTCGATTAAGAGAAGTGCCCGCTCCACAGATTGAACATGTGACGATTTTTTTTCCGAAGGTTTGCTATTCTCCATCGCTCATCAATGCCTTTCTTCTTCATTTTTGTTAATTATGTTTAAAATCATGTTGTTTTTCATGTTTTTATCATAACATTATGACAAATATAATTCAACTATATTGTTCCCATATACCGAATAGTAATTCCCATATGCCGAACAAATTTCGAATCGGCCATAATCCAGACACGTAATCCAGACATGAGATTAACGCACAAAAAAGGAACAGCTGCTCAACTAACCACACTGGTTTTGCAACTGTTCCTGATAATTTTATTTATTTGTATAACTTTATTGTATTGGTATCATTTAAATGACGGAGCAGGGAAAAAAAGATAGGAAAGCTGATCATTCCCATAATACCAAACAGCTCAGCTCCTACAAACATACTGAGCAGTGCTACAATGGGATGCAGACCAATTTGGCTGCCTACAATTTTAGGCTCCAGAATGTTACGAATCACGGTAATAACCAGATACACCAAAAGAAGTCCCATTGCTAACGTACCATTCCCCTGAATCGCTGCAATCATCATCCATGGCAGCATAATCCCGCCGGTCCCAAGCACCGGAAGAATGTCAAAAACTGAGATTGCAAGAGCAATTAGGATTGCATTTGACACCCGTATCATTGTAAGTCCAATGGACAGCTCCACAAATGTAATTGCCATAATGAGGGCGTAGGAACGGATATATACAAACAATGTATCTACCATAAATTCCTTTATTTGCCACAACAATCCCACTGTCTTATGGGGTAACTGGCGGGTAATAAATTCAACCATTAGATCGTAATCTGCTGCAATAAAAAAGGTTGAAATAATCATTAGCAGGATTTTGAAAAACATTCCAGGCAACAGGGAAGCGTAGCCGGTAAGTTCCTCCACTATCCTGACGGATAAGCTGGTAACAAGTTCGCCCACAGACTGGACAAACTGGGAAAACAAGCCATTAAGCGTTTTTACAAGCGCAGCATCCATATGAGAAACAGTCCGCTCAATCCCTTTAAATATATAACCAAAAGCAGGTTCTATCTGATTGGTATAGATTGACGGCAATGCCATCACCATATCAACGGTAACCATTATAAGCTTAATCCCAAGCAGGGCAATCAAAATACCTGCTGTACTGTAAAACAGAAGAACTAACAGCATGGCAATCATTTTGTAGGAAAGCTTTGTTTTCTCAGAGATCCATTCCGCTGGTATTTTTAAGATGTAAGCAATTAAAAATGCTGCTAAAAAGGGAGAAACAAGCCCCAATGCATATCGGATGGTAATGGTAACTAACAAAAGGATCAATCCACAGTAAATCAGATTCACTATAAATCGTTTTTGTTTTTCGTAGTCCATATGTTTCCTTTTCCCATTGCAAATCAGTTATAGTTAAGGTTCAATTGCAGAATAACCTTATCAAGAAAAGCAGAAATCGTATCCCGATCAGCCTGCGAACCATAAAGATTGACACTTAACACAGGATTATCATCAAATGTAGAAACCGCCAGCTGGAAATAGGGGCTATACTTTATGGAACCGGTCATGAAAGCTTTTGTGATCTGCAGCTCATCGAAGCAGAACTGTGTTTTATCAATGATTCCAATATTAGTAAATGCAATCAGCGCATTATCAAAACTTCTATTAACCATACGTTCTGCCAGTTGATAAGGCAATCGGTCAAACACGTTCTCCAGAATGAACATACTTTTTATACAGGCAATACTGGATTTTTCTTTCTTCATACTTTCCCTGACTTTTAAAAGAGTATCTTCAAATGATGCTCCAATATCGGATCCGATGTCGCAGTTAAGATTAGTACAGAGATTACAGATCCCTTCGGCTTTATGACCGGGTAAATACTTCCTTAAATCCACAGTGCTGGGAATTGCAAAAACATAACCAAAAGTTTCATAAAGAGTACGGATATATGCAGTAAGTATCATGTCATTTATGGTAGCATCATGATTCCTGGCATATTCTTTCAGATTCAGAAAAGTTTCTTTGGGAATATTTCTGATCTCAATAAATGGACTTTTTAAGTCACCCTCCAGTTTTAATTGTGCAGGATCATGAGTGGACATATCATTCTTACAAAATAGAATTTTAATTTTTTCTTTCCACGAAAACATCTTAGTGATCTGGGATAATCTTCTGCTTCCCAATGCCGGTGGATGATAATTTGCATCTTCCCTGATTTTATTGTAAATACTGCTTAGCAAATACAGATAATCCTTAAATCCTGCTGCATCACAAAGCATGTGGTTCATTAGTATGACAAGAGTATCCGCTTTTCCATTCCGGATCACACCCAGCTTTATCTGAGGCCCTGTGGATGTATTAATTTCTGAAACAAGGAACTGGTTTACCGCCGTTTCACCATCTGCCGTTTCAATTAAAGTCAGCATTTCATTTGTAGTATTGCTGCGGTATTCCCAATACGGGCGTCTTTCCTCTTCATTAAAACCGCATTTGAGCAAAGGGAACGCTTCTGCTGATACAGCAACGGATTTACGCAGCCGGTTCATATCTAATTTACCTTCAAACGATACGAGAAAATGTAATATGTGGTCATTTATCTTCTTTATCTGAAACAGATGCTGTAAGCTGTCCCACGCTTCAACTTTATACCGAACATGCGCTTCCCTCATTGCCGTTACCTCGTAATTTCCCTTTCATCGGACTTCCTATATTTGTATATGCTCTTTTTCCTGATTATACCACGTAATTTGAGTTCTGTTCTTTAATTTCTACATTTCTTCGGGACATGTCATGCCAAGCAGACCGCAGGCATCCAATATGACGCGCTGAGTCAGATCTGCCAGAACAATCCTTGCCTGCCTTGTGTTTTCTTCTGCCTGTAAAATAGGACATTCGTGATAAAATTGATTAAATGCCACTGCAACAGTTATTAAATACCTTGCAATAACAGAAGGTTCATAACGCTCTGCCGCCTTTAACACAGCTTCCTCATAGCCGGAAAGTGCTTTTATCAGGGCGTATCCCTTATCTTCCGTCAGTGCATGAAAATCCATATTCTCATAATCAGCTTCTTTCTTATTCTTTCTTATTATGCTTTTGGCGCGTGCATAGGTATACTGAACGTAAGGGCCGGTAGTTCCATCAAAGCTCAACACAGCCTCCCAGGAAAAATCAACATTTTTAATCCGCTGATTAAACAGGTCATGAAATATAACTGCGCCAATTCCTATTTTCTCAGCTGCCTGCTCCTTCTCTTGTAAATCCGGATTTTTATCCTGAATTGCCTGTAATGCACGTTCCATGGATTCATTCAGGATATCCTCTGCGTAAATAATGTTACCGCTTCGGGTTGATAACTTCGCTCCTTCCAGATAAAGGATAGCTACTACAGCCAAAAGAACAATCTTCCCTGTTAAGATAAATCCCTTATACATTAAAACATCCTATTTCACATCATATCCACATCGTAGAAATTAGCAGGGTTCTCTGTCATCATACGGATTATTTCCTGCCGGCTCATTCCGTTGGCAGTGCAATAGGGAATAAATTCGTCAAAGATGGATGTACAGGGATGATGATCCAGGGACTCTTTTCCTTCTGAATGGAAGTCGTAATCCTGGGACAGAAGCACCTTATGACTGTAATTAAGTGAAATAATATCGTTTAACAGCTCAAACTCCCGGACACTTGTTCCTTTTCTTATATTATCAATGCCGATCCACATCCCCTTTTTTGCTGCCAGTTCCACCGTTTCTCTGTTCGCATCCCGATCTGCATGCGCCCAAAGAAATTTATTGTAATCTGCATTTACCCCATCCAGGACCTGTATCACTTCATGAACCATCTCTGCCTCCAGGATATGGCAGTGAACAGGGATACCTGTCACTTTGCTGGCTTTCACCGCCGCAATCAGCATAGCCTTATCTGCGCCAGACAATTCCCCCTTGTCAAGCAGCAGTTTGATATGTCCCGGACGTATCACAATACCATCTATGGTATCCAGACCTTCTTTAAAATCCTTGATCCATCGGTTTGCCAGCTGTTCTTCAAAATGATCCGGAAACACATCGTAAAGCTGTTTTGTCATATTCCAGCCCGTGCACGGAATAATATGCATATCTGTCTGTTCTGATAACATTTTTAACAATCTGACATTCTGCCCTCCAATTGGAGGTGACGTTTCCACAATACTCTTTCCGCCTCTTGCTTTAATGTCAAGCATAACAGGTACAATATAGTTCCTGTCTGATTCCATGTTTTCCACCTGATACGTTTTGTCAAAATACATGGTGTTTGCTAAAAACTCATCTGCCTCCCACTTAATATGTTCATGCCCTAATGTAATTCCAAGTTCTTCTTTATAAATAGGTCCTCTTGCCGTAAAAATCATATAGATACCTCCCGCTTGCCTGTATCGGCATTTCTTTTTGTTACATCAGCATAACAAATAAACTCTGACATAAGAGTGTCAGAGTTTAAATAGATAGTTCAATATTTTGTGTTTTTCTTATTCCTTTAAATGAGTTGATATAAATTCTTTTGACAATTCAGCTATTTTATCAGCACTGGACCAGTGCAGATAATGTTCCCCGGCAAGCGTTTCTACTTTTTGTATGGAAGGATTGGTTATTAACTGTTGATGAAGCGGGAGCCAGTTTTGATCGGTATCTTCGGAATCCTTGGCTAAAATAGCAAGAACAGGGAGATTATCGGGATATTTTACATCATATAATTCTTCTGTGTTTTTATTTACACTGTTAAATTCGTTTATTACAGATACATTTACACTGTTCCACGCTGTGGCCATTTTTTTTATTTTAATCTGTTCTTCCGTGTAATCCTTATTTTTATTCTTTGTATCCTCAGCCTCCGGCAATAGATACGTGATGTCCCTTATGATGCCAAATGTGTTAAGCAAAGTTAAGCTGTGAGACATATCGGGATCTTTACTAATTTTTGTCTGATTTGGTACTGACTCATCTATTCCAATGATTGCCTCCACTTCATCAGGGTATTTAATTGCATAATACAAGGAATAAATCCCGGATATGGAGTGAGGCATTAAAATATATGGTCCCTTTATTTCTAATTGGTTCAGCGCAGTCCGTATTTCTTTTACCATATTTTCATTGGAACGCTCTGCTTTTGTTGTATCACTGAAACCATAACCAAAGTATTCAAGTATTACAACTTTATAATCCGTACTCAATCGATCTGCCAGGGGCATGAAATCTGCGATGGGTGATGCCGTTCCCAATCCGCTTAATAAAACAATGGTTTTTTCTCCCTGGCCGGCCACATATGCCTGCATATGCTTTCCATCTATATCAATGGTTTTTCCGATTGTGTATTTCTTTTTTTCCATTGATGTAAGAATATTGTGAGTTAACGCTGAGATGATTAAAAGGCCAGCAATGATTATAAAGAACCATAGTATTATTTTCCCGGCTATTCTAATTGCTTTCTTCATCTGATAAGCTCCTTTGTGATACAGCCTGATACTTTTCGGACAATGCATTACTTAACTGCTTTATTTCTTCCATGAATTCTTCCGGCTTTAAAGCAGTCACCTTTTTAGGATGGCATAAAACCAATTTACATATTTCATCCTTATAAGGAGTACTGACTGTCAGATGTATTTTGCTGTCTATGGATCGGGCCACGGCATTCTGGAGATAAACATCATCCTTGATAATCCTGTAAAGAGCCGGATCAATAAGCAGTTCATACGTATTCCACCGAAACTTATCGTGCTCTGGTACGGGCAGTTCCCTGTTTATAAAATGATTTTCTTCATCCATGCATGTAATTGATACAATACGGTCAAGCCGGAACGTCCGCTTTTCTTCTCTTAAATGACAGTAGCCGTTAATATACCATCCTCCATCTCCAAATTGCAGCTCTATAGGTGAAAAACGCCTGGATTCTGTGGCATTCCGCTCTGGATGGTAATAACTAAGCTGCAGATCGCAGGATTTAAACAGTGCCTCTAATATAGGGTTTAGAACATCATCTGCGTAGCCT
>JAEYPZ010000147.1:0-3202 GCA_023410275.1 Bacillota bacterium
CCATTATGGTGGTCTGGGCGATTACAAAAATTGCTGGAAAAGGATATGAGTGGACTGTGGCAACGGGGGTTACAGTCGGAATTATGATTGTGGTGATTGGAACAATTATGATGTTCATTATGCCCAAATTTAAAAAAATGCAGTCACTGACGGATAGTTTAAACCGGGTTACGAGAGAGAATTTAACCGGTTTACGTGTTGTAAGAGCGTATAATGCAGAGAATTACCAGGAAGAGAAGTTTGAACAGGCCAATCAGGAACTGACTGCCACCCAGCTATATACCAACCGGGGCATGGCAGTTATGATGCCAATGATGACTACATTAATGAGCGGGTTGTCTCTGGCAATTTACTGGATTGGAGCTAATTTAATTAACGCCGCACAGGCCATGGACCGGCTGACTATATTTTCCAACATGGTGGTATTTTCATCCTATGCAGTTCAGGTAATCATGTCCTTTATGATGCTGGTAATGATTTTTATCCTTCTTCCAAGAGCGTCTGTATCTGCAAAACGTATTAATGAGGTACTAGAAACAAAGCCGGTTATTATCGACGGGGACAAAAAAGATGGAGAGGCGGGGGCACAGGGAACCATTGAATTTAGAAATGTCAGCTTTCAATATCCGGGAGCTGCCGACTATGTTCTGGAGAACATTAGTTTTCAGGCAGGTAAGGGAGAGACCGTGGCATTTATCGGTTCTACCGGCAGCGGTAAAAGTACGCTGATCAGTCTGATACCCAGATTTTATGATGCGACAGAAGGCGAGATTCTGGTTGATGGTGTGAATGTAAAGGATTATACACAGGAGGCTCTTCATAATAAGATTGGTTATGTGCCCCAGAAAGCAGTGATGTTTCGCGGAACAGTAAGCAGCAATGTGGCGTTTGGTGATAATGGAAAGAAGAAACCACTGCCAGAAGAGATTAAATCAGCAGTAAGGACTGCTCAGGGCAGTGAATTTGTTGAGAACATGGAACATCAGTATGAGGCGGAGATCGCACAGGGAGGGACCAATGTATCAGGAGGACAGAAACAGCGTCTTGCCATTGCCCGGGCCGTATGCCGGAAACCGGAGATTTATATTTTTGATGACAGCTTTTCAGCACTGGACTATAAAACTGACCGGGTGTTACGAACTGCTCTTAAAAAGGAATCTCAGGGAGCCACCAGCCTGATTGTTGCACAAAGAATTGGTACTATTATGGATGCAGATCAGATCATTGTTCTTGATGAAGGAAAGATAGCAGGAAAAGGAACACACAGAGAGCTGCTTCAAACCTGCAGTGTTTACAGGGAAATCGCAATGTCACAGCTTAGTCAGGAGGAATTGATATCATGAGTGAACAACAAGGAAAAAAGAATTCCCATACAGGTCCAATGTCAGGCGGTCCTATGGGAAAGGGATCTATGGGGCAGGTTGTGGAAAAACCCAAAAACTTTAACAGTACAATGACAAAGCTGCTGGCGTATTGCAAACAATATCTGCCTGCCATTATCTTTGCTCTTGCTGCGGCGGCTGCTGGAACCATATTACAGATTATTGGACCGGATCAATTAAAAAATTTAACAAATGAAATCATGAAAGGGCTTCCTGCCATGGTAAATGGAGCGCCTGTTTTAGGAACCATTGACATGAATGCCGTTTTAAAAATTGGGCGGACGCTGGCTGTGTTTTACGCTGTTTCTCTACTGTTAAACTATATACAGAGTCTGGTTATGGCAACTATTACACAGGTTATCTCGAAAAAGATGAGGACAGATATTTCTCAGAAGATGAACCGCCTGCCCTTGAAATACTTTGATTCCGTAAGCATCGGAGATGTATTAAGCCGTGTGACCAATGATGTGGATGCCATCGGACAGACTTTAAATCAAAGTGTTGGAACCTTAATTTCTGCTATTACCATGCTGGCTGGTTCTTTGATCATGATGATTTATAACAGCTGGATTCTTGCACTGACTGCGGTAGGTTCCAGCATATTAGGTTTTGGTTTCATGATGATTATCATGAAACAGTCACAGAAATACTTTAAACAACAGCAGACAGAATTAGGTCAGATTAATGGGCTGATTGAGGAAGTTTATACCGGACATAATGTTGTTAAGGTTTATAATGGCAGCAGGGAAGCGAAAGATGCTTTCGAAAACAGCAACCGCAGTTTATACAGCAGTGCATGGAAATCACAGTTTCTTTCAGGACTCATGATGCCTCTGATGAACTTTGTGGGGAACTTCGGCTATGTTGCTGTCTGCGTGGTTGGTGCAGCTCTTGCTATGAAAGGAACCATCACCTTTGGTGTGATTGTGGCATTTATGTTGTATATCCGTTTATTTACCCAGCCGTTATCCCAGATTGCTCAGGCTATGAATAATCTTCAGAGGACGGCAGCGGCAAGTGAACGTGTTTTCGAATTCCTTGATGAAGAGGAACTTGAGAATGAATCGGAGAAAAAGAATGTTTTAACAAATGTAAAAGGAACCGTGGAATTTAAAAATGTCAGATTTGGTTACACACCCAATAAGCCAGTAATTAATAATTTTTCTGCAAAAATTCACGCAGGACAGAAGGTCGCTATCGTTGGTCCTACAGGAGCCGGAAAGACTACCATGGTCAATCTGCTTATGAGATTTTATGAGACAGATGGAGGAGAAATACTGATTGACGGGGTTCCAGTGAATCAGGTACCAAGAGAGAATGTGCATGCACAGTTCAGTATGGTATTACAGGATACCTGGATTTTTGAAGGAACCATACGGGAAAATATCATTTACAGCAAGCAGGGAGTGACGGATGAAGATGTGATCAATGCCTGCAAAACGGTAGGACTGCATCATTTTATTATGACATTACCCAGAGGTTATGATACAATATTAAATGATAAGGCCAGTCTTTCAGAAGGCCAGAAGCAGCTGATTACCATTGCAAGAGCCATGATACAAAACGCACCTTTATTAATCCTTGATGAAGCCACCAGCTCGGTTGATACCCGTACAGAACGTATGGTTCAGACGGCAATGGATCAGCTTACAAAAGGAAGAACCTCCTTTGTGATTGCACACCGGCTTTCAACGATTAAAAATGCAGATTTAATTCTGGTTATGAAGGATGGTGATATTATCGAAAGCGGAAGCCATGAGGAACTGCTTTCAAAGAACGGATTTTATGCACAGCTCTATAACAGTCAGTTTGAGGCAGCT
>JAEYPZ010000175.1:0-66362 GCA_023410275.1 Bacillota bacterium
CTACTGATGATACTGACTCAATAACTTTCGACATTGAATATTCTTCTGGTCAAAAAAATTATAATGAGACTATTCTGTTAAACTTAGGTACAGTAAAAAATAACATCATTACACGGGCATCAACTACTGGAAAAGAATTAACTATTATTTCGTATACACTGCAAGATTTAGTAGAAAAGCAGTTATAGTTTCAATCCAATACTTGGTAGCGAATTAATGCATTGATCAAGTATGTATTTTGTAATTTCAAGCGTATGGGCTTCCTCCGGAAGTCCATTTTTTAATACCTTAAATATACTTTCCTGAACTTCTTTACTTTTACTTGGAATCAAAACATACCCATTTAAAAACTGAATATTCAACAATTCACTCATAACCTTTCTTCCTCCTTTCCTAGTTTGATATATGTAACGGTCGCTAGGACCAGATACACTGATGTAATCCCGCCTCTTACCAGGGCTTGTCCTAATGTGATACTGTCCACTTCCAGGGAACCGCATATGCCCCAAAGATAGAAAATGGCAGCGAATATGGATAAGGGTAAGAGGGGTTTAAGTTTGTGCTTCATGGGCTTGTACCTCCTGGTATTTAGAAGGGTCTCCCCCCATAGCTAAATAATCATTCCATTCCTTGATTATTCCGGTAAGGTATTCATCCTTTGTCTTTCCAGTAAAGGCATATACAAAACGTTCTGAGTCGATATTATTCATAGGAGATTCCTCCTTTCTTGCTTTGCAAATTTCTTCACTTTTTCTTACCCTGTATAATGATTACTGGGTTTCTCAATAGTTGGAATAATCATAAAATCATTAGGTTTTTTTCCAAGAGCAATGCATATTTTCTCATAATCATCCGCATTTATCTTTCTTGTGCCCCTCATCATTGCGCTGAACTGCTTTTCACTATACCCAGCTTTTTTTGCAATAACTTTTTGCTTTATCCCTTCTTCACCTATATAGCCTTTTATCCGTTCATATACCTTCAAATCTTTTCCTCCTTTCATGTTCAGTTATTCTGTACTTTTTCAATATATCACAGTTATTCTGTACTGTCAATGATAAAGTTCATTATTTCTGTACTTTTTTATTTACAAAATTACAGAATTGCTGTATAATCAAATTCATAAAAAAGCGGAGGGAAGCTATGAACACAATTGGAGAAAATATTAAAAAATTAAGAATGCAGGCAAAACTTACACAGGAAGAACTTGCTAACAAATTAGGCAAATCCAAAAATGTAATTTCCAATTGGGAGCGTGGGGATAATAAACCCGATGCGGATACTATAGAAGAGATTTGCAAAATATTTTATATATCACCCAATCAGATATATAATTGGGAAGAAGTTGTGGAGGGGCCACAGACAATAGCGGCTCATTTCGAGGGTGAAAAATTTACAGAAGAAGAATTAAAAGAGATAAAGCAATTTGCTGAATTTGTTAAGAACAGACGTAAATAAGGGGTGCGATATACTTGACAAAAGACGAAGTATTAGAACAGGAAATATTTGACCAAGGAATAGAACTCATAGAAAAATACAATTTTGAAAGTCCGAACATAAAAGGCCTGTACTGTGATAAAGTTATAGCTTTGAATGACTCAATCGAATCAAAAAAGGAAAAGTCATGTGTATTAGCTGAAGAACTTGGGCATCATTATTTAACTTATGGAGATATCTTAGATCAGTCAAAAGCTGAACATCGTAAGCAGGAATATAAAGCCCGGTTGCATGCCTACAACAAACAGATAGGATTAACTGGGATAGTAAAGGCGTATGAAGCCGGATGTATAAATGTCTTTGAGATGGCTGAATATTTGGATGTTACTGAAGAATTTTTAAATGAGACTCTTAACTGTTATCGCAGTAAATATGGACAATTCGTTGAAATAGATAATTGCATAATATATTTTGAACCACACTTAGGAGTATTTAAATTAATACAATAAAAAACCGCTCCTGCGCTAACAGGAACGGTATAAACAATAAAATAATCAGGTGATTATAATTACTGCCTTAGACAAGCATATTATATCACCTCTAGTACTTTTACGCAATAAAGGAGGTAATATGCTTAATAAAATTGATGCTGCAGAATATACAAGATATAGCTCTGATAACCAAAGGGAAGAGAGTATTGAGGCACAAAAACGAGCAATACATGAGTTTGCAGAGCGAAATGGTTATAATATTGTAAATACATATGTGGATGAAGCTCTATCTGCTACAACTGACAACCGCCCTCAATTCCTTAAGATGATTGCAGATTCAAAAGAAGGTAAATTTCAAGTTGTTATATGCCACAAATTAGACCGCTTTGCCCGTAACAGGTATGATTCTGCCTTTTATAAGAAAACACTCAAGGAAAACGGTGTTAGGCTTATCTCTGTTCTTGAGAACTTCGATGACACTCCTGAATCTATTATACTTGAATCAGTATTGGAGGGAATGGCTGAATACTACTCTGCTAATCTGGCCAGAGAAGTAAAAAAAGGATTAAAGGAAAATGCCCTCCAATGTAAGCATACCGGAGGTAAACCTCCTTTTGGTTACAATGTTAATTCTGAGGGTTATCTTGTAATTAATCCTGAGGAAGCTGCAGCCGTGATAAAGGTATTTGAAATGACCGCCGCCGGCCAAAGTAATACTACAAAATGGCTTAATGATAACGGATATAAAAACAAATACGGTAACCTATTCAAAAGTGTTGTTGTTCATGATATGATACGGAACGAAAAATATAAAGGCGTCTATACATACGGAAAGCTTAAACGTGAAAAAGTGGAAGGCGTAATGGTTAATGTTCCTCAGGAAGGATCCATAAGAATTGAAGGCGGAGTTCCTGCTATTGTATCTGAAAATTTGTGGGAGACTGCAAACAAGATGATTAAGAAATCCAATAGAGTACGTAAATGTGATAAGATATTATATCTTTTGTCTGGTTTGCTGGAATGCGGCGAATGTCATAAGAGCTATGCCGGTGATCGTGCTCCTGCGAGAGGCACCCGGCAGGAGCGAATTGTTTATAGATGTATTGGTGAAAAGAAAAATAAAACATGTAAAAATAAAGCTGTTCGTAAGGATGTAATTGAAGGCATTGTAATTGATGAATTGGACAGACTGCTGTCTGAAGAAGGCATTGACCAGACTTTAGATATACTATACAAAGACTTATCTCATAAGGTGGCTGAACTCCCAGCCGGGATTAAGAAACTTGAATCTGACCTAAGCAAGACTAAATCTGATATCAATAAACTTATTGATATGGCTTTAGCCGCAAGTTTCAGTGATGCATTAAAAAACAGGCTTGAAGAGTTAGAAGTTAAAAAGTCAGATTTAGAATCCAGAATTAAATACCAAAAAGAGGAGCTTGAAAAAGTCCAAATTCCTCCGAGAGAATTTTTGAGAGAACGCTTGATAAATGATATCCATATTAAAGAAAAAAGTCCTGAAGAGCAAAAACGCATCATCAGAACTTATGTGGAAAAAATATTAATTCACCCTGACCATATAGACATCTATACAGACAGGGGTTTAACACATGGAGCTGAGGGGAATCGAACCCCTGTCCGAAAGCCCATTCATTGCAGCATCTCCCATTACAGTCAATCTTTTTCGCGAACAAGTTCGCACATTCCCTCCATCAAGCGCCGGTTGACAGGCTCATGACTTCAGTAGCTTCATAATTCTTTTATCCTCTCAAAGCTTTGAGGACAAAGTGCCTTGCTAATTTGATGCCGAGGTCTTAAACCGCAAGAAGTTTAAGTTCGACAGCTGCCATTAGGCAGCGTACGCTAAATTATCGTCTGCGTTTAAATTTAATTCTAAGTTGGTGACGCGGTCCTAGTCCGCGAATGGCTTCCGCAACTTCAAAACCCCCGTCGAAACCAGTACAACCCCCTATAAAGGATTCCTTTGGTTTGCAGACATTCGAAAGTTATAGATAAACTAACTTCAATTGTTATTATAACCAGTAATTGTGTCTAAAATGTGTCTAAAAAAAATTAATAATATATTTATACTATATTCAAAGTATATACATATATGAACGTTATAATCATTCTTGTAAACACAAGAGAATTCTTGGTTAAATAATTTTTTTCATAAAAAAGGGGCTGCAGCAAACTTATCCGCATAACTGGGTTTGCTGCAGCCCCTCCTCCAATTACGGCCGTTTAACCTTCCTTCTTTCAATGACATCCTCCCTGGCAGGAATTGCAATCCCCGCAAACATTTTTCAATGTTACTGCCATGTTACAGATTTCAAAGTCATACTCTCTCAAGGGATATATACGTTCCTTCCACCCTTCTTTATAATATCCGTATATAAAGCACTTTTCTTCCTTAAAACAGATTCTTAATGGAACCACTTCCTCATCATTCCCTCCAAGCATACTGGGCCGGATACTCGGTTCTACAATATCTACGGTATTATTTCTCTTATTCTTTATAAGCAGCCTGTCTGTTGAGGTAATAAGGGACGCAACACTGCCGTCCTCATAGAAGGCAAGTGAATTATCGTCTCCATTTATACCATTGGCATTCATATCAAATGCCGCTATTCTTCCTATGGGCGTATTGATAAATAAAGGATAGGCCGGTTCAAAGGATTTGACCTTTCCATTAGGGTAAAAGGCTATTCCAAAGCGAATTTTGACCCTCCCACCGTACAGCGGCACCATAAGAAACTCTTTTGGCCACAATGTCAGGCTTTTTAGCTGTCCCTCTTCATAAAAGTGAAGACTGATAACCTTCTTTTCATGTTTTCCAAAAGGAAGCTCCAGAGGTATGGCCTGGGCCATTTCAAGTTCATTCTCCTCCGTCCAATAGCCGGTAATCTTCCCGTTGAGAGGAAATATTCTTTTCAGGCTTCCGTCTTCATAGAAGGTGACAAGTTCAGCTTTTAATTGCCCTAAGGGCGTATTTACCGGTGTCTGCCGTTCCATTGCTATCCGTTTAAGATTACCGTTTTGATAAAAGGCAATTGATTTCGTATACTTCTTCCTAACAGCTTCTGTTGTATACTGGGGAATAAATTTTCCATAAGGTGTCTTTAATATGACCTCTTCTTCCAGGCTGCATTCCATTAAATGCCCATTCTTATAATATTCAGGAGAGGATATCTCCTTTAGACATCCATATTTGGTTTCATAACAAAGATTTTCTTTACCCAAGCTATTCTCCTCCTGCCTGTTTTTTCTAAGAATAGCATCTATAAGGCCAGGAATCAATATTGCAAAGTAGCAGGAAAATATTTGTTTGTAACTGCATAATTGGTTATTTTGCAGCTCAAAGATCAGCTTGTCCCATTTTATTATATTCCTCTATCTGGATATAACAATTTGTTTTGGTTATTTGCCTATCCGGATAGTTTTCTTTTCTCATAGTGAAATTGCTCTTTTAAAATGATTCTTTCTAAATTAATGGATACTTTCCATTAACATATCCCTTACTTTTTTATAACTACTTTTACTAACCTTATCCCATCCGGGAGGTCTTTTTTTACCCTCATAGCCCGGTGAGCTTTGTCAATTAACTGTTTTTTGATATCTTCGGGATATTTTTCATCAAATTCATATATGTACTCCTTTGGCATATCCTTTAGTGCGGCCTCTACCAAGGAACCCCCGTCTTGCAGATATTCAAGAAGTGCTTCTTTTAATATACTCTCGTATTCCTGATATTTCATAATATTGCTCCCTTTCTTTTCATATTATACCATTATATGCAGCAGAATCTAAAAATTGCCCGTTTCTGATAGAAAGATGTTTTTTACATGAAACCCTGTAACCCTTCATAACATAAAATATAAAAGAAATTTTTAATTGAGGTATTACCTTGGACAATGCTACTCGCAGCGGATATTATTCGGAAGAGGATTTGAGAAATGTATTACGGCAATACTTTGTCGATTACGCTATGTGGATGAGATTTTTGATAGTAAGCAATGCAGCTAACCTGAAAGACCTGGATGTTATAAAGAACCGATTATTTGAAATACCCATTGATTTGGCCAGGCTGTTTCGAATATACTTTGATCCAAAAATGACGGATATCTTTGAGGATTTGTTCAGAACCCATATAAGGCTGACCATTGATTTGGTGGAAGCTTCCATCGCCGGGGATAATACGTCCTTTGCTCATACAATGACAGCCTGGAATGAGAACGCAAAGGCTCTTTCCACACATCTGTCCCTTATGAATCCCTATTGGAATCAGCAGCAGCTTGAGAATTTACTGGTTAATCTTTTATCCATGACCCTGGATGAAGCAACAAAAAGAAAGAATATGCAATATGCGGATGACGTTTATCAATTTGACAATATTGAATATTTTGTCCTTATGATAGCCGACATTCTATGGAATGGCATGGTGAAAAAATTTTATACTTAAAAACTTAATTTAACTTATATAGCCTGCTTTCATCACAAAGGAAAAATAAGCGACATATAATAAGCTATAAATGTGTCGATTGTTTTGACAATATGTACGGAGGTGGTTTATGGAGGGTATAAAAGAGTTCATCAATAATACCTGCGCCGACCTTAATGTGACCTTGACTGTCAGAGAAAATGATACCCCGGGATGTATCTTTAGAAGAGAGGAATTCTGCCTGCATATTGGAGAATGTAAAAAGGTCTGCTTTGGAAACGAATGTAATCCCTTTCTTGACTGTATATGTGCCTGCTACTGTGAATTCGGCCAATGCGCCAGCACAGAACTGGCTGTCAGGAAAAGGGGAAGTGCAGTTGACAGATTTATAAATAACACTCCTAAAATATTCTTCCTCAATGCCGGACCTTCTATCGTTATAACCTCATTGCACTGGTGTCATTAATCCCCCAATTAAAAATGGCAGCCTGTACCAGAAACAAGGCCCCGATTGTTTTAACATCAGGCTTATTGAGTACAGTCTGCCCTTTCTTTTTATGTTGACTTATTGAGTACAATCTACTCTTTCTTTTTATACTGAATTATTAAGTACTATTTATTCTTTTTTTATGCAGACTTATTGAGTACTATCTATTCTTTCTTTTTATGCTGACTTATGGAGCACAATCTACTCTTTCTTTTTATACTGAATTATTGAATAAAGTCTGTCTATTATTTATACCTTCTGATTCAATACAGATTTTTGATCTTAAAATCCTTCTCTGCCTCTCTTCTCTGGTCCTTCTTTGCTATGTCCTCTCTCTTATCATAGAGTTTCTTTCCCCGTGCCAGGCCGATTTCAACCTTTACCAGGCTTCCCTTTAAGTAAACGGTCAAGGGCACAACGGTATAACCCTTTTGTGCCACTTTTCCCATTATTTTATTGATTTCATAATTATGAAGAAGTAATTTTTTGACCCGAAGAGGGTCTTTATTAAAGATATTTCCCTTTTCATAAGGGCTGATATGCATGCCATAAACATAAACTTCTCCATTCTCAATGCGGATAAAGGATTCCTTTACACTGCATTTCCCCATCCTTATGGATTTAACCTCCGTACCATGGAGTACGATTCCCGCCTCAAAGGTATCTTCAATAAAGAAGTCAAATCTGGCCTTTTTATTATTTGCTATCATTTTGATACTGTCTTTCGCCATATACTCTATCTCCCAAATAGTTAGAATGCAAAAGCATTCCTGCTGCTTTTGCGCTTATAATTCCTGTTATTCTTCTATCAGCCTGAAGTCGATTACCTTCTGCCATTTATCCGTGTCGACGACTTCAACCTTTACCTTCTGCCCCAGCTTATAGCTCTTTCTGGTATGCTCACCTGTCATTGCGTATTTCTCTTCCTCGTAGACATAGAAATCATCCTCCATGTCTGCCACCCGCACAAGTCCTTCTACGGTATTGGGAAGCTCCACATACATGCCCCAGCTTGTAATTCCGGAAATAACGCCGTCAAATTCTTCTCCTATATGGTCACTCATATATTCGACCTTCTTCAGTTTCAGTACATCCCTTTCCGCATCGTCCGCCCTGCGCTCTGTAATGCTGGCCTGCCTTGCCACATCCGGAAGAATCTTGTGGTAATGGTTGTATCTCTTTTCACCTAACCCTCCCTTTAGGTTTTCCTTTATAATACGGTGAATCTGCAAATCCGGGTATCTTCTTATGGGGGAGGTAAAATGGCAGTAATATTTTGCTGCCAGGCCAAAATGGCCGTCACTTTCGGCCGCATATTTTGCACGCTTCATGGAGCGGAGTGTAAGCCTGCTGATTAACGCTTCTTCACTGGTCCCTTCTATTTTGCCCAAGAGCTTCTGCAGTTCTTTCGGATGAATGTCCTCCTGTCCGATGCGGATGCTATAGCCAAAATTGTTTATGAAAATTCCCAGCTCCTTGATTCTGTCAGAATCCGGGTTCTCATGGACACGGTATACAAAGGGGATCTCCTGCCAGAAATAATCCTCTGCCACTGTTTCATTTGCTATAAGCATAAAATCCTCAATTATCTTTGTCGCCTTATTCCTGTCATAGGGCTTAATATCAACGGGATGCCCCTCATTATTTAAAACCACCTTGCTTTCGGGAAAATCAAAATCAATGGAACCCCGTTTTCTTCTTTTCTCTCTTAGTATCTCCGCCAGCTCCTCCATTAAAAGAAACATGGGAACTAACTCCTCATATTCCTTCCTTTCAGCTTCATCCTTGTCTTCCAGGATTTTCTTTACACTGGTATAGGTCATTCTCCTGTTTACACAGATGACTGCTTCAACAATCTCATGTCCTATGACATTTCCCTTATCATCAATATCCATCAGGCAGCTAAGTGCCAGCCTGTCGGTACCTGCATTCAGGGAACATATCCCATTGGATAATTTGTGGGGCAGCATGGGGATAACCCTGTCAACCAGATACACACTGGTTCCTCTATTTAAAGCTTCCTTATCGAGGGGGGTATCCTCTCTGACATAGTGGGAAACATCCGCAATGTGAACTCCAAGATGATAGATATCTCCCTCCTTTGAAAGGGTTATGGCATCATCCAGGTCTTTGGCATCCTCCCCGTCTATGGTCACAGTAGGAAGGTCTCTTAAATCCTTCCTTCCTTTAATCTCCTCTTCCCCTATCTCTTCCTCTGTTTTTTCCACCTGCTTCAATACTTCTTCCGGAAATTCAAGAGGTAGATTGTAGGCCGCAATTACTGATTTTATATCAACGCCGGGATCGTTTATATGCCCCAGAATTTCTATAATTCTGCCTTCCGGATTTTTCAGTTTATCTCCGAAATTGGTAATCTTTACGACTACCTTATGCCCATTGACGGCTCCCTTGGTATGCTCCTTCTGTATAAAGATATCTTTACCGAATTTCGTATTATCCGGTACGACAAATCCATAATTTTTGCTTTTCTCAAAGGTACCGACTACGGTAGTATTGCTCCGCTCTATAATACGAAGGATTTCGCCTTCCCTGCGTTTTCCTGTCTGCTCTCCCTTGATGCTTACAAGTACCTTGTCATTGTGAAGGGCTCCCTTTGTGCTGCTTTCCGGTATAAAGATATCCTCATCTTCTCCTTCAATGACTACAAAGCCAAATCCCCTTTGAGTGCCTGTAAAAATTCCTGCTTTCGTATTGTTATCGGATACTCTGTATTTACCCGAATTATCTGCTTCAATCTTACCATCTGCTACCAATGCTTCCACGACTTCTCTGAAATCAGTTTTTTCATTTCTCGGAACCTGCAGGATACCGGCCATTTCCTTTAATTTCATTGGCTTGTATTCTGTACTGCTCAAAAACTCAAGCAGAATTTTTTTTCTTTCTTCCAGCAATATTTTATCCATATATCCTCTTTCTGCTTCTTTGAAATTCACTCCTTCTATTCCTGATATACCTGTATTTTTTCATTTTTGAAGGAGCATTCTCTTTTATTAGTATTAGCAATAGTATACCATAATTCTCCTATGTTTTATACTGTATTTTAACGAGCTTTTCACCATAATATAAAATAAAAGCATCCCTGGAATCCATTTCCGATCCGGGGATGCTTCTATTAACTGATTTGAGTTTACTTATATTACGTTTAATATGATGGAGAAAATATAAAATACAGCACTAAGAGCGATGGTTGCTTTTAATAAGCCGCCTTCCTTCGATCTGCTTCTATTCTTACCCCAATAAGTATCTGCTAAACCACTGATGGAACCGGAAAGACCGGCAGATTTGCCTTCCTGCGCTAATACACATACAGATAATGCAATGCACGCAAGCACAAATATAACTGTTATGATTATTTTTAATACTTCCATTAAGACACCTCCTAACGCACTGTTCTGATTATAACACAGTCTGTCTCAAAAAACAACTATCTAGTTATTTTTTAATTAACAGTGATTTTCCTGTCATTTGAACCGGTTTTGTCATTCCCATCATTTCAATCAGAGTAGGTGCGATATCGGCAAGACAGCCGCCTTCTTTTAAACCATATGCCTTATCATAATTTACAAGGACAAAAGGTACAGGGTTGGTGGTATGGGCTGTAAAAGGCTCTCCCGTCTCATAGTCGATTAACTGCTCTACATTTCCATGGTCGGCGCATACAAACATCTGACCGTCAACCTTTATAAGGGAATCATATACCTTGCCCACACATTCGTCAATTGCTTCCACTGCCTTTACAGCAGCATCAACGATTCCCGTGTGTCCTACCATATCAGGATTTGCAAAGTTAACAATGATTACATCATATTTTAAGGATTCGATAGCTTCCGAAAGCTTTTCCGCAACGGAGTATGCACTCATCTCAGGCTGTAAGTCATAGGTTGCAACCTTCGGTGAATTTACAAGAATTCTTTCTTCGCCTTCGTTGGGAACTTCCACACCGCCGTTAAAGAAAAAGGTCACATGGGCATATTTTTCAGTCTCTGCTATTCTTAACTGCTTTAAATTATTTTCAGCCAGGAATTCACCAAAGGTATGGTCAATGGAAACTTTATGGAAGGCAACTATCTTATGTTCAATGGTTACATCATACTCCGTAAAGCATACATAGGTTAAGGGCATTCTTCCCTTCGTTCTTTCAAATCCCTTGAATTCATCATCACAGAAAGCTCTGGTTATTTCTCTTGCACGGTCGGGTCTAAAGTTAAAGAAGATAACTGAATCATTTTCCTTAATAACCGCAACGGGTTTTCCGTTTTCCGTCATAACGGCAGGAAGTACAAATTCATCATTTACTTCCTTATCATAAGAAGCCTGAATTGCCTCAGCGGCACTCTTAGCTTCCACTCCTTCTCCATCAGCCAGGGCACGATAAGCCTTTTCTACTCTGTCCCAGCGGTTGTCGCGGTCCATTGCATAGTAACGCCCCATAACGGAAGCTACTTTACCGATTCCAAGCTCCTTCATCTTTTCCTCCAGAGCAATAACATAGCCTTTACCGGAGGTAGGAGGTGTATCTCTTCCGTCTAAGAAAGCATGTACATATACATTCTTTACGCCCTCTCTCTTGGCAAGCTCCAATAATCCATATACGTGTGTAATATGGCTGTGTACGCCGCCGTCGGAAAGAAGCCCGTATAAATGCAGGTCGGAGTTATTCTCCCTGCAATTTTCCATAGCCTTTTTTAAAGCTTCATTCCGGAAGAAATCGCCGTCCTCTATTTCTTTTGTAATTCTGGTCAATTCCTGATATATAATTCTTCCGGCACCCATATTCAGGTGTCCTACTTCCGAATTACCCATCTGTCCATCGGGAAGCCCTACTGCCAGGCCGCTGGCATATCCTTTCTCCCAGGGATATTCAGCCATTAATTTATCCATTACAGGCCTTTTTGCCAGTTTAATTGCATTACCTTCGGTCTTATCATTTAAACCGTAACCATCTAATATCATTAGTACTGTAGGTTTTTTGCTCATATGAATACTCCTTTTCCTTAAGCCCACGAATATGAAAATACTTGAATTTACACCAGCCTCTGGCATAAACCATCTGATTGCGGTGATCCATTGCCTCAAATCGGTGTAAAAGATTTGTCGTATTTTTTTAATATATATCATGAGTCTCATTCTGTCTCAATAATTTCGGGCAGCTTAACACTGCGAATGCTTACATAAAGTTATTCACTTTATGTAAGCTGATATTGCTTTGGAATAAAAATCCTTATCCTGCAGTTTATCTATATTATATATGATTGCGTAGAAAGTGCAAGATTTTGAAAGACATTTTCAATTAATTCAAATAATGGGAATACTCTTATTTATAATTAACGATTTTTCCAAAATCCGGCTTCAAACTTGCTCCGCCTACAAGGCCTCCGTCGATATCGGGCTGTGAAAATAATTCCGCAGCGGAGTCTGCTGTAACACTTCCGCCGTACTGAATTCTGATGGCAGCTGCCGTATCCGTATTATAAATTTCTGCAATACATTCACGGATTGCTTTACATACTTCCTGTGCCTGTGCAGAGGTTGCTACCTTACCGGTTCCGATTGCCCAGATAGGCTCATAAGCAATAACTGCTGTCTTAGCCTGCTCTGGAGTTACATTCAGGAATGCAATCTTAATCTGCTGACGGATAAAGTCAATTGTTACGCCCTGCTCTCTCTGTGTAAGAGATTCGCCGCAGCAGATGATAGGAGTAATGCCATGCTCGAAAGCCTTTAAAACTTTTTTATTTACCGTAACATCTGTTTCAGCAAAATATTCTCTTCTTTCAGAATGTCCGATTATAACATAACGTACGCCGATATCATCAAGCATTCCGGGAGCGATTTCACCGGTATAGGCACCGCTCTCCTCAAAATGCATATTTTCAGCACCTATTTGTATATTGGAACCTTTGGCAGCTTCAACGGCAGTTGTTAAGGAAATTGCCGGAACACAGAATACAACATCTGCATCTTCCGTTGCTACAAGGGGCTTTAACTGATTGATAAGTGTAACAGTCTCACTGGTGGTCTTATTCATCTTCCAGTTACCTGCAATGATTTTTTTACGCATAGCTTTTCTCCTTTTTATCAAGAAAAGGGACTGTCAGGCATTTTCGCTGCCAGTCCCTGGTTTTAATTTAATTTATTTGTCATTTGCTGCAGCTACACCGGGAAGTTCTTTTCCTTCCAGGAATTCAAGGGAAGCGCCGCCGCCTGTGGAAATATGTGTCATCTTATCGCCAAAGCCTAAGGTATTAACGGCTGCTGCAGAATCACCGCCGCCGATGATTGTAACAGCATTAAGGTCAGCAAGTGCCTTTGCTACTGCAATGGTACCCTTTGCAAAGTTAGGCATTTCGAATACACCCATAGGTCCGTTCCAAACAACAGTCTTAGCTTCTTTTACAGCATCTGCATAAAGCTTGCAGGTCTTCTCTCCGATATCAAGTCCAAGCCAGCCTTCACTAATACCTTCTTCGCTGGTAACGGTCTTGAATTCCGCATCGTTGGAGAATTCCTTTGCTTCTATGGTATCAACGGGAATTAAAAGCTTAACGCCCTTTGCTTTCGCCTTATCCATCATTTCCTTTGCATAGTCAAGATAATCTGCTTCCAGCATGGAGTTACCGATTTCCTCGCCCTTTGCCTTCATGAAGGTATATGCCATACCTCCGCCAATGATCAGGGTATCTACTTTATCAAGAAGGTTGTTGATTACGGAAATCTTACTGGATACCTTGGAGCCGCCAAGAATGGCTACGAAGGGTCTTTCCGGATTATTTACGGCATTTCCAAGGAAATCAATTTCCTTTTGCATTAAGTAACCTACAACTGCTGTGTCCACATATTTTGTAATACCAACATTGGAGCAGTGAGCTCTATGTGCGGTACCGAAAGCATCGTTTACGAATACATCACAGATAGATGCAAGGTCTTCGCTGAAAGCGTCAACATTCTTGGTCTCTTCTGCTCTGTAACGGGTATTCTCAAGAAGGATAACTTCTCCGTCCTTCATTTCTGCTACGGCTTTTTTGGCATTTTCGCCAACTACGGCAGCATCTGCTGCAAATTTTACAGGCTGTCCCAATAATTCAGAAAGTCTTACTGCTACGGGAGCTAAAGATAATTCCGGCTTGGGTTCTCCCTTGGGTTTTCCAAGATGAGAGCAAAGAATAATCTTTCCTCCGTCTTTGATTAATTTCTGAATGGTAGGAAGTGCTGCAACCAGACGGTTTTCATCTGTGATTTTTCCCTCCTGAAGAGGTACGTTAAAGTCACAGCGAACAAGAACTCTTTTTCCTTTTACGTTAATATCATCGATGGATTTCTTATTAAGCATGTAATTGCTCCTTTCAAAATGTTACACAATAATATAGGGCCCGTGTCTCTATAGAAAGTCACAGAGGGTTCGGTAAACGTTCCTCGACTTTCTTTCAAAGACCGGACCCATAATAGGATCTATAAATTATGAAATTGAATTATGCCAATTTTGAATTATGCTAATCTTGAATTATGCTAATTATGAATTATGCTAATCTTAAATTATACTAATTCAGCAAAATATTTAATTGTTCTTACCATCTGGCTTGTGTAGGAGTTCTCATTATCATACCAGGAAACAACCTTAACTAAGGTCTTGTCTCCATCAAGAGGAGTAACCTTTGTCTGAGTTGCATCGAATAAAGAACCTTCCGTAATACCGATGATATCGGAAGATACTAATTCTTCTGTTGTATAACCGAAAGATGCGCTTGCTGCTGCCTTCATAGCTGCATTAACATCATCTTTGGATACCTTGCTCTTGCAAACAGCAACTAATTCTGTGATAGATCCGGTAGGGGTAGGTACACGCTGAGCAGAACCGTCTAATTTGCCTGCTAATTCAGGAATAACAAGACCGATTGCTTTAGCAGCACCAGTTGAATTGGGAACGATATTTTCAGCAGCTGCACGAGCTCTTCTTAAATCTCCCTTAGGATGAGGACCATCTAATGTCATCTGGTCACCGGTATAAGAGTGAATTGTTGTCATGAAACCTTTTTCGATTTCTGTTAAATCATTTAATGTTTTAGCCATAGGAGCTAAGCAGTTTGTTGTACAGGATGCTGCGGAAATGATAGTATCTTTTGCTGTTAAAGTTTTTTCGTTAACGCCGAAAACGATAGTAGGAAGATCATCTCCTGCGGGAGCAGAAATTACAACCTTCTTAGCACCTGCGTCGATATGTGCCTGAGATTTTGCTTTTGATACATAGAAGCCTGTACACTCAAGTACTACATCTACACCGATTTTTCCCCAAGGAAGATCAGCTGCATTCTTCTCAGCATAGATTTTGATTTCTTTTCCGTCAACAACGATAGAAGATTCCTTTGCTTCAACTTTATCTGCTAAAGCGTATCTTCCCTGTGCTGTATCATATTTTAATAAGTGTGCAAGCATTTTAGGATTTGTTAAGTCATTGATAGCTACTACTTCATATCCTTCTGCTCCAAACATCTGTCTGAATGCAAGACGTCCAATACGTCCAAAACCATTAATTGCTACTTTTACTGCCATTTTTATTCCTCCTAATTGTTAATTTTATAATATGCTGCCATAATGTTCCATAACATCAACTTTATGTAGGAGCGACAGCTATTAACCATTATGATTGACAAATTTTTCTCAAACACTATATTATTTTACCTTTTTTACAAGAAAATTTCAAGAGTAAAATATAAATTAGATTAAGATTAATAGATACTTCATAAAAGCTTTTTGGGAATAAATTTCTTTGTGCACTTTAGCTCTTGTCAAAATTCAAAAGGTGATTTTTCCCTTTTTTCAGTAAAATTATTTTAAAAAGGAACCGGGGCCCGGGGCTGCCTTTCTTTTGAATGCAGCTGCCCCTCCCGATTTCAGTAATTCCTATCTCATTGACTGTCCGCCCTGGGATGCCTGGTTTGTAATTTGTGTTATAACATTTCTTAAATCATTTATTTCTTCCTGTGATGCTTTTTGTGCCGGTTGATAATAATTTTTACTCGTAGCAATTGTATATAATTCATGCTGGCAGGTTTCTGCCTCATTTCTCATCTGCTGTAAAGTCTGCCTAAGCTGCTGATCTTCCGACTGGGAAATCATATCTCCCAAGCTCTTGAGTCCTGCATTAATTGAATTCAGCGCATCTGTTACCATTGCCTGTTCTTGCATAGTGAAACCTCCTATTTTAGAAATTGAATTAGTTTTTGTCTTGTCTGTTCTGCTGACTGGGCTTCTTTTTGGAAAAACTGTTTTACATTAGGATCTGTGCACTGTTCGGCATAGGTCTGGTATTTCTGCTTATTAGTCTCTCCAAATACTAATAAATGCCTCAGATTCTGAACATCAAGTTTAGATAAGTTACTCATTCATATTTCCTCCTTTTATGATTTTATGATAATAGCAATTCTTTTTGCAAACTATCAGGAATTATTATCTCAAAAAGGGAGCTTTCTTATACAGGCAAAAAAACGGTAATGGATAAATTCAAATTTTTTTCAGGAGGTTAGACCGTTATACAGCTCTTCATAGAGAAGGGCTGAAGTTTTCCAGGAATAATCCATTGCCATTCCCCGGTCTACCAGCTTATTCCATTCTCTTTTTTTATCATAAAATACCGATTTGGCATAATTTATTACGGAAAGCATTTCATGGGCATTATAATTACGGAAGCTGAATCCTGTTCCGGTATTTTCAAATTCGTTGTAAGGTACAACCGTATCCTTTAACCCTCCGGTTTCCCTAACAATAGGCACCGTTCCATAGCGAAGGCTGATTAACTGGCTTAGCCCGCAGGGTTCGAACAAGGACGGCATCAGAAAGGCATCACAGGCAGCATAGACTTTGTGCGCTCTTTCCTCTGAAAAAAAGATATTTGCAGAAACTCTGTCCCCATATTTCCAGGCATAATGCCTGAACAGGTTCTCATACCTGCCTTCACCGGTTCCTACCACAACAAGCTGTATATCTTCCGCGCAGATATTTTCAATTACGCAGTCGATTAAATCAAGACCCTTCTGGTCTGTAAGCCTTGATACGATTCCTATCATAAATTTCTTAGGGTCTGCCGTAAGGCCCAGTTCTTCCTGTAAAGCCTTTTTATTCTTGACCTTTTCCTTACGGAAATTTTTTATATTGTAATGAAAGGGTATAAAAGGGTCACTTAGGGGGTCATATTCTTCATAATCGATTCCATTTACGATTCCCGTAAGAACATTGCTTCTCGCCCTCATAAGCCCGTCAAGCCCTTCTCCATAATAAGGCGTCTTTATCTCCTCCGCATAGGTCTTACTGACAGTGGTCACCGTGTCAGCATAGGTAATGCCGCCCTTTAGATAATTTGCATCACCGTAGGCTTCCAATTTATCCGGAGTGAAATAATAATCCCCCAATCCGGTTACATCCTTTACTGTCTTTAAATCCCATACGCCCTGGAATTTAAGGTTATGTATGGTCATTATGGACTTGATGCCGCAGTAAAATTCATTATTTGAAAATAAATCCTTTAAATATACAGGCACCAGCCCCGTCTGCCAGTCATGGCAGTGTATAATATCAGGTCTGAAATCTATCTGGGGTAAAATGGAAAGTACTGTCTTTGAAAAAAAGGCAAATTTCTCAATGTCTTCATAGATATTTCCGTAAGGTGAATTTCCGCAAAAGTAATATTCATTGTCGATAAAGTAATAATGTATGCCGTCTTCTATTATTTCAAACAGACCTACATATTTGTTCCTCCAGGCAAGATCCATATTAAAGTTAAACCTGTATACCATCTTTTCCTGCAGGGCTTCCGGTATGCTTTTGTATTTCGGCATTACAACACGCACATCATATTCTTCTTTGTTAATGTATTTTGGCAAAGCACCTACAACATCTGCAAGACCACCTGTTTTAAGATATGGGACACATTCAGAAGCTGCGAATAATATTTTCTTCATAACTACCTCCGGAATATTTAAGCGTTACATCTTGATTATACATGATTTTCCACCATTAGCAAAGTTTATTTTCAATAAAAAACTGCTTCAGTAAAACGACGCTTACTATGCATCGTACCCCTTTTACTGAAGCAGTGTAATTTTTTATAATAAGTTTCCTTACTATTATGCTCTTAATTTATATTCTAATCTTATTTTATCAGCTATTAAAGCTACGAATTCAGAATTAGTCGGCTTTCCCTTACCGTTACTGACAGTATAGCCAAATAGCTCATCAATTGTGTCCATCTTTCCCCTGCTCCAGGCCACCTCAATAGCATGTCTGATAGCTCTTTCCACCCTGCTCGGTGTTGTTTTATGTCTTTTGGCAATGGACGGATACAGCAATTTTGTGATGGAATTTAACATCTCGCTGTCGTTAACCGACATCATGATGGCATCCCTTAAATACTGATATCCTTTAATGTGTGCAGGCACACCGATTTCATGGATGATATTCGTCACATCGGATTCCAGATTTCTTTCCTTATAGTCATCTTTACTTTCATAAGTACTGACCCGGTGATTCTCAAATACTTTTGTATTATGTAAATCGCCTCTGATCTGCTTAATTCTGGTAAGTACCATATTGTTATCAAAGGGTTTCATAATATAATAGCTTGCACCTAATTCAAATGCATTTTCTGTTACGCCTTCCTGCCCGATTGCCGTAATAACAATGAAGGCCGGCGCATTTTTGAAGCTGTCGTCGAGTCTTATCTTTTCCATAACACCTAAACCATCCAATTTAGGCATAATCAAATCCAAAAGAACAACATCCGGCTTCTTATCTCTTATTACTTCCAGTGCGTCAATACCATTGTCGGCTGTCCCAACCACCTCAATGTCGGAGTCTCCCTTCAAGATCTCCTCTAAAAGCTTTACAATTCTTTCATTGTCATCCACTATTGCTACATTGATCTTACCCACTTTGTTTTCCTCCCAAAATATTCCTTTTGCTTATAAATTTTGTCTAACCAGAATAATTCCTAACCTCCTTTTGTGTGAAATATGCGTGAAAAATAGTTCATCCGTACCATATTATAACTCTTTATCGTTTCCAAGTCAATATTTTCCATATTCATTGACGAAATCTCGGCTTTTTCTATTGATTTTAAAAATCAACTTTAAATATACAGCCTTTTACATAATATATTACGGATGAGTAAAGTCAATTCAAATAATCTGCAAATAATGATTTGTTAATTATTTACATGTTCATATTATATACATTTATTTCCATTTTATCAATTCTTTCTTATCGCAATTTACGACACAGGAGCTATAGTTTTGAGCGCTAGTGAAAAAAAATATTTAATTATCAAATATAAAATTTTATCTTAAGTAATTCTAATGTTATATCCTGTTACATTTTACTGCTGCGGTTATATTAAGTCGATTGCGGTGAGTTTTTATTTATCTTCAAGGTTATTCAGCATATTTTCGATAAATGTCCCGTATCCCTTGGTGGAATCCTGAATAAATACGTGAGTAACTGCTCCGATAATCTTACCGTTCTGGATAATAGGGCTTCCGCTCATTCCCTGGACGATACCTCCGGTTTTTTCTATCAGGGCATGGTCTGTTATGCTTATTACCATACCTTTGTTGGGACTCTGGCTGTTTAAGTCAATTTTATCAATATTAATGCTATACTCCTTTACCTGGTTTTCCACACAGGTAAGAATGGTAGCGGGTCCAAGCTTTATTTCCTGCTTTAAGCCTACCGGAATGGCCTCCTGCTCGTTTGCCCTTACAAAGCCGGAACCGACTCTGCCAAATATTCCTTGATTGGTATTCTTTTTAATGTCACCTATCTTGTCGTCATCATTTTGCTTAATAAGTCCTATCAGCTCGCCCGGAACTCCCTGTTTGCCCTTGATTATCGTCATGATATCTGCATTATAAAGATATCCTCTTTCAATTTCCATCAGCAGGCTTGTATCAATATCGGTTATGCCATGGCCCAGGGCACCAAATTGCCCGTCCTTTGTTATAAAGGTCAGTGTGCCGATACCCTGGGTATTATCCCTGATCCACGCACCTATCTTGTATTCACCGTCCGCTGTTTTTACAGGTGATATTTTATATACTGTTATTTTATCGTCTCTGCGCAGAGTTACCTTTATATCTTTTCCATCGCAATGCTGTATCTCTTCAATTAATTCTTCCTTGTTATGGATAACCGCATCATTAATTTTGGTAATGTAATCACCGGTTTTCAGTTTATTGAGAGAGGGTTCATAATTAAGACCGTCAGCACCATTTATAACTCCAGTCCCCAGGACCATAATTCCATCCGTTTCAATATAAATACCGATTGGGTCGCCGCAGGGTATCAGTTCTTTCTGGTCAATAACTCCTATGGTAACTTCCTTAAAATTCAGAAAACCAAAAAGCTTTAAATGAATCTTATAATTTCCCGTTGAGTTTGATTTTAATGTAAAAGGTTCTCCCAGGTTCAGCTTAATCAGCCCCTTTGGAACTGTTTTATTATTTACGCTCAATACATCTACATCTCCGGAGGTTACACTGCCTTCCATCGGAAGATTAAAATCAAATTTCTCGTTTTCCCCTACCATGATTTTTATGGAATCCGGTACACTGCTGTCAATGTATCGGTAAGTAAAAAAAAGTAATACAAGTATGTTTATACACAGTGCCAGGATGAGAATTCTTCTGTAAACTAATTTTTTATGCATGATATTAGCTCCCTTTACGTATCTATCGCTATTTTTTCATTTCTGATGTATTTTGCTCTTAACATCATAAACATATTCTTAACTGATATTTTCATTTTATTAGTCCATCTTACTTCCAATTTATAAAATGTTCGTTCAAAAAACTGCAATAAACATGGCATTGGCTTATGACACTTGAAGTAAAATTGCATTTAAAAAAAGGATATACACTGCCTTGTGTATATCCTTAAATACCTGCCTTATATTAGTATGTGTAGAAAATTCAAATTCAAACTATTTTTGTTTTGTTTTTTTTGCTAATTGTTTCATTTCCTGGGCGCTTTCAATTACTGTTTTTGTAATCCTGGCACCACCAAGAATTCTGGCGATTTCCTCGATTGACTCCTGGTCCTTTAGCTGTCTTATTTCTGTTCGTGTTGTCCTTCCATCGGTATTCTTCTCAATTATATAATGGGTGTCGGCCATGGAAGCGATCTGTGCCAAATGTGTAATGCATATTACCTGGTGACTGCCCGATATCTCAGAAAGCTTCTCCGACACCTTCTGGGCGGTTCTTCCGCTGATACCGGTATCTATCTCATCAAAAATCAACGATTCAATTTCATCTTTATCCGCAAAAACGGACTTAATTGCCAGCATTATTCTGGATAATTCACCTCCGGAAGCTACCTTTGAAAGGTTCTTCAGCTCCTCACCGGGATTAACGGATATCAGAAATTCCGCATCATCAAAACCATCCTGTGTATAATTCTCTTTTCTGGTCAGTTCAATTGAAAACCTCACGTCTAAAAAATTTAAATCTACCAGGGCCTCTTTTATCCTTGATGATAGTACCCTGGAATTCTTGGTTCTAATCTCTGAGAGTTTTTCACTGAGGCTTCTTACTTCCTTTTCCTGTACAGCAATACTTTGATTCAGTTCCCGCAGGGTTTCCTCATAATGATAGTACTGCTCTAACTTCCTCTCTCCTTCTTCCACCACTTTCGCAATTTCCTCGATGGAATTTCCATATTTCGCTTTGAGGTGGTTTATCAGATTCAGACGTTCTTCCACCTCTTTAAAATCTTCCTCATGATTGCTGAGGTCCGCTGTATACTCGGACAAATTTCTGTTAAATTCATTTACAAGGGCTTCCATATCCAGAATTTGATTATATAATCCACTTAATCCCTTGTCATAATCCATTAATTTTGCCAGCTGCTTTACACTTCTGCCTATCATATCTCCGGCAGAGCCCGCAGCCTGATAGCCCATCTGCTCATAAACCTGCGAAAGCCCCTCTGCAATTATTCTTGCATTGGATAGCTTCTTATACTCGCTGGTAAGCTCCTCGTCTTCTCCCGGCCTCAGATTAGCCTCTTTGATTTCGCTTACTTCATATTCCAGATAAGAAATTTCCCTTAACCGTTTGTCTTCCTCTATTGTCAGCTGTGTCAGCTGCTTTTTAAGGTCTGCCAGGGTATTATACTCCTTTGCCAGCTTCTGCTTGACCTTTGAAGCTTCCTCCTTGGCAAAACGATCTATAATGTCCAGATAATTTTCTTTATATAAAAGTGACTGGTGCTCATGCTGTCCATGGATATCGATCAATAAACCCGCTATTTCCTTAAGGCTCTGGGCCGTAACCGTCTCACCGTTTATTTTACTGATGCTTTTTCCGTTTGTAATCTTTCGTGTAATAAGAATCTGCCCGTCTTCCATGGGCAAATCCAGCTCCTGCATTTTATGTATGACTGCCCTGCTGCCTGACTCAAACAGCAGCTCGACCATTGCATATTCCGCCCCATGCCTTATAATGTCCTTGCTTATTTTTCCTCCCAGGCAGACATTCACGGAGCCTATTATAATGGATTTACCGGCTCCTGTTTCTCCTGTCAATATATTAAGGCCATCCTTCAAAGTAATATCCACTTCATCAATAATAGCAAAATTCTTTACATGTAAATTGAGCAGCAAGTCTCTTCCTCCTAAAGGTTTGATATTATATTGGTAAGCATTGTTGTCGGATTAAAGTGAAACCAAGAGCATATTCAAAACATATGTTCTCTTTTATATTCTTTATATTAGCATAACTTACTAATTTGTGCAAGAAATTTTAAATCAGATAGAAATAGCCGGAAAAGGAATTTTTCAATGAAATTTAAAAGGAAATCAAAATTTACAGGAATTATAAAAAAATTACTGAATTAATAGAAATTACTGAATTAATAGAAAAAAGAAAAGTAAATGATATTAATGTATCCGGGATATCTCCCCGTCACATTGCCTTATATTTTTCATAGCCGGCCTTTGGATGCCTGCTTTATAAAGAATTTTACATCCAAAGGCTGTAGGCTATGAATTCATTAATATAAATTTAAATCAGCTTATTTTAAAGCTCTTTACTTTATTTTAGTAACCTTTAAACTACAGGTTAAACGCCTGCCGTTTACAGTCGCAATAATCGTTGTTGTACCTACTCTTCTTGTACTGACCACTCCGTTATTGACAACAGCGATATTGGAATCCATAATATCCCAGGTTACACCGCTTGTTATTCCCAATACCATCAATGTATAGTCAGTATACTGCTCTAATACAAGATTGGTGGTATTCAGCCCAACTACTGTCACTTTTGTAGTAGCCGTCTTACCAGATTCCGTCATTACTGAAACATTGGCAATACCCGGCTTATTTGCTGTAAGCTTGCCGGAAGTTGTTACGGTAGCGACTGTTTTATTATCGGTTGCCCAGGTCGCACCATCCGTAGATGTGGAAGGATTAATGGCTTTCTGAAGTACTGCTGTTTCACCGACAACCATGGTCAGGTTCTGATTTAATATTGTGACACTGTTAGCAGGAACCCTGGGCTGTACAATAACATAGCTGATTGCATATTTTCCGCTGTTATCCTTGGCTGATGCCTTAACCGTTACATTTCCTGCTTTTAATGCCGTAACCTTACCGGAAGCATCTACAATGGCAATTGTTTCATCACTGGATTTCCAATTAACAGTCTTAAAGGTTGCATTTTTGGGTTTTACAGTTGCTTTCAGTTTAAAGCTTCTGCCGGCTACTGTTGTAACCGAGGTTCTGTTTAAGCTTATGTAGGAGACTGACCTTACTACTCTGACCCGTACCTTTGCTTTCTCGCCGCTTCCGTCCGTTGCAGCGGCTGTAACAGTTACCGTTCCCACTCTCCTTCCGGTTATATTACCTTTCTGGTCCACCGTTACGATTCTGGAATTACTGCTGGTCCATTTTAATTTAGGATTGTTGGCTGCATTAGTCTTAACCTTTGCAACCAGGGTATAGGTTCTTCCAAGCCCAAGCTTGTAGCTGGATTTATTTAAGGTAACACTTGTAACTCTTTCTACTACTGTAACCGTACAGAAGGTCGTAAACTTACCGTCCGTAGTTTTACAGGTTATAACTGCCGTACCGCCCTTTTTACCCTTGACCCTGCCGTTTGCTGATACTGTGGCAACGCTGGTCTTGGAGCTGACCCATACTATGGATTCTTCGCTTGCGGCTGAGCTTGGCTTAATGGTAGCTTTTAAATCAAAATAATCTCCGATTACTACTGTCTTCTCCTTGTAATTAAGCTGCAGGCCTGTTGCTTCGGCCTTTACCGTTACTGTACAATAGAGAACGCTTCCTGTTGAAGTGGTCGCCGTAATCATGGTTCTGCCGGCTGCCTTTGCTGTTATGGTACCGCTGCTGTCTACAGAGGCAATGGTTGCATCCAATGAGCTCCAGGTTAAGGTGTAGTCCGTTGCCGTAGCAGGTGTGGGAGTTACTTTTATGGTATAGGTCTTTCCGATATAAAGCTCAAGGCTTGTTACATCAAAGGCAAGTCCTGTTGCTTTTTCCTTTACTATTATCGTACAGCTGGACATAGAAAGTCCATCTGCCGTTCTTAAAGTAATAACTGCCGTACCGGCTGACTGGGCCTTGATATTTCCTTTTGCATCCACACTGGCTACACTGGCATCCGAAGTACTCCAGGTAACATCCGTGTTGGTGGCATTGGTAGGGGTTATGGTATAGGAAAGCTTTGCTGTATCCCCTGTATACATTATTTTTTTGGTGTCATCCAGTTTAATTGCTGTTATAGGAACCCCTACCGTCAAATTACATACGGCAGAAATATTGGGATTATCCAATGAGGTTACTATAATGGAAGTAGAGCCGGAAGACAATAATGTGATCAGACCCGAATCGTTTACGGTTGCTACAGAAGGATTGGTAGACTTCCAGCTTACCCCGGTATTCGTAGCATCGCTGGGAGTTACGGTTGCTTTCAGCTGGTAGGTTCCGGCTGATTTCATCAGGCTGAGGTTCGTTGCCGATAAGGTTATACCACTTACCTGCTGCTTAACGGTTACCTTACAGGAGCCGATAATATAATTCTCTGTATTGACGGCAATAATCAGGGCTGATCCAGGCTGGCTCTGTGCAGTAATATTAACAAGTTCAGAACTGCTGTTGGTAATCTTAACAACCTTCTCATCCGTACTTATCCATTTTACCGGCACATTTCTGGAAATGGTAGGATCGAATTTAGCCTTTAAAATATAGCTTTCAGCCATATTTAATGATAGCACCGCCGGATCTATTGTAATCTGTGTAATGGTCTTACCAACAGTCACTTTACATACAGCTTTTTTTGTTACTCCACCGGTAGTAATCGCTGCCACAATATAGGCAGTTCCTTCGCCTGCACCTGTTACCAGACCATTATTCGATACCGTTGCAATACTGGTTCCGTTATTAATGCTATCATCATAGCTAATAGTAGGATCTTTTACACTATACCATTTTACCTCAGTAGAATCACTGGTAACGGTAGGAAGCAGCTGCAGCGTTCCGGATATATAAATATTTGCTTCCGTAAGGTTCAATGAAATACCGTCTATAACAGTAAGGTTAATTACATATTTCGTTCCATCATCCTTCGATATTGTAATCGTTGCATTACCGCTTTTTCTGGCAGTAAGGATTCCCTGGCTGTTAATGCCTGCAATCGATGTATCATCGGAATAATAGGTATAGACTCCATCCAGGGGGTTTATAAGGCTGCCCAGATCATAGGTATCATTCACATTCATTACAAGAAAAGGAGGAATGTCAGGATTCACATTCAGATGGATTTTAATATATGGCACCTTAACACTGCCGGGTGCAACATCCAATTTATCCGGAATATACATATTGTCAGCAAAACCCATAATAATGTACTTGCCTGATTTTGCATTATTTACTGTAAATGTTCCGTCTGTCTCACTTGCCGTATAGGATATGATACCTGCCGGATTGGCTATTAACTGAGGCCCGGTTGTTGTATCACGGTAAAATTTCCAGATGATTTTTGATGCATCCTTTGAATTGGTATAAAAGGTTATGCTTTTCTTGGTTTCTATGGTATCCGTTTCATACTTAAACGCCGAATAATCGGTACCATCCGCGCCGCCCGGAGGTGCAGTGTTGATCCTTGGCGTAACGATTGCCTTAAAACTGGCTGTTAAAGCAGTTGTCTTACTGTCTCCTGAAGCAGTATTTGTTGTAATGGTAACCGTGGCGACACCCGCTCCCACTGCCTTGGCGACGCCATTCTGAACAACTACAACAGAGGGATCAGAGCTTGAAACGGAGGTAAATGAACCGACTAAATTCAAATCTTCCGGATTTATTTTACTGTATTTTATTTCCACATCTTTTGTTTCGCCCACATTATTAAAAACCATAACATTCTTGTCAAAATCATTTCCAGTAATTAGGGCATTCGTAAATCCCGTATATTTAATTCCAAATTCTACTTTTACATTTAAGGAATAATTGTGTGCATACCCATCATTGTCCTTGTAAAAAAGCCTTATGGTAGCATATCCAGGACCTTTTACTTTGATATTAGCAGACAGGGTACTATTATCTATATTAGTTAAGGTAATAACACCGAGTGCACTCTCGTCATGAGTAGAATCACTGACATTTACTGAATTTACAGACCATTTTATCGTACTCGGGTCAAAGTTTTTTATGTAAACTCCATCGGAACCGGACAGGTATATCGAATTGTTGTCTTTCTGGGTAAGACTCACCTCACTGCCAGATGTCTTTGGATTTCCATTTACCATAAAATAATAAGAATCTGCTGCTTTTACCTTCTGTAAATCAATTGGCTGAAAAATTGTTACCATTGCTATAATCAGACAGCATATAACTGCTGTCCATCGTTTAATAAATACTTTATTCATTCTGACCTCCCTGTCCGAATCCCACCTAATTTTGTCCTTAAACATATATCGTCATAATATACGTTTTTTCTTATATTTATCTTATATTTTTCTGTTAAAAATTTAATTCTATGTTTTGTCATTTCTGTGTCATATCCTCTTGTAAAAAATAGTATTACTGCATTAACTATGCTATCTGCACGACTCTCGCCCCTTTGCATAAAGGATACGAGCTGACAAACTCTGTTATGGCAGCCTTCATCTTGTCATAGGATTTACCATAAAAATAAAATGCTGTTTCCGTTTCTCCCTGCCAATATCTTTGGATATTTCCACTGTTTCCTGTCAGCATACCAAGCTCCTGCAAGACATAGTCCGGGTCACACTCATTATATACATTATCGGCAAGATTAATCCCATCAAGATATATGGCAAGCCCTTCTGCCTTTCCAAAGGGTATCTCTTTTGATTCTTCTATGGTAACCGCAGACCCCTTGGGCACCCCTTTCGCTTCCAGAAAAGGAATAATTCCATTAATGATCTGCTCACTGCTTTGATTTTTATACACCATAATTTCAATATCACAAAATATTATTTCACCGGTTTCCGACTGCATGGTTCCACCGCCGCTAACTTCTCCATATCCGTTTTTCTGAAGGAATTCATCAAGGGGAGCTTCATAAAAATCCCCCCTGTCCACCGGCATTATTTTATCATTTAACCGTACAATGATAAACCCGTTTGTATTCTTATTAACCCACGGCATTATCTTAAGTAGTTTCTTAAACATTTTAACTCTCCTCTGTTTAACAGTATTTGGTTGATGTTTAATTTTGTTTTATACTTATTTTCGGCGGTAATAAATCCGCCATTGCAAAAAATCATCCTCATGTATCGTAGCCATATTTGCCTTAAGTTATATAAGGACCTTCGAACCGTTTTTTGCTTTTGTAGATATATTCTATCTTATTGATTTCCTTATGTCCATCCATTAGTAAGCAAATCCATATAGGTATTTCAACCTAATTTTTTAATACCTTTATTATAAATATTTAATAAATGGATCCAGTGCCATAAATTAACATTTAGTAGTATGTCTAAAGTGAACTTGCTGCTATAAAAAATAATAGATATCTGAGAGATTTAACAGGAGATAGTAATTTTTATTTTCTGTTTGGTCATACCGCCAAATGGAATGCCCTGCAGGTGCATAATTTGATAGCGATTAGGGAGTTGTACTGCACTCTGGTGACAGAGCATGGCAAGTTGGTTGAGATTGCCTGATATCGATTTTCTTAAGAGAATGCAAAGTATAAAATATTAAAATTTCTATTTTCTTTCATGATTTTTTAGAATTTTATAAAGAAGTTCCTTATATTTTAAGTTTATTATTGGAGAAAAGTGTTTTCGTCTTTCGTAATATAAGATGAAAAATTCTTTAATATTGGCAATAGAGAGGAGAGCGTCATGAAACGAACGTTTATAGGAATATGCTGTCTAATTTTATGTTTTTCGCCTGTTGCTCTTGGCAGTCATTTTTCCAACATTCAAAGCAGTCGTTATAGCAATTTTACGGCAAAGGGGGAAGGCGGCAAATATGAAATATCCGGAAGATCACAGGTTGTGAATTCTTTACATCTTCTATATATTTCCGCATTGGAAGATACCAGCGTGGATTTGTCCGGTGAACTAAAATCTGTGTCAGGGGATGTTCAGATAGTATATATTAATCCTGATAATAAAGAAACCGTTATATCCGATAGCACTAACGATTCACGAAAAGGAAAATTAAAACTTGATAAAAGTATTAAACTTGATAAAGGAAAAAGCCGCCTCGAATTTAGAGGAAAAGATACATCCTTTAAATTTGATTTGTTGTTTACCCATATAGCTCAGGATAAGTTTGAGTATTTCAGTGCAGAAGAGGAAGATGATGAAGAAAGTTTTGAGGGAGACAATATGGAAAGTTCAGATTCCAGGGACAAAAAAATAAGGAATGAAGGCAAAGATAAATTGCTGAAAAAAGTTTCCGTAACTTACACAGATAAAGACAATAACTGTACTGTGTTAGATACATCCCTTGGTGAGGATACAAAAATAAAAGTATTGGTTAGAGCAAAGGTATCTAATATTAACGATAAGGATAGTCTATCCTTTGACGGCTTTCGTCTGACTTATAAAACAGAAGATGGTGAAAAGGTTGAAGTATTAAAGCATAAGAAAAATGAATTTGCCATAGGAGGTTATGAATGGCAGGATAGCTTTGTTCAAGAAATTGAATTGCCAAAGGGAACAAATAAATTGATTTTTAACAGCTATAAAGGAAAAAATTATAAGATAACACTAAACATACAATTGTTTGAGGTTGACTAACGTGCTATCGGGATATCCCAAAGCAAATCCTCCAATAAAGATTATTTACAATTCATCGGTAATCCTTTGGCTGTCTTGCTAAACAAATCTGCCCTGCGGCAAATAAAAAGGCCGCAGGGCAGATTTTAATTCAACATCGCTGGGTCAGGTTCAAAAAGATTGTCTACTGTTGTTCCAAGCAGGCTTGCCAGCTTAAAGGCTAATAACAGAGTGGGATCATATTTGTTATTTTCAATCGCATTTATTGTTTGTCTCGTTACCCCTAACGCCGTAGCCAAATCTTCCTGTCTATAATTTTTTTCTTTACGTAAATCTCTTATGTTATTCTTCATGCCACTCACCGGCCAACAGTAAAATATAGGATTGCGCCAAATACAATGAGCGAAAATATTAAACCCAAAGAAATTCGAATTTGTTTTTTACCACTGTCATCATCAACCTTCTGCTTCTCAATGTTCGTAACAAAAAAGTAAACCAGAAACTGCAGTGCGAATAGAATTAAAGGAAGGGGCATTTCCTGGCTCTTTACATAGTTATACCCACCCCATATAAAGAGGGAGAACACCATAAAGGCCCAACTCCACATAATCCCTTTCTGGTTTATCTTTGATTCCATCTCATCCATTTTTCTCATAATAAGCCTCCTTAATGTCAAAAGTATTTTACATTTCAAGGATACTACTTGAATCCATTAATGTCAAGAGTTTTTTACATTTTAGAAATAGTAGTTAAGAGCTTATTTCCTTGCACCCTGCCTATTCTCTAAATAGTATTTAATCGAAAATCCCATCATATATTATAGAAAAAAATCAGGTAATAAGATGGATTATTGTGTATTCCAAAAACATGCCATAGAACTAAATACTTTACCGAATCCATATCCAATAGAGACAGCCATTAATAACAAAGATATTGTAGTAAATCCCTCCGTTCCAAATAATACAGAACGTTTTTATGACTTCTTATCAAATATAGGAAAAGGTAAAACTGATAAAATTAGAATAACAAGATATGGTTATGATAATCCTGAATTAGCAATAAAAACAATTCTTGAATTTAATGGGACCTTTTTATTATTTACTGTCTCCGGCGGCCAGGTCTCCCCGGTAACATATTATGGAAATGAAATTATTTACAGATATAGACAGCCGGACGGACCATGGCAATATTTTCTTAAGAAATGCGATAATGGTGAAGAACTCGTGTTTAGTTTATATCATTATGGAATTCCTTAACTTATATGCTGCTTGTTTTTTGCAGTATTCAAATTGCTGCACCCAATCGGAGTGATAGTATGAGTGCAGCATATTGCATCTCCTACAATGCATTACTATTTTAACATCTGTTGGAATATATTTCATTGGTAATTTATACCAAATTTATTTATTTTTAGTATCAATTGAATAAATAAATCCTTTATACAAATAAATTTTCAAATATTTATGCTGCTTGTTAATAACTACTGCGGCCTGACTTGCTACGGTTAGTGTAGTCCAGCTTTGCCGGACCGCCCTATTAATTTAAAAAGAGGCTATCGCAAAATAAAGCGACAGCCCATCTGAGAGTGAATTTTATCCTTTTGTCTTACAGAATAATTCAATACTTATGCATTGATTAAGTAATCCCATCCTGCGATTATATTATTTTTTACAGCTCTTTCAATATCCTCCTTTGTTATAATTGAGTAGACTTTAGCACCGTATATCTCCTCAATTCTCTGAGCTCCGGTGACCGTATCATTCCCCTTTGTCGTCATAAAATCTGTGATTACGATGATTGCTGTTATTTCTATTTTCGCAATTTCTTTTAAGCGCTCGATCCTCTCGATTAAAGTACTCCCAGAAAATATCAGATCATCAATAATGACCACTCTTTCACCATCTTCTGGCGTATGTCCGCATACTATGCGGTCTCTGCTGTCCGGAACCTGCCTGTCATAGCAATAATTTACCGTAATTCCATATTTATCGAATAATGCCGTGCTGGCTGCTGCCGAAAAAGCAATTCCATGATATGCTAATCCGATCAGGGTATCAAACTCAATATTATTTTCTCGAATACAATCGGAAAAAAAACTGCCAATCTTCGAAATCTGAGCATTGGTATCAAACTGCTCCGTATTAATAAAAAATTCAGGAACCTTTTTCATCTCACAATTTCCTTGTTTAAACTGTAAAGCACCATTATTAACCATGAATTGAATAAACCGTTCTTTATATGTCATTGCATTTAATTTATACCCAAATAACTCATCTATCGTCACTCCAAAATAATTAGCGATAATCGGGATCATGACTATATCTGGCTGTGACATGCCATTTTCCCACTTGCTTACGGCCTGGAACGATATATGCAGTACTGCCGCCAGTTCTTCCTGTGTTACGTTCTTTTGTTTTCGCAAATACCTGATTTTTTCACCAATTGATACCACTTTGTATATCCTCCTTATTTAATTCGTAAAGAGCTCTTTTACAGTTTCATTATATCATTACTGCAAATGAGCTCAATAACATAACCGTTTAGTTTTTTTCAACCAGACGTGGAATTAAATAAAAACGCTATGGCAGGCGCTGCTTTTTAGCCACATAAAAAATCCTCCAAGTACACCGCCATAATAGCTATGATATACTTGAAGGATAGAAGTCACAAAAATTATTCAAGTGATTTTATTGTATATCTTCACTGAATAATAATCCTGCCCATATTTATTTTAGAAATACTGTTTAAACCATTTTTAGTACTGAAATTACTATATTCTGTCTATATTTTTCTTACTCATCCCAGTTATGATATACTTCCTGTACATCATCATCCTCGTCGAGCAGATCCAGCGTACGGTTCATCATTTTGATATCCTGCTCATCGGTAAGTTCTACCCAGGTCTGGGGAATCATAGTGATTTCGGCTTGTGCCATAGGGATTCCTGCATTTTCAAGGGCTTCTCTTACAGCACTGAAGCTGTCTTCTTCGGTCAGGATTTCAAAGCTGTCCTCTTCCTCGTTAAAATCTGATGCGCCGGCATCCAGGGCAATCATCATCAAATCGTCAGCTTCTTTTTCGTACTCTTCCTTATCTATGATAAGCTGTCCTCTTTTATCAAACATAAAGGATACACAGCCCGGTGTTCCTACATTGCCGTTTCCTTTGGTGAAGGCATTTCTGACATTGGAAGCCGTACGGTTCTTATTGTCCGTTAATGCTTCAACAATAATGGCAGTACCATTGGGTCCATAGCCTTCATAGGTTACAAATTCATAATTAACGGAATTGGCATCTCCCGCTGCTTTCTTAATACTTCTATCAATGGTATCATTGGGCATGTTATTGGCTTTGGCCTTTGCTATCACATCCTTTAAACGGCTGTTGGCATTAGGGTCCGCACCGCCTTCTTTTACGGCAACTGCTATTTCCCTTCCAAGCTTTGTAAATACCTTACCCTTTGTAGCATCATTCTTCTCTTTTTTATGCTTTATATTCGCAAATTTAGAATGTCCTGACATAATATATCTCCTTTATCCGTTCCCAGACCCAAAAAAGGCCGCAAAAACGGCTCCTTTTTACAGACTGATACTTTAACTTTTAAAAACTTAATTTATTTTATCATGGATAGCTGTTCATTACAAGGTTTTAGAATTAATAAGTTTATTAAGCTTCTCCATTACACCGACTGTTTCTTCATTGGTCTTTATGACGCACATCAGCGTATCATCACCTGCTATACAGCCCATAATTCCAGGTATATGCAGTGCGTCCAGGGCAGCTGCTACAGCCATTGCCATACCGGATACCGTCTTGATAATAATAATATTCTGAGCCATGTCCATTGAAATAAAGCCTTCTCTCAGCACCCTTACATACTTGTCGCTCATACCTGTTTCCGTATTGTTTAACACGATGTATTTCTGCTTTCCGTCATCTACGGCTACCTTTGTCAGCTTTAATTCTCTGATATCCCTGGAAATAGTTGCCTGGGTCACGTTATACCCTGCCTGGGTCAATAGGTCTGCCAAGTCTTCCTGGGTTTCAATATCATATTTATTGATAAGCTCTATTATCTTACTTTGCCTGCCAACTTTCATCTCTTTTCTCCGCCTTGTCCGATTTTTTTTCTCAGGACCTCAAAAAATTCTGCGTGGTTAATTTTAACCATTCTGGTCTTTTCTGATGCCTTTGTTATATGAATGCTGTCTCCGGCTGTGAGCTCTTTTGTCAGCTTACCGTCCAATACAGCAACAGCACCTTCCTGATCTGGTATTTTATTTTCACTTATCTGTATTCTGACAGAATCATTGGAGGATATAACGATACTTCTGGCTCCCAAAGTATGCGGACAAATAGGTGTTAATACCAGTATGTCTGCATCGGGCTTTACAACGGGTCCTCCTGAGGAAAGGCTGTAACCGGTTGAGCCGGTGGGAGTGGATACAATAACCCCATCACCGCGATAGCTGTCCGCAAGCTCTCCGTTAACATAAATGCTGATATTTATAATCTTTGAAAAATTGCTCCTGGATATCACAATATCATTGAGTACAACACCAAGATCTTCCTGCCTTTTATCATTTATCAGAACTCCGCGGAGCATGATTCTCTCTTCTATGGAATAATCATCTGAAAACAGGCAGTCAAGGGCAGCCCAAACCTGATTTCTTTCAATATCTGCAAGGAAGCCCAGAGTTCCCAGATTAATCCCAAGAATAGGAATCTTCAATTCACATACGATATCGGCAGCCTGAATAATTGTTCCATCACCGCCTAAGACCAGGATACAGTCTGTGTCATTCCCAATCTTCTCCGTAATGGCGGCACTGCTGCCGTTCCCATAGCTTTCTTCCCTGTCAATACACACACAATCCTTCTGATGCAAGGTCATATATTTTATTATCTCATTGGTCAGCTCTAAATCTGCATCCTTACTACGATTGGTTATCAGACAAAATTTATTCATGAAAACTCCTGTATTTACATTGTTATGTTTATTTATACAATGATGTATTCATTGTAGCATAAAGCTCCAATATTTACAAGTTTAAAGTATTATGCGACTTTTCTACTACTTCATCTATAAGGGCTTCCCCTGCTAAATCTTCCAAATCACAGGATTCCCTCGGTTTTTTAAGGTAAAGCAGATATTCGATGTTTCCCTCCGGGCCTTTAATTGGGGAATAGTCCAGGTTTAAGACAGTGAATCCGATGGATTTTGCATAATCTATCACTTTTATGATTACTTCCTTATGGACACTTTTTTCCCTTACAACTCCCTTTTTTCCGACCTTTTCCCTTCCAGCTTCAAACTGGGGCTTTACAAGGCAAACCACTTCCCCCTCTTCTTTCAGAAGGTTTCTTACGGGCTCCAGAACCAGAGTAAGTGATATAAAGGCCACATCAATGGAGATAAAGTCCATCTCCTCCCCTATATCCTCCTGGGTTACGTACCGTATATTTGTCTTTTCCATGGAAACCACCCGCTGGTCCTGCCTTAATTTCCAGGCAAGCTGATTGGTCCCCACATCTACGGCATATACCTTAACGGCTCCGTTTTGAAGCATGCAGTCTGTAAAGCCTCCCGTAGAGGAGCCGACATCCATGCAGATCTTTCCCTCAAGTGCCAGTCCATAATTTTCTATGGCTTTTTCCAGCTTTAAGCCGCCTCTGCTGACATATTTAAGGTTCTGTCCCTTTACTTCTATATTCACGGTATCTGGAAAAGAAGTACCTGCTTTGTCTTCCCTGATACCATCTACAAATACATTGCCGGACATAATAATTGCCTTGGCCTTTTCTCTGGATTCTGCCAGATTTCTCTTGACTAACAAGACATCCAAACGTTCTTTCACTTCTTTTTCCTCCCGGCTGCTGAAATCCTTATCCTGCCTGACATTCTAGGAATGAGAGATAAAATTCTTTATGCGTTCCGTAAGTGCCAATGGGTCAAATCCGAATTTTTCCTTTAACACACTTACATCGCCCTGCTCAATGAACTGGTCCGGCAGCGTAATATTCAGGAGTCTTATATCCCTTAGATTTTGCTCAAACAGATAGGCTGCGACCCCTTCTCCATAACCGCCTCTTTTAACGTTCTCCTCCAGTGTCACCCATATGCCATGGCTTGCTGCCATTTCCTTTAGGAGCTCCGTATCCATCGGTCTTAAAAAGCGGATATTTACCAGGGTTACTTCCCTGCCTTCTTCTGTCAGTATATCATGTATCTGCGCTCCTGTTTCTACCATGCTGCCGGCAGCAAGCAGGAGGATTCTGTTCTTCTGGGCATTTTTTTTCTTTCCGGCCGTATTGCTTTGATAAATAACCTCACTCCTGCCGTATTCAACAGGCTCCTGGTACTCCGCCAGGCCCTCATAGGCCCTTCCTCTGGGATAGCGTATGGCAACAGGGCCGTCATGGGTATAGGCAAAACAGAGCATTTCTTTTAATTCCATGGCATTTTTAGGAGCCATTACGGTGAGGGAAGGAATATGGGATAAGAAAGAGATATCAAAGATTCCCTGATGGGTCTCACCGTCATTTCCTACGATTCCGGCCCGGTCTATGGCAAATATCACCGGAAGGCTGCTAATGCATACATCGTGGACTATCTGGTCATATGCCCTTTGTAAAAAGGTCGAATAGATTGCCACAACAGGCTTCATGCCGCCTAAGGCCAGGCCTGCCGCAAAGGTTACCGCATGCTCTTCCGCTATTCCTACGTCAAAGAAGCGCTCGGGGTATTTCTGCTTGAATTTATTTAAACCTGTACCGCTTGGCATGGCTGCTGTAATTGCAACTAGATTGTTATGCTTCTCCCCAAGCTCCAGCATTGTTTCAGAAAAGATATCCGTATAAGTGGCTCCCTTCTTTGCCTTGCTGTTCTTCCCGGTCTTCACGTCAAAGGCATCCACACCGTGAAAATAGCTGGGATTTTTTTCAGCCGGCCTGTATCCTCTGCCTTTTTTTGTGACCGCATGGATAATAACCGCTTTTTTCGCCTTGGAAGCACTGGCTAACGCCATGGAAAGCTCGTTAAGATTGTGTCCGTCAATGGGACCTATATAGGTTAAGCCCATATCCTCAAAGAGCATCCCGGGTATTACGAGCCTTTTCAAAGAATCCTTTGATTTTCTGATTTTGTCAGCAATTTTCTTCCCGATGCCCGGTACATTATTAAGTGCTTTTTCAACGGTCTGTTTTAAATTTATATACTTATCTCCGGTTCTTAGCTTTCCGAGATAATTTGCCATCCCTCCCACATTTTCGGAGATAGACATTTTATTGTCATTTAATACAATGATCAGATTGGATTTTAATTCGGCAGCATTATTCAATGCCTCAAAGGCCATTCCTCCGGAAAGGGCGCCGTCTCCGATTACTGCCACTATTTTTTCATCGCCGCCTCTTAAATCTCTCGCTCGTACCAGGCCCATGGCTGCCGATAAAGAAGTGGAGCTGTGGCCTGTATCAAGGGAGTCACAATCACTTTCCTTCCTTTTTGGAAAACCGCTTAAGCCTTCAAAAGTACGAAGGCTTGCAAATTCCTTCTTTCTTCCGGTGAGAAGCTTATGAGTATAGGCCTGGTGCCCCACATCCCATACAAGCTTATCCTCCGGAAAATCCAGGTACAGGTGTAAAGCCATGGTAAGTTCCACTGTTCCCAGGTTCGATGCAAGATGCCCTCCGGTCTTGCTGATATTCCCTATTAAAAACTCCCTGATTTCTTCCGCCAGCTTATTGTAATCCGATGGTTTTACCTTTTTTATATCATTTGCCCCATTGATGAGGTCAAGTATCCCTGCCACTGATTCACCTTCATTTCTTTTATTGTACGTTTTCGGCTCTTTGCCAAGATACCGCTCTTCCTGCCAAGGCACTGCTCTTTTTAGCTTTTACGATTGATCAGACTGGTTAAAAGAGCTTCCAGAAACTCCGAATTCCTGTTAAGGCTTCTTACTGTCTCCAAGCCCTCTGCGGTAAGCCTGGCCACTTCCCTGTGGCTTTCCTCCAGACCCAGTAAGTTCACATAGGTTACCTTATTGTTTTTTTCATCACTTAAAACAGGTTTTCCTAAGATTTCCACCGTTGAGGTCACATCCAGAATATCATCCTGTATCTGAAAGGCCAATCCGACATTTCCGGCCAGCTGTTCCATCTTCCGTACATCCTCCTCACTGCCGCCTGCCAGGATAGTACCGATCATAAGGGAGGCTTCCAGCAAGGCTCCCGTTTTTAGCTGATACATATAATCAAGCCGGCTTTTTTCTGCTGTTCCCAAAAAGCCTTCCATGTCAACCACCTGCCCGCCGAGCATACCATGGATGCCGGATTTTCCCGCCAATACAGTTATACTTGCGGAAATTCTGTCACAGTACCTGTTTTTCCCGAAAGCCAGGCAGGCTGTTTCAAAAGCATAATTTAACAGGGCGTCTCCCGCCAGAATGCCAAGGGCTTCTCCGTAGACGGTATGGGTGGTTTTTCTTCCTCTTCTGTATTCATCGTTATCCATAGCCGGAAGGTCATCATGTACCAGTGAATAAGTATGAATCATCTCAATGGCAGCAAGAAACGGTTCCAGAATATCCCTGTCACTGCCCTCGAAGACTTCAAAGGCAGCAAGCATCAGCAGGGGCCTTAAGCGTTTACCGCCAGCCAGCACACTGTAATTCATGGCTTCGTATATTTTACTCTGGGGTTCCTCACCGGCAGGCAAATATCCATTGATTACTTCATCAATATATTCTTTTTTATTCTTGCGCAATCCGTTAAATATTTCCGTATCCATAAATGAATTCCATCCTCCCCGGCAATCCGCATATCTGTCCTCTTAAACTTAAGTCAAAAGTCTCTATTCGTTGTAAGCTTCCTTGGATTCTCCCAGGATGATCAGCTGCTTTTCAACCCTGTCTATGGAATCATTGCAGCTCTTTAACAGCTTTACCCCTTCCTGATATAACGAAAAGGAATCCTCCAAAGAAACGTCTTCTGATTCCAGTTTTTTTATAATTTCATTTAATTCAAGAAAGGATTGCTCCAGATTATTCTCTTTTTCCTTCATATCTGCCTCTTTTCTTAAAACATTGTATTTGTTAACCTTCCGGCCTGTTAACCTCCGTCAGCTGAGTAACCTCTGCCAGGATATCTCCATCCGTTACACTGATTCTAAGCTTTTCTCCGGGAGCTGTTTTTTTGATGCTGTTTACAATCCTGCCCTGTTCATTTGCCACCAGTGCATAGCCCTTATTCAGCTTTTTAACCGGGGAAAGTCCCTCCAGCTTTTCTATGTAGAGCTCCAGCATATGCCTCTTTTTTATTATCTTATTATGAAGCAGCTGGTTTAGTGTCTGGTCCATATCCACAAGTAACTGGCGTTTTTGCCTGATCTGGTATATAGGGCTTAAATGCTCCAGCTTTAAGGTAAGGCTCTCAATCTCCTTGCGGCACAGGGAAACTTTTATTTCCATATTCCGGTTCAAGGCATTTCTGGCCTTGTCCATTTCATACAGCACCCCACGGACATCGGGTACGGCAAGCTCTGCCGCCGCTGAGGGTGTAGGTGCTCTTAAATCCGCTGCGAAATCCGCAATTGTCACATCTGTTTCGTGCCCTACCGCAGATATGACCGGTATGCTGCATTGGTAAATGGCTCTCGCTACAATTTCCTCGTTAAAAGCCCAAAGATCCTCAATTGAACCGCCGCCCCGGCCAACGATTATTGTATCGACCTTTCTTTTTTCCAATGCCTTAATCCCTGCCACAATGGTTTCTGCCGCTCCCTCTCCCTGAACCTGTGCAGGATACAGATACAGCTGTACATAAGGGTTACGCCTTTTTGCAATATTGATGATATCCTGAATTGCCGCACCTGTTCTGGCAGTGACAATTCCCACTGAAACAGGATAGGCGGGAATTTCCTTCTTATGCTCCCCTGAAAATAAGCCTTCCTTTTCCAGCTGTTCTTTTAATTGCTCGTATTTTTGATAAAGAAGGCCCAGGCCTTCTTCAATAATTTCCTTTGCATAGAGCTGGTATTTACCGTCCCTCTCATAAACATTGACTGCTCCCAGGGCTATTACACTCTGGCCTTCTTTCAGTGTGAATTTAAGCCCGCTTCTCTGCCCGGCAAACATCACACAGGCTATCTGTCCGGTCATGTCCTTTAAGGTAAAATATATATGTCCTGAGGTATGGTATTTACAGTTGGATACTTCCCCCTTCACATAGATATTTCCGAGGTTGTAATCCCGTACAAAGAGGTTTTTAATATAGGTATTGACCTGTGTCACAGTATAAACATTACTCATAGTAACCTCATTCTTTTGCTAATTTTGCAAGAACACCGTTTACAAAGGCTCCCGAAGAGTCTCCTCCAAAGAGCTTAGCAATTTCCACTGCCTCATTAATTGCAACTTTGGTTGGTACTTCCTCGTCAAATTTGATTTCATATACGGCAAGTCTTAATATGGTAAGGTCCACCTTGCCCATACGGTTCAGCTTCCAGCCGCTGGAGATTTCACTTAAAATTTCATCAATCTCCGGAATTTTGGAGAGCATTTGCATGGAACGCTCCCTTAGATACGCCATGTCCTCTTCCTTTGGCTCCTCCAGGGATTCCAGATATAAATTCATCTGCTCCGACATCTCGTCTTCTTTATGAAAATCCTTCCTGAACAACATGCGGAACAAATGCTCCCTTATCTCTCTTCTATTCATCGGTAACCAACCTTTCTCAGTACTTATACATTAACGCATAAACAACCCTTAAATAGGATATATCTAAGGGCTGCATAGGATTAACACTATTCGTTTTGCTTATTTATTCTTATCGATATTCACATCGGAGATTCTGACATTTACTTCTGATACAGATAATCCGGTCATATTTTCAATGGCTGTCTTTACCTTTTCCTGAACCTGTCTGGAAGTCTCCGGAATGCTGTAGCCATAGTTTAAAGTAAGTGATAAATCCACAGCAACAGAATCCGTACTGACATCAATCTTTACTCCTCTGGAATATCCCTTCATGCCAAGCTTGCTTACCAGCTCCCTGGTAGTGTTACCGCTCATGGCTGCCACTCCTTCTACCTCTGTCGCAGCCAGGGCTGCTATGGTGGCAACTACTTCATCCGCTATCTGAACTTCTCCGACATTGCTGTCAGCATGTATCTGATAAGTGTTTCTATTTTCTTCTTTGACCAACTTTATTACCTCCTAAGTCTAAGGCAAATGCCCTCAAATACAAACAATCCCTATACCAGTTATTATACCAAAAATATACCTATTTGCAAATGATTTTATGCATCTTTTCCGTTAAGGCCTGTAATACAGCTATATTTACTGCTTTTTCTATTATTAACAGGTATTTTTGTTTCATACTGCCTTGAAGAAAATTCAGAAACAGAAGGAAGGCAGCCTATCTCTTACAGGGCTGCCTTCCTGGTTTTGCGGTTTTAAAGCGGAATAATTCTATTCATTTGCTATAGTCGGGTTAATATGAATCTGGGCTGCTTTCCTTCCGGTTTCGGCTTTTACGACATCCATAATCTGCGCAACATCCTGCTCCGTTAATTTCTCAGCATTTATAACAACATCAACTCTCTTATCCTGCATGAACACCAGCGCATCACTGAAGCCCTTTGCTTTTAATAAGGTTTCTGCGGCATTCTCTGCATCTTTTACTTTATTTAATTTCAAAAGTGCGTTCACAGCAATTTGTTTGCTCTCTTCTGACAGGCTTTCATTATTAATAATACCATTGTAGGTTTCTATGTATTTTGATCTCCACTGTTCCCTGTTCAGCTTTGCGGATTCGAAGAAATCAGAAGTGGTCGTTGTGCTTACCAATACTGCTTCACCAGGTGTACTGGTTTCCTTGTTGTCCTTGGAATCTGCTGTATTCGTAGTATCGCTGTTACTGTCTGCTACATTGGCATCGTCATTCTTTGCTGTGTCAGCAGAATCTTTATTGTCTGCCGTATCCTTGGAACTGTCATTGGAGGCAGTGTCTTTTGTGGAGTTATCCTTTGCCGTATCTTTTGATGTGCTCTTGCTGCTGTCCGATAAATCCAGTGCTGATTCCGGCAATACATTGCCCTGGTCATCCAGTGACAGGATATCGCTGTCCGTTATATCGTCTCCCATTGTAGATTCGGTAGTGTCATAGTCATTTGTATCTCCGGTTTTTATAGGGTCATGTTTACCGCTAAAATTCAGATACCCGGCAATTATTATCATGATTGCCAATGCCGCAATAATGATATTATTTTTCCTGAATAAATTTTTCATGCTAGCCTCCTTAAAGATTCTTTATGATTTCATTTTCATTACTTTAACTTTATGTGGCGGAACACCAAATAATACCTGTACAGCTTCGATTATTTCACTTTGAATGACAGCCTTATCACCGCCCTGGGCTATCACAAGGATACCCTCCACTTCCGGTTCGATTTCTTTCAGGGCATAAGGTCTTTTAACTCCATCACTGCCCTCTACCATAACGGTGGTATCACTTTGTTCTGTTTTATTACTGTTCCTGCTTCCGCCCTCCCCGTCAACTTCATTCACGCTTTCCTTGGTATATGGCCTATCCTTTAATACTACGACCTCCTTGGACCCTTTTAAGGTTATCATAACTTCTACTGTTCCGATTCCCTCCACCTTCATCAGCAGGGTTTTTAACTGGTCCTCAAGGTCTGTAACATAAAGCTCTGTTTCATCATTTGCCGTGCCGGATGTCTGGCCCATCAATTTATTACTGCTAACGGAAGGTTCCTTGGATTTTTTATCAGAGGACGGTAGATTGGGAATTGATAATAACACCAGGAATATTCCTGCCATAAGCAGCATTACAAGCCTTGCAGGTCCTATTTCCTTTAACGTGATCTTTTTCTTTTCTTTTTCCATACTTTGGCTCCCATGCCCATTGCAGGTATTCCGGCAACAAAGCATACATAAGGGTGGTTCCCAACTGGGTGCATATTAATTGGTATCTTATTATTTTCTCTGCTTCTTTATACCAAAGAAACATTCTTAGTATAAGGGGTTGTTACTCCTGTATACTAATATTTATATTATCAGCCTTTAAATTATAGAAGTCCGACAAAACTTTTTTTGCATTGATTTCTACAGGGGACAGGATGTTTTTATTGACCTCCCTGTCCTCTTTGTCTTTTTTGATATTAATACTGTCAATTACTATCTCGTCAATTTTAACTGCCTCCTTTTCTCTCTTATTCTCCTTTTTTTCACCGTATACCCCCTTTATGTCAAGTTTTGTTAAATTACCGTAATTGCTGCTCTCCGCATTTTCATCCAAAGTGACCTTTACACTGCTGACCGCAATATTTTCTCCCTCCAGCAGTTCCTTTACCTTATTTTCTATTTTATCCTTTACCTGTATAAAAATCGCATCCCGCTGCTTTGCTTCGGTTTTGCTGAATTTCTCTTCCATATCAAGGTTATCCCCGGCTTCTGCTACCAGGGAATTGGTGGTAAAATAATAATCCAATGTATTATTCAGCTGAAACACCTTAAGAAATGGAGATATCACAAGGATGACCAGAATAATACCCGATATGAGATTGAGGTATTTCTTATAAGAGCTCTTCCCCAGCAGGTTCGTTACCACACTGATGAGTACCATAAATATTACAATGTCCTTAACCCAGGAATAAATATAATGCATACTCTTCCTTTCTATGTTGTCGTGGCAGCTACTATGGTAATGGTAATAATAAAGAGAACTGCTCCGACTATGACGGTCTGCAGAAGGAACAGGCAGGCATCTCCGGAAGCGGAGATACATTTCAGCATACGCTTGTCCGATATTGGCTGGACCGCGGCACTGCTGACCTTATAAATCAGGGTCATGACTGCCAGCTTGAGTACCGGCACGGCACAGAGAGTGACAATAACCACTACTCCGGCAACACCAATGGCATTTTTCAGCAGGACTCCTGCTCCAAGGACGCTTTCCGCCACACCGCCAAAGATATCACCGATTCCCGGGATAGCTTCTGCAGCTTTAAAAACCAATGATTTTTTCATCTTGTCCGATACCGGTGTTATAAGTCCCTGCACGGCATTAAAGCCCACTACAACACCTACCAGTGTTTTAAGTCCCCAGCTCATTATAGTTTCCAGCAAATCAGTAAGCTTTGAGAGCAGGTCTTCTTTGGATAGATTATTTGCCATTGATATTACCAGATAGATATTAATAAGGGGTATAATTATTTTAATCAGAAGAATATCTGCAAACGTTATCAAAAACAAAGTCACCTGATAGAATACCATGGAAGTTCCGGCACCGCTGCAAAAGGCCACCGCCATAAAGTAGGAGGGAACCAGGGCTTTCATTAGCTCCAGCAGCGAGGAAAGTGTTTCTGCCGCCATGGAGGAGGCTGTTATAAAGGAACCGGTCAAAACAGAAAACAGTAAAAGATAAGCAACATAAAATCCGGTTTCCGCCACCTGCATGTTCTGAAAGGCATAGGAAAAATTCGTAAACACAGCCGCTATAACCGCAATTGATATAAGCCCGGTAAAGGTACTTATATTATTTTTCACCTCATTTGATACCACCTGTTTTAAGTCGTCCAGTATACCGGTTATGGAAAAGGTTCTCCTGCCCGTTATCAGATCATTTACATAATCCATAAAATCAAATTTATTGCCTGGCGAGAGGGTATCATCTATCACAGACTGAATCTGGCTGAAGTCGATATCTTCTCCCCCATTCACCGAATTCCCGGAGGCAGCATGAGCTTCTACTTCGGGTATTACCGTTACTATCAACAGCAGCAGCATTGCTAGGAATATTTTCTTCATAGGTCCCCCTTCTCCTGAGCTTTTCCTTTAAGAGGTCAGGAATTTATTAATGGTATCCAAAAGGGCCAGTAAAATAGGCATTCCTGTGGCTAATATCGTCAGCTTTCCCACAAGTTCAATCTGGTTTGCCACGGCAGTATGTCCAAAATCTTTGCAAAGGTCTGCCGAGAATTCCGCTATGTAGGTTATACCTATAATTTTTATCAATATGCCTAAATAGGATTCATTCAGGTTTATATATGCCTGGATTTTCTTTATGGTGCTGATAATCAGCTCTAATTTACTTAATCCTAAGTAGAAAATCAGGATGCAGCCTGCAAGACTGATGTACACCGAATATTCCGATTTATAATTTTTAAAAATGATTGCAAGCAGTATTACACTGATTCCAACTAAGGCAATCTGTACCATCCCATTCTCCCTTTCCTATAATGTAAACAGGTTTTGTATGGTCTTAAATAATTCCGAGATATAAGGTACAATCCAGAACAGAACAAGGATAAGACCTGCCAGAGTGGTTAAAAAAGCCTGCTCATCCCTTCCCGATTGCTTTAGTATCTGATTGAGAACCGAGACCAGGATTCCTACCGCAGCAATTTTAAATATCAGGTTGATGTCCATGTTATCCCCTTTCGTGTATGTCAAAACTTAGATTAACTTAAAGCATAATAATTGTTAAAAAGATTCCTCCCAGAACCCCAAGGGTATTATACATATAGGTTTTTTCCTTCACATTCTTAGACAGGTCCTTTATCTCCTCTTCTATCTGTGATAGGTATAAATCAATGGTATTAAGCTGCATTTCCTTGTCCAGGTAGCCCATATTCTCACCAAATTGTGACAGGTTCACAAGGTCCTTTTTACTAAGGGAGGTATTCTCAAGCCCTTTGTTTATGGATTCCTTCCAGATGTCTCCAAAGGAAACCCCTCCAAACTCATTTAATTTTTCTGAAACCAATTGCAAGAATTTTTTGTACTTACCGTCATGCCTAACGGAAAGGGCTTGTACTGCTTCCGGCAGCGGTGAATTGGCATAACGGATATCCCCCCGCAAAAGGGTAACGATTCTTCTCAGCTCCTTCAGATCCTGAATCCTGCCCTTTAATTCTCCGCTGAAATAGATGCCCATTCCTGCCGAGGAGGTAAGTATCAATACACAGCCTAACATTTTGATAAAGGTAATAATCATCATCTTCCTCCGCTTCTTACGTTATTTTGTAAATTCCATTGCCTTCCCTGTCATAAACCTCCTCCAGATGTCCCACACTTCCTTTATTGCTTAAAAGGATATACCTCTCAAAGAGCTTATCCTCAATTAATTTCTTTAGTAAGGGTTTCCCCTTAACATCCAAAAGAGAGTTGCCATGTACCGTTGCAATCAGCTTGCACCCGCAGTTTATAACATATTCTATTGCTTCGATATCTTCCTTGGAGCCGACTTCATCCACCGCAATTACTCTGGGGGACATAGCACGGATCAGCATCAGCATTCCCTTTGCCTTGGGACAGCAATCCAGCACATCCGTACGGATACCCAGGTCATTTTGAGGCACCCCCATATAGCAGGCTCCGATTTCGGACCTTTCATCTACGACCCCTACCGTAAGCCCGGCTCTGTCTTTTCCGCCGTCCGAAATCAGCCTTATAATATCTCTCAGCAGTGTCGTTTTTCCGCAGCAGGGCGGGGAAATTATGAGGGTATGAAGGCAGTTTCCATTCTCCATAATAAGGGGGATTACCTTCTCTGCGCAGCCCGTTATCTGATGGGACAGGCGGATGTTGATAAAGGATATATGCTTGATACTTTTAATCCTGTTCTCTTCCAACACCGCTTTTCCGGCGATTCCTACCCTGTGCCCTCCTGTTATGGTAATAAACCCCTGCTTTAGTTCTTCTTCAAAGGCGTACAGGGAATAATTACTGATATATTCCATGGTTTCCTTTAATTCATTTTTAGTTAACAGGTAGCTGTTCACACAGTCCCTTGAAAGCTCTGACTGCTCAGTAAGAAAATATTCCTTATTGTCATAAACAATAAGCAAAGGAGCATTTACCCGAAGCCTGATTTCCTGTAAAAGTTCATAATCCAGCTCTGCCTTCGCCAGTATATTCCTAAGCTTAATGGAAAAGATCTTAAGAAGCTCTTCTTTCTTATTCATTATGCATCCTTCCCGAAGGGGTTTCATCAAAACCTTCTCAGTACTCGTCCTCCTCCTTAAAACAATATATGTCCCCCTGTTGAATTTATGACCTGATATTTTAACTTGCAAAATAGATTTTTATATATTATCCTAATGAATAAATAAGGAAGCATGTGTTAATTTAAAGTGCTGAAATCACTAAGATTTGACTGGATATATTTGAAAATAGCATTTTAGAAGCTTACTAATGATTCGGGTGCCAGAGTTCATGGTTATCGAATGTATATTTGGGGGATAAAAATACACTCAGCTCCGTGAAAGTCGCTTCGCTGCATTTTTATCCCCCAAATATACATAAAAGAAAGCTGAGATTTATTATGGCACTTGAATCAATACTTTGAAAATTTTATAGTATGGAAGATATGGAAGTTAAATTTTAAGAAATTTTAGAAAGAGGTCAATATGGATTACGGATTAATCGGAGAAAAGTTAGGGCACAGCTTCTCAAAGCCCATACACGAAAAGCTGATGCGCTATCATGATGTCAAGGATTACAGCTATGGGATAAGGCCCATACCAAAGGATGAATTTGCAGAATTTATGGAAAAGAAGGATTTTAAGGCTATTAACGTTACCATTCCCTATAAAAGTGATGTGATTCCTTATCTTTCCGAGATTGATGAGCATGCTGAAAAAATCGGTGCTGTCAATACCATCGTTAACCGTAACGGACGGTTATGCGGCTATAACACCGATTTTTACGGATTTTTATATACACTTAAGTACCATGCTATGGATGTAAGGGATAAGAAAGTATTTGTCCTTGGTAACGGCGGAGCTGCCAAGGCCGTACTTGCCGTGGTTTCCTATCTGGGTGCTTCTGAGATTATTATTGTTAAGTACAGAAGGGATACAGGGTGTATCACTTATGAGGAAGCATTGGAAAACCACCGGGATGTTTCTTATATTATAAATACAAGCCCGGTAGGCATGTACCCCGGCACAGATGCCTCTCCCATGGACCTTACTCCCTATACAGGCTTAAAGGGAGTTGTAGACATTATCTACAACCCCCTTAAGACAAAGCTTCTATTGCAGGCAGAAAGTCTTGGCCTTCCTGCCGTAAACGGTCTTGAAATGCTGATAGCCCAGGCAAAGCAGGCTGTTGAAATATTTTTAGAAACTACCATTACAGACAATGCCATCCAGGATATTTTTAATGAGATGATGGCAGAGCTTGGCAAAGGGACTGATTAAAAGGATTTTACTTAGCTCTAATAATCATGCCTTCCAGCACGCCGCAAGATTGGGCTGAGGATTTCGCAGGCTCTTGTGTGAAAATTGCCTTTTAATTTTCACACTAGCCGCCATGCCTTCCCAACGCGCCGCAAGATTGAGCCAAGGATTTCGCAGACTCTTGTGTGAAAATTGCTTTTTTAATTTTCACACTAACCGCCATGCCTTCCCAACGCGCCGCAAGATTGGGCCGAGGATTTCGCAGGCCCAATCTTGTGTGTGAAAATTGCCTTTTAATTTTCACACTATTTCCATTTATCAATCATAGAATTCAGCATATCATTAAGCTTAGCCAAATCCTTTCCCGACCTCTTTTCACTCTGACGGATAAGGGTCATGAGCCTGTTAGCCGTATCCAAAAGACGTCCGTATACGGGAGTGGCAGCCTTTTTCTCTGTTCTTTCTGCTCTTTCTTCTCCTCGTTTAACCCTGATGCCCTGATTCTGCTCAAGCCAGACGCCTTCCTTTAAATCGTAGCAATCACCGCTGAAAGGGGCAAAGCTGTTCAGTCCGTATTCTTCCTTTAACACTCCGGCAAAGGCTTCACAGCTTTCTTCCTCTCCATGGGTCACAAACACCAGGGCCGGCTTCTTCTCAAAGGAATTGATCCACTTTAAAAGTCCAGTTTTATCCGCATGGCCGCTGGTTCCGTTAAGCCTTTTAATTTCGGCATTCACCTGGATGGTTTCACCAAAGAGCTTGACCTGCTCCGCTCCGTCTATGATAATCTTTCCAAGGGTGCCTTCCGACTGGTGCCCGACAAACAGAACGGTGCTTTCCCGGCGCCAGAGGTTGTGCTTTAAGTGATGCCTGATTCTGCCCGCATCGCACATACCGCTGGCTGATATAATAACCTTTACATCCTTATCAAAATTGATGGCCTTGGACTCTTCCGCCGAAACGGCTGTAATAAGCCCCGGAAACTGTATGGGATTTATCCCTTTCTCCACCAGCTCCATAGCCTGGGCATCATAATATCCCCGTACATTTTCCGTGAAGATTTCTGTCGCTTCATTGGCCAGAGGACTGTCCACATAAACCTTGAAATCCTTATGGCCTCTGATCAGGTTTTCGGTCTTTATCTGGCGGATAAAATAGAGCAGAACCTGGGTCCTGCCCACGGCAAAGGCGGGAATCACCACATTTCCCCCTCTGTCAAAGGTGGTCTGCAGGATTTCTGTCAGCTCCTTTACATAATCCGGTACCGCACCATGGTCCCTGGTTCCGTAGGTGGATTCCATTACGACATAATCCGCATCCTTTATATACTGGGGGTCGTTAATCAGGGGCTGGTCGATATTTCCGATATCTCCGGAAAATACCAGCTTCTTCGTTACGCCTTCTTCTGTAATCCAGACTTCAATACTGGCTGAACCCAGTAAATGGCCGCTGTCTACAAACCGGAATTCAATTCCGTTAAAGAGGCTTGCCCTTTCCCCATATTCATGAGCCACAAAGGTTTTTATAGTGCCTTTCGCATCCTCCATGGTGTATAGGGGTTCAACAGGCTGTTCACCCTTTCTGATGCCCTTTCTGTTCTTCCATTCTGCTTCAAACAACTGGATATGCGCGCTGTCCAAAAGCATGATTTCACATAATTGCTTCGTCGCCTCTGTAGAATGTATATTGCCACTAAAGCCCTCCTTATATAACAGGGGAAGTCTTCCCGCATGGTCCATATGGGCATGTGTCAGTAAAACGGCATCTATTTCCCTGTCAGAAATGGGAATAGGCTTATTCACAAAGACATCGCGTCCCTGCTCCAAGCCGCAGTCAATCAAAATGTTTTTGCCGCAGGCTTCTAATAAATAGCAGCTGCCTGTAACCTCATGGGCAGCTCCGATAAATATTAATTTCATAAACAACCTCCTGTTCTCTATCATTCCCTATACCAAGTACTTCATACATGGCTGGATAAAGGAATGAAACTTCGTGATTGTATTGTTATTGAATTGTTACGAAACTTTATCTTCCGGATCCGAAGAAGAATAATGCAATGGTTCCGGGACCTGAGTGGGTGCCTATAACAGGACCGATGTAATTAATAATGACATCCTTTACCGGGAATTTTTCCTTCACCAGTTCTGCCAGATATTCCGCATCCTCTGCCGCATCACCGTGCCCGATAAAGATTACCTGGTCCTCTGCATTTGTAACAGCAGCTTCCATATGCTCAAAAAGAGCCTGAATGGACTTTTTTCTGCCTCTTACCTTTTCCATTGGAATAAGGCGTCCTTCGTTATCCACATGAAGAACCGGCTTAATGTTAAGTGCCGTACCGATTCCTGCACTGAGTGCACTGACCCTTCCTCCTCTTTTTAAATGGAACAAGTCATCCACGGTAAACCAATGGCATAAATGCAATGTATTCTTTTCAAGCCAGGCATAGAGCTCTTCTATGGTATAGCCTTCATTTTTAAGTCCTGCTGCCGTATAAACTAAAAGTCCTTCCCCAACGGATGCACACCTGGAATCAAAGCATTTGATATTTGCATCGCTGTATTTTTCCTCCAGCTCCTCCTTTGCAATCAGAGAAGAATTATAGGTTCCGCTAAGAGCAGAGGAAAATGCAATGTATAAAATATCCTTTCCTTCTTTTACAAGGGGCTCAAATACTGTCAGGAAAGTTTCCGCATTAATCAGCGATGTCACAGACTTGCTTCCCTGTCTCAGCATATCGTAGAAATCGTGGGCTGATAACTCCCTTGCGTCCGGATAATGAACATAAGCCTTTCCCTCCACCTCAAAATCCATAGGTATGGATATAATTCCTAATTTTTCTATCATTTCCTGTGTCAGGTCCGCTGTTCCATCCGTGACTATGACATAGTCCCTCATTTATATTTCCAAGTATCAGGAGTTACCATGATACTGCCAAAATGGTGCTGTAAGAATATTTTTGGCATCCTTTCCCTCTCTATTTTCTTCCAGCTGATAATAATTAAGCTTTTTGAAATCAAAGTTTAGCTTATACATAATCTACTTTCACAGTATTATTTTAACACTTATTGGATATCAATACAAGCTGGCTGTTTCCACGGCAAACGCAAGAAATCAAATTATGACACCCTGAGGACTAGTACTACCTTGCATAAAATGAAAACCATCCCGAATAATGCTAACCGGCGCAGAGCCAAAGGGTGAGTATTATTGGAGATGGTTTCCTTCTATAAATAATATTAATTTCAGGCAATCCGTTAAATTGCCGTCAGAGAAATTCAGTCAATTAACTGTTAATGTAGTTGATAAGGCCCTCAGCCTTTATGATTTTTTGCATAAATTCCGGAAAGGGCTGGCCTTTATACTCTGTCTTTTTGGTAAGGTCATATATCCTGCCGCTGTCAAAATCAATCTCCACTTCATCCCCAGCCTCGATTTCTGCCGCTGCTTCCCTGCACTCGATAATGGGAAGTCCTATATTAATAGAATTACGGTAAAAGATTCTGGCAAAGCTTTCTGCGATAACGCAGCTAATGCCGGATGCCTTAATGGCTATAGGCGCATGCTCTCTGGAGGAGCCACAGCCAAAATTCTTATTGGCAACAATGATATCGCCTTTCTTTACTCTCTTTACAAATTCCGGGTCAATGTCTTCCATGCATTTTTGTGCCAGTTCCGCAGGACTGGTGGAATTTAAATATCTGGCGGGTATAATTACATCCGTATCAACGTTGTCACCGTATTTATGCACTGTTCCCTGTGCTTTCATTTCCGACTCCTTTTCCGGGCGGCAATTATTTGAGGGTTTCCTGAACAGCTGCCTGCTATGTTTCACTGCCATGCCGTTACTCCCCCTTTTCCTTGCACCCATTCAATCATCTATTCTATTTTGTTCTGCTGCTTTTTAAGGATTGTAATCTTGCTTTTATAACCCCAGTTCTTCCGGGCTGGATATCCTTCCGGTTACGGCACTGGCAGCGGCCACCGCAGGGCTTGCCAGGTATATTTCCGATTCCACATGCCCCATTCTTCCGACGAAATTCCGGTTAGTGGTGGCAACGGCACGCTCACCCTGAGCCAGGATGCCCATATGCCCTCCTAGGCAGGGTCCGCAGGTCGGAGTGCTTACGGCAGCACCGGCCTTAATGAAGGTGGAAAGAAGCCCTTCTTCCATTGCCTGAAGGTAAATGTCCTGGGTTGCGGGAAAGATAATAACCCTCATGCCCTTCTTTACCTTTCTGCCTTCCAGAACCTTAGCAGCTGCCCTTAAATCCTCTATTCTGCCGTTGGTACAGGAGCCGATTATGACCTGCTGGATTTCGACCTCCCCGACTTCATCAATGGTTCTTGTATTCTCCGGCAGGTGGGGAAATGCTACCGTAGGGCGTATTTTAGATAAATCTATGGGGTAGGTTTTTTCATATTCAGCATCCTCATCCGCCTCATAAACCTTATATTCCTTTTTGGAATGCTCCTCCATATAGGCAATTGTCTTTTCATCCACAGGGAAGATTCCGTTCTTGGCACCGGCTTCTATGGCCATATTTGCCATGGTAAAGCGGTCATCCATGGAAAGGTTCTTAATACCGTCTCCCACAAACTCCATGGATCTGTAGAGTGCCCCGTCCACGCCGATCAATCCGATTATATGAAGTATAATATCCTTACCGCTGACCCATTTGCCAGGACATCCTGTTAACTCAAACTTCAGGGCTGCCGGTACCTTGAACCAGGCTTTTCCGGTTACCATTCCGGCTGCCATGTCAGTGCTTCCGACCCCTGTTGAAAAGGCCCCCAGGGCACCGTAAGTACAGGTATGGGAATCCGCACCGATTACCGCCTCCCCTGCGACTACCAATCCCTTCTCCGGTAACAGGGCATGCTCTATCCCCATTTCACCGATTTCAAAATAATTGGTAATATCATACTCTTTTGCAAATTCTCTTAAGCATTTGCAGTTCTGCGCTGATTTAATATCCTTATTGGGAGTAAAATGATCCGGCACCAAAGCAATCTTGTCTTTGTGAAAAACCTGTTTTTTCTTAATCTTATCCATTTCCTGTATGGCAACGGGTGCCGTTATATCATTACCTAAAACCATATCCAAATCAGCCTCTATTAATTGGCCTGCTTCCACTTCCTTAAGCCCGGCGTGGGCAGCCAGAATTTTTTGTGTCATTGTCATTCCCATAATATCCCTCTTTCCGGAATATCAAATCCTTGATTTCATATTCCTTACTATGTTTTGAAGAATTTATTTAAAAGCAAAAGTACTATTATTTGACTTCTTCTGCAATCAGGTCTCCCATCTTATCCGTTCCTACCAAAATATTTCCCGGGGACATAATGTCGACAGTGCGGTAACCCTTGCTTAATACCTTTCTAACAGCTTCCTCTATCTTCAGGGCTTCCTCCTCCAGGTCAAAAGAATATCTTAGCATCATGGCCGCCGATAGGATAGTTGCCATGGGATTGGCTTTATTCTGTCCAGCAATATCCGGTGCCGAGCCATGGCTGGGCTCATAGAGTCCAAGCTTTGTCTTTCCAAGGCTTGCCGAAGGAAGCATTCCGATGGAGCCGGTTATCATACTTGCTTCGTCGGATAAAATATCTCCGAACATATTTTCCGTAAGGATTACATCAAATTGTCCCGGGTCCTTCACCAGCTGCATGGCACAGTTATCAACCAGCATATCGCTCAGCTCCACATCCGGATAATCCTTTCCCACTTCCTTTACAACCTGTCTCCATAGCCGGGAGGAGTCTATTACATTCGCCTTATCCACGCTGCATAGCTTCTTTCTTCTCTTTCTGGCAGTTTCAAAGCCCGTTCTTGCTATTCTTCTTATTTCCTCCTCATCATAGGTCAGGGTATCATAGGCCTTTCTCAGTCCATTTTCTACTACGGTCTTCCTTTCTCCGAAATAAAGTCCTCCCGTCAGCTCCCTTACCACGATCATATCAAAGCCTTCTCCGATTATCTCTTCCTTTAAGGGACAGGCTTTCTTTAAATCCTCAAAGAGCAGTGCGGGTCTTAAGTTGGCAAATAGTTCAAGGCCTTTACGAATCTTCAGCAGTCCTGCTTCCGGTCTTAGCTCCGGCGGCAGACTGTACCAGTTTGATACCCCCACATTTCCTCCTACTGCTCCTAAAAGCACAGCATCACTCTTTTTTGCTGTGGCAAGGGTTTCCTCCGTAAGGGGAACGCCATGGACATCGATAGATGCCCCTCCCATTAGAAGCTCCGTGTAGTGAAAACGGTGTCCGCAGACCTTTCCTGCTTTATCCAGTACCTTCTTTGCTTCTCTTATAATTTCCGGTCCGATTCCATCTCCCGGAATAACCGCAACACTGTATTCCATCGACTTAATTTCCTGCCTTTCCTTCTTTTACTGGTATTCTAACACAGATTCTGATATAATTGAAATACATAATAAGAATATTTATTATAACTATAAGTTATGATAAAGGAGGAGATTATTTTGGAAACCAATCTGACCCTATACCGTATTTTCAATTCCGTAGCCGGAACGGGGAATATCTCCCGCTCCTCCAAGGAGCTTTTTATCAGCCAGCCGGCTGTCAGCAAGGCAATCCAGGCTCTGGAGGATAATCTTCACATGACCTTATTCATCCGTTCCTCCAGAGGTGTCCGTCTGACCGAGGAAGGAAGCCTTTTGTATGAATATACGAAATCTGCCTTTGATACCTTAAAACAGGGTGAACTGACGCTCTTTCGCATGCAGGAGCTTGACATGGGGCACCTTCGTATCGGTGTCAGCAATACCCTGTGCAAGTACATCCTGCTGCCATATCTGAAAGATTTCGTTAAGCAGTATCCCCATATTAAGATCACCATCGAGTGCCAGTCCACCTATAAGACCCTGGAGCTTTTGAACCAGAATAAAATAGATATCGGCTTAATAGGCAAGCCCGACAATCTGAAAGGCATGGACTTTTATGAAATACAGCAGATTGAAGATATCTTTGTCAGCACGCAGACCTACCTGGACAATTTAAGCCTTCAGCTGTCAAAGGATACCAGGAATAAAGTTTCCCCGAAAGCGCAAAACGCCATGGAAATTCTTAGGTATTCCAATGTAATGCTCCTGGATGAAAAGAACATTACCAGATTATATGTGGAGGATTACTTTACCAGAAACAATATAAAAACAAATCAACTGCTGGAAGTAAGCAGCATGGACTTACTGATTGATTTTGCCAAAATAGGCCTTGGAATTTCCTGTGTCATAAAGGAATTTATACAGGAGGAGCTAAGGACGGGGGAACTTATGGAACTTCCCCTGGACCCGCCTCTGGAAAAGAGGTCTGTCGGGTTTGCCCACAGTAAGGAGGCCTTTCTTCCCCAAGCCGTAAAGCATTTTATCAATTTTTACAAGGAACGCCGTATAAGCCAGGTGCATATATTAAAATAAAATAACGGAAAGAGCCTCCTATGATCCAATATAATTCCTATTCCGGAACAATCCTGTCCATAGAGGATCTCCTGCTGGATTCAAGAGATACTTTAGGATGCAGCAAGCTGTTTACCATAAAAGACAACGAAAATAATATAATCAACTTTCTTGTGACCCCCTCCACCTACTTTATTGACAACACCTTAGCCCAGGAAGGCGACTTTGTTACCGGCTTCTATGACAGCAATGCCCCGGTTCCTCTTATCTATCCTCCCCAGTTCCGCGCTCTGATAATGGCTGTAAATCTGGGTGATACTAACATTACAGTGGATTTTTTTAACCGGAATCTGATAAGCAGCAACGGAATGCTTCGTTTAAATATTGCTCCAACTACCCTTATTGTATTAGAAAATGGTCAATACTTTTATCAAAATCCCGGAAATCACAATCTTATCGTGCTTTACGGCCCAACCACCAGAAGTATTCCTGCCATCACGACTCCCTACCGGATTATTGTGCTATGTAATCAAAATTAAACAAAAGCTGCTGCAGCCTTGTTATATGTATCCTGCTTAACAACCTGCAGCAGCTTTTGTTTCGTGATGAGCCGCTAATTTACCCTTTTGATTATAATTATCCGTACCTTTGTCAGATAACAAACTTTCTGTAAAAATCGAAGGCCGAGGGCAGGGAATATCTCTCTTCTATTTCACTTTTCAGGGCCCAGACGAAAGATGCCCTGTTCTCCTCATTACCCATCTTATAGCTTCCGGCAGCCTCAGCTACACCTTCCCTTAAGTGCACGAGATAGCCTGTCATATGCCATTCCACATGAGAAAATATATGCTTTGCCTCTCCTAAGGGTATCAATTCTTCTGCTCCATACCCCAAATCCTGAAGATATTCTTCCGCCATAAGCGGTGTAAGCTTCCCCTGAACTCCAGGAAATTCCATCATTCCGGCCAGAAGTCCCTTTTTATCTCTTTTACAAATAGCATATCTTCCGCCCATTTCCAGTAAAAGAATCGTCCGCTCCTGAACCTGCCTCGGCTTTTTTTCCTTCTTGACCGGTATCCTGTTCTCCGTATGGTTCTTAAATGCCTGGCACAAATGCATAAGGGGGCATTTTTCACACAGAGGCTTTCCTACCGGGATGCATACAGTTGCGCCTAATTCCATGACCGCCTGATTAAAATCCCCCGGCCTGTCCTTTGGCAGCACCGCCCTTAAATCCTCTTCCAGCTGCTTCTTTACTTTCATTTCCGTTATGTCATCAAAGCTGCCCGACACTCTCATCATTACCCTTAACACATTTCCGTCAACAGCCGGTTCTGCAATATGAAAGGCAATGGACGCAATTGCTCCGGCCGTATAGCTGCCAATACCCGGAAGCTTCAGAAGCTCTTCATAATCTCCCGGAAGCTCTCCGCCAAAATCTCTGACAAGTATCCCGGCTGCTTTTTGCAGGTTTCTGGCTCTGTTATAATAACCCAGTCCCTCCCATAGCTTTAAAAGCTTTTCTTCTTCCGCCTCAGCCAGAGCCTTGCTATCCGGCAGTGCCTTAATGAAACGTTCAAAGTAAGTTTTTACCGCCTCCACTCTGGTCTGCTGGAGCATGATTTCAGATATCCAGACATAATAAGGCTTTGGATTCTCACGCCAGGGAAGTATCCTTGCATTCTGCTCATACCAGTCCAGTAAAAAGTCTATTGTTGGGGAATAATCATATTTCATATATCCATGGCCTTTCAAATGCTGTTTTCTTCGTGAAAAAACGCACCGGAACCTTTTGTTCCGGCACGTCCTCTATGATTGCTTCTGACAGCTTATGCTTTCCTGTCCTTAATTTTTATTTTTATCTGTCTGAAAAAGCTGCTGTTAGTTATTAATTAATTTGTTCTTATTGGTCCAGCTCATCATCTTACGAAGCTCTTCGCCGACCTTCTCCAGCTGATGCTCGGATTCCCTTCTTCTCATAGCAAGGAAATTCGTACATCCAATCTGGTTCTCAAGGAGCCAGTTACGGGCAAATACACCTTCCTGGATGTCCTTTAATACCTGTCTCATGGCATTCTTGGTATCTTCCGTAATAATCTTAGGTCCTGTTATATAATCACCGTACTCTGCCGTATTGGAAATGGAATATCTCATGCCGGCAAAACCACTTTCATTGATCAAGTCAACAATCAATTTCATTTCATGGATACATTCAAAGTATGCACTTTCCGGCTCATAACCGGCTTCTACAAGTACTTCAAAGCCTGTCTTCATAAGCTGTGTAACACCGCCGCAAAGAACAGCCTGCTCGCCGAAAAGGTCTGTTTCTGTTTCTTCCCTGAAGGTTGTCTGAAGAACACCTGCTCTTGCTCCGCCGATGGCAAGTGAGTAGGCAAGTCCGATATCATGTGCCTTACCGGTCGCATCCTGTGCAACAGCTATCAGGCAGGGAACGCCCTGGCCTTCCTGGTACTGGCTTCTAACGGTATGTCCCGGTCCCTTGGGGGCAATCATAATAACATCTACATCAGAAGGAGGTAATATCTGTCCGAAGTGTATGGAAAAACCGTGGGCAAACATAAGTACATTACCTGCCTCCAGGTTCGGTTCGATGGATTCCTTATAGAGCTTTGCCTGTTTCTCATCATTAATCAGAATCATAATGATGTCGGCTTTCTTTGCAGCTTCTGCCGCCGTATACACTTCAAAGCCCGCTGCTTCTGCCTTCTTCCAGGATTTGCTGCCTTCATAGAGTCCGATAATGACATGAACACCGGATTCCTTCGCATTCAATGCATGAGCGTGTCCCTGGCTGCCATAACCGATAATAGCTACGGTTTTGCCTTCCAGTAATGATAAGTTGCAGTCTTCCTGGTAAAAAATCTTTGCCATATCTTTTATCCTCCTAATAAAATTAAAATTATTATTGAAAAAGTGTGGCTACACAATAGTGTGGTTACACTTAGGAATAATACCTAATCATCCAGATAGTCCGCAATATCCCCCGAACCTCTTGCCAGTCCTGTGATACCGGTCCTGACCATTTCCTTTATGGTAAAGCCCTCCAAAAGCTTTATGAAAGCATCTATCTTAGCCTGGTTTCCTGTTAGCTCTATCATTAAGGATTCCATCGCCACATCCACTATCTTGGCACGGAAAATATCCGCTACTGCAATAACAGCCTGTCTTTCTTCCAAGGTGGCAAGCACCTTGACCAAAATCAATTCCCGGCATACAGACTCTTCCGGTAAAAGCTCCCTTACTTCCCTTACATCTTCAAGCTTTAAGAGCTGCTTTCTGATCTGCTCCAGTATCTGGTCATCCCCGTTAACTACTACTGTCATTCTGGAATACAAAGGATCCTGGGTAACACCGACAGTAAGGCTGTCTATGTTATAACCTCTTCTGCTGAATAATCCGGAGACACGGCTTAACACTCCGGCAGTATTATCCACCAGTATTGACAAAACCATTTTCTTCATACTGACCTCCTTAAGCGGATTGTAACACCTTCGCTTCCTGCATATAAATTGTTTACATTGTAACAATATGAATATCAAATGTCAATAAATAAAACCGTAAATGTTTCATTTTCACTTTTCAGAAAATATGCAAATCCAGCCTCTTTCTCAATGTAAATGAAATTCCTTGCATAAAAAGCCTTGATTTTTCTATAATATCAACATTAATGCGGCATTTCTTACCAATCCGGATTTTAAGAATCCAAAGCGGAGGCACTGATATCTTTTATAAAACCAGTTCTTTTCCATAAGATGTGCCATTGCATAAACTTGCATTTTTTTATCCTTCGAAAGGGAGTCCCGGTAGATGTCATAGAACTCTTTTGCCTGCTTTGCATTGGAATGAAGTACTTTTTTCTGCTCCCTTAAAGCGGCTGTCCTCTTCCTTACATAAGCATAAAAATCCTGGTTCCCGACAACATTTTCTTCATGCTGCCGGTAATAAAGCGTAGGAGCGGGCAGATACACCAGATGCCCAAAGGCAGCACCCAGCAGGCCTATCCACCAGTCATGGTATCTGGCATTATGAGGAATTACCGTCAGCTTGTCCGCTAAGGCACTGTTAAACATAACCGTACATCCGATAAGCTTATTCTCCATCAGGATGTGGGGGAGGTCTAATTTCCCCGTATTCAGGTGATTGCTTTTATGAAAAGAAGGGTTAATTACCTTTAATTTCTCATCTGCTATCAGGGCATCGGTAAATACCACCAAAGGAAGCTTTTTTGAATACTTCTTCTCATTCCGCTTCACAGCTTTGAGAGTCTTCTCAATTTTATCCGGCATCCAGACATCATCCTGGTCACAGAACATATAGTAATTCTCTGCTGCCTTTTCAGGAGTACTGTCTGCTGCTCCCGTTATAGCAGTTCTTATGCCCTCCAGGAAATTAAGGGTCACTCCTTTATTCCTTGCATTTTTTATATAATGGATTCTGCCATCGGCTTCTGCTGACTGCCTGTTAATAATATCCTCTGTTTCATCAGAGGAGCCATCATCAAAGATCCACAGCACCCAATCAGTAAAAGTATTGTTTCTAATGGACATAATCTGCTCTGCCAGATATGCTGCTCCATTATAAACTGCCATAATAATATGAACCCTGTCCATCTTTGCCCCTTTCGTAAACCTCTATTATGAAGATTTCTTATTTCATCTAAATTTTTATATCCATATAACACCCATATGCATCAGAAGCCTGTCACCCTGACCGTATAAGAGGTGCGAAACTTCCTCTTACTTCACACTGCCTCTTACTTCCTGCTGCCTCTTATTTCCTGCTGCCTTTTCCTTCCCGGAAATAGCCTGGATTCATGCTCCACTTTCTGATAAGGGAAAGGGGCAGCTTTCTGTAATTCCTGCCTGCCAGATATCCCAGGTATTTAAAACCGCTCTCAGCAACAAGCCCGGGCAAAAGATAAATTCTCCCCCTTTTTACTAAATGGGAAGCAGTCTGAAGTACCAGCTTCTTTCCTTCGCTTTCTGCTTTGATTCCTGAAAAGACCGACTGATACTCTGCCTGGGAGACAGCCATGTCAAAGTTCCTGCGGAACTGCTCCTTATAGGTATAGCTGTGGGAATGATACACCTTAGCCCCCGAAACATAGGCAACGGCATACCCGGCTTTTATAATACCGGCTGCCATAATCATATCCTCATTAAAAATTGTCCTGGTAACAAAACCCCCCAGCTCCTCATAGACACTTCTTCTGTATACGGCACATGTATCGGAACAAAAATAGGTCTTAATCCCAAGCTTTGGAAGGTCCTCCAGGGTCTTGACCGAGTCGGCTTCCGGGTAATTGAACCTTCTGGTATAGCTTTCAACAATTCCGGCTTCCTCTCTGGGAAGCTGCCTCCCGTAAGCTGCCCCGATATTCGGTTCTGCAAAAGCCTCTTTCAGCTTTGTTATAAGCCAGGTATCGGCCGGGACCGCATCCTGCGTCATGAACATCAGTAAATCTGCGGTGGAAAGGGAGGCTCCGTAAGCCCTGGTACCGCCATGGTCAAATTCTTTTTTATTTATTTCAACACACTCAATTCGAAAGTCACTTTCTTCCAGTTCCATGGCATAGGCAATAAATTCTTCTCCTATGAGGCTCTTATTCTTTTCTCCCTGTTTTTCTTCTTCTATGGTCTGAAGGAGGATTATTCTGTCCGGCTTGTCCTTCTGCTTTTTTAAACGCTCTATCAAATGTTTGAATTTAATATCAGGCTTATATACCGGTATAATAACATCTATCTTAATATCCGCTGCTTCCATCACAGATATGACCTCACTTTTCTTAATCTATAAACTACATCATACCCGTGTGTGCTTCTGTTTGTCAAGGAATTAGAATGTTACTTTTTCCTTATGATTTACTTAAAAATAAAACCGTACAGGGGATGTATGATATGCTCCCCTTAATGACATTGACTTTAAGAGGAGCATATCAAATTTCCCTGTACGGTTTAAATTTACAATTTACCGTTTTATAGGATTCGTCTGATTATTTGGTTATTATGTTACATATAATAACCATTTATTTATCAGGCATTGTGTTTCATACAATATCTGTTTATTTACCAGACTTGGAATCAAAAGTAATATTTAATGTCTTTTCCACATATTTACCTTTCTGCAGCGTTTCTACCTTGATGGTTCCGGCGGAGCCGGCTTTGGTATAGCTCAATGCCTGCTGTAAATCGGTCATGGACTGTACTTTCACATTATTTATTCCTGTAATGATATCTCCAACCTGTACGCCGGCTTTTTCTGCCGCAGAGTTTTTGGATACCTTGCCAACGTAAACACCTTCCGGCATATTAAAGCTTGCAGCATAATCACTGGTTACATCCTTTCCCTGAATACCAAGGAAAGCGGATTCTGTCTTATCGGCAGAGCTGCTGTTCATCAATTCATTGATGACCGGAATAGCATCAGAGATAGGAATAGCATAACCGATACTTTCAACACTGTCGTCTACGTATTTAACAGAGTTGATACCAACAACTTCACCCTTGGAATTCAACAATGCTCCGCCGCTGTTACCGGGATTAATTGCCGCATCTGTCTGGATAAGCTTAAGAGTAACATTATTAACCGTAACTTCCCTGTTCAAAGCACTGACATAGCCTACCGTTACGGACTGGCCATATCCTAAGGCATTACCGATTGCTATAGCCATATCTCCAAGCTTTAAGGAACTGGAATCACCTAAGGTTGCTATCTTAATGTCACTAAGGGTAGTTTTGCTTAGTTCACTTGTCTTTACGGCAACTACCGCAAGGTCTGAATTAGGAGCCGTACCTTTGATAGTCGCATTAACCTTTGTATTATCTCCAAATACAATTTGAACGGAGCTTGCATTTTCAACTACGTGGTTGTTAGTTGCAATTAATATCTCATTATTATTCTGTCCGATAATAATACCGGAACCGCTGCCTTCTTCCTTCTGGTCGTACTGTCTTCCAAAGAAATCTGTTGTGGTCTGGTTAATGGTAGAATTAATTGCAACAATGGACGGCATTACGTTGGCTACCACCGTGGATACACTGCTGGAATCCTTATTCTGTGAGGTACTTGTCTCAACAGCGGTTACATCACCGTTTGATTTGTTGTCCGTAGAAACGCTGCCTACCTTTACACTGGAGGAGCTTCCGCCTGCTGCCATATTAAAGCCCTGGAAGGCGGCACCTGCTACAAGTCCGAATACTAATGCAGAGGCTACCAGCTTGGCAAAGCTCTTACCTCTTCCCTTGCCCCTGCTTCTTCTTTTCTTTTCCTTTTGAGGGATATCATCCAGAATAACTCCCTGGCCTTCAATAATCTTATCGGTATCTTCATGATTAAAATCATTAAATTCACTCATAATCATTTCTCCTTTCAAACTTTAGCTATCTATTTCATTTGTTTCTTTTTTGTTTATGACTAAAGTTTAACATCAAATTATGTCCTCTTTGTGTAGAGAAATTGAAAAAAATATGAAGAACTTAGTAATTTCCCAAAATTTTTAACATAATCGCTTCTTCCTTAATCCCATAGAGGGCATTTCTTACTCCGGCATCCTTTAAATTGCCTTCAAAGTCTACAAAAAAACGGTATTCAAAGGTCTTGCCTTCCAAAGGCCTGGATTCGATTTTGGTCATATTCAGGTTGTTGTAGATGAAATGGGACAGCATATTATAAAGACTTCCGCTTTCATGGGGCAGTTCAAAGCAGATACTTACCTTTTTCGCAGCTCTTTTGTACTTTTTATTCTTTCCGATAATAATAAAGCGTGTGGAATTATTACATTCATGGTTGATATTATCTTTTAATATCTTCAATCCGTAAATTTCAGCAGTCTGCTTTCCCGCTATAGCTGCCTGAGTGATATCACCATCCATATACACTTTTTTGGCTCCGCCGGAGGTGCTTTCATATTCCACCGGCTTTATCTGAGGATTGGCTTCTAAAAATTTATTGCACTGGAGGATTCCCTGAGGATGGGAATATACTTTTGTGATGTCCTTTAACTCTGCCTTGGGAAGGCCTAAAAGCACATGGTTTACTTTAAGTATATGTTCACCCATGATGGAATTATCATATTCAATTAAAAGATCATAAATATCCGTAATTCCCCCTGTGGATGTATTTTCAATGGGCAGAACACCGTAATCGGCACTTCCGTCCTTTACTTTCTCCATTACCTCCTTGAAGGTAGCAGCGTTAAAGGCCCTGACTTCCTCACCGAAATATTCTTTAAAAGCCTGCTCTGTGTAAGAGCCTTCCACTCCAAACCACACCACCTTTGTGGCAGAGTCCACCGGAAGTGCGTCTATTTCTTCAAAGGGAATACCCATATCCTTTTCATTTATCAGGCTATATTGCATCTTACGGCTCATGGACATAATCTGTATGAATAGCTCCTCTATGCCATGACGATTGAAATCATTTCCTGCCAGGGCTTTCAGGGAGGCAATTTTTTCTTCCTCCCGTTCCCTGTCATAAACCTTTTTTCCTGTCTGAATCTTATATTCTGCTACATCCTTCGCTAACCTCATACGGTGTTCAAAAAGCCGGACGATTTCCTTATCCACCTTGTCTATTTCGTCCCTGCTATCCTGTAAATCTATCATTCATTACCTCACATTCTGCCGCCTAAACGGCATGTCTACGGCGGCGCAAAATCCAATGAAAGAAACCGCATCTTAAGTTTGTGGTTACTGGTATAAATAATTTACCTCTTCCTTTACTTCTTTCAGAATGGAAAGGGAGCCAAAGGCCAGAATGGCATATTCCCCGGCTTCTCCGGCTTTTTCCTTTATCCCGGAAAGAGCCTGCTTTACATTAACCGCATCCACCGCCTTAGCCCCCTGCCTTGCTGCTGCCTTTGCAAGCTGACCGGAGGGCAGGCCTCTGGGACCGTGAGGGGTAATGCAGTATATCTCCTCCGCATATTCCGCCGTAAGACGTAAAACGGCTTCGTAATCCTTGTCTTTAAACATTCCCAGAACAAAATAAAGGTTCTTATTCTTAAGATATATCCGTATATTTTCTGCCAGAGCCCTGGCCGCTCCTTCATTATGGGCTCCGTCTATTACAATCAGAGGGTTACTGTTAATGCGCTGGAACCTGCCTTCCCATTCCGTACATTGAAGTCCCCTGTAAATATCCTTTGTGTCTATGGGAATGCCATTATTATTTAAGGCCTCTACTGCTGTAATTGTCGTAGCCGCATTATAAACCTGATGTTTGCCAAGAAGCTTAATTTTTAAATTCTTGAAAGCCCCATAATCAAAGAGAGTCTCTTCCATATCCATCTTGTGAATAGTAATATCCGAAAAATCAGCAGTCATAAGGGCAGCCTTCCTTTCTTCCGCCACCTCTTTTATAACTTTTTCCGCTTCTTCCTCCTGCTTATAGGAGACAACCGGTATGCCAGGCTTTATGATCCCTGCTTTATGCCAGGCTATTTCTTTTAAGGTATTCCCCAGATACTCCCAATGATCCATACTGATAGAGGTAAGCACCGCACATTTGGGAGCTTCTATGATATTGGTAGCATCCAGCCTTCCGCCCATTCCCACTTCCAGAACCACTATATCACAGCTCTTCCTGCGAAAATACAAAAATGCCATAGCTGTTTCCACTTCAAAAGCAGTGGGGTGCTCCTTCCCCTCTTCCGCCATCTTATTGCAGGTCGCTTTAATCACTTCAATACAGGAAGCAAGCTCTTCCTTTTCAATGGGAGAAATGTGAATGGGGGAATGGGCAATACTTTCACCAGCAGCTGCTTTATCCAGGCTGCTCTCCGGCTCTCCCGTCAATACCTGTATCATTTCCTCATATACAAAAACGGCAGGGGAAGAAAATCTTCCGGTAACATAACCGGCACAGGCCAGTATGGATGCAATATAGGCGCTTACCGAGCCTTTCGCATTCGTCCCTGCCACATGCACAAAGGCCATACCCTTCTGAGGTGAACCGAGCTCTTCTAAAAGCTGCCCTATTGCTGTAAGTCCAGGCTTGCTGCCCACTTTTTTTATTTCTTCCAAAAAATCCAAGGCTTCCTTATAATCCATTTTATTTTTCCTCACACACCTGGAAGATATAGAACTTCAGGTAATAAGATTCGTCTGCTGCCCAAAGTATCGGATGATCCGGAGCCTGGGTCCGGTATTCTACCTGACGCAGTCTTTTTTTCGCACTTTTAGCCGCTTGTCCTACCGTCTCTGTAAAGAGCTCCGGTGTCATAAAATGGGAGCAGGAACAGGTTGCCAGGAACCCGCCATCCTTGATCAGCTTAAGAGCTCTTAAATTAATCTCCCGGTATCCCTTTATTGCATTTTTCACGGAATTTCTGGACTTGGTAAAGGCAGGAGGGTCCAGGATGACCACATCATAGAGCTCCCCTTCCTTCTCAAGCCTTGGAAGCAGCTCAAATACATCCTCACAGGTAAAATGCACCTTATCCTGTAAGCCATTTAAAAGAGCATTTTCCTCTGCCTGGCTGACACCTAGGGAAGAGGCGTCCACTCCGGTTACTTCCCTTGCCCCGGCAAGTCCGGCGTTTAAGGCAAAAGAGCCGGTATGAGTAAAGCAGTCAAGTACTCTGGCGTCTTTACACAGCTTCTTAATGGACTCTCTGTTATATTTCTGGTCCAGAAAGAAACCGGTTTTCTGCCCCTCCGCTATATCCACCATATATTTCACACCGTTTTCGATAATTTCTACCTTTGTATCAAAGGGTTCACCGATAAAGCCTTTACTTCTCTCCATCCCCTCATTTTCCCGGACCTTGGCATCACTGCGTTCATAAATTCCACGGATGAAAATGCCATCTTTCTTTAATGTATCAACAAGCTCGTCTAAAATATCCTTCTTTAACCTGTCAATTCCAAGGGCCAAAGACTGTACTACCAGCACATCGGTGAATTTATCCACCACGATACCGGGTAAAAAATCTGCTTCTCCGAATATAATACGGCAGCTGCTGGTATCTACCACCTTTTTGCGGTAATCCCAGGCAGCCTGTACGCGCATTCTGATAAAAGCTTTATCGATTTCTTCTCCCTTAACCCTTGAAAGCATCCTGACAGTTATTTTAGACTTGGTATTAATAAATCCACAGCCCATGTAATAACTGTCAAAATCATGAACATATATCAAATCACCGTCTTCAAAATCCCCGGTAATACTGGCAATTTCATTATCATAAACCCACATGCCTCCGGCCTTTAAGGTTCTTCCTTCTCCCTTTTTTAAGGTTACAATTGCTTTTTCCATGAATTTCTCCTGTCTTTTGCTTTTGTCACCAATTATATCATAGTGATGGTGAAAGTCAACGAAGCTAATTAACCTTCGCATGCGCAATTTATTTACTCATGGGTTTATCTTGTGAGGATTGTAGTTGGGGAAAAGGGGGGGTATTGGGAACGGACGATGATTTTGGCTTACCTTTCGTTATTTTCTCGTTCGGGGTTCCGAATTCCACTAAAATGCCGGCAGCTGTTCCTGGCAGGTGAAATTATACCAAACTCGCTGGAAGGTTGTATTTGTGCAGGGCTGTGAGCTCAGACAGTGGTATAATTTTACCTAGGAACAGCTGCCGCC
>JAEYPZ010000009.1:0-25846 GCA_023410275.1 Bacillota bacterium
AATAAGTACCGGCGTTTCTATCTCAATATAGTCTTCCTCCTCCAGGAAGCGTCTGACAGCCTTAATAAAATTACTCTTTAACAGAAACCGTTCCCTGGTATCTTCATTCATAATCAAATCCAAATAACGCCGTCTGTAACAGCTGTCCTTATCGCTTAACCCATGGAACTTTTCCGGCAGCGGCTTCAACGCTTTTCCTAAGAACGTTACGCTCTCCGCCCGTAAGGTCTTCTCACCCGCCTGGGTCGTAAATATTTCACCCTCCACTCCCAAAAAGTCTCCGATGTCCACCTGCTTCTTCAGAAATTCATAAGCTTCTTCCCCTACGACATCTTTCTTAAAGGCTATCTGAATTCTTCCTGTAATATCCCCTATTACGCCAAAGGTGAGCTTTCCCATTCTTCTAAGAGAAAGCAGCCTTCCTCCAATACGGATACTTACGCTCCCATCCTCCAGCTTTACGGCTTCCGTCAGCTTATGTGTAATTTCATATCTTTCAGGATAGGGATTGATTGCTAGTTTCATTTGATTTAACTTTTCTCTGCGGATAATTTCCTGTTCTGTTAACATATATGCACCAATTGAATATTACCGGCTTGCCGCGGGCAAGTCTGTAATATTGCCGTCTGTAAAAAACAGTGAAAGAATTTGTTACGGCATCCTTTCTTTTTTATATTTTCTTTCACCCTTGCTTTCATTTTTGATTTTATCCTTTCCCATTACTTTCGTTTCTGTTTTTATCCATTCCAATTACTTTCATTTCTGCTTTCATCTTTTTCCATTTCTTTCGTTTCTGCTTTTATCCTTTTCCATTGCTTTTATTTTAACTTTCATTCCTTCCCATTGCTTCATTGTTCATTTATTTCTTCGTTCATTTAATCCTTCGTTCATCCATTTCTTTATTCATTTACTTCCTTGTTTATTTATTTCTTTGTTTATCCATTTCTTTGTTCATTTACTACATCATTCATTTACTTCTTCGTTTATTTATTTCCTTTGTTCACTTATATCTTCGTTCTGATACCCTGTTTTTGTCCAATAAAAAAAGCCCCCTTCCTTGTTAATTCAAGGACGAGAGCTGTTGCTTCGTGATACCACCCTGTTTCATCCCTATCTCGCGATAGGAATCTCTACAAGTACGAACGGCAAATTATCTGTTTTGCTGTTGATACTCTGGCGCTGTAATGGGCGCTCCCATCGCAGCCTCAGGGAATTAACCCAGTCGGTACGCGGCTCCAAGTCTTTTTTTCTATTATAGTTTTTGCACCTCTTCTCAGCGTTTTGAGGCTCTCTGTGGCATCTGCCCTAATATACTTTTCTCTTCATTGCTTTTATCATTTTAATTTTTTCAATGGTAGCATAATTTTTATAGACTGTCAAGCATCAGAAGACACTTTCTGTTTTACCGCTTGCCGACTGCATAAAGTGATACCTGAAGAATCTCCACAGCTTATAGCTGAAAGCTCCTATAATTCCAATAACATTGCCCTGACATTTTCAAAACTTCCGATTTCCCGGAAGCCATTTTCCAGGTACATATTCACACTTCCGCGGTAATGGGTTTCCACCGGTGTATCCGCTACCACAGGAAATGCAATCACTTGTTCAAATCCCTGCTTTCTGAAATCTTCTACAGCAGTTTTCAGAAGCTGTCTGGCAAGGCCTTGTCTGCGGTAATCAGGATGTATTACATAGCATATGGTACAGCCCGTCTTCTTTCCCTCCGTAAGATCGCTGACATCTTCCATAAGCCGTGGAAATCTGCTGATATCATTGGCACTGCACCAACCAATACACTTTTCTCCGTCAAAAGCTAGATATCCCTTCATATTTCCCTTCTGAATTTCCTCCAGCGCCTCTGCCCTGTTTATCTCACCGTCACGCCCCATCCATTCCTCACTGCTGCAGTTACAATAATAAAACTGGCAGAAACAAGTCGCCCAGTGAGGTGTTTGGCTAAAATCCATGTTTCCAAGATACTCTGTAAATAATTTGCCATCGCCTGCATCAAGTGGCTTTACTGTGTAATCCATATGATATCCTCCATGCCGCCAACGCACCGTAAATCCCCGCATTAGCACATATTTGTGTGTGAACAATCAAGTTTGTTTTAATATTTTACCAGTAATTCCAATCCCTCGTCAAGTTTCAGCCTAAAATGGAACTTAGTATGTTAATTTATCTGTCTGCCACACTAATAGCCTCTATGGCAACACTTCCTCCTTTTACCACTTCAAAACGGTTTGGAAAGGAATTTTGTAAAAGCTTAATGATAGCATTATTTTTACTCTCAGTCTGCACACATTCCAGCAATAGGCTGTTTCGGTCGCAGTCAATTACGGATATCCCATAGATCTTAGAAATCCGGAAAGCTTCTTCCTTTTCGCTGTCCTTCAGGCTGTTTATCTTGACAAACAATATTTCTTTCATATGGATAGGAATATCCGTAAAATCCACCACTTTAATTACTTCCACACAACGGTTCAGCTGTTTTTTAATCTGTTCAAAGGTACTTTCATCGCTGGTAACGCTGATGGTCATGCGGGAAATGGTTTCATCCTCCGTTTCGCCTACGGTAAGACTGTCCATATTATAGGACTTCCCAGAAAAAAGGCCTGAAATCTTTGCCAGCACACCGATTTCATTCTCAACATAAAGGGAAATCCATCTTTTCTTAATTATATTTTCAATCGCTTTTCCCATAATTATTTTATCCTTTCTGATTAATCAATCACCATTTCGTTTAGGGGTTTCCCTGTAGGTACGATTGGATATACGTTGGCTTCCGGTTCTATGATGAACTCAATAAGAGTTGGCGTATCTTTACTCTTCATGGCAGTCTCTAATGCTGCTTCGATATCTTCCGTTCTTTCCACACGAATTCCGATAGCATCATAACTTTCTGCCAGTTTTACAAAATCAGGCGTATATTTCGGGCAGCATTTTTCAGGATCTTTGCAATTTCTCATACAACTCCTCCTTGCTTTCAAGCAAGTATAGGAATAACGCCCGCCGTAAAACATCTCCTGCCACTGGCGCACATTCCCCAGATAGGAGTTGTTGAATACACATAATATCAGTGGTAGTTCCAGACATACTGCCGTTGCCATCTCCTGGATATTCATCTGCATACCTCCGTCACCGGAGATGCAAAGTACGGGAGTATCAGGATTTCCAAGCTTTGCTCCTATGGCCGCCGGAAGACCGTAACCCATGGTGCCAAGCCCTCCCGAAGTAAGAAGCTTACGGCTGTGGTCCATCTCAAGATACTGGGTGGTCCACATCTGATGCTGGCCTACGTCTGTTACTACAATAAGGTCTTTAAACTTATCATTGATTTTATTGATAATTATCTCCGGCGTCATACCCTCGTATTTTATCATTGCAAGGGGATGTTCCTCCTTCCAGCTCATAACTTCTTTGGTCCATTCTGAAACAGAAAGGGGGGTTGCCTCCTCTAATATCTTTGATATGGCCGTTTTGGCGTCTGCCACAATGGGGACATCCACCTGAATATTTCTGGATATGGACGCAGCGTCGATATCAATATGGATAATGGCTGCCAGCTTTGCAAATTCCGTAATCTTACCGGTAATTCGGTCATTGAATCTGGTACCGATGGAAAACAGCACATCACATTCGCTGATAGTCCGGTTAGCTGCATAGTTGCCGTGTATTCCTATATTGCCCACATAAAGGGGATGGTTTGTCGGGATGGCTCCTTTCCCCATAATAGTTGTAATAACAGGCATTCCGGTAAGTTCCGCCAGCTTTGTGAATTCTTCTTTCGCATCTGCTATATTTACACCGCCTCCTACTAAAAATACCGGTTTTTTAGCCTGGCTTAGAATGCTAAGTGCCCTTCGTACCTGACCTACATGCACTCCGCTGCTGGGTTTATAACCCCGGATGGATACTTCCTTCGGATATTCGTCACTTCCCATTGCCTGCTGGATATCCTTTGGTAAATCTACTACTACAGGACCGGGTTTACCGGATTTAGCAATAAAGAAGGCTTCTTTTATGATTCTGGCAAGGTCTTTTCTGTCTCTTACCGTGATGGCATGTTTGCAGATATTTCTGGTGATTCCAACAATGTCTACCTCCTGGAAGGCATCATTTCCAATAAGATGAGTCGGAACCTGCCCCGTAAAGCATACCAATGGCACGCTGTCATAATTGGCAGTGGCAATACCGGTTACTAAATTGGTGGCACCCGGACCGCTGGTTACAAGACATACTCCGACCTTTCCCGTGGAGCGGGCATAGCCGTCTGCTGCATGTATCAGCCCCTGTTCATGCCTTGGCAGGATGACTTCGATTCCTTCTACATCATAAAGCGCATCAAATAAGTCAATTGCCTGACCTCCCGGATAGGCAAATAGAGTGTTAACACCTTCTTCTCTCAATGCTTTTACAAAAAGCTCTGTTCCTCTTATTTCCATGGTCTTCCTCCTTCTTAACTGCATGGGACACATTCCCTGTCCATTTAAACCTCTTGTAAAATGGGCGAAAAAAAGCCCTAAGCTAAAGTTTTAGCTTAGGGCGAATAATAATCCGTGTTACCACCTAAATTCAGAGAAAAATCTCTGCACTCACTCCGATACGGACCCCTGTCATATTTATGCAGAATTGTCGATACCGCTTTCCGTGTAACGGCGGAAACTTCCGTTGAAGTCTACTGAAGAATTACCTGAACACCTATTCTTCCTACCGGTGTCCGGACTGGGCTTAGATTCCCTTCTCCGTTAAAACAGGCTCTTCCCGTTGGGTTCACTGCTCAAAGGCTACTTCCATACTTCCTGAATGAAGACTTCCACCAAACATCTTCTCTCTGAAATCCCGGTGAGTATGTACTCCTCCTTGTCACTGCATTTGGACTGTATATTTATTAGTTTTTAATTTATCATATACGAAGCCTCCTGTCAATGAAAACATAAAAAACTTTTCAATGAAAAAATAAAAAATTCTATGTCCTGTTTATTTTTTGTTCTCAAAATTTATAATCTCTTTCTGAAATGTTCACAATATCTTCAATATTCCTTCAAACTCTATACACATGTGAACGTTATAATAAATTCATAAGTTAAAGAAAGAAAAACAAACCAAACATAAAAGCAACAAATCAGCGTAAATCAAGGCTCCCCAACCTTGTTGACATAAACTTTTTTTCATAAATGGCCGGCAGAAATTTCTGCCGGCCCCTCCTCTTTTACAGGTAATTCTGCTTCTATTTTTACTGGTAATTCCGCTTCTATCTATAACAGGTAGTTTTGTTTCTATTTTTACTGGTAATTCCACTTCTATCTTTAACAGGTAATTCTGTTTCCAGCTTTACGCTTCCACCAGATACCTTCTTTGTAATTCCTCTTCTTCCTCTTTTGTTACCTTTAAGGCTTTGCTAATATATTGTGAAAAGGAACCATACTGTTTTTCTGCCGCCCGGTATGCGGTTTCAAGAAATTCTGCATTTACCGTAAGGGCAATCTCAACAATGCTGCAATGCTCCTCTGAGAAGTTCTGTTTCTTCAGCTTTCCCAGTAAAAGCGAATTTTCTTCTTTTCTTTGCTCATTGGTCCTTAAGTAATCTTCAAAAATATCCTCTTTTCCCACACCAAGAATCGTCAGAGTAATAGCCGCAGCCAGACCGGTCCTGTCCTTACCGGCAAAGCAATGGAAAAGGAGCGCACCTTCCTCTTTCTTCAGCAAAAGGTCAAGAAATTCTCTGAAGCCTCTTTGTGCACCTTCATTTAATACCATCTGTTCATATAGCTTTTTCATATGGAAATTTGCACCGTGGACATCCCGTACAGATTCCAGGCTTCCCAAATCTGCGCCGGTTTCGTGAATTTTCTGAAGGATATCGACATTGTGATAAATGGTTCCCTCGATTTTCTCATCCGGATTCTCCCGGTATTCCTTTTCTCCCCGCAAATCCACAATGGTCTTCAGCTGATATTTTCCTGTCAGTATCTCCTTATCCTCTGCCGGAATTCTTACCAACTCTCCCGAACGAAGTATACTGAATGGACGGATTTTTTTACCGTCTTTGCCCTTTAGTCCGCCCAAATCCCTGAAATTTACCGGTCTGGCAAGCTCCTTCATAACCATTTCCACCTTTCTTTCCTTACAGTGAAAAATGCACCGCATTTTTCAAGCTATTCCATCCGCTTTGGTACTATATTATTAAGTCTAGCAAACTTCGGATTTAAAGTCAAATTTCCCAGGTGCCGATTTTACTCTCCCACAGGAATTATGCTGGTGGCCACCCTTTCCCCAAACCATTCATCATGTTCAACAAATACAAGTGTCGGATTTATGGCAAGGACTGCTTTCTCCAATTGCTCCCTGAAGTAGATATCCATATAGTTAAGCGGTTCATCCAAAAGTATGAGATGGTTTTCCATGGAAAGGGCTCTTGCAATTTCCAGCTTTTTCTGCTCACCTTTGCTGAAAGTCTCGAAAGGACGTTCATACAGAGATTCCGGAAGGTCAAAAAGGCGGCACAGCTTTTCAAAGCTTTCTGGGTTTATTCCCTCATCCTTCATAAGCTCCTTTACATAACCTTCTCTCCAGCAGGGCTCCTGCAGGGCCTCCGTTATCTTAAGCCCCTCTGACCGTGTGATTCCCCTGGCGGACAGCTGTCCTGCAATCAGCTTCAGCAGGGTGGATTTACCGGCTCCATTCCCGCCTTTTACCCAGATACGATCTCCTTTTCTAATCACAAAAGACAATCCGTAGAATAATTCCCTGCTGCCATAGGAATACATGATATCCTTTCCTTTTACCAGCCAGGTGCCCTCTGCTTCCAGCTGCTGGAAATCAAGGTTTTTCGCTGTTTCATAATTTAGAAGCAGTGACTTCTTCTCTTCGATTTTATCCTTTATCTGCTGCTCCGAGCGCTTTGCCTGCCCCATATAGGCCTTGGCACCATTGGTCCTTGCATGGCTGGCAAAGGGATACTTCTGGGTATTGGCACTTCCCGCCCAAAGCCTGCTTTCCCTGGCATGCCTCTCCAGCTGCCTTACCTCTCTGCTTAATCTCTCTCCTGCCCGTGCTTCAAACTCATCCTTTAAGTCCTTATTCTCCTTCCAGGTAGTAAAATTCCCCTGTTCGATTGTAATATCCGATTTATTGATTGCCAGAATGTGGTCAACGACCTCATCCAGAAAGCTCCTATCATGGGATACGACCAGAAAGCCTTTTTTTCTCCTTAAATATTCCGCCACATCCTTTTTTCCGCGGATATCCAGATGATTGGTTGGTTCATCCAACAACAGGTAGGTGTCCTTCCGCAGAAACAGCGCTATCAGAAGCACCTTGGTTTTCTCTCCTTCCGACAGGAGGGAGAAATCCCGGTTAAGTAATTCTTCCGATAGCTTCATACGGTACATTTCCTTTCTGATGCTGCTTTCCATGGAGAAACCGTCAAGCTCCAGATACCGCCCCAGGGCCTCCATATCTTCCAGATTATCTTCTAAGGTTCTTAACCCTCCGATATTTTCTTTTATGACATCCATGGTAAGCGGATATATTACCTTGCTTTCATATGGAAAGAGCTCTGTTCCCGTATCCATGCTAACTTTTCCGCTGTCCGGTGAGAGTTCTCCATGAAGAAGCTTTAGAAAAGTCGTCTTTCCTCTACCGTTCCTGCCAATTAGGCCAAGCCTCCAGTCTGTCTCCAGATTCAGTGTTACTTTCTGAAAAATCGGTTCATAAAAAGTTTTATAGCTAAAGCTCATTTCATTTATTCTAATTTGTGACATAGTATCCCTTTCCTTTCCTGACTGCTGTCAATTGTCAGGACAGGCCCGATAAAGCCACTCCCTGCCGGGCCTACACTGACTCTGTCGTTAAACGTAATCGAATAAATATCCACATAATGTACAAGCCTCCTTCCATTTTCTTTCCGTACTTTTGTAATCCGTTTATGGGCATAAAAATACCTACCTTTTATCGGATTACTCTCAGACGGATGCCGTCCGCATAAGTAACCCCGGTAAACCGCGCAATAATAACACCCTCTCAAGAGGGCAGTAATCCTGGTAAGGATCAGCGCAGTTTACTGTTGTTAAAAAGTAGGTGAATTAACATTATTCTTATTCCAACCTCTGCTTTCAGAAGATATTTCTACCATAGCATAAAATATCTCTCCTTGCAACTATTTTTAATTTCTATTATAAACGGTATCTAATTTCTATTATCACCGGTATTCTCCTTCCTTCGTGTAACAATACTGTATTCTCCGGCATAATTTTGCGCACAGCTTAAAATCCCTTTTTGAAAAAGTTCCTTCACGGCACTTCTGCTTATCTGCATAATTTCTGCCATTACCCTGTCCACTCTTATCCGTAGCCCATAAGGGTTCTGTATAATGATTTCTTCCCTTTGGCAGGCACTTTCCCCATAGCTGCCCAGCTCTTCCGGGTTAAAATCCAGGTCCTCTCCCTCTCCGGCCTTTGCCCCCTCTTGTTCCTGCCCGTTATCCTTTAAGGGGATAATTTCATAAGGAATATTTTCAAAGTTAATTTCTGCCCTGTTATCCGTAAAAATTGATTTTTTTCTGCCCCGCCTGTTTTCTCTACCTTATACTTTTTTATAAAAAAATAAGAGTACAGCAACTGCAGGTTTTACCCTGGGCTATACCCTTTTCTTCATTTCATCTGACCTATTATACGCTGTATGCTTTTTACGGACAGGAAATATTTCTCCGCAATCTGGGTTTCTTTCATTCCGCCTTGATAATCAAGGTAAATACTTAAATTCCGCTCTTTTAATTCCTTTCGGATATTGGTATTCTCTCCCCAGTTCCTTCTGGCATTCTCTTTCCTTGGAATGTAGATGCACTCCCCGTCCACGTAGTTCTGAATCAGTTCAATAATCTCATTTGGCAGAATCTGTTCTGCTCTTCTATAGCCCATTGCGCCCTCCTAAAATAATTGCTATTAGGATTAGCAGCGGCTACAACAATTTTATCCTCTAAAAATGCAATAGCCGGTGCTACGCATTGATAACATATTTTCTCATAAAATGAATGCCCCCTTCGTACTTTTCTGGCTGTTTCTGTTGTCATTTTACCCCATTTCCGCAGTTTTTGCAATACCTGGGGCAATTTACTCAATGGCAAATGCATGAAGGGAGTTTATGGCAGGGGACGATGACCAAGGAGGTTGTTTTGGAGTTTTGTTACGCGAGAACCCTTATTCCACTAAAGCGGCAGAAAACGTGACTGGCAGGTAAATCAGCGCCAAACTCGCTGTAACAAATTTGGCTGTGTAAGTTATCAAGCTCAAACAGTGGCGCTGTTTTACCTAGTCACGTTTCCTGCCGCTTAAGTGTCATAAGGAACCTCTTGAGACAAAACTCCAAAACAACCTCCTCGGTCATCTGTGCATATCCATTACTTGGTCTCATGGGTTTGCCGTGCAGTTTATTCCCGGTTCTTTAGGGCATCTGCCATCCTTATTCTCTTAATCCGCCTTATATGCAGTGCATTTACGGCGAAGCAGGCGGCCATTCCTACGGTATCAACATACTGGCAGGGCTTCATATAGAATTCAAAATAACCGTCCGTTTTGATAAATATGAGCGTAAAGATTTCCTTCATGCAAAGAGTATCAAGGGGGAAGGCTTATAAGCAGGGAAGCCAGCATCTATCCTTTTGCTTCCAGTTTAACGGTCTTATAGCAAAAATAAGTTCCCTGTTTTATCTCATCGCTGTCATAATAGAGTAGACCCAGCCTGTCAAATACAGCTCTTTTTGTATAATCCAACCTGACCATTTCCGCATACGCTCTTCTATACTCCTGAAAGAGTGTGCCTCCGATAGCAATGGTCATATGAAAGCTATAATCCTTATCATGGTCCGCAGGACATTCTCCAAAGCGCTTCTCCAGCCTTAAAAACAAATTATTCTGTATTTCCATAAACTTTCGTTCCTGTCTGACAGCCAGGGACAAACATCCGGAATCAAATCCGAAGATATTGCTTTTATAAACCTGTAAGGAATCGAACACAGCTTCAACAGGCGGCAGACCCTTTGCAAATTCATCAAAGAAGCTTTCCATCTCCTTTAGTCCTGGTATGATAAAAGGCTGTTTTAGAGATACATGCAGGGGCAGTCTTGCTGCCTCAAAGCCTGTACCGCTGATTTGGTGGGCAGACAGCATCAGCTGCTTTCCATAGTTTTCCGTACTTGTATCAGCTAGATATGCAATGGTTGCTTTCATTTCAACACCCCGCCTTCTGCAAGCTTACTTGCGCATTTGCCCAAATAGAATGTGAAAAATACTTTTTAATTATCATAAAACTCTCCTTTGAGAGGTTCTGCACTTAGAAGTTCCGTATTAAAAATCTCTGCAAAAGCTTCCCGGTCCATTTCTCCCAAATCACCGCTGTCCCTTTTCCTGACGGATACCGAATTGTTTTCCTCTTCCTTCTGCCCCAGTATCAGCATATAAGGCACTCTGTCAAGCTGGGCTTCCCGGATTTTATAGCCGATCTTTTCTGCCCTGCTGTCCACTTCACAGCGTATCCCAAGCTGTGACAACTCCTTCTCAATGCTGCAGGCATAGGATAGAAAGCGCTCGGAGATTGGCAGGAGCTTTACCTGAACCGGAGACAGCCACAGGGGAAATTTGCCCCCATAATGCTCAATCAGAATTCCCATAAAACGTTCCATGGAGCCGAATACCACTCTGTGGAGCATAATAGGGCGGTGCTTCCTGCCATCTATTCCCGTATACTCTGCCCCAAAGCGCGCCGGAAGCTGAAAATCCAGCTGAATCGTACCGCACTGCCAGGTCCTTCCCATGGAATCCACTAGGTGAAAATCAATCTTGGGCCCGTAGAAGGCTCCGTCTCCTTCATTGATACTGTAAGGCATATCCAGCTCCTCCAGGGCATTTTTTAATCCGCCAGTAGCCAATTCCCAGTCCTCATCACTGCCGATACTTTCTTCCGGTCTTGTGGATAGCTCCACATGATAAGGAAATCCAAACCGCTTGTATACCTCGTCTATCAGGCGTATTACTCCCTTTATTTCATCCGCCACCTGTTCCTTTGCCATAAAAATGTGGGCATCGTCCTGGGTAAACATACGAAGCCTCATAAGCCCGTGCAAGGCCCCTGACTTTTCATTCCGGTGGACAAGGCCCAATTCCCCCATCCTGATGGGAAGCTCTCTATAGGAACGGGGCTGCGATTTATACACCAGCATTCCTCCCGGACAGTTCATGGGCTTAATCACAAAATCCATTTCATCAATGGTTGAAACATACATATTTTCCCGGTAATGCTCCCAGTGTCCGGATGTTTCCCAAAGGCTCTTTTCCAGCATAATGGGTGTGGATATCTCTGCATAGCCCTCTCTTTTGTGTATCTGCCTCCAATAATCCGTCAAAAGATTTTTCAGCACCATGCCTTTCGGCAGAAAGAAGGGAAAACCCGGCCCTTCCTCCATCAGCGCAAAGAGTCCCAGCTCCCTGCCAATCCTTCTGTGGTCACGCTTCCTTGCTTCTTCTATTCTTGCCAGATATTCCTCCAAGTCACCGGCCTTCGGAAAAGCTGTCCCGTAAATCCTGGTCAGCATTTTATTTTCTTCCTTCCCTTTCCAGTAGGCGCCTGCTACCAGGGTAAGCTTCAAGGCCTTAATGAGTCCTGTATTTGCCACCTGGGGCCCCTCCCACAGGTCAATATATTCTCCCTGCTGGCAGAAGATAACTTCCTCCCCGCTGTGCTGTTCCCGGATAAGCTCCGCCTTATATGGCTCCTGTCTCTGCCCCATAAGCTCCAGGGCTTCCTGCTGCTCTAAGACATATCGCTTTAGGGGCAAATTCTCACCTGTGATTTTTTTCATTTCCTTTTCCACCAAAGCCAGATTATCCATGGTAAAGTCAAATCCAAAGTCAAAGTCATAATAAAAGCCTTCCTCCACCGTCTGGCAGCCGGCACATTTTGCCTCCGGGTAAAGCCTCTTAACCGCCTGGGCCAGAATGTGCCCTGCGGTGCGGCAGAAGCCTTCTCTCCCTCTTTCACTGTTAGATGCGTAGTCCCTGATGGAACCGTCCTTTTCACTTACTTTCATTTCTTATGGTCTCCTTATATGATTTTTAACATAAGAAAAGCACCCCTGTATAACTGGCATAGCTGCCACTTATATAAGGGTGCATGAAATCTAATGCACGGTTCCACCTTAACTTTTTACTTCAGATTCTATCAAATCCTATTCTTTAACGCAGACATACGGCAGAACATAGCGGTTGTATTACAATCGTTCAGCACTGCAGCTTGGGAATGGTTTTCGGCTGTATTCCATATAAAGAACTTCCACCTGTTGTTCTTCTCTCTGTATACTTTCCTCAGCCTACTCTTTTCCGTCATGGCTTTTCTTATGTTATTGCTATCATTATAGCATTTCCCCTGCCCCTGTCAATCTTTTTTTCAAATACTTCTATCAGGAATTCAAAAGAAAAACCTTAAAAATAATTAAGAAATTGCTCTTTATTATGTATTTACATCCGGCTTACAATGGGATAATATAAGGTGTAAAAATTATATGCGAAAAGTACAGAATAAAGGACGGAACAGGATTCGTTATGGAAAATAAGGAAAATATCGAAAGCATGGAAGGCATCAGTATGGATGATGCAGAAGAAGAAAAAGAGCAAGGCTATCAAAAATTAATCAGTATGATGAAAAGCCTGGAATGCATGACTGTTACTCCTTCCAGGGCAGAAATATATTTAAGCACGGCAAATAAATTTTCTGAACTGGAGGGTTATAAGGACAGTGAAGAATATATCAGGTTATGTAAACAAATGGCCGAACAGACAAATAATGAATTGATTAAAAAAATCTATGACCGTGCAAAAGCGAAAAAAGACAGGGCCAAAAGCACAGACGATTACAAACTGGCAGCCGAAGAATTCCGCAAGGCCAGCGGATTCCAGGATGCAGATGCTATGGCTTTGGAATGTGACAAATTATCCTCACGTATCGAAAGGAAAGGTGTAAGTAATCTTTTCCTGACAGCAGGCGGTATTTTACTTGGTATCCTTGCCATTATATTTCTATGTGCTTCCCCTGTTGCCAAGTATGGTATAGGAAATGTTCTCTATAAGGCTGATTCTTATAACTATGCTTTAAAGTTCTATAACAGGACGGGTGATTACAAGGACAGCAAGCAAAAGATTATCAAATGCCAGTATATGGTCGGATTGGATTCGGAAGCTAAGGGTGATTATAAGGCTGCCAAAAAAGCCTTTACAGCTGCCGGGGATTATAAAGACAGTGATGTCAGAAAAGTGAAGGCACTAAAGCTGGTTCTTAAGAACAGCAAAATCGGAAGTGTTGTTAAAGTCGGCAAATACAACTGGAAGGTATTGGAGATAGAAGAAAATAAGGTATTACTGTTAAAGAAAGCAGCTCTTTCCAAAAGGGCGTATAGCAGTGCTTCCAATAATGTAACCTGGGAGACCTCCACTCTTCGCCAGTATCTGAATAAGGACTTTCTGGAAGGATACTTTTCAGCGGAAGAACAAAAGAATATTCTTCAAACGAACGTAAAAAACAGTGCTAATACGGCTTATGGCACCGACGGCGGAAATGATACGCATGACTATCTATTCCTTTTAAGCATTGATGAGGCGCAAAAATACAAATCTTTCTTTGAAGGCTATAAAGGAAACAGCTGGCTGCGCACACCGGGAGGCAATCCTGACAGTGCTGCCTTTGTTACACAGAAAGGCCTGATTATGGATTACGGCTACACCGTAACCAGCGGTGAGTTCAAAGCCATACCGGCAATGTGGTTTAATATCGATTAAGTGACAGGCAAAAAATCAGTGAAAGCCCCTATACGCCCTTCCAATCCTATGCTACAATTTCAAAAGGACAAGATATTTCACGAAAGGAAAGCATTCATGAACGAAGGTCAAGAAAATTTTTTCCATTTTATCCTGGAAAGGGTTCAGGAAGATAAACAGGCGGAAGCAAAAGCATTATTGGCAGAGAGCTTTCAAAAGCAGGCTGACAAAACCTTTGATGCGGACTATATGGCTTCCTTCATTCCCCGGATGACGGCTTTATTAAAGCCTGAATATACAGAGGAAGTTACAAGCATTATGTCACAGTTTAAAGGGAATCATTAAATGCAGACAGGTTCCCGTCTAATGTGTAAACACTTTACAAATGTTGCATATTAGACGGGAACCTGTCCTTTTTTCTATCAGCTTAACGAAGCCCAAGCAATTCCTTCCCTTTTTGCAGCCTTTCATAAAATTGGAGATAAAAGTCCCTATCCGGCTCATATTTCATGAGGTAGAAAAGATTTAGCAGGAACATATTAATGTTCTTTACCGTTTTCTCATCTCCCGCCCCTTTCACGGCTTCCTCCGCAGCATTTAAGAAGTAATGCCAGTCTACGAGAAATTTTTCATTCTTTTCCAGGTCCTTTGTATCAATCCAATTGCTGACCTTAACTTTTGTCCGGCTGGTGTTCACACACTCATTTACCTGAAGAAAATACTGAAAGCTATGGTTCTCATAAATTCTTCCCAGGGGAAAGATTCTGCATATTCCGGGACGGGACCCATGAATACTGCATTTTCCTTCCTCGTTTAAGAAGGAGCATTGTTCCTGTGCGCCTTTCATTTTAAGATTCGGAAGAATGATACCGTCTACCAGATTCAATTCAAGCCTGTCTGTCAACAGCTCTTCAAAGGTAAGGTTAAGCTTTGACGTAAGCCGGTAGATATCGTAGGGGTCCAGAATTATGGAGCTTCCCATACCATGACAGCAGGATGCCTTTCCCTTGCAGCCATTGCAGGTAACCTCTACAAGATCATTGGAACCGTACAGGCTGCCGTCCGATATTTCGTTAAGATTTACTTGCCTCTTCATTTTCTTTTTCTCCTGCTCTCTTTGGTGTGCTGTCATCCAGCAGTCCACTCAAAACCATCCAGTCGTTAAACTCTGACACAGCTTTAGAAAAAACCGGCCTTTTTCGCGTATTCCATCAGCTTTGGCTGTATCAGCGGATAGGTCCACGCTCCGGGCAATTCTTCCGTAATGATAATCTCCTCTATCTCACTGTGAAGTTCTTTTTCAAACTCCTCAATATCCGCATAGTAGAACATGCCAAAGGACTCTTCGTCTCCCGTATCGGCTACCGAATAAGCGCCGATAGGATAAAGGCTGTATTTCATTGCTCCTGTTTCTTCATAGAGCTCACGCTTTGCCGTATCCAGGATATTTTCACCTATTTCCCTGTGTCCTCCCGGTATTTCGTAGGTTGTCCTCTCCCGGTGTCTGCAAAACACCCATTTTCCCCGGGTCTTTGACAGAATTACCGCAAACTTAAGCTTATCGTCCTGGACAGTGTCATAAAATTTAACTTCTAACATTATGCGGCACCTTCTTTACTATATATTGTTCATATTTTTGATTATTCTCGTTTTAAGTAACCCCAATCATAATTAGAAACTGTCAGCCAGCCTCTTGCAGTAACATTCATAACAGCAGGTTGACTACTTGCTTTCTATTATAGCATTTATGCTTTGCTGTTCTTTGTTTTAGTTCTATACTGCGTTTCTTCCTTACATCTGTTCCAGTTTTTAATTTCTTTGTTCCGGTATCCAGTCAGACTTGCCAAAAAGCCCAAAATTCCGCTGCATAAGAACATCGCAGCCATGCCGCTGCCTCTTCCGCTGCCAACTACAGTTCCCAGAATTTTAGCTACTGGATGCTCGGAGGCCATAAAGGGCTCAAATACATTATCTGCAAGTATCCCGCCTAATAAGATTCCTATTGGTATGGTAGAGAACTGTATGGCATTTCTGGCTGAAAACACTCTGCCCTGCATGTCCTTTGGCACTCTCTCATACAGCATCACCCGCTGCCCTGCCATGATAAAAGGCATTGGCATACTCGCTGCCAGACCTGCCAGGGACCATATATAAACATTTCTGCCAATTCCCATCAGTATATCACCAAAGAGAAAGCTAAAGGCCGCAGGAAGATAAATCATCCTTCTATTACTTTTAAATCCCCTTCCCACAGAGACCCATATTCCGCCTATAATGCCGCCAATGCCGAGCACTGCGCTTACAAAGCCATAAACCCCGCTGTTGCCGCCGCTTCTGGCAATTAACATGGGAGACAGGATATTTTCATAGGTCAGCCTGGAAAAGAAATTCATAAGGGCAAGGCTCAGCATTATCCTCAGAAGTCCTCTATTCTGTCTTAAAAAGAGAAATCCGCTTCGCAGCTGTGTTAAATATGGCTCTCTTTGTTCTCTCAGGATTTTCGTATCTTCCTTCATGGAAACACCTGCGGTCAAAACAACGACGGCAAATAAAAAGGTAACAAGGTCCGCCAGGATTACTCCCTTAATTCCCACAGCTGCCAGGATAACGGAAGCCAGCATGGGTGCAGATACGGTAACCAGGTTGCTTGTAAAGGAATCCATACCGCTTGCCTTCGCATATTTATTTTCAGGCACCATTATGCTTACCGCCGCTGAAGCGGCCGGAGCCTGGAAGGCATCCATAAAGCCTATTATGAAATTTATAAGGTAAATATCCTGTATCCGAAGCCTTCCTGTTAAATATAATACAAGTACGCCAAGGGAGCACAAAGCTGCCATCAGGTCTGTTATGACCATACTAGTCTTCTTTTTGTGCCTGTCTATCAAAGGCCCTGAAAATATACTGACAAATACATAGGGCACATAAGAGCAAAATGACATAAGTGAAACTGTCAATGCGGAATTTGTTTGTTTATAAGCCCATATAATCAGCGCAAAGCCTGTCATGGCACTTCCCAGCTGGGATACGGACTGACTAAGCCAAAATATTATAAAATTACGAAATTTTTTATCACTCACTGGTTCTCTCCTTATAAAATATGATTACTGATTATTTTATAAGTACAAGCTCCAATGTGGACGAATTATAAACTCTGTACAGGCTTCGTCCCTTCACCGGACCTTGTACAGAGTGATGCATTTAAGAGAAGCATACAATGACAGAACATTTATATCACCTACTTATTTATCTTATTAATAATTACTTTTTACTATTATCTTCAATTATAACACACTGCCCGTCTTCTGCAAGCTTCCATTCATTTGGACGGAAGTTTTTCTTATACCTTCATGCAAAAACATCCTGCTTCCAATTAGATGCCCCTCATCCGTGGACAAGGTTTTCAAAAATCCACAAGCAGGCATTTTTCAATCCTGACATTAGATAAAGTAGACAATCTTTTTCAAGATAAAAACCAGGGTATAAGATAATACCCTAAGCTTCTATCATTCAAAATACTTTCTCAAGGGCAGCGCATCTGTAAACTGCCAGTATTTATCCAATACCTTTCCAAATACTCCGATTGTCCAGCCAAAAGTCAGTGCACATATGACCGTACCTATATTTACCCCTACAAAATGCATGAATCCATAGAATAAAAAGGATAGCAGGATACTGATCAGACAGCTGACACAATCATAGCCTGTTTTAAAACGGGTTATGGGAATATTCATTTTCCCTGAAACTTCCTTTACAAAAAGCTCATATACTTCCGGTGCAATATAAGTACGGAATATAAAGGCAACACCGTTGGCACACAGAGCAACACCGAGTACAAAATAAAATATTCTGATACCAGTGGATGAGGCATCGAGGTTTTCCGTAACCCTCATCCAGATATCCAGCATAAAGCCATAATAAACGGCCGTAATAAAGGAGAACAGATAATAGACCTTGAACTTGCGAAGCACCACTACCAGCAAGCATAAGAGAAAGGCCTGTGTAATATATTCTGCCATGCCAAATGTGACAAAGGCATAAACTTCTGAAAGTTTTCGGTATATTAAATAGGCAGGTGCTACGACCATGGACATCCCAAAGTCCGCTTTCACCATAAAGGCGGCACCAAGTGCCAGTTCGATAATCCCCAGAAGATAGGCGATTTCCGTATAAAAAACTTTTTTCATGATTGACCTCATTCCTTGTGCATTTTTTTATTTCTCAGTTGTACGAGGCGTGGTATAATCCAGCTTCGCCGGATATACACAAATGAAAAAGCTTTGCCTGTTTGATACAGAAACAGGTAAAGCTTCCTTTAAGATTCTATTCGATTTTTACAATTCTGTCAATACTCAACTCATAAAACAATCACGGCAAATATATAAAAGAAGTTTATGGAAACGGACGATGACCAAGGGGGTTGTTTTGGAGTTTTGTTACGCGAGAACCCTTATTCCACTAAAGCGGCAGAAAATGTGACTGGCAGGTAAACCAGCGCCAAACTCACTGTAACGGATATGGCTGTGTTAGTTATCAAGCTCTGAACAGTGGCACTGTTTTACCTAGTCACGTTTCCTGCCGCTTAAGTGTCATAAGGAACCTCTTGAGACAAAACTCCAAAACAACCCCCTTGGTCATCTGTGTATATCCATTTTTTGGTCTCATGCGTTTGCCGTATCCAATTATTCTATGTACATGCTAACTTCACTGTAATCCTTCACTTCAACAACATGAAACATTGCTGCATTCAATTTGCCATAGAAGCAGCTGCCCCCTTATAAGTCAAATAAGCTTAACTGCTCTCCTGCCTGCTTATCCTCGTATTGATGCATATAATCAAAGAGCTGCTTCGTGTTGCAGACAATTCCCTGCTTTCTGCACTCATTCCTTACCAGCCCGGTCAGGTATTTATTATTTGGTGACGGAATTTCATAGGCATTTCCATAGGTTCTTATGTATTTTTCTTTCAGACCGGGAAAATGCTCCTCCAGCTTCTGATAAAAGTACTGCCTGTCCCCGTCCCGAAGAGTTACTCCGATATTAAAAAATAAAATTCCATAAACATTTGCTTTGATGCAATAATCTAAAATTCCGCGAACATTTTCTTCCGTATCATTGATAAAGGGTAACATGGGAGTCATCCAGCAGATAGTTGGTATCCCCTCATCCCTCATAATGTTCAATATCTCAGCCCGCCGCTTTGTTGTACATACATTTGGCTCCAATACCTTGCATAGATTTTCGTCATGGGTGGTTAAGGTTATTTGAACGACACACTTTGATTTTCGGTTGATGCTTCGCAATAAATCCAGATCTCTTAAAATCAAATCCGATTTTGTCTGGATAGCCAGTCCGAATCCATACTCATCAATTAATTCCAGACATTTTCTCGTTAATTGCAGCCTGCTCTCTGCCTGGAGGTACGGATCGCTCATGGCCCCGGTGCCAATCATACACTTCCTGCGCTTGCTCCGCAATGATTTTTCTAATAACTCCACTGCATTGGACTTAATCTCGATATCCTCAAACTCATGCTGCATCTGGTAGCAGGTACTTCTTGCATCACAGTAAATGCAGCCGTGGGTACAGCCCCTGTAAATATTCATGCCGTTCTGGGCAGATAAGATGGATTTAACCTCTTTCTCATGCATTTTCATTCTCCTTAGCCAGCCAAAAGAAATGAGTATCGTTGCCTTATACCCTTCCCTTGTATTATTCCTTACATTTTCCTGCCATCTTCCATTGATACGATTCCCTGTCTGCCGGGCACTTGTATTATTCCTTATACTTCCCTGCCACTCTCAACACCACTGCCAGAAATTCCTCCCGCAGCTCCTCGGGCTTTATGATTTGAACCTTGTCCATAAAGCCAAGCAGATAGGCAAATAAAGCCTCTTTATCCCACCACACAAATTCAATGTATATTCTGCCGTCTTCTCCTAATTTCAGCTTCTGCAGGTCAAATTCCTCCATTAGCCGCCACTTCACGGAAGGATCAAAGGCAGCCGTTATCCATAGACTTTCCTGGTTAAATGCCTCCATTTGGGAGTCTACCGGTTCCTCTACCTTTCTTGGTTCAAACGGCTCCCTTAATACCTTTATTTCATCCATCCGCCCTATTTTAAATAAGCGGAACTCTTCCCGTAATCTGCAATATCCCCAAATATACCAGGAGTGCCACCGGAATAGCAAAAGATAAGGTTCGATGGTTCTTACACTGTCCCCGCCCGGGGAAAAATACCGGATGGATACCAGCTTACGGCCTTCGATTGCTCCCTGGAACAGTTCTATCTTAGGTGCCAGGGATTTCGTATTCCAACTGGAGAGGTCAATCAGGATATGATTATTGGTTGAAAGAATATCCGAATTATTTACCGACAGCTTATCCATTAAGGTCTGATACTTGTTCCCTCCCGAAATGCTGTCAAGGCTTTGCAGTCCCTTTAAAACCGCCTGCATCTCTGCCGTTGTCAGAAGTGTCCTGTCTATCTTATACCCGTCCATAATTGCAATACCGCCGTCAGTTCCCTGCTTCGTCACAATAGGAATTCCGGCTTTGCACAGGTCCTCCACATCCCTGTGAATAGTCCTCCTGGAAACCTCAAACTTCTTTGCAAGTACCGGGGAAGTCACCTTTTCCTGCTGCAGAAGAATGGAAAGGATTCCTATTAACCTGTCAATTTTCATTCTCTCTCTCCTTTCCAATTTCAGGCTGATGGCACTGCCACCATATGAACTTCTCTTTTACTGCCTCAGATTTGAATAATCTATCTTGTAATCTTTTTTATAATCTTACTTATTATCTTACTTACAATCTTTCTTGAAATCTGTCCATACTTTATTATACCCGTTTAAATAAGACACCTATATGTCATATTTGTTAAAACCATCATACCAAAAAGCACAAAAAACTGCCACGTATTTTTCCACTATGCCTGCACAAACATTGTTACATTAAATTTTGGTGTTAAAAAACCTTGCGTACACTGCATTGGCAAGGTTTTATATCGTCCATCTTAATCTTTTTTATATAACAAATTCATCTAATTCTTTCTTTAAATTTGAAAGAAACAACTTCACATCCTCCTCCCGGACCTCTGGTTCGCAAAAACCAACGGTAAAAGAAAGCTTATTTTTATAGGTACTGGCTCCCAGCATAAAACTTGGTGCCTTAAAGACAGGCGTTACCATAAAAGCGTCCTCTACCTCTATTTCTCCAAAATATAAAGTTTCTGATGCAATCATCCCAAAATTAGATAAATTAACCGTTGACTTTCCTGAATGAACCGATTCTTCCCATGCACCTTTGATAGCGGCAGCGGCCGTTTCAAAATCCATGCAAGATAACATCTCAAGGGATGCCGCACTATGCAGTCCAGGGTTATCTTTTTTAATTTGTTTCATAGCATATACGACACGGGCTAGTGTAGTTTCGCTGCTTTCTGCTTCCCTGCTGATTCTATGGTTTAAAACTCCTGATAAATTACATATTGCCCCGGCTTTCCCATCTAGAAGAAATTTCCGTAAATCCATTGTAACACATATTTCCATAGCTTGACCCAAAACTGGGTCGACCATTGAAAATAAAGCTCTATAATATGCCGTCAATATTAAATCATTCATTGTCACTGCATTTTCTTTCGTATATAATATAAGTTGATTTGTTTCGTGAACAGAAAGCTGCATAATAGAATAGTTAAACCCCTCCACTTCCCCCTTTTGATACGGAAATGCCCATGTTGGCTTTAACTTAGATATTTCCGGGTTTATTAATGTAACAGGATTGATAATGTTTAGTTTTTCAAATATCTGATTCCCATTTCGATTTCCGTTATTGTTTATTTCCGGATAAAAATCAGCATCTTTTATAATTTGGGAATAAATATCATTTAGTAAATGTAAATAATACTTTGCACCGCCTCCATCACTGCAGGAATGATTTATTTTTATACAGAGCATATCCTTTTCAGTGGAACGGAGCAAATATACTTCCAGCTGGTAATCCTTTGAATTAAACGGCTTGCTTAAAACAGTATGTAACATTTCTTCTAAATTCTCAGATTCTATCAGCGTACACCAGGAAACGAAATCCAAATCCTTATGACGTCTCCAAATTGGTGTACCATTTTCTATCACAAACCCGCAGCCTAAAATGGGTTCCCCATCGATGGATAATTGAACTGCCTTTTTCAAACACATAAAATCTATTCTTTTTACGAATTTCAACACAATCTGTATCTGCTCATTTTTATTCCACAATTGTCCTATATAGTTTGCGATATCCTGCCCATTCACAGATATTTCTGCTTGTATTTGCTTTTTCATTTTCATGCTTGACTCCCATCTGCGTGCTTTAGCACGCGTACAAAATCAGAGGAAGTGAAAGTTAAATCTTTCACTCCTGCTCTATTTTTTATATTTCTCTAAAAATTCACTCACATGATTCGTAATCCTTTGATTTACAATATCTCTTATTTCCTGCGTAATGGACTCTGTTACGAGATAGCGGTGAAACCAATATACCATAGGAGAATAATATTCCATTACCATATAATCCATATTCATTTCTTTCAGAAAACCAATTTTGATCATCCATTCAAACAATTGCCTTTGCCCTTCTAAAGCTTTATCGAACAGTATTTTATGATATATTTTTGCTGCCTCTTCGTTGGTACTTTGCTCTATAATAAGCATACGTATAAATTTATTTATTTTATCCTCCATCAGATACTCATTTACATAACTCTTGCAGGCATAGAGGAATTCCTCCTCTGTTACAGAAGCAGCTTCCCTCATTTTCTTAAAATAAAATTGGGACATCTCATTGGTAACCGAGAGAAAGTGCTGACATAATATATCAAAAATATCCTGCTTATTTTTAAAATGATTATAAATGGAGCTTTCCTTAATCCCAACCTCTTTTCCAATATCCCGGATGGAAACCCCGCTATACCCTTTCTTTGAAAATAAATTTAGTGCAACCTCTAAAATAATCTCTTTTGTATTAATCTTTCTGCTCATTTTTTTACCTCATTATCGCAAAAACTAACAATCGTTAGTTTTGATTATATACTAACGATTGTTAGTTTGTCAATAGGTTAATTTTTTATGATTTTACGATTATTGTTTTCATTTTATTATGATTATTGTTTTATTCTGGCCAAGGAAGAGCCTTCCATCAATTAACTTCGTTCTCATTCACAGCAAATACGCATAAACCAGTCTCATAAGAGGCTACGGGTCACACCGGTGCTGTTTGTTAACAGATAAAAAAGGATATTTCTCAGACGAATAATCTATCCGAAAAACATCCTGTAAAAATCTAAAATCGCTTAAATATTACCTCTGCAAACCTCTCTCCGATCTATAAACAAACAATATCACCCTGATTAATAATTAAGACCATATTCCGCCACATACAAAACCGGCATCTGTCTTTAATTATTTGTTAAAACAATTCAGATAATAGGAAAGTCAATTTCCACATTTTATCCGGACTTATCTTAAATATTTGTTAATAATATTATTATATGGAAGCTGCATGTTCACGGGTTGCATTCCGGTACGCGGTAGGAGTCATTCCTCTTTTGGCTGTAAATTGCTTTATAAAGTAAGTGTCATACTCAAATCCGGTGGAGCGCGCAATTTCATTCAAGCTCATATTTGTATGGGTCAAAAGATCCCCTGCAACTTTTAAGCGGTATTGCACTAAGTAGCCCATTGCCGTACATCCGCATCTTTCCTGGAACAGCTTGTTGAGAGAGACCCGGTTCAAATGCACACAGTTGGTTAAATCTATCAAACTGATTTTATCTGAATAATTTGTATAAATATATTCTAATACTATATCAACAGGCGATTGTTCCTCTTGGCGGTCCAGCTTCTCAAGCAGTTCCAATATCTGTATCAGATATTTTTTTACCCTGCATACCCAGAGCTCATCACTTTGTGCATACACTTCCGTTCCAAGCACAAAAAACCACTCAAATAATTGAGGATATGCCTTATCCGTTACAGGAGGCACGCCGGTATGTGTACCACCCCTGTGAAAAAGTGAAAGGCCTGTTTGTATTCTCACCTTAGTTGAAATCAATTCTTTTGCATCAGTAAACCGGACGGTGTTAAAAAAGTCCGGATGAAAACAAAAGGATTGTCCAAAGGCCTGCTGTTTATTAAAAACTTCTATTGTATCCTCTTCAGACAGGCAAAGGATACCCGGGGCTGAAATTTTAATCGGGCGTTGATTTAACTGTCCGCTTATACTTCCATTGGTAATAAAAATCAGCGTATACCGCTCCGGATAGGGAAGCTGATTAAAATCCTCGGCTGCAACAAATTCAATATCTACAGTTCTGTTTTTATGGCGGTCAATTTGCGGCATAATTCCCTCCTGACAGATAGTATAGTTAAATGATTCACTTATAACATTGTACAAGAAAAATGCAAGGGATACAATATTGTTATCCTACAAATAAAGAAAGAGGTGTTATTTATGGCAATTAATATAGCAATAAATGGCTTTGGCAGAATTGGAAGGTTAGCATTCCGTCAGCTTTTTGAAACGGAAGGATACCGGATAGCAGCTATTAATGACCTTACAAATCCCCAGATGCTTGCACATTTATTAAAGTATGACACAACCCAGGGACATTATAACAAAAAGGTCAGCTATACGGAAAACAGCTTGACAGTAAACGGAGTAGACATTCCAATCTATGCCGAAAAGGACCCCGGCAAGCTTCCGTGGAAGGAATTAGAAATTGATGTTGTTTTAGAGTGTACCGGTTTTTTTGCTTCCAAAAAAGCTTCTGCTGCCCATATTAGCGCCGGAGCTAAAAAAGTCCTGATATCCACCGCTGCAGGAAAAGATGTTCCCACAATTGTTTATGGTGTTAACGAAGACACGCTGACGAAAGAGGACACCATTGTATCCGCTGCGTCCTGCACCACCAATTGCCTTGCTCCGATGGCCTATTTCTTAAACGACCTTGCCCCTATCAAAACAGGCTTTATGACAACCATACATGCCTACACAAACGACCAGAATACCCTTGACGGCCCTCATGCCAAAGGGGACCTGCGCCGGGCCCGTTCTGCCGCAGGTAATATCATACCGACCACAACCGGAGCAGCAAAGGCTATCGGGCTGGTCATCCCCGCCTTAGAAGGAAAGCTGGATGGCACCTCTCAAAGGGTCCCGGTTATGACAGGTTCCCTGACTGAATTGACCGCAGTTGTGGACGGAGCTGTTACAGTCGAGCAAATCAACGCTAAAATGGAACAATCCCAATCCGATGAATACGGTTATACCAATGACCCCATTGTTTCCTCCGATATCATCGGCATGACTTACGGCGGCTTATTTGACGCAACCCAGACAAAAGTGTCGAAGTTCGGAACAGATACCCTTGTAAAAATCGCTGCATGGTACGATAATGAAAACTCCTTTACCAGCCAGATGGTTCGTACCGTAAAATACCTTGCAGAGCTATAAACTTGATGAAATATAATTGCTGCTCTGCTCATGAGAATTGTTTTCTCTGAGATTACAGAGTAAAGGACCGTCTTTCATAAGTCAGTATAAAAACAATCAGTTTAATGGTAACGTCAAATAAAGTACAAAAAAACAAGGTACTGTTTAGCCCAACAGTACCTTAGTTTTTATATTTATCTTGGTATTGAATTTGTACCTCGGTTTTGAATTTATACTTCGATTTTGAATATGTACTTTGGTTCTAAATATGTACTTTGGTTCTGAATATGTACTTTGGTTCTGAATATGTACCTTGGCTCCGAATATGTAAATTAGTTCTGAATATTTAAATTAGTTTGACTTTGTATTTTAGTTTTGGTATCACGACAAACGCACGAAGGAAGTTTATGAAAGCGGACGATGATCAAGGGTTATTGCCAGTCCCCAGATGATTTTGGCTTACCTTTCGTAATTTTCTATTGAGGAGTTCCCTAATGACACTTAAATGGCGGCAGCTGTTCCTAGGTAAAATTATACCACTGTCTGAGCTCACAGCTCCACACCGAAA
>JAEYPZ010000011.1:0-3840 GCA_023410275.1 Bacillota bacterium
AGACGTTTAAAACAAAAAGAGGTGTCTGGCGCAGATTTAAAATTGCAGGATGGATAATCAAAGCTTCCATCTTCTCTCTGACAGTTTGCGATAAAGGTAACAGCTGCCTCCATGGCACGAAGAAGCGCAGCGTCCTTATAATATCTGCTCTCAGAATTTAAATAAACCGAAGCTGCATCTGCCATCACATAGATGGTTGGCTTTACTTCTAAAATAGCACGTTTCATTCCGCCATAAAATGGATCCTTCTCATTGGTGACCTGAGTGCTTAAAAAATGATCCACCCTCTTCTCTGCGGAACGTATCAGATGTCCCATATATCGTTTCATAATTATTGTCCTCTTTTCTTCTAGTCTAATAAAGCAGCTCCGATAAGCCCTGCATCGTTGTCCAACACAGCTGGAACAATTCTCGTCCTGCGTTTTGAGGTTCTTGCATAGTCGCCCTGATCAATCACCTTTTTCAATGGTTCTAACAGCAAATCCCCGGCTTTGCTGATGCCTCCGCCAATGCAGATTAACTCCGGCTGGAAAATATTGATTAAATCCAGCAGACCTGCTGCCAGATATTCAATGTACCGGTCAAAAACCTTAAGCGCCGTTTCATCCTGTCTTCTGACACCGTCAAAAAATGTCTTGCCTTCCACAAGCTCAATCTCCCCGTCGCAAAGTTCCCAGAGGATCGATTGTTTATTTTCAAGCATCGCCTCTTTTGTCTGGGAAATCAGGGCAGTGGCAGACGCATAAGCCTCAAAACATCCTTTTCTACCGCAATTGCAGGGAATTCCGTTCCGGTCTATGGTGAAATGCCCAAATTCTCCTGCTGCATAATTAATTCCCTCAAAAAGTTTTCCGTCAAGTATGATTCCGCCGCCTACACCGGTTCCCAGAGTGACCGCCAGCATGGAGCTTACACCTTTACCGCTTCCTGCTATAAATTCTCCCCAGGCAGCCGCATTGGCATCATTATCAAAACGAATTTTTTTACCAGGAAGTGCCTCTTCCATCATGGAAACCACTGGCTCATCATAAAATCCCAAATTATTGGCATATTCCACCATGCCGGTCTCCTTGTTGGCTGTACCAGGCACTCCAAGTCCTACCGCTTCAATCTCTTCCCAGGCAATATTACCTTCCCCCGCAGCCTTCTTAGCCAGGTCCGCCATATCCTGAACAATTTCCCCGGCACTTCTTCCGCTTCTGGTTGGTTCAGACAGGCGGGTAAAAAGTGTTCCGTCTTCTCCTACCAGACCTGCGGCTATATTGGTCCCGCCTAAGTCTATTCCGATATAATACTTCATTTTCTATCCGCTCCCTTCCGCGCACAGCTGCCGGAGCCAAACAACGCCCCGGCATCCTTTTCTATATTATACTCTCCGTCTCCGATGAAACCAGGACTCTAACTGCTCCATGTCTGCATTTACCACCAGCTCTTTTGGAAAGTCCAGGCTGTTTAACATGGAAAGTGCTTCTTCAAACACTCCCACGCTGCGGCAAAAATGTGCATCAGAGCTGACTATGACAGGAACACTGTATTTCATACAGAGTCTGGCAATGGCCCGGCAATTTTGTGCAGAACTTTTCCTGACACGAAAGGTTCCTTCATTAATCTCTACCACCTTACCATTCTTTCCAAACTCCGGTATCACCCGCTCATAATCATATTCATAACAGGCAGTTCCGCTGTGACCAATAATATCCACCAACGGATTTTCAGCTGCATGAAGATACGCTCTTGTATGATCCTTTACGCTTCCGGGTGGTATCACATCATCATGAAAAGAAGCTATGGTATAGTCCAGACGGTTTATTATGGTATCAGGGCTTAAATCAATTTCACCTTCAAAGTTAGTAAAATTCAGTTCCGCACCACGATATACGCGGATACCGTCTACCCATTCTGGTATTACCCTGAGATTTCTAAAATGACCCTCAGGAGCCCCATCAGGGTGAGCCGGACAGTGGTTGCTGATTCCTACAGCTATTAAACCGGCATCTTTTGCTGCCCTTATGGTTTCATAAACGGTACTGTAAGCGTGCCTGCTTATATCTGTATGAGTGTGTAAATCCGCAGCAAGATGCTTTATCATAAAATTCTCACTTTACTTTTTCTCATTTTTCTTACCCAATGAGTATATTCCTTTTTACCCAAAAGCTTCTACCTTATTTTTGTCTTTCTTTCAATATTTATTGCAATTTTTGTTTTTATCAATCTACCCGTTGACGGAATCAATCCGTTTATCATTGGAAAGGCGGATAACCAGATCATTTTTTTCATAGCCGGCAGGATAAAGCAGATCCAGTTCGATCTTGGTTCCATCCTTGGATTTCCCTATCTTCACATTCAGCACCTTAACCTTATCTTCATTGAGCTTATGAAACAGCTCTGTAATAACGGCATCATAATGGGATGTGGTAATTTTCAGCATGCACCGGTAAGGTTCCTTGGACAAAAAGGGAACATCGTGGAGCAGAACCTGTATCATAATCAACAGAAACGCAGAACCGCAGCCCAGATAATAAGCACCGGCCCCTACCGCCATTCCCACTCCTGCAGTTGCCCAGATCCCGGCAGCAGTAGTCAGACCGCTCACTGAATTATTCTTTACAAATATAACGCCCGCTCCCAGGAAACCAATTCCCGATACAATCTGGGCGGCGATTCTGGAGCCGTCAAAATTCGGAATATCCCGGAAGCCGTACTTGGATACAACCATCATAAGAGCAGCTCCCATAGCCACGATGGCATGGGTTCTCATTCCAGCCCCTTTATTCCGGTTTTTTCGTTCGTATCCAATTAAATATCCCGAAAATCCGGCTACAATAATTCGTAAAAGCAAACTGGACTGATAGACCAGATCATAACGATCAACCCAGCCAATCACCATCTGTTCCAATTGATACATGACAACTCCTCTTTTCTGTAATAAACTATATCTTATAAAATATGCTATTAATTTAACATGTTTGAACGGAAACGTCAGCGCAGAAATTGCTTTTCCTATGCTGGTTTCTATGCACTTTTTGTACTTTATAAGCCAACTGAAGCCTATTGAAAAAAAGACCCGCCAGATAAGAGGCAGGTCCTTTGTCTTACATTGTAATTTCGGAAATTTTAACCGGTCTGTGCTCTTTCACAGATTTCTTTGCTGCGATTCCCATTAATACCGGTTTTAAACCATCTAATACGCCAAGAGGAGTGTCTGTATTGTTCTCAATGGCTTCAATAAAGCAGTTCACTTCTTTTGCGAAGGACTGCATATAACGTTCTAAGAAGAAGTAAAGAGGTTTCTCGCCAGTCACACCATCAGCTGTGCTTAAAACTGCACTGGATTCTGTGTCGTTGGAGGTTGCAACCATACCCTTGGAGCCGAATACTTCTGCTCTCTGGTCATAACCGTAAGCTGCTTTTCTGGAGTTATCAATGACTGCAATTGCACCGTTCTCCATCTTGATGGTGATAACAGCAGTATCTACATCGCCAGCTTCTCCAATAGCAGGATCAACTAAAACTGCAGACTGTACATAGATCTCTTCTGCATCACAACCAGCCAGATAACGAACCATATCAAAATCATGAATGGTCATGTCAAGGAACATACCACCTGATACAGCTGCATATTCTGCGCTGGGCGGCTCAGGATCTCTGGAAGTAACCTTAATAATATGTGGATCACCAATTTTTCCTGCTGCAACTGCATTTCTGACTGCTTCAAAGTTATGGTCAAAGCGGCGGTTGAAACCCACCTGATATTTCATCTTACTGCCCTTTAAGTCTTCAATCACTTCTTTGATCTTCTCAACGTCGTGATCAATGGGTTTTTCACAGAATACATGCTTC
>JAEYPZ010000034.1:0-47742 GCA_023410275.1 Bacillota bacterium
AAATGCGGCCGGATAAAGTGGTGTATGTGTCTTGTGGGCCGGAGACGTTGGCTCGGGATTTGGAGTATTTTAAGAAAAAGGGGTATGAGGCGAAGAAGGCGTGGGGGGTGGATATGTTTCCCTGGACAAACCATGTTGAAGCGGTGATAATGATGACGTATTGTGGTTTTGATAAGAAAAACAGAGGTTAGACCACAATATGTTGTGGTTTTTGACTGAAAAATGAGGAAAAAATGGGGCTAAAAAATGCGATTTTTAGCCCCGTTTTTTTGGCTCTTCCACGGATGACATAGGGTAGTTAAAGGCAAAATCGGTCCAAATTGTTTTTATAGATAGGGAAAAGGATGGCATATTCATCGGCAAGGAGAACACTTGAATGGCATTTAAGAGGTCCACTTTCGCTTAAAATATAAGCTACAGACAATCACTTGCTTGTGGCTATTATTTTCACTTATAGGATGGGACACTTGGTAAATCAGAGATAGAAATTAAAAGGCATGTTTTCAGTGGTGAGAATGTGCCTTATTTTATTTGCCGTTTTCATGGCTGATTATGTATTATTGAAAATATGTAAAGATGACAATTTGACATTATAATTTGCAAATATCTGTAATACGAGACAAAGAGGATAAAGATATTTAGGGTTATAAATATCTCGATTTACATTATGGAGAAGAATCTGATAATAGAATAATGAATTACGATTATTTAATTGAATAATTTTACAATTTGTCATAAAATGAAATAAAGTATTGAAGTTAATTATTTTAGGTCGCTAGAAAAATATATTTCAGGAGGGTGATATGTTTGAAAACTCAGTGTCGAAGATCATACAACAACTACGCGGGCTGGAACGACATATAAGGTGGTTGTATTTATATAATATTTCTAATTTAGAAAGAAATTATCTAGAACTTTAGAGAATTTGAAAATGGGGCTTTTGGTGAAGGAAAAGAAAACAGAGTATGTTATAGCAACGGGAAGTAATTAAGTATATCTATAATTCTTATTACAATTGAGACTTATATAAACCATTAGAAAATCATATCGATGTTAATGTTTAGGAGATAATACGAATGAAAATAACTGAAGTAAAAATTGAAAAATTTAGATCAATAAAAAAGGCTGTTTTCAGAATTAACGATATTACAGCAGTTGTTGGAGAAAATAACGCAGGAAAGACAGCTGTTCTTCGTGCAATTAATTCAGTGTTAAATTATAAATTTGAAGAGAGTAGTTTTATCAGTAAAAAACATCAATATGCATTGAGAAGCAATACTTATATTTCAATAACTTTTTGTGAAATCCCAGCAAAACAGATTTATACTGATAAAATTTACGACGGAACGTTAACTATCAAATTCTCATTTACATATAGTGAAAACAAGAAAAGGTATGTTGTTGTCAAAGGAAAAGATGAAGTTGTCATAGATGATATTTTTTTGCAAGAACTATCAAAGGATATTACATATGTTTATATACCTGCAGGGAGGACTAATAAGGATGTAACTTGGTCAGATAGTTCAATTTTAATGAAACTGATCACAAGCTATTCTGCCCAATATACTGAAAAAAGGGATATAATTACCAGCCATGTTAAACAGGCAACTAAGAAAATTCATGATACTGTATTATCTAAAATGGAAAATAAAATCAATAATTTATATATGCAAAATCGAAGTATGGATTTTAAAATTGATTTTCCAGAAGGGTTAGACTACACATTTTTACTCGATAAAATTGAGATTTCATTAAATGAATATGGATCTAATTATCTTTTGCAGGAATGGGGAAGCGGAACCAAGAGTTTAGCGGTAATAGCTATGCATAGAGCATTTGCATTATTGAATAATGGGAGTATTATCTTAGGGATAGAAGAACCTGAAACCAATCTTCATCCTCAAGCTCAAAAAAGATTTATTATGTCTTTAAAAGAGCACTTACATAGTAATGAAACTCAAACGATTTTTACGACACATTCAACAGTACTTGTTGATTCACTTGGACATGATGATATATTGTTGATACGAAGAGATTCAGATGAGTCAAGGGGGTTTATCTCGATAGTTAGTCAGATTCCTGCTGACTTCTGGACAAAATATAATCTCGAAGAATTTAAGCATTATCAGTATTTTAATTACAAAAACAGTGATTTTTTCTTTTCGAAATATGTTGTTCTAGGAGAAAGCAAAAATGATTGTCAAGTTCTAGAAAAATTAGTTGCTTCTGAAATAGGAAATAAAATTGCTGATGTAAGTTTCCTTGATGCTGGCGGTGTTGAGAATATAAAATATCCATATTACTTACTTAAAGAATTAGGAATTCCATTTATTACCGTTGTTGATAGAGATTACTTTTTCCCATATTTAGATAATAACAAATTAGAAGCTAGCCGTTCACAATCAACAGGATTGCCTTGCTATAGTAACGTTATGAAGAATGAAGATGTTCTAAACGATATCTTTAAGACCGAGACTGAAAAACAACGGTTAGTTGAGAATCATTTATATGGTTATCGAAAATTTTTTGAATATATTAAACAATATAAAATACTTTCTATGAACTACTGTATGGAAATGGATTTAACTTGTTCAAGTAAAGCAAGGGATGAATACTATAGAATACTAAATACATTGCCAGTAAATAAGAATCAAAAGTATTTGCTGGAAAATAATGCTAAAGCAATTAAGAAAATAGATAAAATATTATCTATCATTGATACAATTCCTCAAAAAGCATACCCGGAAAGCTATTTAAAAATTAGAAATACGATTATTGATGATATTAATAATTTTGTTTAATAAATCTAGAAATAGATATAATTGGTAATCAATGCGATTACACAAAAATGTAAGCGGAATAATGCGAGGTTCAATTAATACTAAAGCCACAGCATTTATGGGAGATGTGAAAAACTGTAAAAATGGCATTTTGATAAGCTACTGAATTGACATTTATATGAATAAGTTTTAAGAGTAGAAACATATAAAAAAACAGATTTTAAGAGGAAGTATAGGGGGGATTTAATTGGAAAATAAATTTAATGTAGAAGGATATTCATTTATTGAGGTTAATTCAAATAATAGTCACAGGCCTTTTAGAGTAAGGTGCATTGAAACCAGAGAAGAAAAAGACAGTGCAATCAGTTACAGAGATGCAGCGGAGTTGTTGACATGTCAATATAAATTTGCTCAAAACCTTGATGACAAAAATAATATAGATGAGGGATATGTCAGAAAAGTTTTTACAGATATTCTTCTTGGAAAAAAGAAGTCGGAATGTGATAATTTAGTAAGAAGTGAGATAGTTGAGAAAAAAAGAATAACAGGTGAAATTATTTCAATTCAATCTCAAGAAAAATTTGCAGAGAATAAGGAATATGTAACACAGTATTTTCTAGTTACGGTTCTATTTGAGAAGAAAATCTACAAATGTATTGTTTAAAAAGAGGAATGAAAATGTTTAACATTATGGAATATGTGTCAGTCTTCCAGAAAGAAGGTGTATCTGGTGCTGAAAAGTATAGAATAAATAATGCACCAAAAGGTATATTTAAATTTATGCCTTTTTACGATAGAGGAAATCCAGAATTGAATAGGAGGAATATTGAAACGCTAAGTGAAAGAAAAGTTTGGGCTTCAAAGTACTATTCCTTAAATGATCCGTATGAGTTTAATGGAATGTATTTAGACGAAATGAAAATAATTAATTCTGGAAATAATATTGAAACATTTAATGAATATAAAAAGTATATCAATGATAGTTTTTTGATTACAAGCTTTTGTGTTGAAGGTGAAATTCATCCACTAAACAATATGCCGATGTGGGCTTACTATGGGAATAATCATCATGGAATATGCGTTGAATATGAAGTAGTAGATCCAATAAGTTTGTATCCGGTTTCTTATGAAGAGAAAAGAAACCCAATGACATCAGTTTTAGGAAATTTTGTTACATTAGCATTGGATGCGATGTCAGGGAAGATATCTCCTCAAAATCCTGATTTACTTAAGTATCAATTTTTAATGTTAAATTTGATGTGTGTAAAACACCGCTCATGGAAACAGGAGAATGAGTTTAGAATTCTATATCCTATTACACGTCTCGAGGAAAATGGTAAGCGGCTATCTGATAAAGAAATGGGTATTAAAATGAAAGCTATATATATTGGTAAAGATTGCAGTATTCGTAATAAAAAGAAATTGGTGGATATTGCTACTGGGCTTAAAATTGAGAAATATCAGATGAGTGTTAATGAGCATAGTTCATATTTTGATATGTGTTTTGATAGTGTTACAAATAGATAGGGAACTGCAAAATATATTTATTAGTACATGGGAATATATAAATGATAAGACTTCGCAGTCGGTGGTGTAGACGAACATAACATTATTATTGATAGTCATTAAAAATTATATTTGATACCAAGTATTTAAATTGGGTTGTCGGAAGCTAGCGTAGTATCTTTTTTCAAAAGGACTGAGGTTCAGAAAAAATGATAAGAGGTATCCAGGGAAGCCGGATATTTTACTACCCAAATATAAAGCAGCTGTATTTATAAACGGCTGCTTTTGGCATAGCCATGATGGTTGTCCAGATTTTGTTGTTCCAAAATCTAATCAAGATTATTGGGTGCCGAAGCTTGAGAAAAACCGCAGGCGTGATGAAGAAAATTATGCTGCGCTTAGAAAAGATGGTTGGAAAGTCCTCATCGTCTGGGAATGTAAGCTTAAAAAGGATACTAAAGCTGAACGGCTTGAGCAATTGTATCTGGAGATAACTCAGTAATTTGTAAAGTATTTTTAGAAATCAGATACAATACCAGTTTGATTTCAGGAGGTAGACTATGGCAAATATAGCATTTGATTTTTCGACAGAGAGCTTTCTGTTTTGTGATAGTTATATTGATGAGAATTTCAGGACTGTGCCAGAAGAATTGATTGCAGAATTACAAAAATATAGAGAATATATACAGAAGAGTTTTGCTGATATTGTCCAAGAAGTGCAAAATAATAATGAGTTAAATGTTTCGATTGAGTCAGCTGGTGAACTACCAAATGAGCAGTTATTGAAGCAACTTGCTCTATATTTGGATAAGGTGGTTATAGCAACCATCGATAGACTAAAAAAGGAAATCAAACATAGAACCAGAGCAATTGGTGCTTTCTCTGATGGGAAAAGTGCATTAATGCTTGTATGTGCCAGGTACGATACGTAGCAGGAACCCAATGGGGTACAAAACGCTATATGAATATGGTGCATCTGAAAGAATTGGATCTCCAGAACCAGTCTGATATTATAGCCGGTTGACTACTGGCTCTAACGGCTGAAATACAATTTGATCTTGACACTATCGATTAAAAAAATACTACAAGTTGGAATATTAGAAAAATGAGGGAGAATAGGAGGAGCGTGGAAGAAAAATGTTCGACGCATTAATGTGACATTTTTTTGATCAAAGAAAATAGGCAAAAAGAGTAAACATTTAATAGGGACGGAACACATGGTAAATCAAAGGGAAAATAGGTACATTTTTTAGTTTGGAAAATGTGAAAATTAAAATCAAGTAGACTACCTAAAAGCAAAAGAGTAGACTACCTGATTTTAATTTTCATATATTATTAATGCGAGCTCTAATTTAGACATGTAATGTTCATTTAGATCTCCAATTCTGCAGCAAATACAAGACGCCGCTCAGTTTTGTTAGTGTCGGTTTCATCGACCACAAAACATTCATACTCGCGAACAATCAAACGGTACAAGTCTTCTCCGCGAGGTTTAGGCAAGGGAATCGCTCCTGTCCACACATTTGGATCTTCCATAGTCGATAAGGGATAGGTAGCTTTGGGTACCGGCAGCCATCCATGTTCTGATAAAATTGAATCCTTAGTTTCAAGCTGTACCTCAACTTCTCCACCCAATGTTCCATTAGAAGATAGGTAACTAGGACCCGACAAACTTACCATTAACTTCATTGGGTCAGATATATCCTTCTGGATAGAAAATAGTCGATCAGGTGCTATCTGGATAAAGTCCATCAAAACTATCTGAGAGAAATGAGCGTTGTCTACAGACTTTGGCTGAAATCGCGTAAGAGCCAAACGAATAAAAGGATAGTACGCATCGATAGTATTGATATTAAGATCACAGAACCAGAGTTTTCGAGTTAAATCATACTCTACAGCATGCCCCGCTACACATACCTTCGTGTCCGGTAGCTCTTTTAAATCGTTAGCAGCAGATATCACTTCAGCCCTTGTAAAATGACTAGATTGCGGCAGGGAAGGGAAAGGTGATTTGTCATGACGAATACAATCTTTTCCCCATTGAGTTATATATTGTACCAAATTTTCAGCTGGATACGGAGTTTGATCTGGCCAAAGAATTACTCCGAGTAGTTCTCCTTCGCCTGAAGAATACCATGGTCTGTCTAAATAAATTCGTAAACCACCACCTTTCCTCTTGATTTTTTTTCCTTTAACTTCATGTTTACATTCCCAACCAAACGTAGGAATGGCATATAATACCTTCGGAGCAGCAGGGGGGGACGAATTATAAATATCCAGGCAAAAGGGGTTCTCAGAAGATATTGTGATTGGACCAGGGAAATAAGAATATTCGATGTTAATTGTCTCTCCATCTCGAATTGCGCCAAATGGAGTTCGGACAATAGTTCCCTTTGCGTAATCAATTGTGTAATCCTTATTTCGTTCGTACCGGGCTTTCTTGTCCACACTTAGCACGATTTCTGTTTGCGTGACAATTAGGGTATGCTTCAGTCTTACATGCTTGGATCGATAAAGAGTGCAGCTATCTTGAGAGAAAAATTGAAAGTACTCACTAAACCGACTTGTAGCCTCTGCGGTATAAGTCACCCGACGATACTTGGTGTCACCAAATTCATGCCGATAGTTAAGGTCAATTTCAGTTGCAGAAGACTCCACTTTTATTTCACAGACATGGCTTTTTTGAGCCAGCATTTGACACCTAGATTCGGATAAAGCGTCTATTGGCTCTTCCCAGCATGCGTTAATATCTACTTTAACTGTCGATTTACCACATACTTTAATGAAATCTGCTAAGGTTGCAAAGGTTTGTCCTAATTCTCGCTTCGAATTGAGATTTTGAAAAGCAGGAGCCATCAATGGCCGCTGGACAGCATGTACAAGGGTCAATTCTCGATAAGGTGTCAGCATCCAATGGCGACCATTAAGTGCATATTCCCTTAGCTGGTCGGGCGTGGATGTTGGAGCGTCTCCGTATAGAAATGTTTTAGGCGCCTTTTCTTCAATCATTTGCTGAATACCCATGAGATCCAAGTCCTTTTGGAACAGATAAGAACTCATCCGTATAGTCGTTGATTCTGCTTTAGGTAAATATACACACAACTCCCGATTTCGTGACTTCCATTCAGGTTTTCTAGAACCTTCTTTGATTTGAAGTCGGAATGGAAGTGCATCTGCCCACGAATCATAGGTAGTGAAAGGAACCTTCTTTGTCTCATTTTTTTCCATGCCTGGTAGCCCTAAAAAAGCGGCCCCTCTTGAAAAAGGGTCAGGCAAATATGGTATAACAAGTTGACTTTCGCTATGCGGATCACTATCAAAACTGCCATCTTTACTGGTTATAAGTTTATAAGAACGGGAATCTAAGCCTGACGGTGTATCAAAGCATCCATGCTGTTCTGCCATTAATTGAGATACTTTAGGTGGCGCAATGTGCCGTTCTGCTAACGTTTCGTAATTGCTTCGAAGGACCAGAGTGTGTACTGACTCTCCAGGACCCATTTTATCTTTTAATACAACAACGGGGGATTCCACAGGTTCAAAGCGATAGTAGAAGACTTCTTGTGTCTGAGTAATATCAGTACAAGGAGGCTCATCACTCAACTTCCGGCTGTTTCCAGCCAAATCTACCGTTCTTAATCGGAATCGATAGGTTCGGCCGAATCGCAGTTTAGGAAGAGAATTGGGATATGGTTTGAAACAGATTTCCAGCTTAAATTCGCTGCCTGTACTGTTGCTTTCCGCTGAACCAGGTCTTGGCGCCACCAAACTCCAGCCTCCCCAAGTAAAGAGAGACTGATGGAGATAGAGATCACTCGTTGATCCGTCAGCCGCTGTTGTTAGGGCCATGGATATAAATCCCTCGTCTGATTCCTTGATCACACAGTCACTTCGTAAAAAGTGGTATTGTCCATTGCGATGGCACAAAGAATGCCATTTATTCGAGATTGAATCCCATACATCGACACGATACCCCTGTACCAAGTGCTCAGCTGACATGACGCCTCCTCCAACTTCGGCGTCATTATTAAGCTGTACACTTGTGTCAAGTGATTGATGGAGTTCTTGGGCTCGATCTCCATACGCTATGGATATACCTTGGGAGCGTAAAGAGGGGATGGCACTTCTCTTTGAATGGTCCCAATTTTGTATTCCCTCAATGTTTTTGATAAAGTTTAAAAATTTAATTGCAGTGTTGTCAGCATCCAATTGAATGACTGAATAGAGTTCCACCTTGTCATTAAGATCCACTGTCGGATCAACCAATTTCAAATATCCTTCTATTATCTCTGTATCTGCACTTGCCGGAGCTGAAATGAATTTATTGTTGGCAGGGTCGAGTATATAACGAGTACGGGGGCATCTGTCAACGCTATTACCAAGTGTTGATGACCAGGTGGGAATTATAGCTACACTCCCATTAAATGGGATTTCTTTTTTAAGTTCAATTTCCAGATCAAAAACTAACCCCAAATAACGCATCAGAAGTGGGTAATCTCCTAGGCTAGAGACCACTTGGTGAAAATCGAGGGAAGGAACTTGAGGTTCCACTCTCTTTTCAGGATCATGTGGTGCATAAAATTCTTGCAGTTGTTCATAATCGTCTCGCCATTTGTTAAAATCTTGAGTCTTTATTAATTCCTGTGGAAGGGCACGTCTAACGTCAAGAATTTTTTCTATATTTGCCTTATCCGCTGCGGTTGGAATAAGTTGTTTTAGGAGTTCTAATTGTTTACCTTCAAAATGAGGGAATTCACTAGGTTCATGCTGAGCTATTTCTAGATATAACTGTTTAATTCTCCAAAGTATTATCCCTACTGGGAACGAGCGAATTCGCTGCAAATGATCACTATCAGGGTTAAACACATAGGGCAGTACAGAGGTTTGAGAAGGGAACAAAGCTTTCCATAGTTCAAACTGTGGTTTACAACTCACAATGTTAGCCTTAAGTATGGGCCCATTTTCAAAGTGAACAGCGAATTCTGGATGCATTTCCGGCCAATTTAGGAAGTCGCGGAAGTTTTTAAGTTCTATAGTTCCATCTCGTCGTATTGTCGGTTCTGAAGCATCAGCCGTTAATCTTGGCGAGACTAGGACTGATAGGCATAGGCGTTTTGCGAGACCTGGTTTAATTCCATTCGGTAACGCCGTCCAAAGGACAGTTTGTTTAAGCATAGGTAATCCTCCATTTATTAATCAAAGGCATTGCAATATTCACACCAGTCATCTTCTGTGATTATCTCCTCGATGAAAGAGTTACCACTAGAGCCAGCGAACTGCTTCTCCATTGTCAGATTCACTTTTTGACTGTGAAAGAGTGTTTTTATCTTAACTGTTACTGTTGCTTCCCCCCATGCCGTACCAGGGTCGCGGTAGTTTAGACTAAGATAAAATTCAGCAGAAACTGTAATTAATCCAAGCACCTGTAGCGCTCCGCCGCAGCGTACATAGCCAGTAAGCTGGCAAATGCGATTGTTCTTAACGTCAATCTCCATTTGATAGTATATACCCGCCATCAGGTAGACGCCGCCGCTTGCAACACCTAAATCGAGCGCTTGATTACCGCCAAATTCCAAGGAGGCTTCGAGCAGTTTCACCGGTTTTTTTTGGTCGAGTGATAACATGATACCGAAAAAACCACCTCCGCCAAATGTTCCAACTGTAATGACGAATGGATTCTCCCGTGAGGCAAATGCAAAGTAAAACGTAGAAGGAGAACCATCAAAGGGAAGGATGAAGCGGCTTACATACGTTAGGTTTTGAAGGGCCAATATACCCAAAGTGACGTTAGGAATTATCAAACTGGAACTTACGGTAACTCCTTTGAAAGTAACATCAATTCCTGATTCTTCGCTGACAGACTTCAAAAAATCTTGAAGACTTTTTACGAATTGGAGTGCTCCGCCAAATTCAACGTTTTCTATAATTGGGGTAACTACAGGCTTCTGACCACTTCGGGCATTGAAAGTCAATTGGTTAAAATGTAGTTTTAAGAATTGGGTAGTCTTGTCTGTACCAATCAGGTTAACTTTGAAATTACGCAGTTCTCCTGCTACATCGTACGTAGATTTTGAAGGTGTGGTGTATATTAAGGTTGAGAGCTTCATTGAGGAATCGGCTGTGACCTCAAAGAGCTTATCATCATCTGACTTCAATTTAGGTTCAAACAGGTACCGGGTTTCAATAGCTTCTGGTATTTTGTTTGTGTCTTCTATTCCATTAACTTTTGGATAGATTACCCGGTTGGTCATTTGTGGAATACTGCCTGGGGATTCGAAAATATTTACTTGCTTGACGATATCCTTAAGCATTATTCCACCAAGAAGCTTGGCGTTACCTAGAATTTCTGTAATCTTGTCAGCATTCAAACATTGAGGGATGGAACTAGCTGCGACAGGACCATACTTTCGTGAAAGACCTCTAATGGTTAAATCAGGATTTACAATGCCACCTACCTTGTCTATAGGAAAGTCCTTTGGAACAGGATTAGGTATATTGAAAAACACTTCAGCCGGGTTCAAATTAGTATCAAAACTTGACTTAAGATAGGTGTCATGAAACTCAACATTAATAGAACTTTCAGTATTGCTTAGAAGATTATTGTTTGTGCCCCCAAACTGGTCAGCAGCGGGAATATTAACGTCTGCAGCATACATAACAGGGTAATAACCTGGTGATTCATCAGTTTTAACTACATTAAAGCACATTGTTTTAGCGATGAAGCTCGTATTTCCGGGTTGGCTGGTGAGAGCAAATGCAATTTTTTGCCCCTCCATTGCCCGTGTTCTACGCATTAAATTGAACGGACTAGTATTAAAATCTTCTATAAGAGTTGGTTCTTCCTTAATACTTTTTACGAAGGCCAGAGGTGTATTGAATTCAATTAAGCGGCCTTCTTGATCTTCACCCTCCACATGGAATAAAAAGTCTTTATCCTCGACTCTTAACCAAGGTAGATAAATCGTATTGAGGGGTGGCGTTTGAAGGGTTTTTAAATGAATCCGTCGGAATGGTAGTTGACGCCCATTCGGCATACCCGGTACTGGAAAGAATCTTTCAGGTTCACGGACAACAACTATTGACCAAGTAACGAGATAGGCAACCATTTCTTGATTCAAAGGAGAAGGTTTACATCTTCGCTCGGTGAAAGTGATCATTGATGCACGGTGACCCCAGGGAAATAGATAACCATCGTAAACTATTTTGACATAATTGTCACGTCCCATAAGAGACCTATGAATCCATTTACTTAAGAATGGTGGATTCACTGGCCAACTCCCATCTATATCTAACCAAGCCCCCAGCGAAGAAAGCATCATATGGTTTACCTGAATAGCCTCTGGATAGTTAGAGGAGTTTTTTACAATCTCCGTCCGTGAATCGGCGCTTAGGGACATATGAAATGGTGGTTCAGTAATGGTATTATCCTTATGCCAAATAGCACGTACAGTGCGCAATGTTGGCTCCTGTTCATCAACACCACCTTTTGTGCGCACACCAAGGCGGGTGTGCCAGAGCTCCGTTAATTCCCGAAATGTAACTGGACAGTTTGTATGAGCCCAACCAGCAAACCAGTTGGGTGAAAGTATAAGGCGATAGGGCACCTCAATCGATGTATGCTCCATTTTTGGGGGTTCTGACTCTTGCGGGGGAAGTTCAGGCAGAAAAAGTGGGCTAGTCTCTTCTACGTTATACCCAGACAAATGGGTAAATAGGAGGTTTGGGGAGACTGGTGAAGGAATCGCTGCCGGCATGACACTCTGCTCATAGTCACTCCAGTTAAGAAGTGACTCTAGTGTATACTGAAGTTCTCTCACAGCCTTTGGGATATGAAAGACAAGCCGACTGGGTCCGGACATTCGTACAGATACTGGTGGTTCTTCGATGTTTTGTTCGTCAAACACTTGTTCCGCTATGTGTTGCGGCGCAAAATGGACAATCATGTAGGTGGGTGTGTCTGCCGACTTTCGTTCCAGACGTGCGTATTTATCACCCCCTGTACGAAACTCTAAATTCATAAAAGAGAATCGTAGTAGCAGAAAGTCCTTAGTACGCAATAATGAAAAGGAGAGATCGGACATAACTAAAACTGGCGCTGGTAGGTCTGGGTCAACCTGCAATGCAGGTAACCCTAATTTCTCTGTTTCTTCAAAACCTGAATGTCGACTGGTGCCAGTAGGATATATTCCTAATACTTTAAATGGCGTGGTAGGGACAGCTTCTACAATCATTTCCGGCAGAGATGCAGCGAAAGATAAAAGCGCTGGGGCAACAACGGCATATTCAATACGCTTATCCCTTGCGATAAGTTCGAATTTGGAATCTGGTCCATCGCCCAAGAGTAGACTGCAGCCATTTAGGTGGTACCATATAGGTTCTGTACTAAATTTTCCAAATTGCAGGGCTTGGATTGTTTTATCGTCAAATCCCATGGCATAGATAACATTATGGAGAAGAAATGAATTCGATATGCCCTGGAACTTAAGTCCCCAGTTGTTAATATTGCTTTGACCTGCCTGAGAAACGAAGGCTTGTTCTTTACCCCCGTTTTGAACAATGGCTGTTTCTATGTGTAATTCATCGTAAGGTTGAAGAGGTGAGAGTATTGTCCAACCGTCCGGCAGATTGATTGCATGAACTAAAGGCTCATGCCGGAATTCAATTGATTGTAAACTGAATATGGTACGCCGTTCAGGTAGTGAAGCAAAGAGACTTGGGTGATTGGTGGAAGGAATTCCAAAGACGATATCATCTGAATAGATAGGAATACCCAAATCATATAATGAAGCAAATTTATTTCCTTTTATGTGGAAAGTCCAACTGGGAAAAAAATCTGCACTTACCCGGTTTTTAAAGAACATCCCTCCTTGAATTCCAAAACGGCAGACAGAAGTATTCCGAAAATTAAACGTACCAGCCACTGGCTGCTCGCCAGCCAGCCACTCATCCAGTGAAATGTTTTTTTGGTTTAACCCAAAGTCAAATCTCAAGTCCATTACATCGTGACCGTAAATCATACAGGTTAGATCTGCTGTAAGGGTGGTTCCGGGAAAAAATGCTCCTGTTAACTTTATATAGATGCTGTTGCGTGGCCTATTATAGACCTTAAGTTTCGGATTGCCGTCGAATAGTTTCGAATCTATTACCCACCGTTCTTGACTGCCGAGTAAAAATACCACACGGTCTGCTTCAACTCTCACTTCTGTTGTCTGCCTCATTTCCGGAGATGGGATCGAAAGGCCTGGATAGCGATTCTGTTTCAGATAAGTAGTATTCAGTTCTACGCTCATAAGTTTATCCTCCTTTTTTGCAACTTAGTACATTCAATATGTCTTATCCGTAAAATCCTAGGTTAGTGAATAACAAACAGGCATTAATATTGCTTTTTTGAGTTATGTGAAAAGGATCATTTGTATACGTTTTGGGTAAGGAGAGTCTGTAGATAGTGCTTCACGCTCAATTTTGCAAAAAAATCCACGATGGCTTCATCAACTAATAATTGATTAACATAGTTAAAACGGTTGCCCAGCATCCATTATCAAGATCCTGAGCGATGAATGGTATTATTCCAGGAACCGTGCAATCTTCTGATAATTCATTTTTATTCAATATATTCACCTGCTTTTTAAATTGTTATAGTAATATTTAGTTATTAATATGCCCCCAAAATGAATTGACATACAATTGGTAATATAAAAATTATACGGTATCGCTCTTATCTGAGCTTATACCCTAGTTGCTGTAGATAATTCGTCTTATGATGGAACTCTATTATCTGAATTTAGTTATCTTCCGTTAGATATCTCGTGCCTACGGTGTGGGCTGACCTTGTATGCGCATCACTTGATGTGTCATTCCGTAGCATTTTCATGGAGACGATTGGCGGCACTTATACAGAGGATTTAATTTAAACATTTTCACACACGTTGGTTGTATTTTGTGTAAGTATACCTTACGGTCGATAGCTGTTAAGACAAAAATGTGCGGTTATTGTTGAAAGAAATCTACTAAAGATATACAATATGAATATGTATGGAATTAATTGCATTTAAAAAGATGGATCTGGCTATAACTCAATAAGAAAGAAACAAGCCTATCGACTTGTTTTTTAGATTCCAGTATGAAGTGAAAGATAGGAAGGTAATATGTATATAAACACAGCGATTATCGAAAAACTTGAATATAATGGTACACTTAAAAGTGTTGAGCTTAAATCTTCATACAAAATTGGGGATCTAATTGTGGCTTTCGCGGATGAGTATAATGAACCACATAAGGGACCATTTCATTTTAAAACGGTAAAACATGAAACAGTATATAATAAAAAAATGGAAAAAGCTAAAGCAAGGCGTCTTGGTGCGGGGTACTTTGTTAAAGAAGGTAATGAATATATATTTAGGACACAATGGGAAGGCATTCCTACAGAGCGCCAAAAATTATCGTATTATGCTTTAATGTTACCCACAAATGCTGTTCCAACACAAATTAGAATATATGATCCATTATCTGATGATTTTCAATATAATCGTTCTATTAGAAGAGATGACTTTAATAAATGTTATATTATTTATTTGGAGTGTAAATCTAGAAAAGGTGTATTTAACTTCAATCTTGAATGTTCATTTATTATTGATGAAAAACAGTTTCCTTTATATATGTACGGTGATGATACAACTCAGAATAATATTAATTATATTGATATACCTGAAAAATATAATAGAGTGATTAATCTTGAATGCTTACCATTAGACCATACTAAGTCTATCAAAGCTAAAAAAGTATTTAATAATAAGGTTAGGTGCTTAGGGGAGGAGCAATTAATGTGTCATAATTTTGATTATATATCTAGAGATGAGGTAGAGAAACTGAAAAGTTATTTAGATATAGTTATAATGACAGCTACTGACATTGAAAAAGAAACTGTATTTAAGTATTTAAAACCTTTGCCAGGATGTTCTGCATTGAAAGTTGATACTACCAACAAACAAACATATACAATAGGAATCTTGGGAGCGTATCCGATTGTTCATGTTCAAACAAATATGGGATCGTCTTCACCTGATGGGTCAACATTAACAACTAAAGATGCTTTGGATTATTGGAAGCCTAAGGCATTAATTATGCCAGGAGTAGCATTTGGTAAGGATAGTACAAAGCAGAAAATAGGAGATATATTAATAGCAGAATCTATAATTCAATATGATAGCTCTAAGATTAAGGAAGGAATTGAAATACCAAGAGGCTCAATTGTAAGAAGTGGGTTAATTCTTTTTGATCGATTTAGAAATTGTTCTGACTGGGATTATAAATTAGAGGATGGAACAAAGGTTGGGAGAATAACAGGTAAAGTCCTTTCTGGATCAAAACTAGTCGATGATAAAGAATTCAAGAAACATTTATTTCAACTTTTCCCAGAAGCTATAGGTGGCGAAATGGAAGGGTGTGGATTGTATGCGGCATCTTTTCACGAAAGCTTTAATCAATGGATTTTAGTTAAGGGTATTTGTGATTGGGCAGAGAATAAAGAATCAGAGGATAAGGAGAAGAATCAACAAATTGCTTCTGAAGCAGCAGTATCTTTATGTTTTAACGTAATGAATAATCCATATGCTTTTGAATGTTTAGGAATTAAATCAATTATTGATATAGACAAAGAAGAAATATTAAATGATGAGAATGAAGTCACAAATAAAAGTAAAAATACTACCATTTTTAATGGACCGATCTATGGCTCTATTAATACTGGCAGCGGAAATATATATAACAAATAAATCTATTTACCTGCAATGTACATAAAAATACTTAGGAGGATACAATGGATATAATCGAGGAGGATGTGAGGAATATAACTATTATTAATGGTCCGGTTTTCGGATCAATAAACAGTGGAGATGGGACTCTAATTAATAATAGTATTGAAGGGAACAACGAAAAATCCAGGTTGATTTATGATTCAATACCTAATGAAACTTTAGATGAATTGATTTTCACATCCTTCTCGTTCAATATAAAAGAAGGATTGGCTCATCCCTTTTTCGGAAGAGAAAACATGTTTATGGATTTACATAAAATTATCAGTAAAAAAAGTGGTAATATTATAAGAAGATGTTCAATAATTGGTATGGGTGGTATAGGAAAATCTGAATTTGTTAAACAATACTATAAAAGATATATAAATGAATACAAAGGTGGTTGCTTTTGGATTGATTGTACAAAACCATTATATGAACAAATAATCGATCTAAGTTTAATATTAGGATTAAAGTTTTCGACATCTGATAATGAATTGGTAAGACTTAATTTAGTTATCAAAGCACTAAATAATAGGAAATCAGTTCTTCTAATTTTCGACAATGTTGAAAATGATAATATATCAGAACTAAAAAAAATATTTATTATTATACATTGTGGGATTATTGTAACATGTAGAGATAAATATATTGCTATAAAACTGGAGTTAAAACCAATGGAAATGGAGAGACTTTCCATTGAAGAATCGCTTATGCTATTAAGTAATTATATAGGTGAGAAACGACTTAATGAAAATAAGAGTATTTGTTCTAAATTATGTAATCAACTTGGAGGTTTACCCCTTGCTTTGAATTTGGTAGGATCGTATCTAGAGATAGAAAAGGATTTATCAATTGAGCAGTACTTGAATGATTTTAATATAAGAACAAAAATTCCAATTATCGACGAAGAGCTAAACATATGTTTTGATCTATCTTGGCATAAGTTAGAAGAAAATTCTAAAAAAATATTTTTGTTAATTTGTCTACTTTCTTCATGCTTTATAAGAAGAGATTTGATATTAACACTTGCAAAGCAATATGGTATTGATGAGGATACATTTTATAATGGAACTGATGAACTTATTAGATATTATTTTATAAACAGAGATTTAGATGGAGATTTCTTAATTCATAATCTGCTTAAACGATGGGGGGAAATCAAATTAAGGGAAGAACCTAAATACGCTTCTATAAAAAAAATATTTGAATGTTTCTTGGTAGACAGAGCTAAAGAATTAACTATTCTTATTAATGATAGAGATTTAATTTTTAAAACTTATATGATTCATTTAGATATTGAAGATTTCTTTAAAGTGATAAATGGAAAAGAAGGCGTGCAAAATACTAAAATTATTACTATTTATGAATTCTTAGGAAAATACTATGAATTTAAAGGTATGTATTTTGATGCTATAAAATATTATGAGAAGCAATTAAATTTGACGATAAAAGTATATTCAAAATACAGTTGTGAAGTTGCTAATTCCTATAGTAATTTAGGGACGGCACTAGGGTATCAAGACAAAATAAATCAAGCACTTGATTACCATATAAATTCTCTAAAAATACGCAAAAAGGTTTTTGGAAAAAATAATAAGGAAACCGCTAAGTCATATAATAATGTTGGTTATATGTATTACTTGTTTGGTAAATATAAGTATTCAATAAAAAATTATAAAAAAGCTCTTAGAATAAGAGTTTCTATACTCGGTGAGAATCATATAGATACAGCAATATCATTCATTAATATGGGTCAAGTATATGAGCGACTAGGCAAAGATAAAAAAGCTATAATGTTCTATAATAAGGTTGAAAAAATTTATAATGAATTAGGAATGCAGAAGTATATTGACATGTCATCATTATATAACAATATCGGATCAGTATATGCATCATTATTAAAACGCTATAGAAAAAGAGAATATATAGCAAAGGCATTAGAGAATTATAAAAAATCACTGGATTTAGGACAGGAATTACTTGGAGAGTTACATCCCCATAATGCTGTAACATATGACAATATTGGTCAGATATATAGTATTGATAATAAAATAAAAGAGGCACTGGATAGTAGTCAAAAAGCACTAGATATTTTTATTAATTATTACGGAGAAGAACATCGGGATACTGCTTTATGCTATTCAAACATTGGAGGTATTTATACAATATCAAAAAAATATAAAAAAGCATTAGAATATAATTTTATTGCATTGAAAATTCTTGAAAAAGTTGTAGGAAATAATCATCCCATTACTGCAGGTGTTTATTCAGAAATAGCTTCAATTTATATGTTGTTGAAAGAATATAACGAGGCAATTAAGCATTACAATATGGCAATTAGAATATTAAAAAAAGTGCTTAATATAATGCATCCAGATATTATTAACTTGAGATGGTGCAAGTTTTTTTGTAAAGTGCAATTAAAAAAATGATGGTTGATGAAATTGATATCATTATGTCTGTTAATACAACTTCTACTATATAGGACATTCTTACCATTGCCACAGCAATGGTGATGAATTATAAGCGTTCCGCTAAGGCCCAACCACGCTTTGTGAGAATCTTTTTCACTCACTCAACACATCGTGAGATTTGTGTCGAAATCTGTCGAAAATAGCAATATTGATGGATCTGATAAGTCAATATTATGACAGATAATGTGATACATTAAAACAATTTTCTAAGAAACATTAACTGCTTAATTTGGGAAGAGAACTTCTATTGACACTATATCGGAACACCGATATAATGATTGTAGGTGATGAAAATGACAATACAACAGCTTTTACAGGATACTCAAATGTCCCGTTATCGTTTATCAAAAATCAGCGGGATTCCATGGGCCACCCTTGCAGATATTTATTCCGGGAAAACCCATCTTAACCGTTGTGGCGCAGGAACGCTCTCTAAACTGTCCAAAACACTTGGTCTAACTATTGAGGAACTGCTGGCACTTGAAACAGAGCCGGAAGAAAACACAGTCACAGGAAAACCAAACAGAAAAACCTATTTGGAATCCGGACTGCCAGAGAGTGTTCAAAAGGCAATAAAAGAATATTTACAGGGTGAAAAGGAACAAGTTCTCTATCTTGATTGCTTGTGGGGCGAATTATATGGAGCCATTAATTCCAATCTTTGGGCTGACTTAATTACTGAGGAACAGGCTAACTATCTGCGTGAAAAATATCTTGGTGCAGAGGGAAAGGAGAATATCATTAATGATTGATTTTACATCGTGTGAGGTAAATAAATTCAGAGCCTACGGTGGAGCAAATGGAAATAAAATTAATATTCTTTATGAGGGTAATAGCTATATGCTTAAATTTCCGCCTGTCCCAAGCCGTAATAAGACCATGAGTTACACTAATGGGTGTATCAGTGAATATCTTGCCTGCCATATTTTTGCCTCCCTCGGACTCAAAACCCAGGAGACATTGCTTGGAACTTATACTGATTCACGTGGGAAGGAAAAGGTAGTAGTAGCCTGTGGAGATTTTACTGAAGGCGGCAAAAAACTCATTGAGTTTGCATACCTGAAGAATACCTGTATCAGCAGTGAACAGAATGGATATGGCACAGAGCTTTCCTCCATCCTACAGGCAATAGACGAACAGACGCTTCTGCCGCCAGATCAACTTAGGGAGTTCTTTTGGGATATGTTTATTGCCGATGCACTGCTTGGTAATTTTGACAGGCACAATGGTAACTGGGGCATTCTTGTAGATGAACAGTCCAAGACAGCGGAAATTGCTCCTGTTTACGACTGTGGTTCCTGCCTCTACCCACAGCTTGCAGTCAAGGATATGGAGTCAATTCTAAACAATGAAGATGAGATCGACAGGCGGGTATATGCTTTCCCTGCCTCGTCTGTTGAGGAAGACGGAAAGAAGATTTCCTATTTCGAATTTATATCTTCTCTGAAAAATCCGGACTGCATAGCGGCCCTAAAAAGAATTTCCGCGCGGATTGATATGGAAAAAATATGCATGCTCATTAATGAAACGCCGACACTGCTTCCAATACAAAAGGATTTTTATTCTGTAATAATTTCAGAGCGAAAGGCAAAGATTCTTGATTACAGCATGAAACAACTTATGAAACTGAACGGACAGGAGTCAGAACAAGAGGAACTAAAAAGCAGTGGTCAACAGTTTACCATGTGACATATCTGATGAGTATTATTCAATTCCATGGATAGGAGAAGAATGAGAGAAAGCAGAGAACAAATTGCAAATTATATAAAACAATACAAAGCGCAGGATGTGAAAGTATTATATGAGCTGATGGTTAAAATTCTATTAGGAAATAATGATTTCCGTTTGGTAGAAAATGCGGGAAAAGATGATCTACTTCCTGTAATAGAGAGAGAAACTGGTAAAAGGATAGATTACAAATTAGACACCATAATAGGGAAAGAATCGGCAAAATTATTTAGGAAAATAGAAGAACTGGAATTTTCAGAGACTAGGCTTAAGAAAGCGCAGCAAGTAGAGTTGATGGAAGAAGTCCTGGGAGATGATACTCTTTTTGAAGGATTTTGTTTGACTTTTTATGAAACAGATGATGCGTTGCAGCAGTTATGTAAAGATTTTGGCTGCCCGGAGAGTTATAACGAATTAGCGCAAAATAAAGTGTATCAAAAGAGAAAAAAATACATGCGTATCATAGCAGACTATGCAATGGCAGCTGTAAACCTTTACGGCGTGATACATGTTACAGAACTGCTGACACTAATACATAAATATGAGAATAAATTTGATGAGAAGGGATATAACCATGTTGATGGTAACTATAAAAATACAGTGATGTTTACCCCTGAATTTGTATGTACATGTACGCTGCATCAATTGATTGGAGATTCAGTTCCGGTCATATGTACAACTATGGATGGATTTTTACTTCATAGTTGCTTTCAGGATTCATATAAGAATGAACATGAAAAAATGTTACAGTTTTTTAAAGGAACAAAACGTGAATTAACAGAAAAAGATCTTGAGCGTTTTTATCAATCGGTAAGCGATTCTTCTTTTAGACAGCTATATCAGGAGGCGGGTTTAAAGAAAAGATATCTTCCATCTAAGAAGGAGTTTCTGCGCTATGCGGATGAAAATTATTATAAAATATCCAATGCAGAAAAAGAAATGCAAGGGTATATAGAGAAAAAGTTTCTGCCCCACTTTACAAATGTAGCACAAAAGGTCGGTATAACCGTAAAAGAATGTATGGATGATTTTATAACGGAACTCCATGATCAGGCAACCGACATAGGAAAGTCCGGAGAAGAAAGAGATCCACAGGAATATGTACAGTTTGTATTTGCGGCCATGCAGGGGTATGGCATTGATTTTGAAGATATAGATCAAGCAAATGAATTTCTCGGATATGCGATAAAGGTTATGAATTCTGTTAGAATGTGGTACAACCATGGGTGTACCCCTGATGAAGTATTGCGTCAGAGATCGATATATCCGGAAGTTACTACAATTATGCCAGGAAGTTCACGAGCAGCTGCAATCCTGACCGAAGGGCAAGAACAGTTAGGTCAAATGGGTATAAATATCGATCTTGATGCAACTGCAACTGATATTTCATCTCTTTCATTTGAAAATGGAATCAATGGAAAAATGACTAAGACTACGAGAAAAGTATACCCAAATGATTTGTGTCCTTGCGGCAGTGGAAAGAAATTTAAAAAGTGCTGTGGTAAGTTTTAAAGCATTGTAATAGAAAATAACGGTAAGTTAAGTTCATGCGAATGTAATTTGAACTTAGATAATCAGTGTGTAGTTGGTATAGAGCCGGGAGTGTATATGAGAGCGGAAGCAACGATAGAAGAATGGAATAAATTATATGAGATCGCAACACGGATTAAGACTTTAAAACCGTGGGAATTCTTGTGGGATATGGATATCTTTGGAATACTGACCGGTGATATCCGTGAAGAAACAGTATTCTATAGTGTATTGGGAAGAGGTGGAAGCTGTATTGGAATATCTATTTATGAAGGATATGAAGCATTTAATAGCTATATGATGTTGACAATGCAGGAACGTATGAATATATCAGTAGAATATGCCATGCCCAATCAGAAATGCATGAGTTGTTATTGGGGATCCAGAGAGGAACTGTCAATCAAACAAAGAGAGATTATAAGTGATTTGGGGTATAAATTTAGAGGGAAAAACAACTGGCTGTATTTCATGTCATATGAACCAGGTTATTATCCTTATAATTTAGATCGAAATGAAGTGCTTCGATTAACGAGTCATCTGGAAAATTTTCAATTAGCATTTACTTGCTATTTAGAAAAAAAGATACAGATAGATTTTGAGAAGGGAAATATGTTTTCGTTTGTTTTGTCAAATGACAGAGAAAAGTGGCATTTTGAAGAAGAACCACTGCCATTAACGAGCTTTAGCTTCGGGAATCTTATTATAGAAGACGAAGACTTGCTTGTAAAATTAAAAAAGGCACCGAAGCGTAATGTTGTTTTAGAGATGGAAGTAAGTCCACTTGGTGCATCAGTGACAGATAAAAAATTTGATAGACCAGCCAATCCAATGCTTAGTGGAATTGTAGACGCATCAAGTGGAATGGCTATTTCTTTTGAAATGAATGAACCGGAAGATGATTGTCTTGTGACTTTGGCGAATTGTCTAATAGATTTTATTTTTAAATATGGATTGCCAAGAGAAATACGAGTTTCGAATGTAATCGTTGAAGCGACATTGGAACAAATCTGTGAAATATGTAGAATTAAGCTTAGAAAGGTGAAAACATTGCATGCAATGGATGATTTTATAAATTCTATGAGAAAGTTTAGATAGCATTCCGGTAAAGTTGGATGCGGAATGCCGTTTATAAAGAAAAGCTTAATAACTGAATTTGAATGATAAATCTATAATTAATGGGAGGTTTGAGGCTTTGCAAGAGCAGAGATTTACAAAGAAGGATTGGGCGCTTTTTAGAAATAAAATTGTTGATTGGCAGGAATCATATATGAACAGGCTAAATAATGAATATATAGAATTACTAAGTGATGACGCTAATCCATCAGAAAAATTTTGGAGGCTGGACAAGAGAATAAAGGAAGATAGAAAGAAAACTGGCGTTCAATTAGAAATGAGCCGGTCGAATCTAATTTATAATATTATTTCACTTATAAACGAGGGTGCAATTAGCTGTGAAGATCTCGATGAGTTCAGTGATGAGCTGAAGGAAGCTGTAAGTGCTTTTGTTGAGAGATAGTTTGTTATATATGAGCTCAGCACGGTATTGATTTTTCTATAAGTATTAGTTAATCGATTGTCTACGCTAAGGATAAAGTGCGCCTTTCAGGAATCTGTATTACAGCATCCACACATACAGAAGTTGTTGTCGAAATTTGTCGAATTAATAAATCATTACAAAGTACAACCGTGAATTGAAAAGTTAAAATTCATTTGTAAGATTGATTCAATTGAGGTACAAAATACAACCGAAAAATAGTAATATACGTAATAATCTGAATGTGATAAAATATTATACAAGTATAGAACGTAAATATTCAGGATTACGATTGTATTATTACATTTACCGGTAGATAGCAAAGGTTTTTTATTAGTAGGTTAAAGAATAATAAATGCATTTAGTAGATTGGTGGTTATTTATCGATCTGTAAAATGCAAAATTTGCAAACTCCCGGATTTAATACAATAAATCAAGGGAGTTTGTTTTCTCATTAATAACTATATCAGGAGGTATTTTATGGCATCTAATTTTGAGTTCTTAGATCAGGATTTTCCAGTTCTTTCAGCTTTTGGCCGACAGGCAGAAGCTTACTGTTATAGTGACCCCAATTCCTGCCTGATAAAGTTGGGAATGATGGGAGAAACGATTGTAAATCTGATGTTTACTTTTGACAGGCTGCCTTTTCCGCAAGAGAATACTTCAATCACACGAATTGATAATTTATATCGTGAAGGGCTGCTAACCAGTGACTTGAAAGATATCTTACATATTCTCCGGAAAAAACGCAATAAATCAGTTCATGAAAATTATCAATCAGAGAGTGATGCAAAAACATTGCTGCTAATGGCATATAGTTTGTGTCAGTGGTTTATGCAGACATATGGAGATTGGAACTATCAGCAGACGCTTTTTATCATGCCGTCAGATACAACAGCGATATCCGTAATTAGTACGATACAGGAAGATGATAATGAGGAGGTCTTGATCAGACAAGCTGAATCAGCGGCTGTTGCTGCCCCGGTAATATCGCCATCAGAACGTAAAAAACAAGCAAGTAAGGCGGCTGGTTTGCGTCAAAAGTCAGAAGCAGAAACACGGTATATGATTGATGAACAATTGCGAAAAGTCGGGTGGGAAGCAGATAGCGAAAACCTGTGTTATTCCAAGGGAGTCCGGCCTCAAAAAGGACATAATATAGCAATTGCAGAATGGCCGACTAATTCTACTGTGGGTAAGTGCGGGTTTGCAGATTATGTGTTATTTATAGACAAGAAAATGGTGGCAGTCATTGAGGCAAAGGCTATACATAAAGATATTCCTGCTGTCATTGACTACCAATGTAAAGAATATCCCCGCTGTATTCGGGAAGAGGATGCAGACTATCAGGTTGGAAGTTGGGGCGATTATAAGGTACCGCTTACCTTTGCGACGAACGGAAGATCCTATTTGGAACAATTTAAAACTAAGTCAGGAATCTGGTTTTTAGATCTGCGTAAATCATCTAATATTCCCCGGGCATTGCATGGTTGGATGAGCCCTGCTGGAATCGCTGAATTGCTGGAAAAAGATATTGATGCCGGAAATCAGGGACTGCAGGGTATGCCTTATGACCTGTTGCAGGATAAAGACGGGCTGAATTTAAGGAAATATCAGATGAAAGCGATTCAGGCCGCAGAACAGTCGATCATAGAAGGACAACAAAAGATTCTTCTGGCAATGGCAACAGGAACCGGCAAGACGAGAACAATTCTCGGAATGATATACCGTTTTTTAAAGACCGGCAGGTTTCGCAGAATCCTATTTCTGGTTGATCGGACTGCATTGGGGGAACAGGCCCAGGATGTCTTTCGGGAAGTTAAACTGGAAGAATTGATGACTCTGGATGCTCTTTATAACATTAATGGGCTGGAAGATAAGTTAATTGAAAAGGAGACTCGGATACAGATAGCGACGGTTCAGGGAATGGTAAAACGGATTCTCTATAATGACGGAGAGCATATGCCGGCGGTTACGGATTTTGATTTGATTATTATTGATGAAGCACACAGAGGTTATATTCTTGATAAGGAAATGGATGAGACGGAGCAGCTTTACCGTGATCAGAGGCAATATCAGAGTACTTACCGATCTGTTATAGAATATTTTGATGCAGTTAAAATCGGATTAACTGCAACACCGGCACTGCAGACCACGGAGATATTTGGTCAGCCTGTATTTCGTTATTCTTACCGTGAAGCAGTGATTGATGGTTATCTGGTCGATCATGATGCTCCTCATCAATTGCAGACCAAGCTGAGTACGGAAGGAATTCATTATAAGAGCGGTGACGAGGTTACTATTTATGATCCTGTGACAGGTGAACTTTTGAATAGTGAATTGTTGGATGACGAACTGGATTTTGAAATTGAGTCTTTTAACAGGCAGGTGATTACGGAGAATTTTAATCGTGCGGTATTGGAAGAGATTGCCCGTGACATTGATCCGGAGAATCCGGAAGAACAGGGAAAGACTTTAATCTTTGCAGTGGATGACCAGCATGCCGATATGATTGTCAGTATTCTGAAAGAGATTTATGCAAGAACAGACGTTGATAATGAAACGATTATGAAAATTACCGGCAGTGTCGGTGGTGGAAATAAGAAAAAGGTAATAGAAGCAATCCGGCGGTTTAAAAACAATCGTTATCCAAGTATTGTTGTAACCGTTGATTTGCTGACTACCGGTATAGATGTACCGGAAATTACATCACTTGTTTTCATGCGTCGGATAAAATCCCGTATTTTATTTGAGCAGATGCTTGGCCGAGCCACCCGTTTATGTCCTGAAATACATAAGACACATTTTGAAATCTATGATCCGGTTGGGGTCTATGATTCATTAGATCAGGTAAATACCATGAAACCTGTTGTTGCCAATCCGTCAGCAACCTTTAACCAGTTGTTAGAAGGTCTGGAAGTAATGGAAGAGGAACAGCATGTTCAGCATCAGATTGACCAGATCATTGCTAAGCTGCAGCGCCAAAAGGCCAGTATGGATGATAAAACCCGGGAACATTTTATTGATATGGCCGGAGGTCTAGATCCAAACCAATTTATCTCCGAAATACAGCAACAAAAACCGGAAGAAGCAAAAAAACGTTTATTGGCATATTATGAGATGTTTCAGATGCTGCAGGACACGAAAATGAGAGGGCAGCGGCCGGTAGTGGTATCTGATGCTAAGGATGAGCTGATCAGCCATAAGCGAGGATATGGAAACAGCGATCGGCCGGAAGATTATCTGGATGCTTTTGCGGAATATGTGCAGACCAATTTAAATGAAATTGCTGCTCTGAATATTGTCTGTACCAGCCCCCGGAAACTGACCAGGGATAGTTTAAAATCCCTGCGGCTTACACTTGACCGAGAAGGATTTACGACCAAGCGGCTAAACACTGCGGTTTCACAGATGACAAATGAAGAGATTGCAGCGGATATCATTAGTTTGATTCGCCGCTATGCGATAGGTTCGGCTTTGATTAACCATGAGGCAAAGATACGCCGGGCAGTGGAGCGATTAAAATGTGCCCATAGCTTTTCGAAGCAAGAGTTGAACTGGATCAGCAAGATAGAAAAGTATCTGCTGGAAGAGTCAGTTTTAAATGTATCAGTATTTGATGAGGACAGCCGCTTTAAGACTCAGGGCGGCTATGCAAGAATTAATAAAGTATTTCAAAATCAACTAGAGAGTATTGTACTGGAGCTGAATGAGTATATGTACGATGACGGAGGAAGAACGGCATGAACACCCAGGAAATTGTATCGAAATTGTGGAATCTCTGTAACGTGCTGAGAGATGATGGCATTACCTATCACCAATATGTGACAGAGCTTACTTATATCTTATTTTTAAAAATGGCAAAAGAAACGGGTGTTGAGGCACAAATTCCGGAGGAATACCGATGGGATTGCCTGGCTTCTAAAAGTGGCATGGAGCTTAGACGATATTACCGGGAGCTATTGAATCATTTAGGGGAAAATTGTACAGGCCGTATCCAGGAAATATATCAAGGAGCAGCAACTAACATTGATGAGCCGAAAAACCTTGAGAAAATAATCACAGCAATTGATAAGCTGGATTGGTATTCTGCAAAAGAAGAGGGCCTGGGAAATCTCTATGAAGGATTGCTGGAGAAGAATGCCAATGAGAAAAAGTCGGGAGCGGGGCAGTACTTTACGCCCCGTGTCCTGATTGATGTGATGGTCAGGCTGATGAAACCACAGGTTGGTGAACGCTGTAATGATCCGGCTTGTGGTACTTTTGGGTTTATGATTGCTGCCGACAAGTATGTGAAAGAGCATAATGATGATTTGTGGGGGCTTTCAGCTGATATGGCTGAGTTTCAGCACAAGGAGGCCTTTACCGGATGTGAGCTGGTTCATGAAACACACCGCCTGGCACTGATGAATGCGATGCTTCATGATATTGAAGGGCAGATTATGCTGGCAGATACGCTTTCCAACGCCGGAAAGAGGTTAAAGGGATATGATCTGGTGCTGACGAATCCACCTTTTGGTACAAAAAAAGGTGGCGAGCGTGCAACACGTGATGATTTTGTTTTTTCTACCAGTAATAAGCAGCTGAATTTCCTGCAGCATATTTACCGGAGCCTGAAACCTGACGGTAAGGCCAGGGCAGCAGTGGTTTTGCCTGATAATGTGTTGTTTGCCGATGGTGATGGGGAGAGAATCCGGGTGGATTTGATGGAACGCTGTAATTTACACACGGTTCTGCGCTTGCCGACCGGAATTTTCTATGCCCAGGGAGTGAAGACAAATGTCTTGTTTTTTACAAGAGGGAATACGGAAAAGGATAACACAAAGGAAGTATGGTTTTATGATTTACGGACGAATATGCCGTCTTTTGGTAAGATTAATCCGCTTAAGTCAGACCATTTTGCCGCTTTTGAGAAAGTGTATGAGGCTGCTGACCGCCGGGCAGTAAGTGATGAGCGGTGGAGTGTTTTTACGAGAGAAGAGATAATGGAGAAAGGCAATAGTCTTGACCTTGGTTTGATTCGTGATGATTCTGTTCTAGATTACAATGACTTGCCGGATCCGATTGAAAGTGCGCAAGAGGCGGCTATGCAGTTGGAGGAAGCGGTTGATCTTTTGAAAAGTGTGGTTAATGAATTGAAAGCATTGACAGGAGAATTGTGATGGGCAGAGGGAAAAAGAAAGAAGAAAACTTGACGTTGGAGGAAAAGCTGGAACAGGCTTTGGTGCTGAAGGAGGAGTGGCCTTATGAGGTGCCGGGGAATTGGTGTTGGGTAAAACTTTCTGATTTATGCGATGATATTAGAGCGGGGGGAGATAAACCAAAGAATATTACCGCTGTTAAGACTTACGAAAATAAAGTGCCTGTTGTTGCTAATGGTATTATAGATGACGGAATTATAGGATATACAGATTGTGAGAAAGAAAATTCTAATACTATCACAGTATCAGGGAGAGGGACTATAGGCTATTCAATATTTAGAGATTATTCATATTTTCCGGTTGTTAGAGTAATTGTAATATCTCCAAAAGAGAACGTAGTTGGGTTATACATAAAATATGCATTTGATAACTTTAAAGAGGCTGGAACAGGAACAAGCATACCTCAGTTAACTGTTCCGATGATTTTAAATAAAAGTATACCTTTGCCTCCTCTTTCTGAACAACAACAAATAATCTATTATATACAAAGGTTGTTTGCTAAATTAGATGAAGCAAAAGAAAAAGTACAATTTGTATTAGAAAATTCAGAGAACAGAAAAGCAGCTATTCTTCATAAAGCATTTTCTGGTAAGCTAACTGAACAGTGGAGAAGGGAACAGGGTATTGAATGGGACAGCTGGAAAATACAAAAAATGAGCTCTTTGGGAAAGCTAGAACGAGGAAAATCTAAGCATAGACCAAGAAATGATCCGTCTTTATTTGGAGATAAGTATCCATTTATTCAAACTGGAGATGTATCAGAAGCTAATGTATATATCAAAAAACATAAACAGTCACTTAGTGAATTGGGTTTAAAACAAAGCAGATTATTCCCGGCAGGAACTTTATGTATCACAATTGCTGCTAATATTGGAAACGTGGCAATTCTTTCATATGATAGTTGTTTTCCAGACAGTGTTGTGGGATTTACACCCTATGATGAAATAGATTCAAAATATATTTATTATGCGATGTGTACTATGCAAAAGAAGTTAGAGGCAGAAGCACCTGCTACAGCACAAAAAAATATAAATTTAAAAGTATTAAATGATATTACATTAAATGTGCCATTATTTTCAGAGCAGCATGAAATAGTTAAAATACTTAATGAATTATTAGAAAAAGAAAATCGAATTGAAATTATATGTGATAATATATTCACCCAAATTGACCTTTTAAAAAAATCCATCCTCTCCCGCGCCTTCCGAGGCGAATTAGGAACCAACAATCCAGACGAAGAAAGCGCCATAGAATTACTAAAAACTATCCTCTAATAAATAAAACTACTCCACACCCATCCATTTCATCTCAACCCGAATGGAGGTGTCCGCATGAACTTATTTGATATCCTGAATCCAAACTTCTTTAGCCCATTAACCGATATCAACAAACACAGATACGCCGATATCATTAGCTTAAACTGGGACCGCTGCAGTCAATATCCCTTATAAGCATAGAAAAGCACGCTCCTTAATGAAGTGCAATCTTATTTCACCGGATTGGAGCAAATCGGTGAGGGTGATATACCCTTGGACGAAGAAGAGATTTCAGGCGAGGACAAGCCGGAAGATACTGGCAGTACAACTCCTCGTTTCTGGGCTTCCTACTATCTGCGGCGGTTGAAACATATCGGATGGCTGGAAGAAAAAGAAGGTGGATATGATGATGAGGCGAGATATGCGGTTAATCACCGGATTATTCCGATCATCCAGTCATTTAGTGATGTGATATCACCGAAAATGGTCACATACCAAGGGAAGCTTTATAAAATCTACACGCTGTTATCCGGCATTGACTGTCAGGCGAATCCTTATGAATCGGTGCTGAAGGAGGTTGAGGAAGATGTTGCGGATCTGAATATTTCCCTGCGGCAGCTTGCCTCATCTATAGAAGACCATATGGATCAACTCACACAAGGCAAAACACCGGTGGAGATTCTTGAACTGTTTAATGCATATGAAGAAAAGATAGTTGTGGGCGCTTATCATCGCTTTAAAATCAGTGAAAATCTTTTTTATTACCGTGCTGAATTATTTGAGATGCTTGATTGCTGCGAAGATGAATACAAAGAACAATTGGAACTTGACTATGCCCAGATTATGGGAGTGTTGACGGATGAGGCGGGTATACAAATCAGACGACTACTTTATAAGCTGCGTGATGATATCAAAGAGATGGGAAATATTATCCGGATTATTGATGAAAGCCATGTTCTTTATCGTTCAAGGGCGGTTCAGCGGGCTCAATTTTTGTTATTGTCTGACGGTGCATTAAGAGTAAAATCAGCATTATCCTTCAATACTATGCAGCCTCTATGCATACGAAAGAAGAGATGCTTAAATACGATGAAGAGTTAGCATCGCAGCTTTTTCAAATCTGTATCCAGGGATATTTTTGCCCGGAGTCACTGCAAAAACCGGTGACCCGCAGAAAACCTACAGAAATTGAAGATATGGAAGTGGTGGAGCTAATTGATGAGGAAGTGCTGAAAAGAGAGCAGGAGCGTCTGCTTAAAATAGCCAGAGAAGCGTAGACGGAAGGAAATGTAAACCAATATGCAAATCAGCTTTTACAAGATCATCAGGCGGTGGAAGCCGGCAGCCTGATAGAGGGTGAAGATGAGCAGATAATTTTGATCGTTTGCTTGCGGAGACTAACATTGCAGAAAAGATATAAAGCAACCTGATTCAATAAGCGTAGATATTAATGTTACAGGAATTATATGAGTCAAATAATGTTATTTCCGCCAAGGGGGAATTATACCTTTCTGCCATCATTATTGTAACGTCAACACATTACGAGATTTGTGTCGAAATATGTCGAAAATAAAGCGGAAATTTGTTGAATCATGTTTAAGAGAGGAGCTGAAAGTATGGATAATAAAATTATTAAACCGCTAGTAGGTGAAATAAGAAATATTCTTGATACAGCAAGGAGAAATATTGCAAGAGAAGTTAATAACGAATTAATCGTTTCCTATTGGAAAATTGGGGAGATTATAATTCGTTACGAGCAAAATGATAGTATTCGAGCTGAGTATGGGGTACAAACACTAAAACAACTTTCTAAGACATTGACTGCTGAATTTGGAAAGGGATTTTCCCGGTCCAATTTGTAGAATATGAGATCATTCTATATGAATTATGAAAAATGCCAGACGCTGTCTGGCAAATTGAGTTGGTCTCATTATTGCGAACTATTAAGTATTGCAGAAAAAGATAAACGTAGCTTTTATGAAAGAGAAGCAGTTAATTCAAATTGGTCTGTACGAGAATTAAAACGACAAATTAGTATTTCGTTATATGAACGGCTGTTGCTATCAAAAGGTGAAGTAAATAGACAGGAAGTATTAAAGTTAGCAACAACTGGAATTGAAATTACAGAACCTAAAGATATTATTAAGGATCCATATGTATTTGAGTTTCTTGGGATACCTGAAGATAAACCAGTGTTGGAAAGTGATTTAGAAAAAGCGCTTGTGGATCAAATTGAAAAATTTCTCCTTGAATTGGGAGAGGTTTTATGTTTGTAGGAACACAGCAGAGAATAACAATAAATAATACCCATTATTATGCAGATATGGTTTTCTATAATAAACCTTTAAAGTCATATGTTATCATAGAGTTAAAAACAACCAAACTTATGCCAGAAGCAGCAGGTCAGTTGAATATGTACTTAAATTATTATGAGAATGAAGTAAATGATGAAGGTGATAATAAACCGATAGGTATTATTCTTTGTACCGATAAAGATGCGCTGACCGCTGAATATGCATGATAAGGAATAATGAAACATAATAGAACTTATTATTCGTTGGATTTATGAGAGGGCTGTGAGTGTGCTTTTGTAGGTGGTTGGAGTGAAATATGTTTCTACTTTCCGAGGTGGGTTGCGAAAAAGACACCTCCTCATGGTTTGGGATACAAAGACCATGTTTGTTGATAAAAGCGCTTGTGAGTTTTTACTAGAAAAAGGCCAGGTAAAATAAATGAATAAAATAATACCACTACTGTCGTTTGTGTGGGAAAATGAGTTGCAATTAGATAAGGCAGTATATTTTACCGTTGTAATCGGTCAATTGACTATTTTTGGAATATTTCTTACATTTATGCAATTTGTTGCTTCTCTTAATGGGGATAAAAATATACAAACATATTTGGGGCGGGATTTAAAACATTTCTATATTATCAAAAAACTAAAATTTTACCAGATGATTAAGAGCAAATGGTTTTTGTGTTTACTAATGTTGTGCATTTTGTTAAAACCTTTTTTGACACTTTTTCAATATATGATCAAAATTGAAGTTATTAGGATATTGTTATTTAACTGGTATGTCTTTAGTGTGGTCTATTTACTGCTGTTTGTGTACAGTTTTTTTGAATGTGTGACTCTTTCCATCAGTTTTAAGGATATGGGGCAGGGCTCTGGTTATAGTGAAGTGCTACGTTTAATAGAGCAAGATTTTTTTAATAATAGAAATTTTAAGAGAAAAGTATATGATTGTGACAGATTGGCTAGAGAAGTCGACTATATTCTTTATGAGCGAGAAAAAAATAGTAGAAATTTAGATGATTGTTATCAAAGAATTATCAGTGAGTTACTGGACATTTATACCAATAAAAAGCAACAAGCATTGTTTGGTAGAAAAAAGTTAAAAGGGTATCAGGCATATCTGTATATATTCCCATTAGAAAACGAAGTATTGGATCATCTAATGCGTGTTTTTATTCAGGACAAAGAGTTTTTATTGAAGCTTTCTCAGCGTAAGCTTACATTGATAAATATCTATTATCAGAGGTATTATGATGAGGAATGGGAACAGGCCTTCACAGAAAATGGTGGATGGTACAATCGAAGCATATGGGATGTATATGAAGATATTTTCAAGCAGAACAAGGATGTGATGAAGGAAATTATAAAGAAATTGGATTACCAAATATATCATGAAAGTAATGCATTGCAGCCCTTTCAAAAGGAACTGAGACAGGTATTATCCCATTTGCTTTTCTTGATGCTAGATGGTATTTACAAGAATGATTTGAACGAACAACAATTAGTAGATGTATTTACAGAGATTTATTCCAGAGAATATTACCAACAAATGATGATGAGGGAAATCTCAGGAAGATATGTTAGTAATGAAATTTTAAGTCCAAACAAAATTTTAAATTTATTGGATGAAAAGCATCAAGCTTTTATTTTAGTACACAGTTTCTTTTTTGCGACTATATATAAAAATTATAGTAGTTGGATAGGACAATCTTTTAATCACTGGAAGAAATTATTGCCTCGAAGAAATGAGTTTTATGAAACATTGCAGAAAAATAAAGCATATTTGTTAAATGAATTGGCAGGCAAAATGGATATGCACCGTTTTTACCCGGATATGTTGGATAAATTAATTGGATATCTTAAATGCCCGATGTCTTTTGCATTGATGGAACAAATAGAACAGGATAGAGTTTTATCAAGTTATCTGATGATACCCTTGCGGCTTTGCGCGCTAAACGAATCACTGATGTGTCCTTATCAAGAGAAAATATTTGAAAATCAACCTCGGATGCAGATAGAGATTGTGAAATACTTAGCTGCCCATCCGAATTTTTTTGTAAATAAAAATATCCAAGAGATGATTTATTATTTGCGATTTGATTTATATCACAAGGAAGTCCGGTTCCTTAAAGAATTTGAGCAAAGTTTGAGTTATTTAATTCTCGCTGATGTACCTATCTCAGATAGAATACTGTTGAAGTGGAGAATGGATAATAAGTATATACCTGCAGATTTAGCAAAGTATATGCTGGTTAGGATTACAGATCAGTATCACCCAATATCATCCAATTTGCAAGAGTGGGTGCTTAAGTTTATCATGCAGGATTTTATCGAGAGTGATAGATCCGTTATAGAATATGTAGAAGATATCAATAAAGTATATGAACGATATCATTTTACATTGAAGTATTTTCAGATGAAAAAGATGATGTGGTTATTAGAGCAGCAGTTCGATCAATAAAGTGATCTGCAGAATTTTTCACGAACCAAATTACATAGAGGAGACTCACATTTCCATAAAATAAAGTGGAAGCTATAAACATTATCTCAAAAAAATTAACTAGGATCTAGGTATCCATGATGTACCGTTTACGATGCCCGTGCAGTCATGTACAGTTTGATAGAAACATCCAATTATAAAAAATCCCAGACGCTGTCTGGCAAATGGGCTTGTATTCATTATTGCCTTAAGGTTATCAACAGTTTAAGCCTATAAACCTGAAATTATAGGGGGGATTTGAATGGGAAAAATATTAGGATCATGGAGTGGAATGCGAAAATATCTTGAGCAAGAGATGCTTGCAGACAGTTTGCACGGACGAATTCGGTATAACTGTACTACTTATGTTGGCATGGATGGATGTCATATTTTCGAAGTTTATATTGATAATAAACTGGAGAAGCAGTTCTCTTGGGAAACAGTGAATACTTATTTTATTGAAAACGAATATAAAAAGAATTCAAACCACTTTGGTATAAGCGAATATTGGGATGAGTTTTGGGCACTCATAGATTCTGTTCCAATTCAATCAAGACAGGAATATACGGATAATGAATTCTGTAAGTCGTTGGAGAATTACCGAAATCAAAGTATTCAGGACAGCATTCAATCTGAAAATCCATTGGAAAGAATGTTTGCTGTGTTAGATAGACGAGTTGGTAAAAGAAGCCTCGGAAAGCTGAAAGAAACAATGGAGGAGCAAAGCGAATGGCTTCAACAGTTCTATAGGTTAAGGTTAAATATAGAAAATTATGAAGAATAATAAGCAGAATGCACGGTGGTTGCTGCAGGTAATAATGAATATGGATTGAGTAATGTAAGCGGCTGGCGTGGCATCCAACTGCCTGGCGAAAGCGCCAACGAGGTTCTTTCTTCTATAAGTATTGGTTAATCACTTGTCTACGCCTAGGACAAAGAGCGTCTTACAGGAATCTGTATTATAGCATCAACACATGTTGAAGCGGTGATAATGATGACGTATTGTGGTTTGAATAAGAAAAATAGGGTATAGACCACAAGATATGGTGGTTTTTGACTAAAAAATGAGCAAAAAATGGGGCTAAAAAATGCGATTTTTGGCCCCGTTTTTTTGGCTCTTCCACGGATGACATAGGGGAGTTAAAGGTATAATCCTTATATATCGCGTGTGATAGAAAAAGTGAATGGAGCAACACCAATGAACAGAAAAGAAAATGGAATCACAAATCTCCGCTTTACATTGCGGCCTGCCTCTTCCGATGAGACAGGTCTTTTTTATAGTATTCTATGCAAATAATAGAATAGAGACCTAATGCGTTAGTAACCTCTTCATGTTGCAAACGCAGCGTAGAGGTGGAGGAAGCATTATTTACGCTGGTCGGCAGCGGAAGGAATTTATTATGATAGTCGTTCCTATGCAAGGCAGCAACGGTTTCTATATGAATGAGATGAGGATGAATTGAAAAAGAGTGATTTATAAATCAAATATTTCAGGATTTATACTATCTATCGGTAAATCAGTAAACCAGTAAAACCAGTAAAATTTTATAGAACGATATGCAAATTTTGGAACCTAACGTGTATAATTTTGGCGCATCGGTTGAAAAGTTAGTAGAATTATGTTATAAGCAAGAAAAAAATGGTTTTTTTTGATTTTGTAACCAAGATGATTTCAAATACAATTAATAATGGTTCTTTATGTTAATAATAGATTAAGGAGGGGCTAGATGATAGATGAGATAATTCTGGGAATCATCAATAATGAGGATATAGAAGAAGATAATACGCAGTTAGTGAAAATAAGTTTATTTAATGAAATGATATACATGGATATGCCGGTAATGTTTACAGAAATGTCTATTGAAAGAATAAAGGAACGTTACACAGTAGAACCAAGACCGCAGATTATTTACGCGGACGAAAGTGGTAAAATTAATTTTGCCTTAAATATGTTGGAGTTAAAAATATCAGATTTACAAACATATGCATATAAAATCAGAGAGTCAATAAGAATGGTGCATCCCAACACCTTATTTTATGATGAAGATTTTATTACCGACCAGGACAATAAGTCTATTCAATGTTTTGATTTTAGAAGCTCTTCTTTAGAGGGACCAACTTATAATGTTATGTATTTGATTCAAGTGCCTGAAAAAACTTTGCTGGGTAATTTTAACTGTCCATTTGAAGTGTATACAAAATGGAGACCCATTGTAAAACGAGTAATTAAATCAATAACAAAGGGGGAAATTTATGAAAGCATATAGAATCGAACCATTTAATTTTTTAGAAACTCATAGGCTTACTCTTAAACGTTATGTAAATTCTCATTCCGTTCTGGAAATAGAGGGAATTATTAATGAAGATTTAGAACAGGAATATATAAATTATTGTGTAAGTAATAAATATCCCCAGCTTAAGATGTATATAGCGGCTGAGAAGACGGAACAGGTATTTTTTGATGGATTTATTACTCAGTTCAATATTAAAAGAGAAGGTAGAGTATGTTTACTGAGTCTTGAAGTTAAAAGTGGTACCTATATGATGGACTTAAATGAGCATTTACGGTTTTATCAGGATAAGAATCAGCCATATAAGGATATTATCGATGAAATTGGCAATACATATTCAAATTGTAATTTTATGATAAAGGATAAAAATATACAGACATTGAACAATTTTACAATTCAGTATCTTGAGACAGATTGGCAGTTTTTAAAACGGTTAGCAAGTCGATACCGCTCAGTACTTATACCAGCTGACCGTGTGCCTGGCATTCATTTTTTTATGGGAATTCCCCAACTAAATATTCATGAACTAAAAGATGAAGATTATATACTGACTAATGAAATTCAGGACTGTCAAAGCAAGAAAAGTGAATTAAAACTGAACCAGGCTGATTTCATATCTTATAATATTACGAATAGAGAAATCTATTATCTTGCTGATAAAGTTATATTTAATGGAAATGAACTTTATGTATATGGTATAAGAAGCGAGCTTATGCATGGAGAATTGATCCACCATTACCTGTTAAAAACGAAAGATGCCTTTCAAGTATTATATGCAGCAAATTCTTCTATGATAGGAGCATCTTTTAATGCGGTTATTTCTGACGTTGTAAAGGACAAAGTTTTAATAGAATTAACACAGGGAGAAAACAAATTACAGGCACCGGTCATGGAATTCCCATTTTCAACCATGTATTCTTCTGCAGATGGTACAGGTTGGTATTGTATGCCGGAGAAAGGGGATTCAGCCCGATTGTATATTCCATCTCAAAATGAATCTGATGCTTATGTAACTAGTGCAGTACACCAAAAATCATCTGATTCAAATGCCAGAACAAATCCTGATATAAAATCATTAAAAACCAGATATGGAAAGGAAATTTACTTTACTCAGGACCGCATTGTTATGACAAACCATAAGGGAGATCAAATTACGATACACGATAAGAAGGGTATTTCAATTGAAAGCAGTAAAAATATAACAATGAGAGCAAAAGGGGATATATCTTTAACAAGTATGGAGCAGACGTTGACTATGAATGCGGCAGATCAAATTGATATCGGTCAGGGAGGCAGCCGGCTTGTTATAGATGATGATATTGCTTTCAAAGGCGGTAAGCTGCGGATGGAGTAAATTATGGAGCAAATGCAAAAGATACAATCATCTGGGGGCAGATTAATGGAGTCAGTACTGCAGACCCGGTTAAAAGAAATACAAATTTATTATTCGAATAACAAAGAATTGATTCATGCAGACTTCAAAAAATGCATTGATATGTTATATTCAGAGGCCTGCAGCCTGCAGCAAAAAGAAAAAAAAGGTCCCATTCAATTTTTGAGTATTAGTTATCTGCAAAGATGTATTTTTACAAAAAAACATGAGGTAAGACTGGATCTGTACGATAAGGACTTTTATTTGGATAAATGTAAGACAACACAATATTGGGATATGAATTTTTTGTTTCATTTCTTTGAACAGGACATGGAATATTTTAAGAACCATATTGGAAAGTTGACATTTCAAATAAAGGACTATGAAGAAAAGGAATTTGCTTTGTGGTACATAACACATTATTACAAAATCGCAGAATTATTTTTCCGAGATCATATAAATGACATGATACATAATGAGTTTTCTGTATCTTTAAAAAGGTGTGAGGATTTTAAAGTCGTTTTTGGCGGATATATGGATGAGCAGACAGTATTACATCAATTAAGAGAGGAATGACAGGATATGAAATACTTTGTTTTCTCAGAACAGATGGAGAATAATCCGATTCCTGATATTAAAAACTGGTTTGGAAAAATAACCTCTAAGGATAATTCAGAACATTTTGATTCCGAAAGAGGCTGGATTTTACTTGAAGCAAAGTTGAAAGCTGAATCCATTTATATGGACATATTGACATTTCCATGCATATTAGTGTCAGAAAAAGTAATGAAAGTAATCTGGATGTATAGAAGGCGAACAAATGCAACAAAGGTGATTCTGTTAGATTCCGATAGTCAGAATTCCATGCTTTATTATTTGCCAGAACTGCCCAGGCATGAATATCTATGTAAGGAAAGCACTTTTGATAAAACTAAGACCAAATTATTAGAAGGAGCACTAGATAACAATAAAATTCAGGATATTCCTTTATTTATTTTAGGAGAAGTCAGTAAAGCTACGCTGGTAATCCGTGAAGATGTTGTAGAAAGTCTGATCCGCAGAAATGTAAGGGGGATAAAATTACAGGAATTATCCATTATGTGAGGGGAAAATTATGATTACAAAAGACAATCTTATCATAACTGGTCTTGATTCAGTTATGGAAGTGAATGATTTTTGGTTAAATATCATACCGAATGATCATGTAAAAGGAATCGTGCATTTGCTTCTAAAGGATGAAATTTCGAGTAACGGGTTATTTAATAGATCTATTTCTATAAAGTATCAGAAAAACGAACAGGAAATCGTGATTTTTTGTGGACTTGTAGAAAACTATACTCAAAAAAAAGAAGGCGATTTATATACGGCCAGTTTATCACTTATATCAGCAAGTATAATAATAGATGAAAAGAAACATATACGGACATTTCAAAATGGGGAACAAACCTATAAAAGTGTAATAAGAAGCATATTGGAGCAGGTTCCAAATGCAGAGGTACTTTTTTGTGTAAAAGACAAGGGGGAAACTCCTATTAAAGATCTATTGGTTCAATACCTGGAAAGTGACTGGGAGTTTTATAAAAGAATTGCCAGTCATTTAGGGGGTGTACTGATACCGGATATAAAAACCGGAGAACCTAAATTTTATTTGGGTTTTCCGGAAGGAAGCAAAGGCATTGATGAAAAATTCACAACTTATACTGTATCACTAGATGAACGTTACTATGAAAACAGAGCAGAGAAACTGCAGAAAGACCGCTTCTTATTTTATAAAGCAGAGTCGGATCAGTTTTATCATATTGGTGATGAGGTCGAAATTAATGGAAGGCAGCTTCGCGTGCTGAGCATTTACGCAAAAATGGTCAGGGGAGAAATTGTTTTTACTTATGAGTTTGGTAGGACAGACCTATATATAAAGAAAAAAGAATATAATCCGCAATTAATCGGATCATCTTTAACAGGGTCAGTGATTGCTTCGGCTGAGGGAGAGGTTAAAATAGTATTCGATATAAATTCAGAAGAGAAGAATATTACAAAAACATATCCATGGCTGCCATCAATGGGAAATTTATTTTATTGCATGCCGGAGAAGGGCGAAAAGGTGGCTGTCTTATTCATGAATGATAACGAGGCAGAAGGCATAGCAACAGAGTATTTGAGAAACAATGATTTGTCATATTGTAACGTATCATCTTCGTCCGACCGATATTTTACAACCAGCCATAGAAAAGAGATGAAGTTAGTTCCAAATTCTATGAGCTTTGACAATCAAAAGGGTAATACTCTTATATTGGAAGATGAGAAAGGGATCGTACTGGATGGAGGAGATATTTTTATAGAGGCAAAAGGTGAAGTTTTATTATCTGCTGAGGGAATAAAAACCTTTTCTCCATTACAAGCAACATTCATAAAAGGAAGTTTTGGAGGCGGAAGTATTAATATTTGTCAGGATTTTAATTTATCGGGTCCGGTTAAATTCCTTGCACAGGCAAATCCGATTATGGAACAGGAACCAGACAGAGTTGACGGTGTTATGGATATTGATAAAATAGAAAAGCAGGCGTTGGGAATGATTCCTGCTGGAAAAACTGAGGATAAAACAATTAGTCAGGCATTGGGAATGATTGTATAGAGCAGAGGGGGAAGTTTAACATGGGTAAAAATGCAGATACCATTAAAATGGGAGGAAACCGACATGACTGCGGACCAAATGTTTTGAAAAAAATAAGTAAAGATGCACCGGAATTTGATCCGGGTATATTCATAAAAAAGCAGCCAGATAATCATACATTCATTGAAGGGTTTGAAGAATCTTTAAAGAGTATGAATTTTAAGTAAAGGAGTGAAGAAAATGAATGATTCCTATTTAGTGAAAGGTGCAAAAATTAAATGTACATGTGGTTCACAAGTAGGGGAACTGAAAGTGGAAAATAAGAATGTCTGTCTGCTTAAAGTACCAATTGCAACCATAGATGATTGTGAGGTTGATAAAAATATTCCAAGGTTTGGGATCTGCTCTGTTACTGGGAAGCCTTGTGTTCCAATGATACTTGGAAAATGGCTTTGCCCCCATGAACAGACAAAAATAAATGGAGCCAGTGCCATAACAACGGAATCTGCACTTGTTTGTGGTAAAGGGGGAATCATTCTTTCAGAGACCAATGGACAGGAAGCAATCATGAAGATTTTAAAGAAAGCAGAAAAGAGTCTTAAAAATCTATTGGGTTTAGGCTGTTCCCCTTTCAGCGGAGATCCGGTTAATTTAATGACAGGAAATTATGTATTGCAGGCTGACGATCTTCATATTGTAGGAAATTATCCCCTGTCCTTTATTCGAACTTATAATTCTCTGTCAGATGAAAATACAGTATGCGGAAACCGTTGGAGTCATAATCATCAGGTTTACTTAATTGATCATCATAAGACCATTGAGATACATACAGGGGATGGAGGACAAGTACGAACATTTGAAAGGACGGACGCAGGAGAATATACAACAAATGAGCTGGCAAAAGAATCTTTACGTCTTTCTATGGAAGGTTATATTTATAAAAACATTCAAAATCAGACTTTTCTTTTTAATAAAGATGGATTATGCAAAGAGATAAAAGATAAAAATGAGAATTTTACGGCATATACATACACAAATAACCTTCTGAGAAAAGTCCAGAATTCAGCAGGCTACTTATTGTTTTCTTATAATAATGATGGGAAATTAGAATGTGTGAGTGATCATTCCGGAAGGTCTGTTACATTTGAATATAGCAATGGCAATTTAATCAAAGCGGCTAATCTGCTGGGCGGTTTTAAGAAATATACTTACGATGGAAATAACCTCTTAATTGAAGAAATAACGCCATATGGCGTAAAAAAAGTAGTCAACGAGTTTGATCAATATGGGCGTGCAGTCAAACAGTTATTTCCGGACGGCGGAACCATGGAATATCAATATGATGACGACAGAACTGTATTTATTGATCAGAATAAAAATAAAATCCGATTTTATAGAGACAAATGGCAGCGCGATTGCAGAACTACTTCTCATGACGGACAGATAGAAAAGAGATTTAATGAGAAACATCAATTAACAGAAATTACGGATAATAACGGAAATAAAACATCATATGATTATGATGGTGAAGGAAATATGTCATTAATCAAGGATGCAGCAGGTAATGAGACCAAAATAGAATATGACAGATTGAAGCATCCTGTTAAATTAATATATCCAGATGGCACTTTTATCAAGACCCATTATGATCAAAAAGGACAGGTGGTTCAAAATATTGATCAGCTGGGGCGGATGTTCCAGTATCAGTATCATTCCAACGGTATGATAAAGACAATTATTCATCCGGATGCCTCCGAAATGCATGTCGAATTTGATGACAGAGGCAATATCATTGAAGTGGCAAATCCTTTTGGCTCAAAAGTCAAATACGAATATGACCAGTTAAACCGTGTTACTGCAACAATAGATGGAAATGGGAATAGAACTCAATATGAGTATAATCAAAATAACGATATTATTGAGATGAAAGATGCATTGGGATTCAGTAAAAAATACATTTACAATTATAATGGAAAAATTACTGAAATTATAGATCAGAATGGCAATTCTACAACATGGGAATACAATGACATGAACTGCCCTGTCAAAAAGACAGATCCACAGGGGCGTGAAACAATTCGTCAGTATGATCTGCTGTGGAATGTCAGCCAGCACACAGAAGCAAATGGCGCAGTGACAAAATATTTGTATAATAAATCTAACCGCCTTGAGAAAGTCATAGCTCCGGAAGGAGGAGAAACGTCCTATCAGTACGACGGAAACGGAAACCGGGTAAAAACAATTTCACCGGATGGCTCAAGTATACTTTATCATTATGATGCACTCAACCGTATGATACAAATCGATTGTCCAAATGAAACCTCATCCTATTTCCAATATGATTTTTCGGGTAAGATAATAAGGGTAGTTGATCCAATGGGGGGGGAATACTGCATGGAATATGATGCTGCAGGGCAAAAAATAAAGCAGACAGATCCATCTGGAAAGATCAGCCGTTTTGAGTATAATGAATTAGGTTTGATTACTAAGGTGGTAGAACCTCTGAATCGTATTACTGAGTATCAATACTTTCTAGGCGGCAGATTGAAATATAAAAAATTCCCTGATGGAAGTGAACTGCATTATTCTTACGATCCCAATGGTAATCTTATCGCAAAGCAGGATCATACCGGCTATCAGGTAACATTTACCTATGATGTCCTAAACCGGATTTCTTTCATATCAAACAGCATGGGACAAAGCAAAGCCTTTACTTATGATGGTGTAGGAAACATCTTGTCTGTCAAAAATAATAAAGGAATTGTTACGGATTATGAATATACAAAAAGCGGAGCGCTGCAGGCAGTCATTGACCCAACCGGACTGAAAACTCTTTACAGCTATGACGAAGTGAACCGAATTGTTTCTGTAAAACAGATTGCACCACTGACTTTAGAGGAAGAACTGGAAGAGGCAAGGAATATAAATAAGCAAAAGGAGCTTTTATTGTTACGTTATAAGCGAAATTTAGAAGGTGAGGTAATATGCTCCGAAAATGCTGCCGGTTTTAAGGAAGAATATCAAAGAGACTATTTTGGGAGAATTCTAACCTACACGGACCAAGAAGACAAGGAAACGCATTATACCTATGATTCATCTGGAAATATAAGCAGTATTATGTTTCCAGACGGGAAAAAAGTTATGATGGAATATAATGCATTAAATCAGCTGGTCCAGCTAAAAGACTGGCTGGGCAGTACAATAATAAAACACAGTAGCTCCGGAATGCCTGATTACATAACTGATCATCAAGGTAATACAATACAGTATGATTGGAATATTTATGGGAACAGAACAAGAACTACTTATCCGGATGGACAAGATATTGAGTATGAATATGATGATGCCAGTCAAAAGATTAAGAAAATACAATGGGCTGATCAGTTTGTTGAATATCATTATAATGAAGCAGGATTCTTATCATCTAAAAAATATAGTAATAAACAGGAATCTCGCTATGGATATGATTCAATTGGTAAGCTGAAGTATCTTAATCATTCTTATCATAACGGATTTTTAAACTATCAATATGAATACGATTCCGATGGATTGCCAGTAAATATAAAAAGGATTTCAGAAGAGGGGGAGGAGCATCTCAGATATCATTATGATAATTTGAACCGTTTGACTGAAGTTCGTAACGGAATCAATACTATAAGAAAATATGAATATGATTTGTTTGGAAATCGTAGCTTTATGAAAGATAATGGAATTGATACAGAGTATTATTATAACGAATTGAATCAGTTAATCAGAGAAGAAACGGGAGACTTAGTCAGAAGTTATGAATATGACAAAAGAGGGAATTTACGTTTCTGTTCCGAAAATGGGGAAATACGAGATGATTACTTTTATAATGGGAGAAATCAGTTAGAAAAAATCAGGAAACAAAATGGCATAGAGATATCCTATTTTTATGACGGTTTCGGGCAGCGCACAGTGAAACAGCGAAAAGAGCATGTGGAATCTGATTTTTATGGTCATGAAAAGCCTGATGTATCCAGTGTAGAATTTATTATTGATTATACAAGGGGTAATCATAATCTAATTGGAGAGAAATGTGGTGATGTCTCAAAAAGTTATATCTGGGAATCTCAAAGTCATCAACTGGTCGGATTGATAGAAGAAGAGAAAAACTTCTTTTATCAAAATGATTCGTTAGGAACTCCAATGCGGTTATTGGGTCAAACGGGTATTGTGAGATCAAGATATGATTATGATGAATTTGGAAAGCAGTGTAGAAAAGTTTCCGGCGAATCCTATTTCGGGTTTACCGGCTACTATTACGAAGATGAAACAGAACTTTACTATGCGGGGGAGAGATATTATAATTCTAATATAGGACTCTTTTATGGGCTTGATTCCATGAAGGGGAATACCTGTGAGCCTATGACTCTGCACCCTCACCTGTATTGTTTGAATAATCCATTGTGGCTGTTTGATCCAGATGGTGCCAAACCTGGTGCTATCGACAATCTAGATGGGACGGAGGCACATCAATTATTGCAGGCATATTTTCATGCCTATTATGCGGGGTTGCCATATGTAACTGAAACCGAAGTATTTATACCTGGTGGAAATTCTAAAGCAAAATCAACTAACGGCAGATGCGATATGTTATTAAGGTATCAAGACCAAGTAGAGTTGTATGAGATCAAACCTGGGAGCCATGCAAAACCATCGGTTCATATAGAAGATTTGAAACAAACTGAAGGATATATAGCTGGATTAGAAAAAATGTATCCTGATTATGATATTTCTCTAGGTACAACTTTTAATCCAGACCAGCTGTGCATACCAAGTGAACGTTATCCTGATTATTATATAAAATATCATACTTACTATAACAATGGTTATTCAAAAAACATGAATGGGAAAGAAATTAATAACACTTATGCGGGTTTTATTTATTGGAATTACGTAAAAAAAGATGAAGAGAAAGATAAACACAGATATATCTGGATTCCAAACCAAAATAACAACTCAGATTCTGGAAGTAAAAATACAAGAAATGATAATGTGATTCAATTTCCAAATGTCAGGGGGGAAGATACAGCAGCTGCAATTATTGGTGGTGTAGCACTTACAATCTTTTTAATTGAACTCGTAATAACGGTAGTAACGGGTATTCCTGTAGTGCTCTGCCCAGCTTAAAGGAGGATTATTGTGCAAAAGGGTAAAATAATTAAAGAAATCATTGGAAAAGTATTAGAACCAGAGGGGTTTGTTTTTGACAAAGAGATAGAAAAGTGGGGGTTTCTAAAGGAATTTAAAAATAGTAAAGGTGAGATAGCAAGACAAACTGTAGCGTTTTATTTCAGTAATTATAAAAGGAAAATATTTATGGTCATAAGCTGCTTTTCAGGAGGATTTGATAGTTATAGGATAAACCGATTTGTTCCAGGCTGTATAGATGATGGGATTGAATATTCCAAAGATGAAGAGTTTAAGAAAGTGATTGAAACTTATGCAGATATTTTAAAACAATACGGATTAGATTTCTTAAAGAAAATTGCTGAACCCCAAAAAAGTGATTATTTCAGGCAGGAGGATTATAATAAACTATTTGATGATAATGAATCATTAGCTCAAAAATTTATAATAGAACAGCAGATAAATTTAGAACATATCACAATTGCAGATGCGGTAAAGCTAATGAAAGATATGTTAACAGAGAAACAGTCGAGACGATTTGAGGATTGTCGAGAGTTTTTTTTAGAAATGGCGGCATTTTATGGTTGTGTGGTAATAAAAACCTATCCATGTAAGTGGGTAATGGAGGATTTTAAGACACATGCTGTATGTACGCTTGAAATTGAATCTGAAATAACAAAATCATTATTTGTAACTAAAGAGATCTATTTTGCATGGAAAAAGAGTGTGGACAGACTGGATTCATTAATAATTTCTTAATTGAAGAAATAACACTATATGGCGTAAAAAACAGATGGATATATTGTTTTTTTGAATGGAAAGAAGATATCCTATTTTGGATTTATTTCTTCGCTGAAAAATTCAGACTGTACCGCAGCTCTGAATAGAGTTTTTGGGCGTATTGATATGAATGAAATTAGTGCCATTATTGATGAAATTCCCACACTGCTTCCGGTGCAAAAGGAATTTTATAAGGTGATGATTTCAGAAAAATACGGCTATGAGATTGATACAAGCGAAATCAATGCAGATGCAATGAACGAAAAAGCCAATGAAGCTGCTGAATTTATGTCGTTTATGGCAGCCTCACTGAAGAACGGTGTCAGTGCAAATGACAAGAGTGTATCAGATGCAATTGAAAAGCACATCAAGTTCATGCAGCAGGATATGAGCATTGATGCAAATGGTTTTGCAGCTCAAACGAGGTTTTTAATTACAGATGATTTCCACAGGCAAATGATCGAAGGACAACAGACAGGTTTAAGCTACTATATCTGCTTTGCAGCTGAAGCATATGCTGCTTGATAATGAAGTTTCAAAAAATATTGAGTGAAGTTCATCCACCTTTCAATTTTTCCTAGGTGATATTTCAAAAAACAAATAAAGCCAAAGGCATTGGAACTAAAAAACTCCGATGCCTTTGTTTTTTATATAACCCCAATACAATTTTATAAAGCTGCCAATAGGCAGAAGCACATGAGGCTATGTTTTTCTTTTTTGAGAAACATATTGGGGCAGATATTGATTTTTTAATATGGTTTACACCGTATAAAATGATAAGTACAGAAAATGACATTCTTGATTTACCCACAGTTTGCGTTTTAGGCATAAGCTTTTTGAGGCGTTTCATAGATGACATTGGAAATTTTTGAGTCCATGCTTGAATTTTTCATAGATGTACAATAAAATGGTAAAAAATGAGTCCTTTTATAAAGCATGTAGACAATCAGGAATTTGA
>JAEYPZ010000049.1:0-17164 GCA_023410275.1 Bacillota bacterium
ATTACGCCTATATGGTATAGTACATATTCATATTTGTAAAGCACAATTTGTGCTTGAAGTATACAAAATAGACGTTAATGATAGATTATTATTGATAAATGACGTAATTGAAATTAATTATTAATAATAAAAAAATATTATAAAACAAAAATTATCATACAATCCGCAATTTATTACTGTGAAATACTTATACAGCAATTTAATGATTTTTTTATTTTGATCTTTATCTAGTAAATTCCATATATTCCCAGACCATCAATGTTAACAATAAAAAGTATTTTACCGAAAACCTTTCATAGAACGGTTATCTAATGGGATTTGTCGAAAAAAGCAAAACATTGTAAAAAGTGCACAAAAAACATGGAATAAATTTATGGAAATTCACATCTTGAATAATGACTGGATGTAAAGTAATATTAGTATAAATTAAATTAATTAATTAATTGCTTTTACATTTATTCGAGGTGAATTATGAAAGAAATAAGTATGGAATTAATAGACGGTTCCTCATGGCTGTCGCCGGAGGAAATTGCCAGTGGTGTGAAAGAATATGCCTCTTACCTTGAAGAAGTAAAGTATGGGGAAAAACAGTATGAAGAAAATCTTGGCTGGCTTGATGTAGAGGAGTGGGCTGGAGAAAAGTGGATCACGTATTACCAGAAATTAGCAGCAGATGTCAGGAAGAATGCAGATGCATTCGTAGTCATTGGCATTGGCGGATCCAATCAGGCAGCGCGTGCCGTGGTGGAGGCAATAGGAGAGACAGGCCCGGTCACCATTGTATGGGCAGGGAACAGCATTTCCGCAGACAGCATCCGAAGCGTATTGCAGGAATTAAAAGGAAAGAGTGTATACATAAACGTAATTGCAAAAAATTTCGAAACACTGGAACCTGGCATCGGATTCCGTGCTCTGCGCAGTTTCATGAAAAAAGAATACGGTGAAGAATATGTAAAACGGGTGATCTGTACTGGTTCAGAGGGAAGCCATTTAGAAAAGCTGTGTAAGGTGAACGGATTTCACTTCCTTCCGTTTCCGGCTAACATCGGAGGGCGCTTTACCGCTCTTTCTCCGGTAGGACTATTCCCCATGGCTGTGGCAGGAATTGATATTGGTGCAATTGCCAAAGGCGCGCAGCTCATGCGTCAGCGCCTTCTTAAGGAAAGCGCCTCTGAAAGTATGGCTCTGGAATATGCGGTCATAAGAAATCTGCTCTATCAAAAGGGGTTCAGCATGGAGATGCTTTCTTACTTCGAACCGCGGTATTTCCGCTTTGCAAAGTGGTGGATGCAGCTGTTCGGGGAAAGTGAAGGAAAAGACAACAAAGGCTTATATCCACTGTTTGGAAACTTTTCTGAAGATTTGCATTCCATCGGCCAGTTTTTACAGGATGGTTCCAATGTGATTTTTGAAACGTTCCTGGAAGTTCAGGATACAGGGTCATCTTATGTTCTGCACAATGATAATGTGGATGATTTGTTTGATTATTTAGACGGTAAGGATTTTGATGAAATAAACCGGGCAGCATTTGAGGCAACAATTACAGCACACAGTAAAAAGTTTCCGTGTATGAAAATAAGTGTTCCTGCTGTTGATGAGGAAACCTTTGGCCAGCTGTTTTATTTCTTCGAGTTTGTATGTTATTTGTCAGCAAAGATTCTTGGGGTTAACCCGTTTGACCAGCCAGGTGTGGAAGCGTATAAACAGTATATGTTTCAGGCACTGGGAAAAAATGAAAATAAGATTCAGGCAAACGGTTAGGGGGCAGCTGTCGGTGACAGAAATGCCTGTGGTATCTCTTTTTAATATCAGGTGCATGAAAAACACTTGAAATAATAAGGCATCAGAGAAGGAGGAATTTTTTATGAAAAAAGGTTTTAAGAAAATTTGTTCGCTTGCCCTGGCTGTGGTAATGACAGCTTCTACGCTGGCAGGCTGCGGCGGATCTAAGTCAGAAACGTCTGAAAGCAGTGCAGGCAGCAGCGCTGCAGCTGAAAGTACAACAGCAGGCACTGGGGGTACTCAGGCAGCAGCCACAGGCGGCGATGGTGTATTGGATATTGGTTATAACCAGATGGTGGAAAGTTTAACACCTTTCAGAGGCAATACATTAAGAAATGCTCCGTTTATGACTCAGTTGTATGAATCTCTGGCAGTTGTAAATGAGATCCGGGAAATGGAGCCGCTGATTGCAAAATCATGGAAGACAGATGATGACGGATTTACATATAATATTGAAATCTGGGACAGAGTAAGCGATTCCGCAGGAAATAAAATCGATGCATCTGATATTGTCTGGTTTATGCAGGAGTCCATGAAACGGGCATTAAAGCCTGTATTTGCAAAGGTTGAAAGTGTGGAACAGACTGGCGACTATACATTGACAGTTAAGATGAAATCCAATATTGTGGGTACATTTGAATCTCTTTTAAGAGATACATACGCAATCTCTAAAAAAGCTTTTGAAGCCAGCTCTGATGAATTCGGTGCATCACTGGTTTCCACATCACCTTACATGATTACGGAATATACAGCAAATTCCAAACTGTCTTTTGAAAAGAGAAGCGATTACTGGCAGGATGAAGCAAATATGCCAAAATGTGTACGTCCCTCTGTTAAGAAGCTCAGCTACCACTGTATTACAGAATCTTCCCAGATGGCAATTGCTCTGGAAACCGGGATTGTAGACATGGTAATGAATCTTGATCCTTCTTCTGTAAAACAGTTTGCAGATAATAAGGATTACACAGTTGAACTGGCAGATGGTTCTCAGGGATATCAGATGTTTTTCTCCGGCGCAGACAGCAGTGTAGTTGCAAATAATGTGAAACTGCGTCAGGCAATCTGCTACAGCATTGATGAAAATGGTCTGATTGCTGGTCTTCTTCAGGGCTATGGTACACCAATGTATGATGTATGCCCTCCGATGTTTAATGGATTTAACCAGAAGTGGATGGAAGAAGACTATTACAATTACAATGTTGACAAGGCAAAACAGCTGCTTGCAGATTCTGGCTATAACGGTGAATCAATCAGCATCCTTACAACCAGCAATACGTTATCCCAGAGAATGGCGCAAATGCTTCAGAGCTACTTAATGGCAATCGGCATCAAGGTTGAATTAAAGATTGTTGATATGGCGTTATTTACTTCTATCCGTCTGGATGGTACACAGTATGACATTGTACTTAATACAATCGGTGGAACATTCTTAAGTGACCACTGGTCTATCCGGTATGACCCTGCTGCTTATAAAACAGGAGATGCAACAAGCCGTCATGACAATACTCTGGCAGAACTTTTATATAAGACCTGGACACCAAGCGGCTATACAGAGGAAAACATTGACGCGGTTCATAAGTATATCAAGGATAATGCAATTGCGTATGGAATGTTTAATCCCCAGACGATTGTAGTAATAAGAAAAGATGCAGGTTTAGAGAAAGAAGTACTTGAGTACCAGGGTTATATTGCTCCGGCATCCAGTACATTTACCAATTATTAAAAATATCAGAAGCAGAACAGTTTTATACTAATTCTAAGCTGAGGTGCGCAGAGAAGCACAACAAGGCTGCGCACCAGTCAGCTTCAATGGAGAATAATATATGTTAAAATATGTATTGAAACGATTGATCTGGATGATACCGATTGTTCTGGGAGTTGCAATTCTGGTTTTTATTATGATGACCTTCTGCCCGGGAAAGCCGGAGGAAATTATCCTTGGACCTTCTGCGACGGAAACAGAACTTGCTGCGAAACGTCTGGAACTGGGACTGGATGATCCGATTGTGCTTCGCCTCGGCCGGTATATGAGTGATGTTTTTATCCATTTTGACCTTGGAAAATCCTGGCTTACCAATGTGGATATTACCAGTTCTATTAAGGAACGTCTTCCAAGAACATTGATGCTGACTATTACTACCTTATTAATATCCGTTGGTATTGGTATTCCATTGGGCGTGATAGCTGCAATCAAGCAGAATAAATGGCAGGATTCCCTGTGTATGGTGCTTGCACTGATTGGTGTGGCAATCCCCAATTTCTGGCTTGCGTTGCTGCTGGTTTTACAGTTTTCTGTAAAACTCAACTGGCTCCCAGCTTTGGGAATCGGAACCGGGCTGGCTGGAATTAAATTTTACATACTGCCTGCAATTTCCGGAAGTACAGGAGGTCTTGCAAGCTGCGCCAGACAAACCCGGTCTGCCATGCTAGATGTAATCCGTGCCGATTATATCACAACTGCCCGTTCAAAAGGGGTGCCGGAACGGGATGTAATTATGAAACATGCCTTAAAAAACAGTTTAATCCCTATTATAACTGTTATGGGAACCATGTTTGGCCATTTCCTTGGGGGAGCGATGATCATTGAAACAATCTTTGCTATTCCGGGTATGGGAACCTATATTATCGGTGCTGTAAACAGCCGTGATTATCCCATCGTGCAGGGCGGCTCCATTTTCCTTGCAATCACATTCAGCTTCTGTATGCTTGTTGTAGATTTGCTTTATGCACTGGTAGATCCGCGTATCAAAGCGCAGTATGCATCAGGCAGAAAGAAAAGGAAGGTGAAAGCAAATGCCTAAGACGACCGGACATGCCAAGAATCAGGGTGGTTTTACTGCTGTTATGAGACAGATGAGTAAGAATAAAGCGGCAATGCTTGGCCTTTTAATTCTTTCAACTGAAATTATCCTGGCAATTCTGGCACCTTACATTATACCTTATGATTATTCCTTTATGGACATGGCAAATATGTTTGCCACACCATCCTTTTCCCATCCCTTTGGATGCGATGATATGGGAAGAGATATATTCAGCCGTGTGCTTTTTGGCGCAAGGTATTCCATTTCCATCGGTATTATAGCGGTTGCCATTGGTTCCGTTATTGGTTGTACTATTGGTGCAATTGCCGGATTTTTCGGCGGACAGGTGGACAATCTCATCATGCGTTTTTTGGATATTATTCAGGCAATTCCAGGAATGCTTTTAATGATCGTTATTTCTGCCGTACTGGGACCTGGTTATTTTAATACAATCGTCGCATTATCCATAGGAAGTATTTCCGGTATGGCCAGAATGCTGCGTGCCCAGATGCTGAAGGAAAGGGAAAACGAATACATTGAAGCCGCACAGTCCATTAACTGCAGCAAATTCCGTATTATTACAAGTCATCTGCTTCCCAACTGTATTTCACCCATGATTGTATCTGCCACCATGGGAGTGGCGCAGACCATAACCATGGCCGCTGGTTTAAGCTTTATCGGTCTTGGTGTTCAGCCTCCTATTCCTGAATGGGGTGCCATGTTATCAGCAGCCCGCCAGTTTATTCGTCAGGCTCCTCATCTGGTTTATTTCCCAGGGCTTGCGATAGCAGTGACGGTTCTTGCATTGAATTTACTGGGAGACGGCTTAAGAGATGCTCTCGATCCCAAATTGAAGAATTAAGGAAGGAGGAACAGCTGTGCATCAGAAAGAAATCAATACAGATATGCCGTTCCTTTCTATAAAGGACTTAAAGGTGGAATACAAATCGGATGGTCAGATTGTCCATGCCGTAAACGACGTAAGCCTTCAGCTTGAAAGGGGAAAAACCCTGGGACTGGTTGGTGAGACCGGTGCAGGGAAAACTACCATTGCAAAATCAATCCTCAGAATTTTACCCGATGTTGGCAGTCACATTGCAAATGGTGAGATTTACCTGGAAGGGGAAAATCTCTTGAAATTATCAGAAACTGACATGAGAAAGATCCGTGGAAATAAAGTTTCCATGATATTTCAGGATCCTATGACAGCGTTAAACCCGGTTCTTCGTGTCGGTGATCAGATCGCAGAGGTAGTGAGTCTGCACAGTGACAGCAACAATCGGGCAGAACATGAAAAACGGGCAAAGGAAATGCTTGAAATAGTAGGCATTCCTGCAGAGCGTTATTATTCATATCCACACCAGTTTTCCGGCGGTATGAAGCAGAGAGTTGTCATTGCCATCGCTCTGGCATGCAATCCCGACCTTTTGCTGGCAGATGAACCGACGACGGCTCTCGATGTGACCATACAGGCTCAGGTGCTTGATCTGATCGCAGAGTTAAGAAACAAATATAACACAGCCATGCTGTTAATTACCCATGATATGGGGGTTGTCGCACAGGTATGCGATACTGTGGCAGTCATCTATGCAGGAAGCATTATTGAATATGGAACAAAGCAGCAGATTTTTAAACACCCCTCCCATCCATATACCATCGGTCTGTTCGGCGCAATTCCTGACATGAATGAGGATGAGGAATGGCTGCACCCCATTGACGGACTGCCGCCGGATCCAACCAACCTGCCTCAGGGCTGCTCCTTTGCACCAAGATGCAAATTTGCAACAGATGCATGCCGGAAGGAACCAATCGGCATGAACAAAACTCAGGATGGACACGACTGCCGCTGCTGCCGCATTGAAGCCGTTATGAAGGGGGAGGAATAAATGAATCCGGTTATTGAAGTAAAGAATTTAAAAAAATATTTTACAACTCCCCGCGGTATGCTTCACGCTGTTGATGACGTCACCTTTACCATTGAAAAAGGACGTACTCTGGGCGTTGTAGGAGAGTCAGGCTGCGGAAAATCCACCCTGGGAAGAACCATTATCCATCTCCATGAAAGTACGGAAGGACAGATTTTATTAAACGGAAAAGATGTCACTAACTTAAAGGGGAAGGATTTACGACAGGCCCGTGAAAAGATGCAGATTATTTTTCAGGATCCATACTCCTCTCTTGATCCACGTAAAACTATAGACAGTACCATCCGGGAACCCCTGATTGTATCAAGGCGTTTTACTAAAAGCCAGATTGATCAGAAAACACAGGAATTAATGGATCTGGTTGGTATAGATGAACGGTTGAGAAAAGCATATCCCCATGAACTTGATGGGGGACGCAGACAGCGTGTGGGAATTGCCCGTGCACTTGCATTAGAGCCTGAGTTTGTGGTGTGTGATGAGCCGGTATCCGCTCTTGATGTATCAATCCAGGCACAGGTACTCAATCTTTTAAAGAAGCTCCAGAAGGAAAAGGGGCTGACCTATATGTTCGTTACTCATGACATGTCAGTAGTACGCCATATTTCCGATGATATTTGTGTTATGTACTTAGGACAGGTTGTTGAAAAATGCTCTTCAAAAGAACTGTTTCAAAACCCCCTTCATCCTTATACAAGAGCATTGCTTTCTGCAATCCCTTCCACAGATATTGATAAACCCAATAAGCGTGAGATTCTGCGCGGTGAAATCACATCGCCGGTCAATCCAAAACCAGGCTGCCGCTTTGCGGCCCGCTGTCCCTATGCGAAAGAGGAGTGCTTAAAACAGCAGAAACAGGAAGAAGTATCCCCTGGACATTTCGTGACATGCTGCCGCCTGCAGGAAATAAGTTCCTCGTATAATTAAGGAAAAAGACTCCAAAAACGCTAAGGAAGAATCCGTGTTTTTGGAGTCTTTCTGGCAGGATCAGAAATGAAGGTCGCCTGCATTATAGGTCTGGATCTTATTACTGAACCGCATCTGTATTTCATCTAAGCGCTGTTTGGAATAGGTGAGATAAATCAGGTCCTTTGGCGGCCAGTGAAGCATCATGTCAAACCGGTCTTCGTCTGTTAAAACTGTTTTTGAAACGTAAATATAAAGAGATCCGGTATTCTTGGAATCTTTTCTTGTAAACAGCTTCGTTCCTGCCACACCCACTTCCCCAACTTCATCCCAGGTGTAAGCCTGAAGCGTTTTCCAGGGGAGAAAGGAGCGAACGCCTGTCTGGTCCACACAAACAGAAGCGGAGTAGGTGAGCATTGGCTTTACAAAGAGAAGTCCGATCAGAAAAAATACTGCAGCTGACCCCAGACGATGAAGGATGATCAGGCTGATAACAATCATAAGGGAAAACAGGACGGTGGCAATGCTTACTGCGGCCTTAAAGGTATCGACAAGGTATGTTTTTTTCATATGGTAATAGTCCTCTCCTTAAATTAAAAAATTTAAATAATTAATACCATTATAACTAATGAAACGTATTGTGTCAAATTACAAGAGATAAGAAAAAATAAAAATAAATGGAGGTATTTGATATGGAATTGTACAAGGACCCACATCAACCGATAGAAGCGAGAGTGGAGGATCTTCTTTCCAGAATGACTCTTGAAGAGAAGGTTGCCCAGTTATGCGGTGATTTACCGGCTTCATTTATTGAAGATGGAAAAGTAAATACAGAGCTTTTAAAAGAGAAGTTCCCTGACGGTCATGGACGTTTTACTCAGTATTCTATTGTCGGTCTGGTAAGCCCGGAGCAGATTTCCAGAATCAGCAACCAGATTCAGCGTTATTTTGTGGAAGAGACCAGACTGGGAATACCGGTTGCGTTACAGGCAGAGAATCTTTGCGGTTATCCTGCAGCAGGCGGCACCCTTTTCCCGGCGATGATCAATATGGGCTGTACCTGGGAACCGGAGCTTGCCAGTAAGATGAGTGAGATTATCGGACAGGAGAGCCGCAGTGTGGGAATTACCTCCGCCATGAGCCCGGTAATCGATATCGTTCAGGATCCCAGGTGGGGAAGAACTTATGAAACCTTTGGAGAAGATCCTTATCTGACCAGTCAGTTCGGCGTTCATTATGTAAAAGGTATGCAGGAGCAGGGTGTCAGCTGTATCGCAAAGCATTTCCTGGGATATTCCTCAACACAGGGCGGTTTAAATACTTCAGCATGCCGGATGGGAAAACGGGAGCTTTATGAGATATTTGCAACACCTTTTGAGGCAGCGGATAAGCTGGCAGGACTGGATGCCATGATGGCGAATTATGGAGAGATCGATGGGCTTCCTGTGATTGTTAACAAGGATATTATTGAAAATCTGCTTCGTAAGACCATGGGCTTTGATGGAGTTTTAACCTCTGACGGTGCGGCAGTACTGAAAACCTACCAATACTTCAAGGTTGCAAAAACCTATGAAGAGGCAGGATATCTGGCGAAAAAAGCGGGTACGGACACAGAGATCCCTGTAGGAGCAGCTTTCCGTCAGCTGCCATCGTATGTACGCTCTGGCGAACTCAGTGAAGAATGTATTGATGCATCTGTACGCCGAGTGCTTACCGTAAAATTCAAACACGGTCTGTTTGAGAATCCATATTGCGAAGAAGAGAAGGTTACAATGGCATTATGCAATGATTCAAAGAATGAACTGAGTGAAGAAATTGCCGCTAAATCAATGGTTCTGTTAAAAAATGACGGTGTACTCCCTCTTAAAAAAGGAACAAAGGTGGCCCTTATTGGCCCCCATGGGGATTCACTGCGGTATCCGGTGAGCGGTTATACCTATCCTGCTTATGTGGAAATGATGAAGGCAGGTGCCAGCGGTCAGTCAACTGGTTTTAACGGTCTGGCTGATGAGCAGGAAAAAGCACAGAGCAGTGATAAGAAATACAAAGGACCTTTTGCAGTCATGTTTGATATGTTCTCAAAGGAAGAACAGGACGCCATGAACGATATGGAATCAGCCTTAAGAAGAACAGGAACACGCAGTTTAAAAGAAGTTCTTACAGAGCGCTTCACAGTATCCTATGCACAGGGCTGCAGCATTATCGGTGAAGAGACAGATGGTTTTGCCGAAGCAGTGGAAGCAGCCAGAGAGTCCGATGTGATTGTAATGGCATGCGGCGGAAATTCAGGCTGGGTCAATGTAACCGGAGGTGAGGGGAAAGACCGTCAGTTCCTTGATCTGCCAGGTGTTCAGCAGAAACTTCTGGAAGCAGTTGCAGCAACAGGCAAACCAGTAGTTCTGGTGCTTTATGGACCAGGTGTATTTGCTGTTAACTGGGCACAGGAAAACTGCGGAGCAATCCTGCAGGCATTTATGCCCGGACCGTTTGCTGGTAAGGTTATTGCCGATGTATTAGATGGAACAACAAATCCCGGAGGAAAGATGACAATGACTGTGCCCAGATCAACGGGACAAATCCCCATCTACTATAACCACCGCATCGGGTCCGGTTATAACAGTGGAGGAGATATCACCGCTTCTTCCATCTTTTCCGGCGGTTATGTGGATGGTCCTGCCGATCCCCTTTACTGTTTTGGACATGGTCTCAGCTATACCACATTTAAGCTTTCTGATCTGGAATTATCTGCGGCTGAAATTCCCACAGACGGAAAACTGGAAATCAGCTGTAATGTAAAAAATACCGGTGATGTTGCCGGCGATGAAGTGGTACAGCTTTATACCAGTTTTACTGAGGCTCATGTAACACGTCCAAGCAAGCAGCTTTCCGGATTCCTCCGTGTGTCCCTGAAGCCAGGAGAGGTAAAACAGGTTGTATTCCATCTGGATATGGCACAATTGGGATATTACAATGAATCTATGGAGTTTGTGGTTGAGCCGGGAAATATGCACCTTATGGTGGGCACAAGTTCAGTAAATCTTACGTTAAACAGCCGTGTGCTACTGACTGGAAAACCCGCAGATATGATGGGCAGACGCTCTTATGTATGCCATACAGAAGTTCGTTAGTTAAGAAGGAATAAAACTTATGGAGAAAAGACCTCATATTATTATCTTCAATCCCGATGAAATGCGTTCTGACTGCCTGGCTCATCTGGGGCAGAATAAGGCAGCCAGGACTCCGTTCTTAGATGAATTTGCCAGGTCGGAAGCTGTATCGTTTCGTAATGCCTTCTGTCAGAATACGGTATGTGTTCCCAGCCGGTGCAGCTTTTTTACCGGTCTCTACCCCCACGTAAACGGACATCGTACCATGCAGCATTTGCTGCGTAGCCACGAATCAAGCATGTTTTCCCAATTGAAAGATGCAGGTTATTATGTCTGGATGAACACCCGGAATGATTTAATTGCAGGACAGGTACCAGGTCTGATGGAAGAGCATGCAACTGAGATCTATTATGGGGAGGAATGTCCCAAGCCGCCGGGTCCGGAAAAGAAAGATTTTCGGGGGCGGATGGGAGATAAGAACTATTACTCTCATTACGAAGGCAGGCTGCTGACAGATGAGAACGGAATTCATTATTCCAATGATGACGGAGTGGTGGATGCAGCCATTGACCGGATATTTCACCGGGTCAATGACCAGCCTCTGTGTATGTTTCTTGGCTTAATGTATCCCCATACCCCTTATGCAGTGGAAGAACCCTATTTTTCAGCCATTGACCGTAGCCTGCTGCCCAGACGTGCTGCAGCAGGAAGAGATAAGCCGGAAATGGAGACAGCCCTTAAAAATCTCATGGCCATGGATTCCTATACGGAGCAGGACTGGGATGAGCTGCGTGCCTGTTACTTAGGGATGTGCATGAAGGTGGATGAACAGTTCAGACGCTTATGCGATGCACTGAAAGAAGCTGGAATCTATGATGATTGCGCTATCTTTTTCCTCAGCGATCACGGTGATTATGCCGGTGACTTTGATTTGCCGGAAAAATCCCAGAATACGTTTGAAGATTGTCTCACTAAGGTTCCGCTGCTGATAAAACCGCCTATGGGAGAGCAGGTTGATGCTGGAATTTCTGATTCTCTGGTAGAACTGGTGGATTTTTATGCAACTGTGATGGATTATACCAATACAGCCCCTGATCATGATCACTTTGGAAGGTCTCTTAAGCCTGTTCTCATGGACCGGAGTGTACAGCTGCGTGATACCGTTTTTTGTGAGGGCGGCAGAATGCCATGGGAATCACAGGCGGATGAATACCATCCGGCAGCCGGCAGTTCCGGCGTAATTCCAAAAACCAGCATGTACTGGCCAAGGCAGACAGCCCAGCTGGACTCAGATGCCCATTGTAAAGGAACCATGATACGGGATCATTTTTACAAATATGTTCACCGGTCAAACGGTCGCCATGAATTTTATGACCTTCAGTCTGATCCTCTGGAAGAAAATAATGTTTATGGTGAATCAGTACATGAAGCAAAAGCAATGGAACTGAAGCTTCGTCTTCTGGATTGGTATCAACAGACCTGCGATATAGTTCCAAGGGATTGTGACAGGCGTCTGAGCGATCGAATGATGTGGGCAAAATTAAAGCAGCATTGTCCGCCGCATCTTGAAAAAAAAGTGTGGGATATGATCCGGGATGGGAAGGGGCTGGCCTATATCATGGCGCAAATGACGGCAGGAACTGATGAGTAAAAAAGTATAATTAATTTCATGAGGTAGAACTGCATAACAGAATTATGCAGTTCTATTTGCTCATATTAGTGGTACGAAAGGTAGAAAAATGGATAATAGTATAAATCTAGGAGAAGAAAGAGTAGGAAAGTTACTCTTGAAGCTTGCAATACCTTCTGTCATAGCGCAGCTGGTCAGTATGTTATACAATGTGGTTGACAGAATTTATATCGGACACATGCCCGAAACAGGAGACATCGCTTTAACCGGTCTGGGATTGTGCTTTCCAGTCATTATGATTATTTCAGCTTTTGCAGGTATGATTGGCCAGGGAGGTGCACCCAGAATTGCTATATTTATGGGAAAAGGGCAGCAGGAGGCTGCGGAAGAGGTTCTTGGAAATTGTGTTACGATTTTAATCATTTTATCACTGTTATTAACAATTATTTTAGAAATATCATTGGAGCCAGTTTTACGGATATTTGGGGCAAGTGATAACAGCCTGACATATGCTCTTCCCTATTTGCGTGTTTATATCCTGGGAACTATTTTTGTTATGCTTGCAATGGGATTAAATGCTCTCATCATCACCCAGGGCTATTCAGGGCTGGGTATGGCGACCGTTATGATTGGTGCAATTTTAAATATTCTATTGGATCCGCTTTTTATCTTTGTATTTAAAATGGGTGTTGTGGGGGCAGCTGTAGCAACTGTTATCTCACAAATGGTATCAGCATTATGGGTATTACATATTCTGATTTCGTGTAAGACAAATCTAAAAATAAGATCTAAATGCCTGATAATCAGGCCAGCTTTAATAATACCGGTATTATCTTTGGGCTTTTCTACTTTTATTATGACAGCTACGGAAAGCGCTTTGAGTATTGTATTTAATATATCACTTGCAAAGTATGGAGGTGATCTGGCAGTTGGTGCAATGACGATTATCGCAAGTCTTATGCAATTTCAGACGCTTCCCGCTCAAGGGATTGCACAGGGTGCACAACCTGTTATAAGCTTTAATTATGGGGCGGGTAAAGTAAAACGGGTTCGGAAAACATGTCAGTTGCTGTTTTTATTAGATTTTGGTTATACATTTATCTTTTGGATTTTGATCTATTGTTTCTCTGAATCTTTTGTAAAAATATTCAATAACAGTTCTCAGGAATTAATAACCATATCTGTGGAAGCAATCCATGTTTATTTTGCAGTTTCCGGTATATTTGGAATCTTAATAGCAATTCAGAGGATATTTAATGCTCTTGGTCAGGCGAAACTGTCACTGATTATTGCATGTTTAAGAAAACTTATTTTGCTTATTCCCCTGATTTATCTTTTACCCATGTTTTTTGATGATAAGCTGTTTGCTGTGTTTCTGGCAGAGCCAGTCTCTGATTTTTTGTCGATTAGTATTGCAATTGTATTATTTGCATTGAATATTAAAAAAATTCTTCTGCGAGAATGCTCTCATGAAGTTATTCGATGAAAGTTTTTAAATCATTTTGTACCGCAGCAGCAGCAGCGCCTAAAGCGCCGCTATAAGTGTCGGGCTCAACAAACATAAAGTTGGTATCAATATCAGTGGCTGTATATAAATTCCGATGGATGACATCCATAAGCTGATCTTTGTTCTTCTGATTCTGGAAGATGTAACCGTCAATCAGAATACATTTGGGTCTTACGAAGTTATCTATATTTGCAATTCCAATTCCCATGTGATAGACCGCATCTTCCAGGATCTCATTCACACTCTGGTCTCCTTCAGACTGGGCTTTAATGATCTCATATATGGTTGGAGACTCGGGATTGGCGCATATGCCGCGAAGAATATCCGCCTTGCCGCTATTCAGTTCGCTGATGCAATTGGAAATAATCGCCCGTTCACTTGAAAATGCCTCAAGGCAGCCGTGGTTTCCGCATCTGCAAAGAGGACCGTGAGAGTCAACCACCATATGACCCACCTCACCCTGGCCGATGATAGATTCCCGAAAACGATCATGAGTATACATCAAAGGACAGGCAATACCTGTTGAAACCATAAAGTATGCAAAGGAGTGATAGTGGTCCATTCGTTCATGATCAAATAAATAAGAACCATAGGCTCTTGCAGAGGCATTGTTTTCGATTGAGACAGGTCCGTCATAGTTAAGCAGCCTGGCTAAATCGCCTTTTAAATCTTTATTTTTCCATTCATAGCCTGGAAGGACAATGAGCTTTCCCTTGTTGCGGTCCACAAGTCCCGGAATGCAAAGACCAATACCAGCGATCTTTGACTTTGGAATTTTACTGGATCTAAGCAGCTTTTTCACCAGTTCCGAAGTTTCTGTCATGATTTCATCATAATCACTGTAGGCCGTATCATCTGCAATGGATTTTATCAGTTTGCCACGGTAATCGGTGATGCAGGCACGGCGCATAGTACCCCGTGTTTCAATTCCAATAAAATATCCCCCGTCGTCCGAAATATCAATAAGAGATGCCTTTCGCCCAAGGGTTTTTCCGGAAGCTTTTGTGTTTTCCACCTCTTTAATAAGTCCTTTGGAAAGTAGAAAATTCACAGTGGTGGTGATTGTGGGAAGGGTAAGTGACAGCTTTTCTGATATTTCAATTCTGGAAATGGGACCATCGTGATAAATCATCTGGCGAATCGCGGACTGATTCGTGACCTTAACTCTTGATAAATTATTTCCATTGGCAATCTGCATGTTTTTTGAATCCTTTCTGTATATGTATCAAATATTTTTTCTTATTTATTTAAATGAGGATAACAGTGTTGCAATAATTAAATGATTTAATATTCATAATAGCAGAATAATTAAGAAAATACAAGTTTTAGTAGATATTTGTTGACAGTAGATATTGAAATTATTTCGTTGTAATGATATAATAAATTAAATTAATTAAAAAATAGAACGGAAGGAAAAATAAGGTTATGATGGACGTTTTACTTTACATGTCAGATCAGCATTCCTACAACCTGCAGGGGTATGCCGGAAACAATATAGTAAGAACCCCAAACCTGGATCGCATAGCTAGAGAAGGGACAGCGCTTACCAATGCATATACGGCATGTCCGCTGTGTGTACCAGCCCGGGCCTCCATGATTTCAGGACAGCTTCCCAGTAATAACGGTGTTTTGTTTAATTTTAACTCCATTCATTCGGACAGCGCTACCTTTTTACACAGCCTGACAGCATCCGGTTATGAAACGGTGCTTTGCGGCCGTATGCATTTTGTCGGACCAGATCAGCGTCATGGTTATGCGAAGCGCATTGCAAAGGAGAGGACTCCCGTATTTCACAACAATGCTCCAAAAACAAAAGAGGAGTTGGAAAACAAATCAAAAGTAACGGGGTTTGATGAGAACAGCTCACTTTACTATATAGGCGGCGGGGATTCTCCAGTTCTTGCATATGACCGCTATGTTGTTGGCGAAGCACTGGATTACTTAAGCAGGGAACATGAAAGACCCCAGTTTATTACAGTAGGAACCTATGGACCTCATTTCCCTTATGTGGCTCCGGAAGAACTCTATGATTATTATTATGACAAAGTCAGCCTGGAGGATGTTTCAGAGACCTATGAGGGGCATCCCGCTCTTGATGGTAAGTTTACAGAGGCAGATCCGGAAGTGGCCAGAGCAGCACGTGCGGCTTATTACGGTCTGGTTGAGCAGCAGGACCGTCATATCGGAACAGTATATGAGGCATTTAAACAATATTTAGAACGGACTGGTCATGAGGGGATATTTATTTATGTTTCCGATCATGGTGATATGAATGGCACACATGGATATTACGGCAAGCAGGTATTTTATGAACCATCAGCCCACATTCCGTTCTTAATTCAGGGTAGTAATATTCCAGCCGGGGGAAGGATTGACAGTCCCACCAGCCTTTTGGATATGGGTCCTACCATCTGCGGATTGACCGGAGCGGAGATTTTAGAAGGGGATGGAAAAGATATTTCTGCCCAGATCATGGACAACAGCCAGGATGAAGACCGAATGGTAGTCAGTGAACTGTATACATATATAAGCAATGGTGAGACCTCCCTTGGAAGGCTGGTTCGTTATCAGCAGTGGAAGTATATTACTTATTCAGGATTTCCAGAGGATGACGTGCTCTATGATTTAGAACAGGATTTAAATGAAGAGCATAATGTAATCGCCCGGTTTCCTGAGATTGCAGAAAAACTCAGGCAAAAGGCTGATTCCTATAAAAGTTATGATCAGGTGATGGAACACGAAAACTGGGTGATTAAGCAGCTTCGCATTCTGATGAAATGCGATTATGATAACCCAGATGAAAGATGGATTCCGTCTGGTCTTAAGGAACTAGATAATCCGGTTAAAAGCAAGAAGCCATTTCAGCCCACACCATGGGCAGTACTGATGAGAAAACGGCTGAATGAACAATAAGTCATAAAACCAGGGAGGAAATAACAATGAGAGTAAAACAGATTAAAGACATCGATGCTTTTTTCAGAGCGCTGGCAACCTGCCAGGGAAGAGTGGAACTGATTACTGATGATAAGGATGTACTGAACCTGGCATCAAAGCTGACTCAGTTTATCGGTCTTACCAGAGTATTCAGTAATCCTGAAATAGAATCCTATGAGATCGTCTGCTATAACGGAGAAGATTATCAGAAGATTAAAGAATATCTGGTTCCGGCAGAATAGATCGATCATTACAGTTTCGGAAAAGATTTACGAAAACGTTTGACTAATGAGTTGTAGAAATGGAATTTTTAATCAACTATAATTTGATAAAGATCAGAGTGTACAGTCGAAAGGGGAAAAAATCATGCCAATTATACCATTAAGACCTCTCTTAGAGGCAACCGACAAATATCAGTTTGCACAAGGCGCCTTCAATGTAAATGCAGTATCCCAGATTAAAGCAGCAATTGAGGTTCATGAAATGTTAAGAAGTCCGGTCATATTACAGGGAGCAGATTTAGCCAACGGTTTTATGGGCGGAAGAACGGATTTTTTAAACTCAACCATTGAGGA
>JAEYPZ010000130.1:0-65084 GCA_023410275.1 Bacillota bacterium
GCCGTATGGACTGTGCCGACTTTCTGGTATGCTCATTCATACGGTATATAAAAAATTATGAAATATCCCCGGAACTGCAGAAACGGGCTAAGGAGGTACTGTTAAATTTCAGATACTGGATGGATGAAAAAGGGTCCGATGCCATGTGTTTCTGGAGTGAAAACCATTCCCTGATGTTTTATGTCAGTGCCATGAATGCCGGAGAAATGTACCCGGACGAAATATTTACCAGGTCAGGGCTTACCGGAAGGAAATTGTATGAACAAAACCGCAGAAAAGTGATAGAGTGGATAGAGGATGTTGAAAAGTATGGATTTGAAGAATTTTTAAGCGGAATCTATATGTGTATTACCTTTATTGCCTTACTAAATGTCATTGATTTTACGGAGGATGCCATATCAAAACGTGCCGCGGCCCTTGTTGATAAGATTTTTTATATGTTATCCATCCATACCTTTAAAGGCTCTGTGATTTCTCCCCAGGGAAGGGTTTACAGGGACGTAATATATCCTTTTATGCAGGGATTGCAGTCCTTAATCAATATGCTGAATCCTAAAAACCCCTATTCCTATGGGGAAGGCTGGCTGGGTTTTTATGCCACCAGTAAGTACCAGCTGCCTTTTCATATGGTTCCTCTTATGGATAACCCGGTAAAAACGGAGTATAAGACCGGCAATGCTTTGATTCGTTTAAATAAAACCAGAGATTATATACTTACTTCCGTCCAGTCGCCCAGAGAGGAAGGATTCAAACGATGGGAGAATGTAAGCTTTTTGCAGGAAAGTGATACAGGGTCCCATGAATACATTAAATCCTTAAATGAAAGGTTTCATGGTACCAGCTGCTTTAAACCGGGGGTTTACGGTTATCAGCAGCATATGTGGAGCGCCGCTCTAAGCCCGGATACGCTGGTATTTGTCAACCATCCCGGCGGCCCCTGTGATGAAAGCTCTCTTCGTCCGGGGTACTGGTTTGGCAATGGGGTCATGCCCGCAGTCAAACAGATTGAGCAGGCCATAGCCTCCATCTACGTGATTCCTGAGGAGCATCCTATTGATTTTACCCATATCCATTGGGCAAGCTGCAGATTTGAGGAAATGAAAGAGGAAAATGACTGGCTGATTGGAAAAAAAGGGGATGGATATCTTGGAATCTGGAGCAGCGGTATAAAAGAACCCTATAACGACCAGTTATTTGACGCGGAATACCGTATTTACGACAGAAAAGCTGCCTATTTTTGTGTTTGCAGCGACACCGGGGAATGTGGGGATTTAGAAGGCTTCTATCAGTTCTGCTTATCCTTTCAGCCGGTTTTTCATGCAGATACACTGGTATTAACTGCCGAAAAAGATTTTGTGTTAAAGTATGAAAAGGCGGAGGATCAAACCCAGTATATATAATGGAATTGAAAGAAAGATAAGGAATTAAGCCGTATATGGTGTGCTTAGGCAATACCGCAATGGTACCGGATAATGCCTGTATTTACGCCTGTATATAAAAACAGGGAGAAAATTATGATAACAAAAGAAAAGGATTTAAACATTTACCGGTTGGAAAATGAGGTATTTAATATTTGGATCAATGCAGAGGACGGTATGAATTTATACCGCTTATGCTATAAAAATACGGAGGTGGTATCTTATCAAAAGGAGAGACAGGAAGCCGGTAAAACCTATGGTATTCCAATCCTTTTCCCTACGCCAAACCGTACGAAAAATTCCATATTCACCTTCGAAGGGAAGGAATATCCGGCCAAAATGCATGGCATGGCAAGGAATGCTCCTTTCCTGGTTACAGAAACCGGTGAGGAGGAAACAAAATCTTATATTACGGGTTGCTTAAAAATCACAGAAAAAAATCCCTTGTTTACGGAGTATCCTTTTTTGTGTACCTTAAATATAAGGATTTCTTTAACCGGACAAGAGCTTCATTATAGTTACGAAGTTATAAATGATGGTTTCAGCAATATGCCTTTTGGATTTGGACTTCATCCTTTTTTTAACCGGCTGTCAGGCTCCGAAACAATCAGTATTCCGGGAAGAATGGTAATGGAAAGTGACAAACAAATGCTGCCAACAGGCAGGCTGGTACCTGCAGCCAATACTCCGTATGACTTAACCGAAGGGAAACAAGTAAACAAGCTTGACCTGGATGATGTGTATACCGGTTTATTGGGAGAGAAAAAGGCAAATATTGAATATCCTGATTTTAAAGTTGATATAAAGGCGGATTCTTCTTTTTCCCATATGGTTGTATATACTCCGCAGTCGGAGAAGTTTTTTTGTGTGGAGCCACAGACCTGCTCCACAGATGCCATTAACCTGTATGGCCGAGGGGAAAAGGAGTTGTCAGGGTTAACCGTATTATCACCCGGTGAAAGAAAAAAAGGCTGGGTTGTCTTTCATTTTAGAAGCGCGTTTAATACGCAGACAGGAGAAGAAAATGGTCATATATAATAAGGAGGTAATCGCAAAAGATTGCGAACCAGGAGTGAAAAGAAAGATATTATCCTATACAGAGGAATTGATGATGTGTGAGATTACTTTTGAAAAAGGAGCCTGCGGCTATACTCATTCCCATCCCCATCTTCAGATTACCTATATTGTAAAGGGAAGTTTTGAATTTACCATTGACGGAGAGAAAAAAATCGTTAAGGCAGGGGACAGTTTGTTTATGCCGGCAAACAGTGTCCATGGAACAGTTGCATTAGAGGATGGAATGCTAGTGGATGTATTTAATCCCATGAGAAAAGAATTTTTGGTATAAGGGAAACAGAGGAATAATACAGAATTCAGTTATAATGAACTTTAAGGAAAAAAGCGTGTAAGGTGCGCAGATGGGAGCAATATGAAATATAGAGTAGGAATTGACTTAGGCGGAACCAATATTGCGGCGGGTATTTTAGACGAAAGCGGCGGAATTGTTTCAAAAGGCTCCGTTCCAACTAATCAAAAAGGTTCTTCGGAAGAAATCATATCTGATATTGTACAGCTGGTTTTGCAGCTGCTGGAAGAAAAGGCTCTCTCCATGGATGAGGTGCAATCCATCGGCATAGGTGTTCCCGGAACGGCCAATAAGGAAAATGGCTTTATTGAATATGCCAATAACCTGCCTTTTTCACATGTCCCATTTGCCAGGTTACTGGAAGAGAAATTTCATAAGGAGATATTTTTTGATAATGACGGAAATGCTGCGGCCTGGGGAGAATTTATAGCAGGAGCAGGAAGAGGGAAAGACTGTGAATCCCTTATTGCCGTCACCTTAGGCACCGGTGTGGGCGGAGGTATTATTGTAAATAGATCCATATACAGAGGCACCAATTACAGTGCGGCAGAGTTTGGACATATGGTGATAGATTACAGGGGGATTCCCTGCAATTGCGGAAGAAATGGATGTTATGAAGTATATGCATCTGCAACCGCCTTAATAAACCAGGCAAGGGAAGCGATGAACCGGAATAAAAACAGTGTTTTGTGGAAATTATGCGGAGAAGACATTAGCAAGGTGGATGGGAAAATCATTTTTGAAGGGGCGCACCTTAAGGATATTACCGCAAGTCTGGTTGTAAAGAATTATATTGATTACCTTGCTGTGGGAATTACCAATATGATTAATCTCTTCCAGCCCGATATTCTCTGTATTGGAGGAGGTATCAGCGCGGCGGGCAGCCTGTTTTTAGAGCCTTTAAAAAAAGCTGTTTTTAGCCAGATATATTCCGGTACCTCACAAAAGCAAACAGATTTGGTAATAGCAGAACTGGGAAATGATGCCGGTATTATCGGGGCAGCTTTTTTAAAGTGTTAGCTGGATTCGTGTCGGTAAAAACCTGGCAGATAAAAGCAAATATCCTGCCGTTGGGAAGTTTGCAGCCACTATATTTATCATAATGAGGCGGGATAATAGCAGTCAGACAGGCAGCAAAAAATGAAAAGCCCGGATTTATGCCTTTGGAATTGGCACAAATCCGGAAAAACTATTTCTTAACAGCCAGATTTTGATATACTTCATTAACATTGGTATCAAATTCATTTAATTTCTTTTGTATTCTTGCATAGGTTGCTAAGGCATCCAGAATTCGCCTCTGGTCCTGGGCACTAAACATCCCGATAGCTCTTGCCAGTTCATCAATATTATTGACATTTACTTTTAACGTGCCGCCCATGGATAAAGGGATTTTTAAAATCTTGGAATCATCACTGGTGTCGCCCAAAGATAAAGTATTGCGATTGGCATCCCATTGAAAGGTAACACCGTTATAATGAATCAATCCCGTATCATCCGACAACTCCCCATAGGGTGATGTTTTGGATGGGGATACCGGGGACTTGCCTGCAGCAGATGTTTTATCAATGTTTACGGAGTCCTTATTCCTGTTTTCAGATAAGATGTCCTCAAAAGAAAGAGGGCTTGCCCAGGAATTCTCTTTTACTGGTTCTTTTTGAGTAAGGAAAGAAGCAGTGGACTGGATATCGGAAATATTGTTCGATAATTGCTTTGTTACATTCATTATACACTTTCTCCCTTTTGATTTATGATTTTTGAATGGAGCAGTAAAATAACGCAAAAAAAGGTATAGCTAATGTTACATTAACGATACCTTCCGTGGTCTTAACAAAAATCCATCCAATAATTTCTATATATTATATCGTCTTATCAAAAATTTTCTTAATGCTTTCCTTGAATTTAATACGAATCGATTGGATTATCGCCAATCAATTTTGTGGTTGGCTGTTTTTGTGTGGATAATGCAAAAAAAATGTGTATATTTTAAGTATAAATGCAGAAAATCACAAAAAAGGGGAAACTACAGCCTGGCGAAGCAGTTCGTTTAAAGAAAACAGCTTGGCTGCTCCCGTTTTTTGATTAGACAAAATTTGCACGCAGTAAGTGCAAATATATATTTGTATTGAATTTTAGGTGCCATTATAATAATTCCAAACCTAATAATAGAAAGGAATTTATATAATCAATGGAGTGAAAATTATATGAAGGAATTTGGGTATGTTATGATAGAAATACGGAGCATGATTTGATAAAAAATAAATAAGAATTTACGGCATGTAAGAGGATACTTTTATAATTTGTTATTGTTATAAGTTTACAGTGTCTTTAACTAATGAGGTGATTATATGCAAAGCAAGCAGGTAGAACTAATCAATTATATGATGGAAAATAAAGCGAAAGTTCTAACATCACAACAGTTAGCCGATGTTTTGAACATTTCCATACGTTCCGTAAAAACTTATATTTCACAGATCAATAAAATTGGAAATGGAAAAGCCATTATATCAAATAAAAACGGATATACTTTAAATGTTCCAATTGCAAAGAATTTGCTTGCCAGGGAGAATATCGTTATTCCCCAAACCTATGAAGAAAGATCCACCTATGTGATCAAAGCCTTTTTCCTACAGCATACAAACTGCCTGGATCTTTATCTTATAGCGGATGAATTATATATCAGTGATTCAACGCTGAAAGCCGATATCAAAAAAATGAATATGAGATTCAAAAGTTTTAACATCGAATTTACAATAGAGCGAGAGCAAATTAAATTATGCGGACCAGAAAAGAATATCAGAAAATTATTCAGTCATATTCTTTATGAAGAGGTAGATAATCACTATATTGATTTAAAGATCTTAAAAAGTAATTTTAAGAATATTGATATAGATTCCATGCTGCCTTTCGTAAAACAGATATTTTCAAAGAATGATTATTACATTAATGATCTTGCTCTTAGAAATATGTTGCTTCATTTAGTTATTATCATAGAACGGATATTGGAAGGAAAGACAATTCCTTATGTTGCAAGAACAATTCAGGACAATGAAGCAGAAAACGTATGCGTGTCAGAACTGTGCAAAAAACTGGAGCAGCAGTTCGGAATTACGATCAATGAAGAAGAGAAGCGTGAAATTTATATTTTATTCAAGTCAAGTACAAATCTGGTTATAAAGAACGGTATGCAGGAAGTAAGCAAATTAGTTGGAGATGAGATTGTTGAGGAAGCGAAGGAGCTGATCTATCTGATACAGCAGGTATATGCTGTCAATCTGAATACGGAAAATTTTATAATTCCCTTTGCACTGCATCTTAAAAACCTTATACTAAGAGCAGAAAACAGTACCTATATAAAAAATCCCATGTTGGAATCGATCCAATCACAACATTTAATATTGTTTGATATAGCCCTATATGTATCTTTGCAGCTGGAGAAAAGGCACAAGATACTTGTCAGCCAGGATGAAGTAGCATTTATTGCTTTGCATATTGGGGGAGAAATAGAGAGACAGAAAAGTAATAATTCAAAAGTCAGTGTAGTTCTATTGTGCCCTAGCTATATGAACATAGAATCCAGGCTTTATAATGAGCTTTTAATTAATTTTAGTAATGACATTAATATTATTGCATCTGTTAGAGATTCTCTTCAACTTGAAGGACTGAATTTTGACCTGCTTGTATCGTCTGTGCGTGTAAAACTGTCTGTACAGTGTGAAACTGCCGTTATTTCGCCATTTATGACCGCAAGGGATAAGTTTGAAATACAAGAAAAAATAGAAAACTCTCAGAATAATAAAAAGAACAAAATGTTAAAGAGACATTTTAATGATTATTTTGAGAAGGAATTATTCTTTGTATGTAATACGTCATTAGATAAAATGCAGGCAATCGATATACTAACAAAAAATCTGTATGAGAAGGAATACGTACGAAAAGATTATAAAGATAATGTATTAATGAGAGAAAAAGCTGCCTGTACTTCATTTGGGAAGATGGCGATTCCTCATTCCGTTGAAATGAATGCATATAAGACCTGCGCTTCTGTGATGATTTGCAATAAAGGAATACGATGGGAAAACCAGCTCGTGTATGTAGTTCTTATGATTGCTATTAATAATTTGGATAATAACATTTTTAAAGAGTTATATGAATCGCTGGTTATCATATTTTCGGAGGAAAATAATATTGAGCTGTTTAAAGATTGTAAATCATATGAAGAATTTGAAAATACTCTAAAATCAATTATCAGTTGATTGAAGAAGAGAAGAATCAGTTATAGATTGCATGCTGCAGTGCAAATCGTAATTTGATTCTTTTCTTTTTATTTGTGATAATTAGTATTGTAAACAAGATGTATTGGAATACAGGAGAAAGGAGGAGTGGAAAATGAGCGATATCAAGATAATATTATGCTGTGGTGCAGGCATGTCAAGCGGTTTCCTTGCTAATGCCGTGAAGAAAGCAAGCAAAAAGAGAAAAATGAATGTCACAGTCACTGCCCATGCAGAAAGTAACGTGATTTCGGTGGTTAAAGAAGGGGCAGATATTTTGTGTATTGGGCCGCATTATGCGTCAAGGTATGAAACCTTCAAAGAATTATGCTCTGAATATGGGACGGAAGTGATTGTAATTCCGAAGGACATTTATGGGACCTTAGATGGGGAAGGATTATTGGATTATATTATGAAATATCTAAATAAGTAATAACAATAGTTGGAGAAGGAGACTTAGTATGAAAAATTTTATGAAATGGTTAACAGATTCATTTGCACCGGCTATGAATAAATTAGTTGAAAATCCGTGGGTTGCAGCAGTATCACAGGCAATGATGAGAGTATTACCATTTATATTAGTTGGATCTTTGGTATATTTCTATAATGTATTTAGGGATTATATACCAGGACTACCGGATATAAATCCAATTGCAAGTTATTCTTTTAAGTTTATAGGAATATTTATTTCTTTCCTGATCCCATATAATTTGATGGAATTAAAGAAACGGAATAAATTTCAGGTCCCGGCAGGTTTATTGGGCTTCTCGGCTTTAATAATGTGTCTGAATCCAACTTTCGATGAGAATTCTTTCATGAATGTGAATTTTGAAGTATTTGGACCTAGCGGTATTATGGTTGCAATCGTTGTGGGACTTTTTGTAGCCTTTATATTTAATTTGTGGACGCGCTTTGGATTCTTGGAAGACAGCACATCTATCCCAAGTTTCTTAGCAAACTGGATTAATAGTATAGTCCCCATTTTTGTTACCCTATTAATCATAATGATAGTTGTATCGAATGGCGGATTTGATGTTGTAAATGCTGTTAATATGGTGTTTAAGCCGATTGCTTCTTTTGGACAGACTTATCCGGGTATGATTTTTATGTGTCTGACTCCTGCAATTTTATACTCCTGTGGTATATCCTCCTGGGCATTCGGAGCTATATCAACACCAGTATTTATGGCTGGTATCAATGCAAATATCGCAGCGATCGCAGCAGGCGGTGCTGCAACTAATATAGTGACAAGTGAAACAGTTTTTACAGCTGCATTAATTACTCTTGGCGGTATGGGAGCCACCTTACCCTTAGTAGTGCAGATGTTGTTCTCTAAATCTAAAAAAATGAGGACTTTAGGAAAGGTATGTATTGCACCAAGTATCTTTAATATTAATGAACCGGTTATATATGGTACACCAATAGCATTTAATCCGATACTGATGCTGCCTATGTGGATTAATTCCTTTACCGGTCCAACTATTATTTATGTGGCTATGAAGTTAGGATGGCTGAATATTCCTGGAAAAATGATTCAGGTAGGTCAGGTTCCTGCACCTATTTCATCCGTAATGATTACGCAGGATTTCAGGTCAATTATTTTTTATGTGCTTTTATTTGCATTATACTTCATTACGTGGCTGCCATTTTTTAAAGTATATGAATCACAATGTCTAAAGGAAGAGAAGAATATTAACGAAGCAGTGGATCAGATGCCGGAAAAGGCATAATGATTAACGGCATAGGAAGGAAGTTTTTATGGAAGATATAATGGAAAATGAGTTGATAACAGTTGCTATGCAGATTATTTTAAATGCTGGAGATGCCAGGACAGCTGTAGCAAGTGCACTTGACTATATCAAAGAAGAAAATTTTAGTGAGGCGAAAGCAAAGATGCTGGAAGCAAAGGAGTACATTCGGTTGGCACATATATCTCAAACTGAGGTCATACAGAATGAAACAAGGGGTAAAACATATCAACCATGCCTTCTCTTTGCTCATGCGCAAGATACACTGATGACAATCAATTCTGAAGTTTTATTGTCCGAAAAGCTGATAGATTTATTTGAGGTAGTAATAAAAAAGGTGAATGCGAAATAATTCAGATTAGGGGCAGATGGAGGTCGATTATGTTTAAGAAAAGCTTTCCGGAGAATTTTTTATGGGGTGCCTCAACCTCTGCATATCAGGTAGAGGGAGCGGCGCTCTCATATGGGAAAAAGGCATCCCAGCAGGATATAATAAATAAAAATAATTATGAGAAAAGAGGCTTCGCAACAGCAGAAATTGCAAGCGATCATTATCATCATTATAAAGAAGATATTGCCTTAATGAGGGAAATGGGATTTAAAGCTTATCGTTTCTCTATTGCCTGGAGCCGGGTCTTTCCGGATGGCATCGGAAAATTGAACGAAGAGGGAATACAATTTTACAGAGACTTAATTAATGAATTGCTCATAAATGGAATTGAACCTATTGTTACTCTTTACCATTATGATTTACCCTGGGCACTGGTTGAAAAATATAATGGCTGGTTAAGCAGGGAAGTTGTTAAGGATTTTGAGTATTATGCATCCTATATTATTGAAGAATTTAAGGATAAAGTAAAATACTGGACAACTATTAATGAACAAAGTATTATTGTACAATACTGGACCCAGAAATGCTTTATTCCTGAGGAACTGCGGTCCAATGACCAGTTAAGGTATCAGATAAATCATCACATGAATTTAGCGCATGCCATTGCCTGTAAGCTGGTTCACGAAAAAGTGCCCGGAGGTATGGTCGGGGCTGCAATCGGTTATGCTCCGGTGTATCCGTTGACCAGTAAAGCGGAAGACGTTATGGCGGCGCAGAATGCGAATGATTTGCATAATGGCTATTATCTTGATATTTACTTCAAAGGCATCTATACAAAATCAGCAGCGCTTTATCTTGAATCAAAGGGGCTTGCACCAAAAATCGAGCCTGGTGATATGGAATTAATGAAGGAGGGTTATTCCGATTTCCTGGCTTTGAATTATTATTCTAGTGAATGTGCCAAGGCATGCCCCGAGGACGATGAGCTAAGATTTGCGGGAGTTAACTGGACCGGTGTAAAGGGTGATATGGACGGGCATGAACATCAGCCGGGCTTTTTCCAGATGTGTGCCAACCCCATGTTGGATACAACCGATTGGGATTGGGCAATAGATCCTACGGGACTGGAATATCTGCTGCGGGATATTTATATGCGTTACAATAAGCCGCTGATGATTACAGAAAATGGTTTGGGGGCTTATGATGTCCTGACCGCGGATGGAAATATTCATGATTCATACCGGATTGAATATCTGAAGAATCATATTAAATCAATGAAAAAAGCGATAGATTATGGTGTTGAGGTTTTGGCATACTGTCCATGGTCTGCGATTGATTTACTGTCTACCAGCAATGGAGTCAAGAAACGGTATGGATTTGTCTATGTAGACCGTACGGATGATGAACCAAAAGAATGTAAGCGGATAAAGAAGGATTCCTTTTTCTGGTATAAAAATCTGATTAAATCGAATGGGGTGGACTATGACTAATATTGGAGCGCAATGGATATGACAATATTATCTATGGTAATCATGGCCGTATGTTATTTTGCTTCAAATATATTCCAAAATCAATTTTCCGGAAGTCTGGCAGGCAGAAAATATCCATTGCCCTTATTTCAAGGATTTTGGATGGGTATTGCAGCTGTAATAATGATTATTATTAAATGTTTCATGGGAGATTTTCATTTTTCCGAAGAGACAATTATAATATCGGTATTTTCCGGTGTATTTATGGCATTAGGCGGAATGATGCTTGTATTGGCATTGGAAAAAGGAGCCATGTCACTTACCATCCTGCTCTTTTCAGCGAATCCGGTAATACCAACGATCCTTTCAATATTCTTACTTAAAGAAAGGACGACGGTGTTTCAGGTCTTTGGAATGATTCTTATTATTATAGTTTTTATCTTGATCAACCTTAATAAAGAAGATATGGGAATGAAAATGGAAAGAGGTTGGTTTTTATATAGCGCACTGTCAGCTTTATTTACCGGTCTCAGTTCCTTTTGTACAAAGCTTCAGCAGACCAGACTTCCTGATCTGGAACAGACAGAATATATGATTGCACTTTATGTAAGCGGTTTAATCATCATGCTCATCTGTTTTGTTTATTTATTCAGACGTGAAAGAAATTTCAGGAAAGAGAAATATATTTTTGGAACTTCCGGATTTATCCTGCCTGCTATCATGGTAGCGTTAGTACAGGGTATGGCAATGCTTTGCAGTCTGTATAATTCATCGCGAGTGCCTGCAATTATATTATTTCCTGTAACTCAGCTGTTGACTTTAATACTGACAACAATCTTTTCAATCATAAGATTAGGAGAAAGACCGGAACGAAAAACTGTATTATGTATGTTAATTGGTATAACAGCAATTGTAATAATGAATTTCTAATGAATGGAGGATACTATGCGAAAAACAAGAAAAAGCTTTCCGGAGGGCTTCTTATGGGGAGGAGCAGTAGCGGCGTGCCAGATTGAAGGAGCTTATGATACGGACGGCAGGGGATTATCTACTTCCGATGTCCACATGTATACAAAAAATCTGGATCGGGCCAATGTACCGAAAGAAGGCGGAGGAACCCTGGAAAACATAAAAAGCTATATCAGGGATGAAGAAAATTATTATCCGAAGCGGTTTGGCATAGACTTTTACCATACTTATAAGGAAGACTTGGCATTATTGGCGGAAATGGGTTTTCGTACTTTCAGGACATCCATATCCTGGTCGCGTATCTTCCCAAAAGGGGATGAATCAGAGCCGAATGAAAAGGGACTGGTTTTTTATGATAATTTAATTGATGAAATCAAGAAAAACGGAATGGAACCAATCATTACCATCTCCCATTATGATATGCCCCTATATCTTGTTACAGAATACGGCGGGTTTGCCAACCGTAAATTAATCGATTTTTTTGTCAGGTATGCAACTGCTGTATTAGACCGTTATAAGGATAAGGTGAAATACTGGATTGTTTTTAATCAGATTAATTTACTGCAATATTGCGCCTGGGGATCCATAGGCCTTTTGGATGATTATGCCAATGATCTGGAGGAGGTCAAATTTCAGGCCGTACATCATCAGTTTGTGGCAAATGCAATTGTTTATGAATATGGAAAGAAAGTTAATCCGGATATGCAGATAGGAACAATGGCGGCAGATTGTACTTACTATCCATATTCCTGCAAACCTGAGGATGTTGTTCTGACTATGAAACGTAACAGAATGCAGTATTTTTATACGGATGTACAGCTTCGCGGCGAATATCCGGATTATGCTATCCGTTTCTTTGAGGAAAATGGCTGGGATATAAAAATGGAAGCCGGGGATGAGGACCTGATCAGAAATAATAAGCAGGATTTTTTGGCTATTTCCTATTATTCGTCTAAGGTAATCGATTCAAGCCTCTGTGGAATGGATCCGAAAGACGTAATTCAGAATCCAAATCTGAAGCCTACCCCCTGGGAATGGAGAATGGATCCCCTTGGCTTTTACAATTGCCTGTCTCAATATTGGGACAGGTATCAAGTGCCAATCATGATTGCGGAAAATGGTTTAGGAGCAATTGATACGGTGGAAGAAGACGGTAAGATTCATGATGATTATCGTATTGATTATTACCGTCAGCATATATTGCAGATGAAAGAATGCATCAAAGACGGCGTCAATATCTTCGCCTATTGCGCATGGGGACCTATTGATATTGTAAGTTCATCTACAGCGGAAATGAGTAAACGGTATGGCTTTATTTATGTTGATCAGGATGATGAAGGCAGAGGATCAAAAAACAGGAGCAGAAAAGACTCATTCTACTGGTATAAAAAAGTAATATCTTCAAATGGTGAAAACTTAGAATAAGAATATAGTATATAAAAAACCGGTATTAGTGCTTTTGCAGGAAAGCACTAATGCCGGTTTTTTTGTAATGGAAAATGACTAAAAATATTTATTTGCCTTTAAAACGCCTTACACCTGCACCTCTGCTTAAGCCAGTATGTGTGGCATAGGTCATGCTTCAGATTCTTGATATATGGCATGATTTCTGAGAATATGTTGACAGTTTGATATGAACGTAAATTTATAGTTATCGAAAAACCATAATTTACTTAATAATATTGCGAAAGATTGAATGGGATATGAATTCTAAAAGACGAATCTAATGGCTATATAATTTGATAATTTATAAAGAATCAACAAATTGTTTTTGGGTATTATTACAGTGCTATGCATTTTAAGATAAAAATGCACAAAAAAAATAAAAATAAATTAAAATATTGACTAAATTGTCCATGTCTGCTATTCTTTTTGTAAGCTAATTTTATTACTAAAATTTAGCTAAAAAACTATATAAAAAGGGGAAAAAAGATGAGAAAGCGAATAATGAAAACGCTGGCCTTTACATTGGCAGCGGCCCTGGTTGTCACTTCTGTCAATTTGGCAGGTTTTGTTCCGGCTTCCTCTGTAATTGCGGCGGAGGAGAAGATTGATGTCTCTAATGACTATACCTTCGATTCGTTCAGTACTTGGGACAATAACAGCGGAAAAGAAAACAATATTGGATTGACAACTGCAGTTATTCCTGCAGTTGGGACAACTCTTATCATGGATATTTTATTGCCGGATAAGGGGAATGTACCTGATTTTTCCGGAATTTTGAAGCCGGTAGGTGTATTGAGGATTAGTTCCAATTGGAATTGGGTCCAGTCAAATACAATTCCGGAGTTGAAAGCAACGGACTTTACAGAAAAGGTTACAATTGAGGGGACAACTTATTATAAAAAGTCTGTGAGTATCCCATTTGGAGAAACGGTAGGAGCAAATGTCGGCGGTGCTTGGAATGGAAATGCTGCTTTTGCCCAGGCTGTAACGGACCTGGTAAATCAGGTCACGGTACAGTTCGCCGGATATCTATGCAATTATTCCGGTACCATCAGCGTGGCCAACGCCCATTTAATGAATGTGGAAGGCAATGGGGGTGTTACTTCTGATGTAGTGAAGGAATGGAACTTCGACGAGGGGATCGGAGGCTGGGAATATACAAATTGGGATTACCAGTATACGGGTGCTGCCAATACTTCCGTGGCACATGACAATGGTATGCTGAAGGTCAATGTTGATTACAGTGGGGACGGAGCTAACAGCTGGAGCCAGATGGCTGTAAGGGAATGGGGGGATTTAGCACTTGCCGGCGTTAACAAGACAACCTTTGATTTTTATTATGATCCCGCTCAATTAAACGGCGGTTTCCAAATCAAAGAAGTATTACAGTACCATGACACTGTAAATGGGACTTATCCTTCCGCAGCGGAAGCTAATGTGCCGGTTGACATGGCAAAGGCCGAGGATGCAGGGAATGGCCTTAAGAAAGTAAAGGTGGAAATTCCTTTCAATCCGATTACCCAGGAAACCTGCTGTAATACGGTACTTTGCATTGTTGGTGTGAATACCACCTATAAGGGAAGCGTATGGATTGACAATCTTAAGCTGATAAAAGAAACCTCCGCCGGGGATGAGGATTATGTAAATTCAACGGTACCGGTTAATGATAAGACTGCCGGTATAGCAATTGCAGATAACAAATTACATACCTCGAAGGAAGACGGTTCTCCGGAAGAGACAAATATCATAACCAATATCAAGCTTGTTGATAAGGAAGCTTCAAATAATACCAAAGCAATCTACGCCTATCTCCAGGCAATGGGGGATTCCGGCAGTGTTCTGTTTGGCCATCAAAATGATACCTGGCATAAGGCGGGGGTGATCAGCGGCAGTGCCGTTGGTTACAACTATTCCGATACCCTGGATGTGACAGGTTCCATTGCCGGAGTTATTGGGATTGATGCGCTGTCCTTAACAGGAAATGAGTACAGTGCAAAAAGATATAATACGGAATTCGGAGACCGGACCTTTGAGCTTACGGCACAGGGAAATGTTCTGGCAGCAGCGGCACTGACCAATAAAAACATCCAGCAGGGTGCCATCATCACCATGTCAGCACATATGCCGAATTTCTCAATTGTAAAAGAGAATGCAGCCTATTCACAGGGCAGTGATCCAATCTATGCAAAATATGATTTTGCCGGCTACTCCCCCAATGTTCTGACCGGGGATGTCATGAATCAGATTCTGCCAGGAGGGCAATACAACGATAAGTATAACGCATATCTCGATATGATTGCCGATTATGCAAATCATGTGGAGGGAACCATTTTATTCCGTCCCTTCCATGAAAATACGGGAAGCTGGTTCTGGTGGGGTGCTGCCTTCTGTGATGCGGCTGTATATAAAAATGTCTGGAAATACACCGTGGAATATCTTCGTGATGAAAAGAGCGTACATAATTTATTATATGTCTACGGACCGGGCAGTGAGGCAACGGATACGGCAGAGTATGGGGAGAGATATCCCGGAGATGACTATGTCGATATGGTAGGTTTTGATATCTATAACAAGGCACCGACTGAAAATAACGAAAATACCTGGTTTGCAGATTTCAAGAAAGCCCTTGGTATCGTAGAAGCCTTTGGAACAGCACACGGAAAGCTGATAGCAGTAACGGAAACAGGAATCAGCAATGACACGCAAAAGGGGGACAATCAGACAGCGCTCCTAAAAACAGGAAACCGGTATAAAGACTGGTATAATACGCTCTTAAAGGCAGTATCGGATTCGAAGGCATCCTATTTCCTGTTATGGGCAAACTTTGGTGAAAAAGATGGTTTCTATACTCCCTATGTAAAAGAAAAGAAGGATGACGGTACCCTTCGCGGTCATGAATTATTGGATTATTTTATAGATTACTTTAATGATGGACGAAGCGTATTTGCAAAGAACCAGCAAGGTCTATTATCCACAATTTCCACTACTCTAAATATTCATGTATCAGGGACAACGGAAAATGCAACGGGATATCTGGTATCCCCTGTTTCGGGAACAAGGATATTAGATGCCCTGACAGTGACCGCGAAAGTAAATGGAGCCGGAGCGGCAGATACGGTAAAGGTCGTGTTTAATGGAAAAGGCGTAAGCGTTCCCGTAACAGCAAAATTGGATGGGAAGTATTATAAGGCAGAGCTGAATGCAGAAAATCTGAAAAAGCTCGGCGAATATGTGGGAACCATCGAGCTGTATACCAATGATACGAAGCTGGATTCTATTCGTGCCATTTTTAACATTAAGCAGCCGATAGAGGATCCTTATGAAATCGATGGATTTGAACATTACAACGGTGTTGACTCGTTATTAACCGGCAAATGGGCAGTCAATAAAGCAACCGGAAGTAAAATCGCCCTTACCTTGACAAATGAAAAAGAGAAGGTCTTTGACGGAGACTATGCAATGAAATTTGCATATGAGGAAACCTCCGACGGCTGGGCCGGTTCCACAATATCAAAGGAAGTAGATTGGTCAGGCTGTAATGCCTTGCAATTCTACACCATTCCCGATGGAAAGAATCAAAAGGTAGTTGTACAGATTACAGCAATGGGCAAGGTATATGAAACCTATCTGAACCTGTATGATGAATACAAGGATAAAACAATTCCCTTGCTGGTTACGATTCCTTTCTCCGATTTCTGTGAAAGGGATACCGCTGGTAATCCAAAGGGAGGCCTGGCAGCAGCCAGCAGTAAGGTAACCTCCTTCGGTTTGTGGGTGAATGCAATTGCTTCTACTCCGGCAGTGGTGAACAATATGGTAAGCGGCACAATCTATTATGACAAGATAACGGCAGTAAAGAGTGACAGTACAAAGGCTGTATTCAAGGACGTTACGAAGCCGGAGGAGCCTGCCACACCTACCACGCCTACCACGCCGGGAGGAAATAACGGGGAAGGGACGAAGCCCCTGGAGCAGGCAGCACTTCAGATTACCGGAGTGGGAAGTGAATTGACCCTTGGCGAAACTGCCACTTTACAGGCTGCCGGCGGAAGCGGCAGCGGTGCGGTTACCTTTGAGGTAACATTGGGGAAGGAATTTGCGGCAGTGGATGCCGTAACCGGAAAGGTACAGACAACGGGAATCGGCACTGTTACCATTAAGGCAGCAAAGGCGGCAGATTCGATATACAAGGAAGCAACGGCAACGGTAACCTTTAAGGTAGTACAGCCAAAGGATAATACAACAGTAACAGTTGGAACAAACAAGTATAAGGTTGTAAGTACGGCAGGTAAGGAAGATACGCTGATTTATTTAGGTGCAGCACAGCAGGATGCTAAGGCCGTAGTTATTCCCGAAACTGTTAAGATTGGGGATAAGACCTATAAGGTTACAGCAATTAATAAGAATGCTTTCAAAGGAAATAGAAAATTGACCGGCGTAACCATTGGAAAAAATATCCTGACAATTGGAGACAGTGCTTTTGAAGGCTGCACCTCTCTGACTAAGATTACGATACCTGAAAATGTAACAACAATTGGTAAAAATGCATTTTATAAAGACGGTAATCTGAAGGCTATAACAATAAAGTCAAAGAAACTGTCTAAGGTTGGTGCAAATGCATTAAAAGGAATCAACAAAAAAGCTGCGATTAAAGTTCCGTCCTCAAAGCTCTCTGCTTATAAGAAATTATTAAAAGGAAAGGGGCAGGTAAATACAGTTATCATAAAATAAGCAGTTATCATGGAATAAGCAGTTATCATGAAATAAGCAGTTATCATCAAATAAGCAGATAACTGGCTGGAAGCTTTATAGGAAGGATAAATGAAAGGATAGGCAATAAATAAAAAGTATAAATAAAAAGTAGAAATAAAAAGTATAAATAAAAAGTATAAATAAAAAGACAGGTCAATAAATGAAAAGATAGTGCAAGAAAAGAGGGGTAATAACACTTGGTTTTTTATGTGTTATTACCCCTCTTAGGATGGTTGTGATTAACTGAAAAAGTAGATAATCGGAGTAACAACTCTTAAGATTAGACATAATCTAACTTAGGGGTTTTTTAGGTTATAATTCCGGCATTGGCATGTTCTGACATTATTTAAACTGTTTAATATTTCCAATACTTTTATTTATTTCCTATTAAATATCATAATTGATTTTACAAAATAAAGAATGTATAATGAGTACGAATTAATTAGCAAAAAAAGGTAACAATGTAAGTAACAGGAAAAAATGGAGGGAGAAGTAATATGGCTGTAAGTAACTTAATGATTGATTATTTAAAAAAATTTGATGAAAATCCGTTCTGTGTTGAATTGCATGGTAAGGAGCATTTCATTGGTACAGGCGACCCAATGTTTAAAGTAATATTTAACAAGGAAATAGCTGTTTCAGATTTGATGACAAGTACGTCCATCGCATTGGGTGAAGGCTATATGAAAGGTGATATTGAAATTGAAGGTGATTTGTATCACGCTCTGAACTGTTTCCTTGGACAGATGGGAAAATTCCATACGGACAAAAAAGCATTGAAAAAATTAATTTTTTCTTCAAGCTCTAAAAAAAATCAAAAGATGGAAGTATCTTCCCATTATGATATTGGAAATGATTTTTACAAGCTTTGGCTGGATGAGTCTTTAACATACTCCTGCGCTTACTTTGCCAAGGAGGAGGATACACTCTTTGAGGCTCAGAATAACAAAATAGAAAGAATTTTAAAAAAATTATATTTAAAGCCCGGAATGAGTCTGCTTGATATCGGATGCGGTTGGGGCAGCCTGCTCATCCATGCCGCGAAGGAATATGGAATTACAGGAAAAGGCATTACATTAAGCCAGGAGCAGTACCAGGGTTTTAAGCAAAAGATAGAAGAGGAAGGCCTGACAGACAAATTGTCTGTGGAAATATTGGATTATAGGGATTTACCAAAAAAGGAATGGGCATTTGACCGGGTTGTCAGCGTAGGAATGATTGAGCATGTCGGAAGAGATAATTATAATCTGTTTTTATCTTGTGTAAATTCTGTATTGAAGCCCCAGGGACTGTTTTTATTGCATTATATCAGTGCACTGAAAGAATATCCGGGTGATGCATGGATTAAAAAGTATATATTCCCGGGAGGAATGGTACCAAGCCTCAGAGAGATTATTAATTTGTGTTCCGATTATAATTTCTATACTTTGGATGTGGAGAGTTTACGAAGGCATTATAATAGGACCCTGTTATGCTGGGATAGGAATTTTAACGAACACCGGGTGGAAATTGAGAAAATGATGGGGCTGGAATTTACAAGAATGTGGGATTTGTACCTGTGTGCATGTGCGGCGACCTTCAATAACGGAATCATAGATTTACACCAGGTGCTTATCAGCAAAGGAGTAAACAATCAGCTGCCTATGACAAGATGGTATTAATTAAAATACAGGTTGATAATTGAACGATTATTTATTACAATGGGATTAGTTGATAATTTGGAGAAAGGAACAAGTATAGATGTAAAAATCGAAGACAAATCCGGCCGGGTAGATATCCATGTGACAGATTCGAAGGATAAGGAAATCTATCGAGGAGATGATGCTTCTTCGGGCAGCTTTTCTCATGAAATACCGGAGACAGGAACTTATAAATTTACAGTTACGGGCAAAAAAGCAAAAGGAAGTGTAAGCTTCATTGCAGCTGAATAATTTACAGTAAAGAACAACTGATGTATGTGTAAAATATTTAAGCCAGAACGGAGGATGGAGAATGAAAAAAAGATTAGCAATTATTATGACAGCTTTACTCATACTTACAGCGATTGGAGCAAGTCAATGGGAAGCAGAGGCAATTGCTGCATCGGATTTAAGCAGTGAAACTGTTGTAATGAAGAAACCTTCCTTTCACTATTACAAATCCGCCAAGGTATCGGATAAAAAAACGACCCCTGTTAAATTAAAAATGAAATCCAGTAAAGCAAACCAGATAATTGATGATGAGGATTGGTTCGTTAAGAATAAGCTTTCCCTCAATACCTATGAGGTGCCAAATCCCTTTCAATTTATTTCAGGCAATTTGCCCAAAGGAATAGATAAAACCTGGAATGACCTGAGAATTACCTCAGCCTTTTATGATGCTTCCTATATATATAGTACCTATGGTTCGGATTTTTCCGAAGGCTACATTCTGAATATATATGATGCTAAAACCATGGAATTAGTACATTCCTTTGATTTCTCAAATTACAGATATTCGCCGAAGTATGTGAAAGCAGATTATGATTATATACAGCAGCAAATCAACTGGGCAGTCATAAAGGATAATATCCTGTATGTTTCACACAGTCACAGTACTTATGCGAAAAGCTCCAACAATATGAATGCCTATATCACTGCTATTAATTTGAAAGACAGGAGTATCCTGTGGAGAACGAAAGCGCTGGTGAGCAACTGCAATAATTTTGTGATTGTTGATGGCGTCATTATTTGTGGCTATGGATTTACCAATGAACCTGACTATTTATATCAGATTGACCTGAACACCGGTAAGGTTCTGGATAAGCTCCTGTTAAAATCAGGGCCTTCCTATATCATTAAAAAAGGAAATTCCTTATATGTCCGTACCTATAATACGGATTATAAATTTGATATTATCCGGTAAGCTCTTGAGTGGTTAAGGGAAAGGTGCTTTCATACGACAAATTATCTGGAGAGATATATGAAAAAACAATGGATTATTACCGGACTGCTGATTGCACTGGACCAATTAATAAAAGCGGTAATTTGGAATTTAGCCAAGGATAAGCACATCACATTGATTCCGGGTATTTTGCGGTTTGAACCCTTTCAAAACACGAATCTGAATTGGTTTGCAAGTATGGCAAATGTTGTTATGCCGGTTTTTATCATGGTAATTATGCAGCTGATCATAGCAGCGGGCATCGTGCTATTTTACAAATATCAAAGATATAAGAGCGCAAAGGTCAATCTGTGGCTTGGCATGGGCTTTTGTCTGGCCCTGGCCGGTGTTGGCTGCTCCTTTATTGATGTTGTTTTCTGGGGAGGAAGTCTTGACTATATTGGATTATTTGACTGGTTTATCTTTGATATGAAGGATGTATTTTTAAATGCCGGATGGATAAGCCTGGTTTTGTGGTTTTATTCCAAGGATTATAAAGCCGGTGAAAACAGCAGCATTACATTCAAGTCCTGGATTAGTAACAGATGTAAATAAATTGCAGGCATGCTGTCCCGCAGACAGATTTAAAGCAGATGGAATTAAAAATAAGTTTAATAAAATAAGTTCAATCAAAAGGTATCCTGTAAATAATGGCCTGCTTCCCGTTAAGAGAAGCCTCCATAATAGGGTACCTTTTTTTACTGCAATTTGAAGCATAATCCTTATACAATCCTGATATTTACCTTCTATACTTCATAATAAAGGAAATCAGGAGGATATTTAAATGAGTTATGTATTGGAAACAAAAGCTCTTTGTAAAAATTTCAAAAATCAAAAGGCAAATGACAGGATTTCGGTTAAGGTAGCGGAAAATTCAATCTATGGGCTCCTTGGTCCAAACGGTGCCGGGAAATCTACTTTCCTTAAAATGATAACGGGCATGATGAAGCCTGCATCCGGAGATATTCTGCTTAATGGTAAGCCCCTGGAAAGAAAGGACCTTGTTTCAATCGGGGCCTTGATTGAAAATGCACCCCTCTATGAAAATCTGACGGCCCGGGAAAATCTTAAAGTCCGGACCTTAATGTATGGGATTTCGGAGAATAGAATAGAGGAAGTCCTGGAAATCGTGAATCTTAATAATACGGGTAAAAAACGTGCCGGTAATTTTTCTATGGGGATGAAACAGAGGCTTGGAATTGCAATTGCACTCTTGAACCGACCAAAGCTGCTGATACTTGATGAACCGACAAACGGTCTTGACCCTGTTGGGATCAATGATCTGCGGGAGGTAATCAAAACCTTTCCAGGAGAAGGCATTACAGTAATAATATCAAGCCATATTTTATCGGAGGTGGAACAGATAGCGGACCATATCGGCATTATTGTAAACGGAAAACTAATGTACCAGGAAAAACTTTCTGAATCAGAAAATCTGGAGGCATTGTTTATGGATATTGTGAGAAAGGAGGGTTCTATCAATGGCTGATTATTTAAGAGCAGAGCTCCTGAAACAAAAGCACAGCTTTCAAAATGTCATTCTATGGCTTATTCCGCTTATTAATATTATCATTTCACTCATATTGATGGGACCGGAATATGTTCAGACTGCCTCCTATAACTGGTGGTATATCCTGTTTCTGCCCTTTACCTTTACCTATATTTCAGCCTCCCTGATAAAGAGGGACAGGAAATATAATTTTCATGGGTTATTTGGGATTGTACAGGATAAAAAACAGCTCTGGTATGTTAAATTAGCCGCAGCTACGATTTATCTGTTTCTTTCCTGTCTTATCTTTTTAATTTTAACTATAATATGCGGAGTTGTCTTTTATCAGCAGATTCCGATTTTCAATAATATAGCGGCAAGTGCGGTGCTATTTATCACCTTTGCCTGGCAAATTCCACTGCTTCTGTATATGACCCTCCGGTTTAATATGTATTTCTCCATTATCGTAAGTATATTCTGCAGTTTGTTTGTTGCCTGCATGTGTGCGGTTGAAAGCTATTGGTGGGTACCCTTTGCTATTCCGGCAAGGCTTATGTGCCCTATTATAAAGGTACTGCCCAATGGCTTGCTTCTGTCACCGGATAGCCCCTTGAACCGAAGCAATGTCATAGTACTCGGTATTATAATAACCATCCTTTTATATTGGATATTATCTGCTGCCACAGCAAAGCTCTTTGAGAAACAGGAGGTATGAGATGAGGAATTTATATCATAATATCAGGGCGGATATCTTTAAATTGCTGCATACTAATTTATTACTGCTGCATTTGCTGGTTCCTGCCCTTGGTATACTTCTTTTTTGCGGCTATTATTCCTATTCCCCCTGGAGTGAAAGGGAGAAGCTGTATGGCTATGCCCAGGCAGTTGCCATTGTTTTTCCCTTAATGATTTCCGTAGGAGTGTCAATGCTGTATGAGATGGAATTAAAGGCAGGCAATTTTCAGACCATATTAACAGTGCCCTGTTCCAAGGCAGTTTCCCACGCAGGGAATCTGACTGCATTGTGCCTGCTGGGGCTGTTTGCCAGTGTATTTGCTGTATTTGGCTTTGGAATTGTATTCCGGCTCCTTGGATTTGTAAAGTTTTCATTACTGTTCTATTTCCGGCTGTCCCTTATACTGTTTCTGTCAAATCTCGCCCTGTATGTCCTGCAATATGGCATTTGCTTTATGGCAGGCAGGGGGATATCACTGAGCTTTGGGATTGTCGGAACACTCATAAGTCCTCTTTTTTATTTGAGCCTGGGCGATTATATCTGGAAGTACATCCCCTATGGATATGGAATCAGGACGGCAACCTATTACTGCTACCGTTATGCCGATTCCGGTACTTATAGAACAATCGCCCAGGATTTCAGGACAGGCATTATAACAGCAGGGTTTATAACAGTAATTTTAACCGGTGCATTTGTAATAGGAAGCAGCCGCTGGGAAGGCAGGAATGTAAGACAGGAATAGGACTCTTCTTGTGCCGTGCTGGGTGCGCCGCTTTGAGAGAAATAAGTCGTGCGTAATTTTGGGCACGCACTGGTGCTGGGTATCCCAAATTGAAAAGCAGTATACCGCAAAATGGGGCGGCCAGCCCGGTACAATGAATTTTGAGACATGTCCTGGGAAGAAGAGGAAAGCTTTAGACAAAATCCGGTTTTTAAGTTATACTATCAGGAAAAGCGGCAAAAAGGGAGGGTATCATGGCAAATATTCTTGCGGTTGATGATGACATGCAGATCCTGTCTATTATAAAAAAAGCACTTGGAAATGACGGCCACCGGGTTGAGACAGCGGATAGAGCCGAAAAGGTAATAAAAGAGAAGCTGTCAAGGTATGATTTGATTTTACTTGATGTTATGATGCCTGATACCGACGGCTTTACTTTCTGTAAGGACATTCGCAATAGCGTTGACTGCCCTATTTTATTTATAACGGCTAAGACCATGGATACCGATTTAACCGAGGGCTTTGCAGCAGGGGCCGATGATTATATCAGGAAACCATTTAGCTTATCAGAGCTAAGAGCCAGGGTAAATGCGCATTTAAGGCGTGAAAGGCGGGAATATCATAACCGGATCGTCAGTGAAAATTTTAATTTTGATATCTCTGCAAAAATATTATATTTTAATCAGGAGCAAATTGAATTGACAAAAAGTGAATATGAAATCTGCGAATTTCTGGTAAGGAACAGGGGGCAGGTATTTTCACTTGAGCAGATTATTGAAAAAGTATATGGCTTTGACTGCGGCAGTGACAGCAGTGCCATCAGGGAACATATTAAAAATATAAGGGCAAAGTTAAAAAAATGCGGTGAAAATCCCATTGAAACAGTATGGGGGATAGGATATAAATGGTGTTAAAGAAATTCAAAACAAATACACTATTCTGGTTTTTTTTGAAACAGCTGTTACTGCTGGCTATTTGCATACTTCTTGAGATTTTTGTATTCCTGGTACTAGCTAATATAGGCTTTAACAGCGGTTTTATTTTGCCTGCCAATTATTCCGAGCATTATCTTGAGAGGAATAAAGAAAAAATAGCGGAAAGTGAACCCTTTGACAGCACCCTTATTCCCCATTCCTGCCAGTACGGCCTGTTTGATACAAAGGGCAATTACCTGTCAGGCAATTTTAACAAGACAGTCAGGGAGAAGGCAAAGGTATATTTGAAGGATGCAGAGGCAGTGGAGGGATTTTATTTTTTCATTCAAAGAGCAGGCGGTTCCTGTGTTGTCAAATATGATATTGCGGCACATTTTTCTTCCCCCGTATTGGATAAGCTCTTTCCCAAGCCTGAGCTGATAATGATTGTTCTATTCCTTGTGGTATTTGTCATAATTTCAGTAAACAACGCCTTTCTTTTTGGAAAAAGACTGAAAAGGGAGATTGAACCGGTGCTTGAAGAAATAGCGCAGATTCAGACCAGAGAGCTTAATGACGAGCAGAAAAAATCGAAAATCAAAGAAATCAACGATATCCTCCTGTCCCTTTATGATATGGAAGGTGCCTTATCGCAGTCTTTAAAGAAAGAATGGGAGACGGAGCAGAAAAGGAAAAGCAATATATCGGCCCTTGCCCATGATATAAAAACGCCCCTTACCATTATAAAGGGAAATTCGGAACTGATAAAGGAAGAGAAGAATATTTCGGAAATTTACCAGCTTGCGGATATCATTGACAACCATTCGGATAAAATAGAGCGGTATATAAAGCTGTTAATAGAGGAGGCCAATCATCCTTTTTCGGAGGAAAGGGCAGAGGAGGTTCCAGTGATTTCACTGGTGACGGATATTCTGGCCGAGAGCGAAGCACTTTGCAGGGCCAATGGAATCAGCCTTATTGTCAGCAATCCGGTAACAGGGGGAGAGGCTTTCATTAACAGGGATTCGGTTGTAAGGGCAGTAACGAACCTTATTAAAAATGCAGCCGAACATACCTCTGTTAATGACAGGATAAAATTAGGCTTTCGATATTCCGGCGGCAGATTTGGAGTAGAGGTGGAGGATTACGGAAAAGGCTTTACAAGGGAAGCTTTAAAATATGCGAAAAACCAGTTTTATACCGAAAAATCCGAGAGAAGTGAGGAGCATTACGGTCTGGGAATGTATTATGCCAATAGCGTTGCGGAAGGATATAAGGGCAAGCTTATGTACTATAATAAACCCGGTCAGACTGGGGCGGTAGTTATTTTTGAAATCAGCGCAGGGGATAAAACATAGCACGGTAAACGCATGAAGGAAGTTTATGGAAGCGGACGATGACCAAGGGGGTTGTTTTGGAGTTTTGTTACGCGAGAACCCTTATTCCACTAAAGCAGCAGGAAACGTGACTGGCAGGCAAAATAGCGCCAAACTCGCTGTAACAACTATGGCAGTGTTAGTTATCAAGTTCAAACAGTGGCACTGTTTTACCTAGTCACGTTTCCTGCCACTTAAGTGTCATAAGGAACCTCTTGAGACAAAACTCCAAAACAACCCCCTTGGTCATCTGTTCATATCCATTATTCAGTCTCATGCGTTTGCCGTACATTATGTATGGACACTTTTCAAAATACTTTATATAATAATATATTACATATAGTACAAGAGAAAGGTGCCAAATACATGCCAAATGACTTAACTTCGGGAAAGCCGATGAAACTGATCATTGGTTTTACAATTCCAATATTAATCGGCAATATTGTTCAGCAGTTTTATTATGTGATAGATTCTATTATAGTAGGTCAGTATCTGGGGATGAATGCCCTTGCGGCGGTTGGTTCCACCGGCTCCCTTACCTTCCTGGTCATTGGGTGGATTATGGGAATTACAGGAGGATTTGCCATACTGATAGCCCAGCGGTATGGGGCGGAAGATATAAAGGGTGTAAGGCATTATGTGGCAATGTCATTTTATTTATGTGCAGTTATGGCTGTTATTATGACCGTCAGCCTGATGTTTACGAATCGATGGGTTTTGACTGCAATGAATACGCCAAAGGAAATCTTTCATGATACCTATAGTTTTATTGCAGTCATTTATATAGGGTTAACGGCTACGATAGCCTATAATATACTGGCAGCCGTATTACGGGCATTAGGTGACAGTAAAACACCACTGTACTTTTTACTGCTTTCCTCCATTTTAAATATTATATTGGATTATTTATTTATCGCCGGATTCTCCATGGGAGTGGAAGGCGCCGGCTATGCAACTGTAATTTCCCAGGCCTTTGCTTCTGTTTTATGCCTGATATATATGATAAAGAAATATCCCATCCTGCGGCTGAAGAAGGAGGATACTTATTTTTCCTGGAAAAGTGCGGGAAAGTTAATGGGAATGGGAACGCCCATGGGCCTGCAGTTTTCCATAACGGCAATCGGCACCATGATTGTTCAGATAGCACTGAACCGGCTGGGACCGGTGTACATAGCTGCGTTTTCAGCAGCCGGAAAGATACAGAATATCATTACACAGCCGCTGCCGTCTTTGGGAGCCAGCTTAGCGACCTATGTAGGGCAAAATACGGGAGCTGGAAAAATGGACAGGGTAAAAGCGGGAGTCCGGTCAACAATAATCTTATCCGTAATTTGCGGTATCTTATCCATGGTGGCGGTGCTTGTTTTTGGAGATGCATTAGTGAAGCTGTTTGTTACAGATAACGTTGAACTGGTTGTAAGTAAGGCTAAAATATATTTCTATGCAGTGGCAGGCTTTTATATCCCTTTGGGGCTTATTTTTGTTTACAGAAATACCTTACAGGGTTTGGGAGACGGGCTGCTGCCCATGCTTGGAGGGATTTTTGAATTGTTTGCAAGAGGCATTGTTATAGTTCTGCTTGCCAAGCCTCTTGGATTTGTCGGAATCTGCCTTGCAAGCCCCGTTGCCTGGGTATCGGCATTAATACCAATTATTCCGGCATATTATTACCGGATAAAAAAGTCAGGCAATACTATATAGAATGAAAAAGCTCTGTAGTTTTAGAAACAATTGAATATGAAATAATATTATTTTCACCTTTAGCATAATAGTGGGGCTGTTTCTTTATATTGAAACAGCCTTTTTTATTTTGGATAATTATTATTTTGAAATTTTCGCTGACAAATGTCGTTTTATATATTGACATTTGTCAGCGAAAGTATTATGTTATAAATATGATAAATAATATAACTTTTATCATTAAGCTTATAATTTAAATTATAAAGTTATGTAACTGCAAAAAATGCAACTGTAAAAGTACGTAATAGTAGGTAAGTAATTGCAAAAATGATTAATTGCAAAAGTGTGTAGCTGTAAAAATACACAATTGCAAAAGTAAGTATCTGCAAAAGTGGGTATTTGTAAAGGTATGTAATAGAAAATGTGCATAACTACATATGTCCATAGCTGTATTTGTGCATAACTACACAGGAATGGAGGAACATAATGGGTCGTAAAGATAACTATGAAAGGCTGCCGGATTCGGAACTGTTGATTATGCAGATTATCTGGCAGTCGAGAAAAGCAGTTGGAACAGGCAGAATCGTGGAACTGGTATGTGAGCAGAAGGATTGGTCCCGCTCAACGGTACAGGTATTATTAACCCGTCTGGAAGAGAGGGGATTTATTGAAATTAAAAAGAAGGGCAGGCTCAATTACTATGTTCCGCTGGTCAAGGAGGAGGAGTATTTATCAAAAGAGACGAAAACATTCTTAGATCAGTTTTATGGCAGCTCTTATAAGAAGCTGATTGCCTCCCTGGTTCAAAGAAAAGAAATTACCGAAGAGGATATTGATGATATTATTCATATCATCAAGGATGCAAAGGGAGGTGAGGAGAATGAATAGCCTTTTTCTTACGGTGGCAGGTTTATCCTTAGCATGCTCCGCCGTTATTTTATGTGTCATTTTGCTTAATAAGATATTCTGGAAGAATTATTCAAGACAGTGGATATATATTATATGGGCTGTAATAGCCATTCGGCTGATAATACCTGTAAATATCGGCATTATTGACATCCCTGAGGTCTTTAATTTCACGGCTGTAAAGAGCTTTCCGTTATCGGACGACAGCATAACGAATCCAAAAGCTTTGCAGGCAGGCGGTGAATCTGTAAAGAAAATGGAGCAGCCTTTGATGGATACTGCACAAAAGCAGCAGGAAGACACTGCCCTCTCGGATACGGCAAAATCACAGGATATATCAACAGGTAAAGATGCTGCGGCACCTGGTAAGCTTCCCTTTCCATTGCTGAATGGTATAGCTGTTATTTGGTTAGCCGGTGCAGTTCTTTTTCTGCTTTATCATTTAACAGCCTATGTTTATTTTAAAAGAAAAATCTCCAGGTGGAGCATGCCAGTCCAAAAGAAGGAGGTACTGGAACAATTTGATGGCCTTTGCAATGAATTGGGCCTGAAGCATAAATTGAAGCTTGTTACAAGCACACAGGTTTCTTCCCCGGTTCTTGCGGGATTTGCAAAGCCATGTATTGTATTACCCTCGCAGGAATTTACAAAGGAGCAGTATTATTTTATCCTGAAGCATGAATTGATACACTATTGCCATCATGACCTGGCCTATAAATTCATTTTGCTATTGGCAAATGCGCTGCACTGGTTTAATCCATTGATTTATTATATGGTTTATCTGGCAAATAACAACATAGAGTTGTTCTGCGATGAAAAGCTGGTGGCAGAGAATAATCTGGTGTACCGGGAAAATTACAGCAAAATACTCCTTCAGATCATGACAGGAGCAAAAAAGGATACAATACTTCTTTCTACTGGTTTTAACGGAGGAAATAAGCAGATAAAGAAGCGTTTCTTCCAGATAATGAACGCCAAGCCGTCTAAAAAGGGTATTTGCTTTATTATATGTCTGGTATGTCTCATTGTTTTGGCAGGAAACCTGGTTAGCAGCCTATTACCGGCAAAAGCCAGTACTGGCAAATTAAGCAATGTGCAAACCAACGCGTTGGATTTAACGGCAGCGTCTGATCCGGTAAAGGCTATAGAAAAGTTAAGTAATATTTTAATAGTGGGGCTGGATGATATTGGTACGGAGAATAAGGAGGAAGCTGCACGTGCTGATAGTGTTTTAGTTGTCAGTGTAAATCCTTCCGGGAAAGAAATATATCTGACTTCCTTTCTGAGGGATATGTATCTGGAAGTCCCCGGACATGGGAAGGATAAATTAAGTAAAGTCTATACGTTAGGAGGCACCGGACTTATTCAGAAGACCATTGAAGGGAATTTTGGACTTACCATTGACCATACGGTGACAGTTAAGATGAAAGCTTTTGAGAAGATAATTGATACCATGGGCGGTGTAAGGATAGAATTAACCAAAGAAGAGGCGGAATATCTGAATAAGACCAATTACATATCGAATAAGAAATACCGGAATGTAATCCCGGGAGAGCAGAGATTAAACGGAAACCAGGCACTGGGCTACGCCAGGGTACGAAAGGTGCCGGCAATGAACGGGGAAGGAGATGACTTTGGCAGGACTGGCCGCCTAAGAAAAATACTCTCCTCCATTATCGGAGAATGCAGTAAAAAGAAGACCAGTGAGCTGTTACTGCTATTAAATCAGATGATACCAAATGTTTCCACGGATTTAAAGCTGGATGAGCTTTCCCGGTATCTTACTGCCGTATTACAGGAAAATGTTCAGACGAAGACATTATCCATTCCGGCAAAAGGTGCTTATACCCTGGGAAGGCAGGAGGGGATGAGCGTGCTGGAGCCGGATTTGGAAAAGAACAAAGCAGTTTTAAAGGAAATCAATCCTTAATTTAAAGTAAATAATACTAGAATAGCCAATGAAACATGACATACTTGCTGTCATGTTTCATGTGTTATGATGAAAGAAAAGGAGGGTGGATTGATGCAGATAAATATAGAAGAGAATTTATTGGATTTTGCGGAGGCCAAGGGAATCTTAAGGCAGGGCATTCAATTACCGGAGGTTGTTCTGGATACCGAAAAGATTAAGGTCATTATGATTAATGAGGTCCCTCCGGAAAATCCCAATGATAGTTTTTACAGCAAGGCAGAAAATCCAGGCTATATGCAGACCACCCTCACACTTTTTAAGGATGCCGGTATCTTTATTAACAGCATCGAAGACATCATAAACCGTGGAATTTACTTAACAACCGCTGTAAAGTCATACAAAACCGGATATACCGTGGAGAAAGAAAAGATAGTGGAGCACCTTCCCATACTGGAATATGAAATAGGATTGTTTCCGAATCTAAAGGTTATTATGTTAATGGGAGATGTAGCAAAGAAATCTTTTAATATGATAGCCAAAAAGAATACAAAGAAAAATGCAATCCCGGCAGGGAGTACTTATAAAATCCGTGACAATGAATTTTTTTATGAAAACCTTCGTGTTTTCCCCTCCTATATTATGACGGGCGGGAACATACTGATTGAAAAATCCAAATGCCGGATGATAACGGATGATATTAGAAGAATGGAAGAATATTTACAGAAAATCAAAGATAAATTAAGAAAAAGTTCCTATTCCTAAACCAAAGATAAATTAAAGAAAAGCTCCTGCCTTTAAATAATAAGGGATGGAGCTTTTTGAGCGATGCCTATTAATTTTTATATGTTATTGGTCCTGTTATTTTCAAAAAAGTGTAATTCATCCATAATTTAATGTGACTTTGTCACAGAGAATTAAAAGAAAAAGACTATAATAAAATCATAAAAAGTATTCAAACTAATTCATATAGAAATACAGCAAAGGAGAGAATGAAATGAGCGTACTAAAAATAACAAAGGATAATTTCAATCAGGAAGTTGTTGAGTCGGACAAGCCCGTACTATTAGATTTCTGGGCTTCCTGGTGCGGTCCCTGTAAAATGGTCGGACCTATTGTTGAGCAGGTTGCAGAGGAAACCATAGATACCGTGAAGGTAGGTAAGGTAAATGTAGATGAAGAGCCGGAGCTTGCACAGCAGTTTCGTGTAATGAGCATACCCACCCTTGTTGTAATGAAGGATGGAAAAGTGGTAGAAACCAGTGTAGGTGTAAAACCGAAGCAGGCGATTTTATCCATGCTTCCATAATAACCAGGCAGGCAGGATACTGGCAGAGTGGCAGGCAGTACACTGGCATTTGATAAACAGGGTATATCCTTTATGGGTTTTGGATTTTTATAATCTGATTCCTCTAAGAGATATACCCTGTTTTTTTAGGACATATTAATAGGAACGGAAGTATTACGTCTATGCTGCAATACTAGTACGATTATGCCAAAAATGCCGGTAAGCCCTAAGATAAGATCTTCTTGAATATTAAACATAAAACTTTTGGGCAGACCCGGCAGTGCCCAGAGCAGCAATAGAATATAAATCCATGTACTTTTTGCTGTCATGAATGATGTTATAAGTGCAATGGTAAACACCGTGAGAGGACAAGGCATAAGCCACATTGAGATTTCGGGAAAATGCCGGCCTAACATAAATCCGGCAGCAGGGTATAAAAAAAACAATAGATAGATTGCAGCTACTCCTTTATCATAACGCCGGTTTCTTTTCAGTGAAATTTTATTTGTAAAAATATCAACGAAAAACAGGATTGAAATCAATCCAAAATACACCGCCGTGAGTTCCTTGTGGAATTCGGATGATCCGTAACGTAAGAAAAATACCAGAGAAATCCATAGATAACAGATTCCCAGATAGAGTTTCATGGCTCTTATTACGCTGTCCAAAGGCTTTTTATAAATTAATATGGTGAGTACAATGCCGGACAAATAAAAAATAATTTGAATTTTCCAGGTGTTACTGTTGTAATTCGCGATTGTATTAATAAATATTTTGCTCAATTCAGATAATGACTGCATGGGTTCCTCCTAAGATTAATTTAACTATTTTTCGTTTCTTCCCGAAAGACCTGACGGTATCCTTTGTGGAACCATCCCTTCCTTTCACTACTATTTTATCAGTGGGTACCTTTTCTGTCAATCAAATATGACTAAAAAGTCATATTTGATTTGCGCTCACAATATGGTACAATATATGTAATAGAAAGCGGAGGAAAATTGAATGGGAAAAAAAGACAATATCAGAATTCCAAAACAGAAACGCAGCAAAGCATTAACAGAACATATCATTAAAACCGCAATGGGATTGTTTGCGGAAAAAGGGTACTATTCCGTTACTTCGCATAATATCGCAGATGCGGCGGAGATTTCGATTGGAAGCTTCTATTCCTATTTCTCAGACAAAAAACAGGTGCTGCTGGCAGTTCTGAGCGAATATATGGAACAGGTTAATCAAACACTCCCGAAGGAGGATGAAGTTCTTGCCATAGGTGAAGTTCCCACCCATGATGTGTTAAAAAAGTGGATTGAGCGCATTTTGGATGCACACCGCATCAAATCCGGACTGGATAAGCAAATAACAATTTTGGCACTGGATGATCCTGATGTTGCGGAAATAATGCAGAAACAGGAAATAAAACAGATTCACTTTATTGAGCGTTTGCTTCAACACTATTTAAAGAGAGAATATTCAGCTGCAGATATCAGAGCCGCCGCGTATGTAATTAATAACTCTATTGAGAAAAATATCCACAGCCTGGCTTACTCAGAACCATTAGTACAAGAAGAAAACATTTTAGAAGCATTATCGGATATGATCTGTCACTACATCAGCGGATTAATCGGGAATTTTGAAAAAAGTGTGACATATGACGGCCAGTAATCGAGTATGGAAAATAGGTGTAAATTGTGATAAGATTTACTCAGATAACAGCACAGCGCCCGGAGGTTAATACAGGATGAACAGTAAGGTTGAAAACAGAAGAAGGGAAATCAGCAGGCTTGTAAAAGAAAAATATGAGGTTACGGTAACAGACATGGCAGCCCTCTTTGGTGTAACTATGGAGACTATCCGGGGCGACTTCGATTATCTGGCAGAGCAGGAAGGCTTTGTAAGAGGGCATGGGAACCTGACAAGGCCGGAAAAGGCAAAGTACAAGGAGCATTATCTGTTTCATGAACGCCAGCTTCTGCAAAAGGAAGAAAAAAAGCAGATCTGTAAAAAGGCTGCGGAACTGATAACGGACGGAGACAGTATCTATTTGGATTCCGGTTCTACGGTAACCTATCTTTTGCCTGAACTGACAGAAAAAAAGGGACTTACAATAGTTACGAACTCCATTGCCTGCCTCTTTTGCTATATCATGGAGGGATATCAGGAAGCCTTTAAGGAACAGGGGCACCGCTTTCTTTTCTTAGGAGGAGAGGTGGAACCGAACATCCGCATGACTTACGGTACTTTTTTCGAGCAGTGTGTAACGGAAATTTCCTATGACCGCGTATTCTTTTCTGCAGATGCCCTGGATATGGATTTTGGCTGCAGTAATGTGGATTATCAGGCATATTCTGCAATTAAACCCGTATTCAGACAGGTGCGAAACAGGATTCTGCTGGCAGACAGCAGTAAATTCAATCGAAAGGCGGCCTACCGGGTAGCCGGCTGGAAGGAGATTGACTGCCTAATTACCGCAGGAGATATGAAAGACGACTGGAGGATATTTTTAGAGAACAGACGAATACCCTATTTTCAGGTATAAATTTGACTTTTACACAAAAACAAAATTATATAGAGTGAAAACAAAGTAAAAGAGAAAATTTATCAATTCTTTTACATTGTTTTCACTCTATTTTTTTGTTTTTATGATAAAATACCAATTAAGAACATTGAGGAAGGTGTGAAAGGAGAACCATGAAGAAAGATACCTGGGCACGAATAGGATTTACAGTACCTTTTTTAATACCGCTGCTGCTATTTTGGATTATTCCGTTATTCCTCGCATTTGGCATCAGCTTTACGGACTGGGATTACATATCACCGAATATAGGGTTTGTGGGATTGGATAATTATAAAGATATTTTTACGGATTCGGATTTTTTAAAAGCCCTGTTCAATACGTTTTATTTTGCGGTAGGAACCATTCCTCCTACACTGCTTATCAGCTTTGGACTGGCACTGCTTTTTGAAAAGCAGTTCCACGGCGGCAGACTGTTCCGCAGTATCATCTTTAGCCCCTGGATAACGCCGACAGTAGCAGTTTCCATGGTGTGGTCCTGGATATACGAGCCGGAGAGAGGCTTTGCCAATCATTTGCTGGGGCTCTTCGGGATTGCTCCCCTTCCCTGGCTGCAGGATAGCTCCACAGCGATGATTTCCATCATTCTCTTTACCATATGGAAGTCCCTGGGCTGGACCTTTCTGTTTTATATTGGAGCTCTGGCGGCGGTGCCAAAGAGTACCTATGAGGCTGCCGATATTGACGGAGCTTCCTATGGCCGCAAGCTTTTGCATATCACGCTGCCCCTTATATCACCGACGACCTTTTTCCTCTTTGTTGTCAATCTGATCCAATCCATTCAGGTCTATGACCAGATTCAGATTATGACACAGGGAGGCCCCGGCGGAAGTACCACTACTTTGCTGTACATGTATTATGACAAATCCTTTCAGAACTTTAAAATGGGACCTGCCAACAGCATTGCCATGATAATTCTGATAATCATTGTTGTGCTGTCACTGCTTTCCGACCGTATCAGCAGCCGGTTTGTGCATTATGAATAAGGGAGGAACTAAGATGAAGGGTATCAAAGTCTTTATAAAATATATTTTTCTGGCAGGCATTTCCGTCATATTCCTGTTCCCCTTTGCGTGGATGTTCCTGGGAGCCTTTAAATCCAACAATGAGATCTGGCAAACGCCGTACAGGCTTCTGCCAAGCCATCTGGACCTGGGAGAATTCTTAGCTAATTTAAAGGCCATAAAGCTCTATGGGTATCTCCTTAACAGCTTTATTGTGGGAATTGCCGGTACTGCGCTGATTCTTGTTGTAAGCAGTATGTTTGCTTATGCGGTAGTATTCTTAAGAAACCGAAATATGGACAGGATTTTTGCCGTTGTAATGGTTACTTACATGCTGCCCGGCGCTGTAACCTATGTGCCCTCCTATGTCATACTGGCGCATCTGGGACTTCTAAATACTCTGTCCGGGCTGATATTTTCAAATCTTGCCAATGTTTTTGCCGTATTCTATTTCCGCCAGGCTTTTCGAAAAACAAGCATGGAGATTGTGGAAGCGGCTAAAATCGACGGAGCGAACCATAGGCTCATATTACGGCATGTAATATTGCCTTTAAATAAATCGGCATTTTCCTCGGTAGGGTTACTAACCTTCATTCAGCTGTATAACAGTTATATGTGGCCGAGTATCATGCTTACCAGCCAGGATAAATATCTGATTTCTCAGGGACTCAGGCAGTTTTTTATTCAGGAGGGAGCTTATGGAATGAACTGGGCCCAGGTGATGTTAGCAAGTACCATCACTACACTGCCCATTCTGGTAATTTTATTTGCTGCCCAGAAATGGCTTATGTCCGCCATCTCCCAGGACAGCGGCGTCAAGCTGTGATAATGACAACGAAAGGAAAGATTGGAGGAAAGAGATGAAACAAGTGAAAAGAATGGCACTGCTGGTAATATTGGGTTTAAGCCTCATTTTTACAGGCTGCGGAAAAACCGACAATGCAGCGGGAAATAACGGCATTAAGGAAACAAATGCGCAGGCTTCAGGAAATACAGGGACAGCTGCACCAACAGATACGGCAGAAGCGGCAAAAGCAGCGGGGGAAACAGAAGCGCCGAAGGAAGCGGTGGAAATTGAATTCTGGCATGCCCTGGGAGGCACTCTGGGAGATACTATGACAAGCATCATCAATGAATACAATGCTTCCCAGAGTAACTATGTCATTAAACCCGTGGTTATCGGAAGCTATTCCGAAATTGATCAGAAGCTCCAGGCAGCCTTTGCCGGGAAAAATGTGCCGGCTCTGGTAGCTGGCGGTTCCCATGATACCTTTTATAAAAAAGGACTGGTAGAAGCCTTTGAAGATTATATGCCTGAGGATTATAAGAAGGACGATATCGTTGGCGGCTTTATGAATGCTGCCGTAAGGGACGGCAAGATGGTATTTGCACCGGCTTACGGAACTTCCCAGGTACTTTATTATAACAAAGCCGTTCTTGGAGAAGCAGGTTATACGGGAGATAATCTGGCCAGCTGGCAGAAGCTGGAGGCTATGAAGGATAAAGCCCTGGGAATCTCCACCAACAAGAACAAGATTGAATATATCTGGGAGCCCATGTGGGGCTCGGGCAATATGCTGGATGCTGTTTCCAGTGCCGGCGGTCAGGTCATTTCCGATGACGGAAAGACTGTCATGATTAATGATTCTGCCTGGGTGGAGGTATTGGACCAGTTCCGCAAATGGATCCATGAGGATAAGACAATGAAAATCTATTCCGGCGGACAGGGCTGGGAATACTGGTATAAGACCATGGATGACTGGGTATATGGGAAGGCCCTGGGTTATACCGGATCTCCGGGAGACTATGCCATCGCATTGGATGCCGTAAATAAAGCCGTAAAAGAAGGCTATAAGAATGAATTTGCCGTTGCCGTACAGCCCGGCTGGAATGGAAATGCTCCCAAGCCGTATTTTAGCAGTCTTATGTACTATATACCAAAGAGCAGTAATCTGACAGAGGATCAGAAGAAGGGTGCTGCCGATTTCGTTAACTTTGCGACCAACACCAAAAACACCGCAAAATTCTCCATGGGTACCGGCTATGTGGCAGTACGCAAGTCTGTTCTGGAGTTACCGGAATACAAGGAGTACTTAAAATCCAATCCGGATGCCGACGTTGCCTTAAAGCAGATAGACCAGTATGCCGTACCGGAATTTATCGATCCTACCGGCGGTGCTATTATGAATGCATTGAAAGAAGCCGTAGACAAGATACAAATAGAGAATGTACCTGCTAAAAAAGCGCTGGATGAAGCTCAGAAAAAGGCGCAAAAGGAACTGGATAAGGTAAATAAGTAATATAATAATACTCCTCGGGAGGCTTCTGGGATGGAACCTCCCGGGAATTTTCTATATTTTCTCAGGAAAGCATTTTTTCAACTACCATTAATAAATATCCTATCAAAAATTGGATATTCAGGAAAGAGGTCTTTATGCAAAGAGAAATTTTAATTACCGGGAATATTACATCCGCTTTCTTTGATATTGAAAAACCGGAGGAAAGCATTTGGGTTAAAATAGAAACAGAGGAAAGGGTACCAATGACGGTGGTATTGTTTAATCCGGAAGGCATATTCTGCGGAAATGTAACTCCCGGAATCGGGAACTTTATCCGGGAAATTTATATTTCCGAAGAAGTGTGTACCCTGACGGGCTTAAGGCATGAGCTGCTGGGAGGAAGGTACCGCCTTTTCTTTCTTCCGGGCGGAAGCCTTGAAGAAGGGGGGTGTCCGGTAAAAATATCGGTCGAGACGGATAGCAGGAAAAGCTATCCCTCCTTTTGCTGTTACAGGGGGGAGGGCAGCGGAGAACTATCCTTTGATACTTTTTATGACAGGGAGGAGCGGTATTATAAAGGAGATTTCCATGGGCATACCATATTTTCCGATGGTCATAACAACATAGAAGAAGCGGCGGAAATTCTGGCAGACAGGAAAATGGATTTTATGGCATTTACCGAGCACAATGCGATTGCCTATGGGGAAAGCCTGCCCTCCTGCCTGCTGATACCCTCCCTGGAGCTGACGCTTCCCATAGGGCATATGAATATTCACGGCATAAAGCCGGATAAATTGCTTTATGAGCTCCTTTGTATGGCAGAGGCAGATACCGCGAAAACAGCGGAGAAAGAGGAAATCAGTTATGATGCTCTCTGGGAGGGAGTAACGAAATTCCTCTCAGAAGAAGCTAATTTATCCTTAAACCATATGTTCCTTACCCCCTGGCAGTTCTGTAAGGAGGACTGCGACCTGACGGGACTGCATACGATAGAAGTTATCTGCGATCCAACCTATCCGGATTCACCGGCAGCCAATGACAAAGCGGAAGCTTTCCTGGACTTTTTATGGAACAGGGGACAGCATCTGTATGGAATCGGAGGCAGCGACAGCCATAACCGCAGGGAAGAATTTTATGAGAATTCAACAGAGCCTTCCATTTATGGTGACCCGTCCACCTATGTCTATTGCAGGGGCCTTTCGGTAAATAACCTTATAAAGGGAATCAAAGCCGGGAATTGCTATGTGGCAAGGTATGTAGACCTTGATATTTCCATCTGCCAGGGCAGGTACCTTCCGGGAAATGAGATAACCGTGGAGGAAGAAATCGAGTACAGGGTAACGGTTCGGAATGTTGTAAAGCCTATGTATGGGGTATTTTGGCTGAATGGCGGGAAATTAAAGGAACAGCTTCTAACAGAAGGCTCTGAAATGAGCTGCCAGGTATGCCCCAATGGGGACTGGTGGCTTCGGTTTGGAATATATGACGAGAACAGGCACGTTATCTGTTATGTAAATCCTATATATAAGAGCAGCAAAACGCAAAAGCCAGAGCCTGATTTTAAAATACTATGGGAGGAATTTAGATTGAAAAATGCACTGCATTTTTAATCTTTTTATTTAAGCAGGAATTATGGAAAAGCATAATTCCTGCACAAATATGTGCTGACGCCCATATTTGCGGCGCGTTGGCAGTAGGGAGGATAAGTGAGCAATATGATAAAAGGAATTTTGTTTGATAAAGATGGAACCTTGATTGAATTCAGAGAATACTGGCATATGGTAATATCCAGGCTGTTTACTGAATTGGAAAAGGAATATGGGGTCAAGTCTGAAACGCTGCTTATGCTAAAGACAATTTCCGGCTATCTGGCGGAGGGCTTTCAGAAGGAGAGTATGATACAATATGCGACAACTTCCCAGATTATAGACAGTTGGGAAGAAATCATTATGAGAGAAGAGGGAAGTATCATCGGGAGAGAGGAGCTGCTAGACTTATTTGAAGGTATTGCTCTTTCCGGGGATATGGTTATCCGCAGCCTGCCGGGAGTGGACCGACTTTTGTATTATCTGAAAAGGAAAGGCTATTTTCTTGGCATAGCAACTGCTGACAGCACAAAATCAGCTGTTCATTCTCTTAAAAAGGCCGGCTTACTGCAGTACTTTGACTATATCGGCTGCAATGAAGAAGATACCCAGGCCAAGCCGTCGCCTCAGATGGCATATGCTTTCTGCCGCCAGGTGGGGATAAAGACAGAGGAATTGCTTGTAGTAGGGGATAGCGTAACCGATTTGGAATTTGCAGAAAATGCAGGCGCATCCTTTGCCGGTTTACTGACGGAATACAATGACCGGGCCCGGATGGAGGCACTGGCCGCTGTTACCGTGGTGAAAATCGATGAGATCATTGACAGATTCCATCTATAAAAGAATACAGGAAGGCAGAAGCCATGGGTATGTGCTGCTTAGCATAGCATGCTGGGGCGGTGCCCAGTACCTGACCGATGCGCTGCTGTCCGTTTTTTCACCGGCGCTTATGATTATGCTGCGATTTCTTTTAAGCGGACTTATCCTGTGCTTATTATATGGAAAAAGCGGAAATTTCCATATGGTAATGTTTTTAAAACGATATCTGCCTGCCGGCGGACTGGGAGCCTTTGGCTATTATCTGTTAGCGGCATATGCACTGCGGATAACCAGCCTTCCCTTTGTATCCATTATGGGTGGAATCCTTCCCCTGCTGGCACTCCTTTTGGATATAACAGTACTGAGAAAAAAGGCGCAGCTTACAGATTGGTTCAAAGCTCTGCTTTCCGCGGCAGGTGTTCTGCTTCTGCCCTATGGGGCGGGATTCTCCTGGAATATCACGGGAGGAGTACTTATGATAGCCGCAAACCTTTCCTGGCTATTCTATGGAATCCTGGTAAAAAGCTGGAATGAACAGGGGAAGGCTAGGCAAAAGAAGAATGGACAAGGGGTGAAGAGACAAGAGAAAAATAGGAAAGAGAGGTGTAGACAAGAGAAAAATATACTAGTGCTAAATATACAAGAGAAGAATATACAGAAGGAAAATGCAGAGCTTGGCTATGAATTCCTGGCAGCTTCTTTCCTGACATTTTTCTTTTACCAGGATTTTAAGGTCTGCGGAAGGATTACAATGTGGGTAATTATCCTGCTGTTGATGCTGGTGGCAGTTGGTACTATTTTACCCTATCGTTTTTACAGAGAGGGGAGTAAGGGGATGTCCTTGCAGACAGCTTCTATTTACCTGAATCTTCTGCCGGTCATTACGCTGCTTCCCTCTCTCATTACCGGCAGAATGCAATTAAAAGGCTTGCAGTTTCCCGGAATCATTTTTTTGATTCTTGCAGGATTGTTGGGTAAAATAGGCAAAGGCGGAAGGTCAACAGGGAAATAATGATAGAAGAGAATGCGGGTTCTGCTGAGTCCGCATTTTTGCATTCTATAAAAGCAGGAAAAACGGAAATCAAATATCAGGAATGTATGTTCTTAAATTATAGTAGATTTAGGAAGCATTTAAGGTATAATAATAGTGAAACAATGGGGTTGATTTAAGAGCATGACGGAGCTTAACAGGAGGGACTATGGACATACCATTTTTAGAAACGGAGAGATTAATTCTTAGACCACTGACGGTTGAAGATGCCAGTGCAGCATTTGTTTGGCTAAGTGATGAGAGAGTAACAAAATTCATGCCTTATCAAACCTATACCGACATAGAGAATGTAAGAAAATGGATAGAAAGCCTGAGCGGAGAGGATAATTACAACTTTGGCTTTGTATTCAAAGAAAATAATTTACTCATCGGAAGCGGAGATATTGGGTACAGCAGCAGGACAAAAGCATGGGAATTTGGCTACAATATCCAGTATGATTACTGGAACAGAGGACTTACGACCGAAGCAGCAAAATGCATGATGAAATTTGCATTCGATAGCTTTGGGGCAAGAGATTTCAGCTCCAATCATGCTGTGGATAATCCGGCTTCGGGCAAAGTAATGAAAAAATGCGGACTTGTATTCCGGGAGTACGGGCATTACAGTAAATTCGATGGAAGCAGGACCTTTAAAGCCAGCTTTTACCAGGCCCACCTGGAAGAACTTCTGTAAAGAATCATTTATTTAGAAGTGGAATTTAAAATAGAAGTAACATACGTCACAGGAGAAAAATAAATGAAAATATTAGTCACAGGCTTTGAAGCCTTTAATCAGGAAGTAATTAATCCTTCCGAAGAAATCATAAAAGCGCTGGCAGAAGCCTTTGGTGAAAATCTCTGCACCTTAAAGCTTCCGGTAGAATTCAAGAGAGCGGGGGAGCTGCTAGAGGAGGCTATTATGCGCCTTCAGCCGGATATAACCCTCTCTTTTGGACAGGCCGGAAAAAGGGAGAGCATTACCATTGAACGGGTAGCAATTAATGTAGATGATGCAAAAATCCCGGATAACATCGGGTACCAGCCAATAGATGCCACTATCAGCGGAAGTGGACCGGCGGCATATTTAACTACACTGCCCCTTAGAGGGATGCTTCAATGTCTTTCTGAAAATGAAATAGAAGCAAAAATATCCAATAGTGCCGGCACCTATGTCTGCAACCATGTGATGTATCAGGCACTGCATCTGGCAGAAACCAGGTTTCCAAACATGAAAGCAGGCTTTATCCATGTGCCTTACATAAAAGAACAGGCGGAGGGCAAGGAAAATGTTCCATACATGGAATTAACGGAAATGATCAAAGCAGCAGAAATCATAATCCGGTACCTGGGGAAACAGGCATCCTGATAGGAAAGGAAATAGTCTTAAAAAGGATACTATTACTGTTAAAAATAAAAAACGAAATGACAGAAAATAAAAATAGCAGAGAATAAAAAAACAGCAGAGAATAAAAAACAGCAGTGATTAAAAAAAGACAGTGAATAAAAAACAGCAGTGAATAAAAAACAGCGGAGAATAAAAACAGCAGTGAATAAAAAACAGCAGTGAATAAATAAGGCAGGAATTATAAGCTTTTAAAATAGTCCTTTACATGAGCTGTAAATTCTCTGGCAGCCAGAACCGCATATTCCTTTTGTAAAAAAGAGAGGAAGATTTCACGGCTGCAGCTAAAATCCTTTACTTCCCGTAATATGAGCTGCGGGAAGTCTTTTTTTATGTTCCAGGTCTTTTCAGGAACAAAGGAATAAGTAAGATTAAGGCCTAGAAAATCCCTTATCATATGAGGATTGTCACTTTCAAAAATAATATTTGGCTGAAATCGGGCTGCCTCCAGCTTTGAGTGCAATAGCCTGCCAAGGGAGCAGCTGTCATTTAGCAGGGAACAGGGGTAACCCCTAAGGTCGGATAATTGGAGCTGTTCCTTTTCCGCAAGAGGATGGGAGGGGGGAAGGGACAGTAAAACCTTTTCTTCCAACAGCTTGACACATTCCATAGCAGGCGAGCTGCTGCACGGTGAGGAGTCCAGGACAACATCAAAGGGTTGAAGGGAGGAAGGGTTCTGCCCAAGCTGATAAATCTTTAGGTTATAATCAGGGTACCTTAAATAAAAGGTCCTTAGGATATCCGGCAGAAGCTTTGAAGCCACACGGATGGAAATGGCAGCAGAGTAGGCAGATTGGGTGTTGGCTTCCGCAAGCTCATGCTCCAGCTGCAAAAGGTTATTTTGTATCAGCTGTACATGCTTAAAGAGAATTTGCCCGTTCTGGTTTAAAAATATCTTTTTGCCGCTCCGGTCAAATAAGGGAAAGCCAAGCTCCTCCTCCAGATCTTTTATGGCTTTACTAAGAGCAGGCTGCGCAACAAAGAGTTCCTTGGCGGCCTTTGAGATATTCTCATATTCTGCCGCTTTTCGAAAGAATTGCAATTGCTTAAACGTCATAGTATTCCTTCCTTTCTATTAAAAAGAAGTTAAAATAGTTAAATAGAAATAGATGCCTGCATCAACTAATTTAGCTGCTCTGCTGATTTCTAAAAGTCTTATAAATAGATTGCAAATAGCATAAAACATAAATAGAATGTAACATAAACAGCATGTAACATAAACAGCATGCAACATAAACAGCATGCAACATAAACAGCATGTAACATAAACAGCATGTAACATGAACAGCATGTAACATAAACTGCATGTAACATAAACTGCATGTAACATAAATGGCATGTAACATAAACTACATGTAACATAAACCTCATGTAACATAAACGGCATATAACATAAACTGCATATAGCATAAACTGCATATAATATAAATTTCATTAATATAAATTGTATATAATATAAAATATATATGATATATAATATTTATATTATAATATTTTCCTTCTATTTGCTATAATTATTTTATTAAAAAATAGGAGGTTTTCCATGGCGTTAGGCTTGATTTTACTCAGGCAGATTTTTATTATGTTTATATTGATGGCAGTTGGATTTTTTCTGTACAGGAATAAAAAGATCAGCATCCAGGGAAACAGGGAGCTGGGGACGTTATTGCTGTATATTATTCTTCCTGCATCCATTATCAAATCCTTTATAACAGAGTTTACAAGGGAAAAGCTGGACAGCCTCCTTATATCCCTGCTTATGGCTGCCCTGGCGCTGGCTGTAGCCATACTGGTCTCCAGGATAACGTTTGGAAATAAATATAAGGTGGAGCATTTTGGTGCGGCCTTTTCCAATGCGGGATTTATCGGTATTCCTCTTGTAAAGGCAGTAGTAGGGGAGGCGGGTGTCTTTTACCTGGCGGCCTTTGTGGCACTGTTAAATATATTGCAATGGACCTATGGTGCGGCAGTTATGAGCGGCAGCAAAGAAGCCATATCTGTAAAAAAGCTGGTTACCAATCCCATTGTGGCTGCATTAGGCATCGGCCTTGTGCTCTTTATCCTTCCCATAAAGATACCGGCTATTTTTACGGAAACCCTATCCATGGTAGCAGGTATGACAGCACCTGTAGCCATGATAGTCCTTGGTGTTTACTTAGGCCAGATGGAAGGAAGGGAACTGTTTCAGGGAAGGGAGGCTTTTGCCTGCACCCTGCTCCGGCTGGTGGTAATTCCGCTGCTGACCTTTGGGGTACTAAGCCTGTTTCCGAAGGATTTCCTTGCTATCAAGCTGGCTGTTTTGACAGCGGCAGCAGCGCCCGTAGGCTCCAATGCAGCAATATTTGCCCAGCTAAATGGGCTGAAATACACCGATGCGGTGAAAAATGTAGCATTAAGCACCATATTCAGTATTGTAACCATGCCGATAATTTTAGGGATTGGGGCTGTGGTCTGGAAATAGAGAAAAGGAGTGAAGGTATTATGGTATTGACAGCAAAGCAGTTAAGTGATGAAAAAGCGGAAAAAATAAAGCATTACAGTATTCTGAACCGGTATGTCAGGAAAGGGGAGGTTCTGTTTACCGGCTCCTCCTTAATGGAGCAGTTTCCTATTTACGAGTTCCTACAGGATTACGGTATCAGGGAAAGGATTTATAACAGGGGAGTCAGCGGATTTACTTCTTCAGAGATGATACTGGCCCTTGATACCCTGATTTTCCAACTGGAGCCCAGGAAGATCTTTATTAATATCGGAACAAATGATTTAAGTGCACCGGATTACAATGTAGAGGATCTGGTTCAGCGCTATGAGTATATTCTGGAGAAAATCCAGGAGCGCCTTCCTGGGACAAGGGTATATGTAATGGCTTATTACCCCAGTAACAGTGAATATGATTTTGGCAATGAGGCAGCCAGAGAATGGGTTAAGCTCCGGTCCAATGAAAAGGTCGGTGAGGCGAACGAAGCCATAAAAAATATGGCGGACCGCCATCATGTAAAATATATCGATGTAAACAGAAATTTATATGACGGGGACGGAAACCTTAAAAGGGAATACTCCATAGAGGGGGTCCATATGTATGCAAATGGGTACCGGGCAATTCTTGACGAATTGATGGAGTATGTCAGAGAGGATTAAGGTGCCTAAAAAGGAGTCTGGCCCTTCCCTGTCACAAGGAATCAAACGGTAAATGACAGGAATAGAAATTTGAATTAAGCAGAAATGGAAATTTATGTTTGTGTTTCATGAAACATAAATACCCTGTTTCTGCTTTTTTTGTGCGGAAAAATAAAATCTTGATACTTGAAATATAAATTTGCGAATCCTAAACCGGTGTTATTTTCACTCAAAGTACGATTTTGCCCATATTATTTTAGCAGTTTAACTTATACAATTGCCTTGTTGTATACGACATCACAGTTTTTACAGAATTTGAAGCAAATATGAATATTAGTTAAAGGCGGGAATATCACATGAAAAGTAAAGAAAATCAAAAACCGGGACCTGGTCTGTCAGCGATATTTGAAAAAGAGTACCTTGGTAAAAAGCTTGGACTGCTTGCCGGTATAGCGGCATCCGTGATTACATTGCTTTTATCGGTTCCTTTTGTTAAATGGATTTACATTATTGAACCGGCTTCCCTTTTTAAGACCATGGGCCTTGCAGATGATGTAATCAGTAAATTACAGTCCAGCTATTCTTTATTTAATATGCTATCCTTTGTAAAGCTAACGAAGCAGGGGAACATTGGGCTGTTTACCATGATTTTGCTGATACTTTTTACAGCCTCCATTTACTTTAATATTGTTCTTCTTATAAGAGTCCTGTTAAATAAGAAGGAATCAAAAGGTAATCTGCATTTGTATTTTACAGCAAAAATAGCAATGGTGTTCAATGCGGTACTTTCAGTGGCAGCTATCATTTATGTGCCCTTTGCCAATAAGAAAATCGGCACAGATGCTATTTTTGTCTCTCCGGTCATTTACATAATCCTAATCATATCCATAGCAGCTTATGGTGCGGTCAAGAGCATTGAGAAGGCAGAGAGGGAGCTTTACAGGGAACACGGATTCCTATATGAACTAAAAAAGAACTGGGTTCTTTTCGCAATGCTGGTTCCTGCCGCAGTTTATCTGTTAATAAATAATTACCTGCCAATGGTAGGTGTGTACTATGCCTTTACCTCCTTTAATTTCCGGGACGGATTATGGGCAAGCCCTTATGTAGGCCTTAAGAATTTTGAATACTTATTAAAAGCAGATTTATTTAAACTGACAAAGAATACGATACTTTACAATTTTGTATTTATTGCACTGGGTAATGTCTTGCAGATTGTATTCGCAATCTTTGTCAGTCAGGTAGGGGTGAAGTGGTTCAAGAAAACATCACAGACATTAATGTTTATGCCATACTTCGTATCCTTCGTTATCCTTAAGGTTTTAGTTTATAACTTATTCGAATATGATTCCGGTGTCGTGAACACCATGGTGGTTGCCATGGGAGGACAGAAAATCGATTTTTATAACGCTCCTCATTACTGGCCCTTCCTGATAACCATATTCTATATCTGGAAAAACCTTGGTTACGGCATGGTTGTATATCTGGCAACCATAATCGGTATCAGTGACGAATATTATGATGCGGCAAAGGTTGACGGTGCCAGCATTGTCCAGCAGATACGATATATCACTCTGCCATTGATTAAACCTACCTTTATCATCCTGTTCCTGTTCTCGTTAGGAAGCATTATGAAAGGACAGTTCGAACTGTTCTACCAGATGGTTGGAACAAACGGCGTATTATACAATGCAACGGATATCTTTGATACCTATGTATACCGTATTACTACGACCCAGCCCTTAAGCATCGGCATCGGTACGGCAGCGGGCCTCTATCAGTCCTTATTCGGATTTATCTTAATTATGGTAACGAATTTCATCGTTAAGAAAAAAAATCCGGATTATGCATTATTTTAAAGGAGAGTGAATGGAATGAAGATAAAGCAATCAGGCTCAACAATCGTTTTTAAAGTTGTTATATATGTCTTACTGACTATTATGGCAATCATTTGTGTATTTCCCTTTCTTATCATTGTATCCGGTTCCTTTACGGATAATTATACCATCCTGACCCAGGGCTATGGTATTTTACCTAAAAATTTCACAGTGTCAGCCTACAAGACGATTTTTAAAGCACCTCAGGATATTCTGCAGGCGTATAAAATGAACTTTTATTACACCATAGTCGGAACAGGCATTGGCCTTTTCATCATAACAATGACAGCTTACGTTATATCCAGACCGGAGTTTAAGTACCGTAACAATGTATCCTTTATCATTTATTTTACCAGCATTTTCGGAGGCGGTATGATTCCCTGGTACCTGATGTACACCAGCGTGCTTGGGTTAAAGGGCTCAACCTTTGCCATCTGGTTTCCTGCTTTAATGAGTCCCTTCCTGGTAATCTTAATGAGAACCTTTATTAAAGAATCTGTTCCGGATGCAATTGCCGAATCGGCAAAAATAGACGGTGCCGGCCATGTGACAATCTTTCTTAAAATTGTAATGCCGGTGCTTGGGCCGGGACTTGCTACCATTGGACTGTTCCTTGCAATTGGTTACTGGAATGACTGGTACCGTTCCTCTATGTTCAGTACCAGCAGTAAAACATGGGAATTGCAGTTCTATCTGTATGACTTGCTGAATACGACCCAGGCATTAAAGCAAATGGCTCAGAATACCAGTGTTTCAACGGCAGACCTGCCTACGGAATCTATCAAGCTTGCCATGGCAGTGGTAGCTACAGGTCCCGTACTTTTATTCTATCCCTTTGTGCAGAAGTATTTCGTATCCGGTATTACAGTAGGTGCTGTAAAAGGATGATATTAGAACGCCCTAGGGCGGTTTAATATAAATAAACAATATTTTTAGGAGGATGAATATGAAAAAAATGAAGAAGCTTTGCAGTATACTTCTTGCTGCTTCCTTAGTGTTTTCCATGGCAGCTTGCAGTAAAAACGAAAAGGCATCCGGAAACAATACCGGAAATACGGCAGCTCCCACAAAGACTGCGGAAGAGACAGCAGCCCCCACAGCTACGGCCCCTGATACTTCCAAGAAAGCAGATTTGGTATTTTACGTCATGGGCGACGCTCCCAAGGATGAGCAGGTAGTGGAAGACGCTATTAACAAGATTTTATTGGAGAAAGCCAATGCAACAATCGACTTCCAGTTCTCCACCTGGACTGACTGGAGCCAGAAATATAACTTAGAACTTACCTCTGGTACAGCGGACATTATTTATACTGCAAACTGGATAAACTATGCAACCTTAGCGAACTCCGGTGCCTTTACCGACCTTACCGACATTCTTGCAGCCGATGCCCCCAATATTTCAAAATCCATGGATCCCAGCTTACTGGACCAGTGCAAGATTGGCGGAAGACTCTATTCTATTCCCAATACCTGGCCTGAATACACAGTAAACGGTATCTCCTACCGAGAAGATTTAAGAACAAAATACAATCTTCCCGTTCCGAACTCCATTGACAATTTGGAAAAATACCTTCTTGGAATCAAGCAAAATGATCCGAAGCAGGGCTTATTATCCGTAACAACAGGTGAAAGCACAGGCTTACAGGTTGCCTTTGATGCGGTAAACATCCTTAACTTTAAGTATCCCTGGGTTACCAACAACGGTCTGCCTTACGGTCTTGCAGCTAATTACGATACTCCTTCGGAAGTTTATGATTACTGGAATTCCGAGGATTTTGTAACGGATATGAAACTTATGAAGAAGTTTGCCGATGAAGGCTTCTGGTCAAGAAGTGCACTGTCTGATACAAACGATTCCGAAGCATATAACAACGGCCTTTGTGCGGCAGTTGTTGCAGGACAGAATCCCAACAAGAACATCACAGCTATCACGACCTATAAAGAAAAGCATCCAGAATGGAAATCCGAATACATTGCCTACGGGGAAACTTCAGGTGTTATCTTTCCTGCACATGCAACACAGAATGCCACCTCTATCTTAGCAAGCTCCAAGAATAAGGACAGAGCTTTAATGGTACTTGATCTACTGCTGTATGATAAGGAATTAAACAGCCTGGTCGAGTATGGTATCAAGGGTACTCACTATGATATAGATGAGAAGGGCAATTACAAGAACCTTTCCGAAAACTTCAAGTATGAAAACTTTAATACATGGGATTTAAGAAACGGCGAATACAAGCTTCCTCAGGAAAGTGATGCCATCTTAAATCAGATGTTCACGAAATACAGTGACATTGCTGCCAAAACTAAATTCCCCAATGTAAATATCTATGGTGGTTTTGCAGAAGATTACAGTGCATATGAAGTGGAAAGAAGTGCCGTATCGGATGTTATGAGACAGTATCTGGCTCCTCTTCAGGCCGGCCTTGTAACAGACGTTGATAAAGCGGTAAAGGAATTCAGAGATAAAGTAAAAGAAGCAGGCCTTGAAACCTGCCAGGAACAGTTTAAGACACAGTGGGCTGCTTACTGTGATGAGCATGAATACAAATAGGCTCAAATGTTAGTGAGGGTAAACTGCCGGGAAAGTATTGAGTTCTTTCCCGGCAGTTTGCTTATTTTATTTTGGACTGTGCCTGTGTATTGGAAAACATGATGCTGGCGGCGGAGTCCCTTGATATCGGCTCCTGCTGGATTAATCAGCTGCGCTGGCTGGATGAGAACCAGGCAATACACACCTATCTGGAAAAGCTTGGACTGGCAGGTGATGAAACTGTCTGCGGAGGACTTAGTATTGGGTATAAGGCCGATAAAATGAAAGAACCCTTGAAAAGAACGGGGAATCCGGTTACTTATATCAGGTAAAAGAGCTTGTCTGTAAAATATGATGGGACAGTTGGCTGAGGTGATACAGGGTAATAAGTAGACGGTCCTTTACGGATTAGAAACAGCGGCTTGGGATACATGGAAAACCACCTGTCCCCAAGCCGCTAAATAATTTAAACAGCCTGTCAATCTTGCAAATAGTAATAGAAATTGTTTGGATACACAATAAAAGTAGTGGCAGAAATGCAATTAGTCCTCATATAAATTTCCGCTATTTTCTTTGTTTAAAGTTCCGGACAATTCAATCATTAAAAACTTTGTCAATTCATTTACTACGGGTCGATGCTTTACACCCTTGGGAACAATAATAAATTCACCGGTATTAACTTTTGTTTTTTCTTCCTCTGTCTCCAGATAGAAGCTGCCTTCCACTACATAGAAGAGTTCGTCGGAGTTCTCATGAACATGAAAGTCCAATGTACGGTTCTCAACCTGAACCAAACTTAAAATATTCCCATTTAAAAATCCAACTTTTTTATAAGTGTACAACTCCGCTATTTTATTGACTTCTTCTAACAGATTAATGACTTCCATACTCCATGCCTCCATAATCTTTTAAATTTATGTATTTTAATAATATCACGAAAGATTTCCAGCGTATACAAATGAATATAAGAAAAATAAATAAAAACGTTTATAATATTTTATAAAGGGTATTGTATCTTTTCTGTTATAAATGCTATTCCCAAAAGCTATTTTGCTATAAAATAAGAAAGAATCTGCCTTGATTTGCAATAATACATTACTGGTACAAGAAAACTACCAATAAAACAAATATTTTTTACATATTCCTCAAAGCAATAATACAGTAAAATCAAGTAAGGAAAATGGTAAAATAATACAAAAATAATTTATTGTTTGTTGAATATATATTTATTATACAAAATACTTGTGACATTATTGTACATATGTTATAATAATAAAAACGTTTTAAGAAAAGTGTGGTGTATATTAGTGAAAAAAGCAACTATCAAGGATGTGGCCAAAGAGGCAGGCGTTTCTATTTCTACCGTGTCCAATGCATTGAACAATTCCCCTCTTGTTAACGAAGATACCAAAAACCGAATCATTCAAGTAGCTGAAGCTATTAAATATGTCCCCAATATGAACGGAAAGATGCTAAAGGCAAGAAAGAGCATGACAGTTGGCTTTTTCTCCTCCAGTGTAAGCGGGCACTATTTTTATATTTTGGTGGATTCCATGTTTAAGGAATTAAGAAGGAGGGGCTTTGGTCTGAATGTTGTTATCAGCAGGGATAAGAGAGTCCTCCTGAGTAATATCTTAAGTAAGAACTTTGACGGAATCATAATTTTTGACAATGAGCGTGTGGGAGAGCATGAAGTTGAGCTGATCATGCAAAACCAGATAAAAACGGTGTTTTTAGACCGGGATATGCATGAAACGGATATCTCAAGTGTATTGTTCGATTCTTTCAAATCAGGCTACGACCTGACGAAATATCTTATTCACCTGGGGCATAAGCGTATCTACTTTATAGAAGGAGACGAATATACCTACGATAACCTGGAACGAAAGAGGGGCTATGTAACCGCTCTTAAGGAGATTGGAGCAGAGGTGAAGGAGGAGTATTTTTTCAAAGGGATGTTTGAAGAAAGCTATGCCTACAATGATGTTATTTCAAGATTCCGGCTGGGCAATTTCCCTATTCCGGACGCTATTGTTGCGGCGAATGACTACAGCACTATCGGCTGTATTAAAGCCTTCAGCAGATTAGGGTACAGGGTGCCTGAGGATATCAGTGTAGTGGGTTTTGATGATATCGAAGTAGCCAGGTATTTCACGCCGGCCCTTACTACTGTGCGAAATCCCATCGCAAGGCAGGGAATACGGGCGGTAGAGCTCTTAATGGATATGATTAACGAGGATGCAAAAGGGAGCTCGGAACATTTGGCAGGGGAGATTATTTACAGGGATTCCGCCAAGGCAAAGATAGTATAAATAAAAACACGCCATTAATAGAAACGTTTCTATAAAATGGCATGTTTAAATTGCCATAGTTAGAAGCGCATATATCCATATGCATGCCTTATTATGAAGGGAGGATATGATGAAGAAATTGTTTAACTTCAAAACAAGAGATAAGATATTTTACTCTTATTTCATTTCATATTTGGTAATAGGAATACTCCCTATTTTAATTTCCTTGTTAGTATACATAAATTACGGAAGAGTGGTCCTTAAGGATATCCACAGATCCCAGGCCTCTACACTGTCCCAGCTAAAGAACGGCTTTGACGATAATCTGGAGACGGTGGTGAAAACAAGCAATCTGTTGGCGGCAAATGATAAACTGAATGATTTGGATGGTTTAAAAAGCTTTTCCAATGGCGATTTGCTGGAAGCCTGGAAGCTTAAGGATGAAATCAATACAATTAAAAGCAGTATCAATTTCTGCAGTGAGATTTTTGTTTATCTGTATCCCAGCGACAGTGTCATAACCAACTCAAAGCTGTATCCATCAGAGATAAATTATATATTTGCAAATAATTATCAGCTGACCAAGACAGAAATGCTTGGTGCAATTGATACTCCTAATTATAATGGCTATAACATTATAAAGGACAGGGAAGGAAACAGTACAATTTTATTTTTGCAGAATGTCTACAGTTATAATTACAAGGATAAGCTTGCTACCATAGTAACCGTAGTTCCCTGGAAGAACATTGCGGCCAATATTGCCTCTATGGAAGAGGGCAGGATATACTGGATTAACCGGAACAATCAGATACTCGGTGACAATGCCGGTGCTGCCGAAGAGGTCATATCCTATAATGACTATGACAATGAGAATAAATTAATTGAAAAGCGTGTTGGAAATGTCAAATACGTAAACTCCTACACAGGGTCCAGGTATTTTGATTTCAAATATTGCATTACCATACCAAAGAGCCACTATATGAAGGAAATGAACAATCTGATAGTGGGAATTATACTGCAGATTACCGTGATGGCTGCCCTTGCCTTTGTTCTTGCCTGGTATTATTCTATAAAAAATTACAAGCCCATATCCAGACTGTTTGGGGTCCTAAAGAAGAACAAAGAAGCTTCCAGGGACATCAACTTTGACAGTATAGAGAATTACATTGAGAACCTTTATAGGGAGAATAAGACCCTGAGCACTTCCTGGGATCAGGCTAAGGATGCACTGTTCAATCAGATGATCACCGGTTATATTAAGGGCTGGACCTATGATGAATCCATGCTGGAAGAGGCCATTGCCGCCAATACCGAGCTTGATCTGAACGAGCCCTATATTGCTCTGGCTGTTACCTATGCAGATATTAAAGATTGCAATCTGTTTGCAGGCATCAGTGAAGCTGAGAAGGAAAATACATTCAAGCTGTTAAAGTTTGTGGTTAAGAACATTTTCGAAGAAAATATTCTATCCAGGCACAGGGGCTTCTTCAGTGATATTGACGGAATGCATCTGTGTGTATTAAATATCAGCGAGGAAGACCTGGCGGGCGGCTCCCTCTCTTTTGATATCAGGAAATGCCTGACAATTTATAAGAACCTCTTAAACCTAAAAGTTAATATCGGTGCTAGTAAGCTTCATAAGGATTGTGAAGCACTTGCAAAAGCTTATAATGAAGCCGCTCAGGTATTGTCCTTCCAATCCTTCTGGGGAAAGGATTATGAATCCTTTGCTTTCTATGAAGAAACCAACAGGGAATACGATACCATATACAGCTATGACAGCCAGCTCATGGAGAAACAGAAGAAGCTTTATAACCTGATGGTATCAAAAGAATATGAGCAGGCCGCCGAATTCCTGAACCAGATACTGGATGAAACATTTATTAAGGATATTCATTGCATGGATATCAATAAATGCAGAATGTTTTCGCTGATTAATACGGTCTACAGCTGTCTGAGTGACATTGTCGGAAGAAGTGACGGAGAATTCTTTAAAAAGCTTAATCCCATGGAGAGGATGTTAAAGGCGAATTCCATCGAATCAGCCAGGCATATTATGAATGATATATTCAGGGAGATTACCGATCATTTGAAGGAGTGCCTGACCAATGAATATCCAAATTGGGTGCAGGAGATTATCGATTTCATAGAACAGGATTATTCGGACCCCAACCTTAATGTATCCATCCTGGCGGATAAGTTAAATATGAATCTGTCCTATGTGGGGCGTACCTTTAAGAACTATACCGGTTATGGCATTACAGATATGATACATATCAGACGGCTGGAAGAATGCAAGAGAAGGCTTTTGCTTGGAGAGAGCGTGAGGGAAGCGGCGGAATCCATTGGCTATCTGGATTCGAAATCCCTGATCCGTATATTCAAAAAATACGAAGGAATCACTCCTGGGCAGTATAAGAGCAATTTTGAGAAGCAAATAGTGGAGCTGGCTTAGGAAAAGTATAATTTTCGAAACAAATATCAAATGTTGCCCCTTTCTATTTCTATGGGCAGTTAATTATAATAAAAAACGTTAGGGATGCCTGGAAAGAAAATGCCTGTGATATGCAAAGGGGGTAAGTGTGAAAGTGTGAAAGAAAAGCACTTTGACACTCCATTATTTATGGCAGTACCGCAGACCTGTCTGCGGTATGCAATGGGGGAAGCATGAAGGAAAGAATGAGGATTATTAGCATACTGTTAATCCTGGTGATAACAGCATCTGTTCTTTTTAGCTGTTCGGCGGGGGAGGTCAGCAGGAAGGAAAGCGGCAGGGAAAGCGGCTCCAAAAGGGACTCTATGCTGCCCCTTACTGATGAACCGGTCACCCTGACGGTATTTGCAGGACTTGACAGTAATCTGGAAGGAATTATCAAAGATTATAATGACAATACATTCTTTCAGGAACTGGAGAAACGTACGGGAGTTCATTTGGAATTTGTAATCCCTGAAATCGGAGCAGAAAGCGATGCATATTACTCCATGATTGCCTCGGATAATTTTACGGATATTATATCCCATAACAACTATGCTTATCCGGAAGGATTGGATGCTGCCATTGATGATGGCTATTATCTGGAACTGACACCTTATTTAAATACCTTTCTGAAGGATTACAATACCTTGCGGAACCGGGATTCTTTTACTCTGAAAAGCACAACCACCGGTTCGGGAAGGATTGCAGCCTGCTATAGCCTCTACACTCAGAAGCAGGGCCCCTGGATGGGGCTGCAGGTCAGAAAAGATTGGCTGGACGAGCTTGGTCTTAAGGTACCGGTAACCTTTGACGACTGGGAAAATATGCTGACACTGTTTAAAACCAGGAAGGGTGCATATGCTCCCCTATGTATCGGCGCCAATGGCTTCCTTGAATATTCCCATGGGCTGAGTGCGGGCTTTGGAGTCTACGAAGACTTTATGCAGGTCAACGGAAAGGTGTCCTATGGACCGGCAGAGGAGGGCTGGAAGGAATACCTGACCCTGTTAAATGACTGGTATAAAAAAGGCCTAATTGACCACAATTTCATGATAAACGGTGAATGGCAGGTGGACAGGGCAATGGTGGAAAGCGGCCAGACGGGAGCCTGGAATGCCATGTACATTATGATGTCCCAGTATGAGCAGGCAGTTCCCGGTATGGATGTCATACCTGTTTCCTCTCCTGTAAAAAAGGCAGGAGAGGCGCTGCATATCAGGAGGGAAGACAGCATAATCGGAAATCCGGTCTCCATATCTGCTAAAAGCAAGCATCCGGATATTGCAATGAAGCTTCTTGATTACCTGTACACGAAGGAGGGCTCGCTCCTTGCCAATTATGGCATTGAAAATGACACCTTCACCTATAATGCCGGCGGAAAGCCCCAGGTAACCGATAAGATATCGGAGAATAAAAAATATAGTATGGGGCAGGCACAGGCCATGTATCTCCTGCCGCCTAACAGGCTTGGAGGATTATACGACTGGACCAGAGAATTAAAGGCAGTACCCAGGCAGGATTTGGAGGCTTATAACGTCTGGAATAAGGGGGATGATGCTTATATTCTGCCCGACTCACTGGCATATACCAGGGAGGAATCAAAAGAGCGGAGCAAAATCGCAGCGGATATCACAAAATATAGGAACAGTATGACAGTTAATTTTATTACCGGTGTCATAGATATTAATACCGGCTGGGACAATTATATCAGTGAGTTGAAAAAGATGAATTTAGACCGGGCGGTAAAAATAACACAGCAGGCTCTGGACCGTTTTAACCGTGAGCCATAGAAAGGGGATTTGGCATGAAAATATTTACAACCAATGCTGATGTAAGGTTTGAAGAAAAAGAGGCAGAATTTATTCATTCCCCATCCAGGGAATTTAAGCTGATAAAGGTCTATCCGAAGGAAACAAGGCAGGAAATCCTGGGATTCGGCGGTGCCTTTACAGAAGCTTCCGCCTATACCTATAGTAAAATGGGTGAGGAAAATAAAAGGAAACTCCTTGCGTTGTATTTTGGTGAGAAGGGCAACAAATATAATTTTTGCAGAACGCATATCCAAAGCTGTGATTTTTCACTGGGAAACCGGGCTTATGTGAAAGAAGACGATAAGGAGCTTGCTGCCTTTTCCATCGAGAAGGACTTTGAATATCAGATTCCCTTTATCCGTGAAGCCTTAAAGCTGAAAAAGGATATAGAACTATTGGCATCTCCCTGGAGTCCTCCGCCTTTTATGAAGACCAATAATGAAATGAACAATGGCGGTAAGCTTAAGGAAGAATATTATGATGCCTGGGCTGAAATCTTTGTGAAATATCTTCAGGCTTATGCCGAGGAAGGAATCCAAATCAGGCGTATCACCATCCAGAACGAGCCCAATGCAGTGCAGACATGGGATTCCTGCCAGTTTACAGGAGAGGATGAAAGGCGTTTTGCCTGCGGGCATTTAAAAGGAAAGCTTGAGGCGGCAGGGCTTGGGGATGTTAAAATTAATTGCTGGGACCATAACAAGGACAGGATTGTGGAGCGCTGTGAGGAAGTATTCACCGATGAAAAAGCATTACAGGATATCTCCGGCATTGCTTTCCACTGGTATACCGGGGACCATTTTGAAGCCCTGCAGTGCATCCGTGATAAATATCCTGACAAGGAGCTTATCTTTACGGAGGGCTGTGTGGAGTATTCCAGATTTGCCGCAGCGGGCCAGACCCAGAATGCAGAAATGTATGCCCATGATATTATGGGAAACCTGAACGCCGGAATGAACGGTTATATTGACTGGAACCTGATACTGGATGAGAATGGCGGACCTAACCATAAGAACAATTTCTGTGATGCCCCTGTCATGTGTGATACGGCAAAGGATTTTATAGATGTTAAACAGTCCTTTTATTACATAGGACATTTCAGCAGGTTCCTTAAGCCCGGAGCAAGGCGAGTACTGGTTTCCAGATATACGGATAAAGTGGATTGCTGCGGGTTCGTAAATCCAGACGGTGAAATGGTTCTTATTGTATTGAATAGGACGGAGGAAATACAAAGCTTTGAAATTATGGTGGAAGAGAAGACCTGCGCAGTGGATATAAGTCCCCATTCCATTATTACAGCCTGCTGGAAGGACTGATATTATTTCTTTATTAGATAAAAATACTCATAACTCCAATAAAAATTCCCTTCTGAATTACAGGCGGGAATTTTTAATATCAGCTTTTGCTTTGTTTAAACTTGAAAATATTGGATGACCTCGGAGCCCTTCCTGGCGAATACCGGAATTGTTTCAAGAGGTGCGTCTACCGTTATGGTTTGACCGCCTTCATAAGCTTTTCCGCTTTCTGCTTCTATCCAGTCTACACCCAAAGGAATATTTGAGCAGGGTATTTCCCTCCTCCATTACCGTAACTGGCTCAACAGCAAAAGCAACCAATAGGGAAGGAAAGAGGCTTTCAGTTGATATTCATATGTGTGCGGTTGTAGGCATTCCGGTATTGCTTCGGAGTGGTATCCTCCATTCTCTTAAACAGCTTCATGAAGTACTTTTCATCCTGGAACCCCAGAGCTTCTGCGATTTCTTTTACGGTCTTATCGGACTCGCACAGAAGCTCTTTTGCTTTGGAGAGCTTCAGATTATAGATATACTGCTGCATGCTCATACCCATATGCTTTTTGAAATACCTGGCCAGATACTCTTTGGAATAATTGAACTCATGGGAGACATCCGCAAGGGATATGTTCTGCAGGGAATGGACGCGTATCCATTCCAGAATCTTTGGCAGCTTATCGGAGGAGGTCTCGTTTTCATGCCGGATCTTAAGCTGGAGGATATTCTGCTCCGTCAGCTCAATTAAGAGAGAGGTCAGCAGGTAGTTTGTTGCCAGGCCGGTATAATAGGAAGAGGACAACAGGTGCAGCAGCTGATGGAAAAGGATGCTTATCCGGTCAAGGTTAACCCCCTTCATGGTGGAGGGAAGAAGGCAGAAGGGCGAAAAGTCCCCGTAAAAATTGTTGTTATTAATCAGTGATATGGCAGCTTCCGCCTCTTCTGTGCTTATAATGCTGTCCTGCATGTTAGAAATATCCTGGCTGCTAACGGCATCCTGTTTGTTGATGCTATCCTGCCGGTTAATAGCACCTTGTTTGTTAGCAGTATCCTGCCTGCTTACAGTATTCTGCTTGTTAAAGCAAAAATGAAACCAGTAAAAGGAGGTACCCTTTTCGGAGTATTCAAAGCCCTTGTGGGTAAGGCCCGGCAGAAGCAAAAGGGAATCTCCGGGCTGCAGCGTATATTTTTTATCTTCCTGTTGAATATGGATAGGATTTTTTAAATTAATAATGATTTCATAATCCGTTATGATTCTCTCCGAATGTATCCATTGGGTGTCTGCTGTAAAATGCCCGGCAGAGATAAAATGCACCGGAGAGGTGATATCGGCTTTTAAGTAATACACAGGTCAATATTCACCACCTTTTGTTTATATAGACTACCGACAAATGATAAGAAATGTGGCATACTCTTATTATAACGCAAATACAACCATCAGGCAAATTATCTGATGTAATAAAAAATATTTAAAGGAGGTCAATATATGGATACTTTATTTCAATCCTATCCGGTGGGACTAAAGGATGTGGAGCTTAAGGAAGGCTTTTGGGAAGAGTATGGAAGACTGGTTCGAGAGGTGGTTATCCCTTACCAGTGGGAGGCATTAAATGACAGGATACCGGAAGCGGAAAAGAGCTATGCCATTCATAATTTCAAGGTAGCGGCAGGGGTAGCGGAAGGTGAATTTAACGGACTGGTATTTCAGGACAGTGATCTTGCCAAGTGGCTGGAAGCGGTAGGCTACAGCCTTTCCTGCAACCCTGATCCGCAGCTTGAAGAATGGGCGGACGAAGTAATCGAATATATTGAAAAGGCCCAGCAGAAGGATGGCTACCTGAATACCTTCTTTACCTTAAAGCGTCCGGAGGAAAAGTGGAGCAATCTGCTGGAATGCCATGAGCTTTACTGTGCAGGGCATATGATGGAGGCAGCCGTTGCTTATTATAATGCCACGGGAAAGAGAAAGCTGTTAGACGTTATGTGCCGCTTTGCCGACCATATTGATGAAGTATTTGGTGAAGAAGAGGGCAAGCTCCACGGCTATGACGGACATGAAGAAATTGAACTGGCCCTGGTAAAGCTGTACAAGGCTACCGGTAAAGAAAGGTATTTGAATCTATCCAGGTATTTTATTGATGAAAGAGGAAAGGAGCCGAGCTTTTTTATAGAGGAATGGGAAAAGAGAGGGAAAACCGCCTTTTGGAATCCGTCGGACCACAGTAAGCCGGATATTTCCTATAATCAGGCACATATTCCTGTCAGGGAGCAGACAGAGGCCATAGGACATGCGGTGAGGGCGGTCTATCTCTACTCCGGCATGGCGGATATTGCAGCTCTCAAAAGGGATGAAGGACTTAAGAAGGCTTGTAAGGCCCTGTGGAATAATATTGTGACCAGGCAGATGTATATTACCGGAGGAATCGGCTCCACCCATATAGGAGAGGCCTTTACTTTTGACTATGACCTGCCGAATGATACGGTCTATCAGGAAACCTGTGCTTCCATCGGCCTGTTCTTCTTTGCCCATAGGATGCTTTTGATGGAAGCGGAGGGCAGTTACGGGGATGTAATGGAAAGGGCTCTTTATAATTCCATTATCAGCGGTATGGGCTTTGACGGAAGGAGCTTCTTCTATGTAAATCCCATGGAAGTGTGGCCGGAGGCCAGTGAAAAGAATCCGGACAGGAAGCATGTAATGCCTGTAAGACAGAAGTGGTACGGATGTGCCTGCTGCCCTCCTAACCTGGCAAGACTTTTGCTCTCCTTAAGGCAGTATATTTACACTTACAGCGGGAATACCCTGTATACCCATTTGTATATACCAAGTAAGGCAGAAGTAGCAGTGGGGGAAAATAAAATAACTCTCGAGCAGAACACCGGTTACCCCTGGGACGGAGGAATAAGGATAAAGCTGGGCTTGGAAAAGGAAATGGAGCATACCCTGAGCTTTCGTATTCCCGGCTGGTGCAGAAGCTTCAGCCTGCTGGTAAACGGTGAAGCCTTATCCTGTGAAGGCCGTACAGCAAAGGGATTTGTTTCTGTCAGCAGGCTCTGGAAGGATGGAGATGAGATTGTAATCCGGATGGATATGCCGGTGGAAATCATCCAGTCCCATCCCGAGGTACGCGCAAATGCCGGAAAAGTAGCCATTATGAGAGGTCCCCTGGTCTATTGTCTGGAGGAAGAGGATAACGGTACGAACCTTTCAGCATTATCCATTAACACGGATACGGACTTCCAGGTAACGGCAGAAGCATCTCTGATGAAAGGTGCAGTATCCCTGACCGGAAATGGCTTTCGAACAAAGGAGACCGGCTGGGAGAACAGCTTGTATCAACCCTACCGGAAGGAGGAAGAAGAGACAGAGATCAAAGCCATACCTTATTTCCTCTGGGGCAATCGTAAAAAAGGGGAAATGCTTGTTTGGATGAATCATAAGTAGAAAGTAAGAGGAGGACTGATGAAAGGGCAAGTGCCAATTCATCAGTCCTTTTAACAGTAACAAACTAATAAAAAGAGACAACATGAGTCAAAGACATGAGTCAGTGTCATTAGTTAGAGTATGAGTTAGACGTATGAGTTAGAGCGTGAGTTAGAGGCATGAGTTAGAGCGTGAGCTAGAGGCGTGAGTTAGAGCATGAGTTAGAGGTATGAGTTAGAGCGTGAGCTAGAGGTATGAGTTAGAGCATGAGTTAAAGGCATGAATTAGAGCATGAGTTAAAGGCATGAGATAAAGACATGAAAAAAGGCATACAATAAAGATATGAGATAAAAGGCACCAGGTTCATTTATGGAATAACCCATTCGTTTATCACATATTAATCTCAGCCTGCATTTATGTATATTTGGGGTATAAAAATGCAACGAAGTGACTTTCAGGGAGCTGAGTGTATTTTTATACCCCAAATATACATTCAATAAACCCAATATTACCCCACGCCCCCTAAAAAAATCACAATACAATTGACAATAGTACCATATAGTACTATACTATGTAGTATGGAGGTGAAGGAAGATAAAAACCAATGGAGGATTTCTTATTTCACAAATCAAGCAGCTTCAGGGCAGGGTTTTTGAAAAAATGTTAAAAGAGAGCGGAATTGATGCCTTTAATGGAGCCCAGGGACGGATTCTGTATGTGTTGTGGGAAAAGGAAAGGCTTACAATCAGTGAAATAGGGCATCTTACCTCACTTGCCAAGACCACCCTTACCAGTATGCTTGACAGAATGGAGGAGAGTGGGCTGGTGGTACGAAGTGCGGATAAGGAAAACCGCAGGCAGGTTATTATATCCATTACGGACAAGGCAAAGGCTTACAAAGAAGATTACGACCGCGTATCGGAAAGAATGAATGAGTTATTTTACAAGGGCTTTTCAGAAGAAGAAATTTCTGCCTTTGAAGGAATGCTGGGGCATATCATTAACAATCTGGATGGTTGAGGAAAAGGCATCTTAAACCCGGCAGTTGCGAAAGTGATAAGAATGGAGGATAAGAGAAGATGGAGAAAGAAGTAAAGGACTGTATTGTAAAACTGGTAGAGGGCAGCAGGGATGCCATTGTATGTTCCGTAGATGAGGAAGGATATCCCAATGCGAAGGCGATGTTCCGGATAAAAAATGAAGGGCTTACTACCTTCTGGTTTTCAACTAACACCTCATCCATACGTTTAGGGCAATGGCTGCGTAATCCCAAGGCATCCATCTATTTTCTGGATGCAGAGGGGTTCCATGGGCTGATGCTTACCGGTGAAATGAAGGTTCATATGGACGAAGAAACCAAACAGGCCTTTTGGAAACAGGGAGATGAGATGTATTATCCCCTTGGGCCTACCGACCCTGATTACAGTATTCTTGAATTTACGGCAGTAAAGGGAAATTATTATCATGGGTTGGGGAAGCACCTGTTCTTAACAAACGAAGTGGAGGAGTAATCTTAATGCCATACTGTCAGGTAGAAGATTGTAATATATTTTATGAGGATATGGGAATCGGAGAAACAATTCTCTTTTTGCACAGCGGTTACAGCAGGGGTATTATTGCTTTCTCCGGACAGATTCAGCCGTTTTTCAACCAGTACCGGCTTCTGCTGCCGGATTTCAGAGGGCATGGAAGAACTACGGCAGTAAACAGGGATTGGGATACTGCTGTTATTGCAGAGGATATGGCAGGATTTATCAAAAAGCTGGACCTTGGTAAAGTGCATCTGATTGGCTACAGCCTTGGCGGAGGTGTGGCCCTTCATCTGGCAGCAAAGCATCCGGAGCTGGTAAAGAGCATTGTAACCATCGGCTGCGGCGGTGTACCTGACGGAACCGGCTCAGAGGACTATGAACCCGAGGCACTGCTTGAAAGAAATGAGTGGGCCTTTATTGAGAAAATCAGGGTTCAGAATATGGAAGCTACCGGCGGGGACTGGATGCACCATATGCGCCAGAGCATAAGGGACTGGAGAATGTACCCCTGCCTTTCGGACAAGGACTTTGAACAGTTTAAGATGCCTGTGTTCTTCATTGCCGGAGAGCTGGATACCTATGCTACCAGGGACAGGCTGCTTGTCATGCAGAATAAATGTACGAAAGCGGAGGTCTGGACTGTCCCGGGCTGCGGGCACAGGCCCCATATGCCGACAGAGAACGTGAAAGAAGTCAATGAACGGATCAAAAAATTTTTGGAATCCGTAAATGGTTAGATACCTGCTAACTGAATAACAAATATTGCATTATAAAATTGTATTAAAAAGAACTACAATAATGAATACATAAAATCATAAAGGAACTACAAAAAACTACAAAAAAACTGCAAAAGGAACTACAGAAAAACTACAAAAAGGAACTGCAAAAGAAACTGCATAAAGAACAGTACAAGAAGTTAGAATTGAAAAAGTAGTAAGAGCTGCAAAAGAAGTGTAATGAAAATCTATAAAAAAATAACTGAGGGCTTCAAAACCCTCAGTTATTTTTTTGCAGTAAATTCACTGTAGAAACGGGCATAAAAAAAGCAATGGACAACCACTGCGCACAATAATAGCTATTTTTGATACAACTTAATACAAGTCAGCTATTTCTCAATCAAATTGTATTAATAACATACCACGCAAATGGGAAGTTGTCAAGAAAAAATTAGAAAAAAAGAGCAAAAGTCTGCTGACAGCAATATGGGATTTCCGGAAGTATGCCAGGTGTTCCTCCTGATTTTGACAGGGTATGTTTCTTCGTATAAAATAAGTGAGCTTTACTTAATGAGCGACTTTCATTCAGAAGGAGATGTGCCAGTGACAAGAAGCTTAAGGAATCAGATATATTCGTTGAAAGCCTGCTATTCCCTCTTTCGGATTAAAACGGCGGAAAGCTTTCAATACCGCCTGGCAGGCATTGCTGGTGCGACTACCAGTATCTTTTATGCAGTAATAGAAATTCTGGTTTACAGTATCTTTTATCATTATGCTGAGAATAGAACCGGAGGGCTTTTGGCTTCCCTCAGCCTAAGTCAGGTGGTGACCTATCAATGGCTGGCACAGTTCTTATTTCTGATGCAGCCAATGAGTGTTGACTCTGAGATATTAGGGAAAATCACAGGAGGGGATGTGGGAATCGAGCTGTGCCGTCCCCTGGACCTGTATTCCCACTGGTTTGCCAAGGTAGCGGCCGGCCGGCTTTCACCCTTAATGTGGAGGGGTTCGGGGGTACTGGCTGCCGGAATGCTTATGCCTCCCGCTTACCGCATGTCCCCTCCGGCTTCCCTGCTTCATTTCCTGCTGATGCTCATTTCCTTATTCAGTGCCTTTTTACTGTGTACGGCTTACGGCATGCTTGCCTGTACCATCAGGCTTAATGTGAATTGGGGAGATGGGCCTTTATATATGATACTGCTTGCAGGAGGGGTATTGTCCGGTACGTATCTGCCCCTTCAGCTTTGGCCTGGCTTTATGCAGAAATTCCTGTTATTGCAGCCCTTTGCAGGGTATCTGGATATACCAGTCCGTTTTTATCTGGGAGTACTGAACGTAAAGGACGGCCTGTGGGCCATTGGGATTCAGGTTTTCTGGATAACTGCATTTATCCTGGCCGGAAGGCTGCTTATGAACAGGCAGCTGAAAAAGGTAATTGTACAAGGCGGCTAGTTTGAATTATTGAAAAGCATAATTCAAACACAAGATTGAGCCTGCGAAATCCTCGGCCCAATCTTGCGGCGCGTTGGGAAGGTATGGAGGCTAGTTTGAATTATTGAAAAGCATAATTCAAACACAAGATTGAGCCTGCGAAATCCTCGGCCCAATCTTGCGGCGCGTTGGGAAGGTATGGAGG
>JAEYPZ010000043.1:0-5708 GCA_023410275.1 Bacillota bacterium
TAAAAGAACTGCCTTCAGAAGTATTAATTAACGGCTTCGGATCAGACCCTGCTGTACTGGAACAGGCAGGTATCGACTCTGCCGATGTTATTGCAGCAGTAACCGATGCCGATGAAATCAATCTGGTCGTATCCACTCTGGCTAAAATGGAATTTGGTGTTCCAAAAGTGGTTGCCAGGGTGAACAATCCCAAAAATGCCTGGCTTTATAACAGCAGTATGGGCGTAGATGTGGGCGTCAATCAAGCCGATTTAATGGCTCACTTTGTAGTAGAAGAAATGGATTTAGAGGATATGTTCACCATATTAAAGTTAAAACGGGGTGATTATTCCATTATCCAGATGAAAGTTGCTGAGTCTGCCAGAGCGGCTAACCAGTTGCTAAAAAACCTGTCTATACCACAAAAAACAGTACTGATCGCCATTAACAGAGACGATGCATTAGTCATTCCAAAAGGGGATTCCCAAATCCTGGTGGGGGATGATATTCTGGCTTTAACCGATGAGGGTAGCCGGAAAGAATTGAAAGAGATTTTTGGTTGAATTGTTTTATTAAAGAATTGCTGCCCTGAAGTTTCTTGCTATAGGGCAGCAATTCCTTTTTTATTACTACATTTCATTTAGCCATGATAATGGGTTTATTAAACAATTACCCTCCGGGTAGGTTTATTCTCAATTTCCTTACCACCAATAGGTCTTCCTGAAGCCGGTACAGCTCTCTCCCTTCCCCAGTCTCTGATAAATTCTATTTGTTCCGGGCTTGTCTGATATAATGGCACAACATTTTTCAAAGATGTGATAATTAATTCGTCTGACAATATTAAATTTTCGTTTGCAATTAATCGGTAGGATACCTCTCTAATCGATGCCTCAATATCTGCACCTGTAAATCCTTCTGTTATAGTTATCAATTGTTGAATAAGTGATTCGTTTATCTCCGTATCTAAATATTTCCTGATATACATCTCAACAATCTCTTTACGCTCTTCCGAAGTAGGTAAATCGATAAAAAACAACTCATCAAATCTGCCTCTGCGTAATAATTCTGATGGAAGCTTACTGATATCATTTGCAGTAGCAACTACAAATACCATTTTTTTGCATTCCTGCATCCAAAATAAGAATTGTCCTACCATACGAGTGGTTACACCAGATGAATCATTTCCACTACCGCCCAGACCTTTTTCAATTTCGTCAATCCACAAGACACATGGAGATAAATGCTCGGCTGATAGAAAAGCATCTTTTAACTGTTGTTCACTCTGGCCAACGTATTGTCCCTGTACCGTAGCAAAATCTAAACGATAAAGAGGGAGACGCCAATTTGCAGCAACTGCCTTTGCAGATAGTGACTTTCCACAACCCGGAACTCCAACAAGAAGAACTCCACGGGGAGGCTGTATTCCTCTCTTTCTTAATTCATCCCGTTTTTCAGGAGTCTGAAGCTTCTTTTTGTCATTAAGCCAGTCTTTTAAACCACTTAAACCGCCTACTTCCAGTATACCTTCAGAAACATCAATTCTTTCCAACCCTTCAATATTAGAAAATAATTTGTCTTTTACAAACTTTAACTGGGTTAAATCATTTTTTCTTATTTTCCGATTTGCAATAAGTGAGGCAATTACATTCTGTGCCTCAACTCTTGTTACTCCAACTAATGCAATTGCTGCTTCACGATAATCATTATTGTCCCACTCAATTTCAATATCACGTTTGTAAGGTTCTATATTTTCATATATTATTTGAAGCATTTCTTCCTCAGTTGGTATATCCAAAGTTACAGACATACCCAAACGCTGAAGCTGTGACCAGATACTATTATTAGTGATTACAATTAATACGCCACCGTTTTCTTCTGCCAATGAGACTACATCCAATAAATATCTGGATGTCATGGAATCATTCTCAATATCTGAAACTTCAGTTAATACAAAAGTTAAATTTTGTTTCAGCCTCATTTGCTCGGTTATGTAATCCAGGGCTCCTATTATTGTCTTATCATCATTTACACTTTTCCCGGTATTAATATCATATATACCCTTTGAAAGAGTGTGAACATAGAATGGCAGATTAAGCTCACTGGAAACATTTTTTAATACCTCTAATCCTCTTGCCTTTTCCATCGTATTGAACGAAATAAAAGGTATTCTTGCCAATGAATATTGCTTTAATGTTGAAATACTTGTCATTACATCCATTCTTATAATCCATCCAGTTTATCTATCTTATTTTTTTTAACAATACTGGTAAGCATTCCCGTCCGGTCTAATTTCATCGTTGATGCTTCCAGGCTGTTTTGCATCGTAGTCGCTTGTTCTTTAATTGCTTCAGATAAAAGATTTGAATCACTTATTGGGAGTACAGGAATCTTTGCAAACTGAACAAGGAAAATAAACTCTTTTCTTAATCCTAATAAAGCTTTGCTAAGCAGATTAATATCTCCCTGATTCATTTTCATTAATCGATCAAATTTATCTGATGCACGTTTTATTCTATATTGTATAACTGAATTCATCTGAGTTGCAAATCTTCCTGCAACCCCACCTGTTAATGCCAGTGTTCCATTCTTTATACACGCTAAAACTTCAGCATCCTGATTTCCATCTCTAATAGTATCAAAACAATCCATCCATTCAGAATAAGTAACAGGCTCTTTCATAAAGTTCTCCTGACTCTTTTGATGACTTGTAACGGAGGAACCAGATCCCATTTTGGAAACGCACCTGCAAAATCATCTTGTTTTGATATATTTACCGGATTGCCTTTGTCTGTATTTTTACTTTCACCAGCAGATTCCAGTTCAGCCGCATTATTATTATCAAATATTATTTTTCCCATATCCAATCCCCCTATATTATTTGTCTGACCTTCTGTGCATCCACAGAACCTATATATTGCTCTGGTTGTAATTCCTGCAGAAAATCTACTACTTTTATGTACTCGGCATCTTTTTCACTATATAATCTTCTATAATCAACTACCTCAGCTATGGTTGCACTCAATATATCAATACATTTCAATCTAAATTCTTCCATCTTACTTTTTGTAATTATTTTATTTTTGTCTGCTTTTGTTTTTTCAGTGTATATATAAATTCCAACTGCTGCAATTGCCAGTATTGGAATAAATTTTGTTGATAATCCAAATATACTTATGATAAGACATGCAATTATAGCAATAACTATATTAGATTTAAACCATTTGATTGATGACAATGTCTTATCTATCAATGCATCCATATAGCCATTTAATGATTGCTTAAGTTCCAGCTCATTTGATCCGTCACGGGTGATCCCTGTCCAATCAGATATTTTTATTTCTATATCAAGCGGTACCTGTGACCTGCTTTTTACAGTAAGGTCTTCATAAGCATTAAGAATCCACTCTTTTGACAATGAAATTGCAAGTTTTTGTGTTGCCACAAGTGCATTAGAAGACTGTGGGGCTAACGCTATGCTTGTGAGATGCTGAGAAAAATCTTCATATTGCTCATAGGAGGCTGCTTCAGCTTCAAAGCGTACATTTGCTTTCTCTGCATCTCCATGCTCTTCAATAATTAAACGATTTTTACGCAGCTGCTGCCTGATTGGAAGCTCTTCACTGTCATAATTCGTTACAAGACTATCCAGCAAATCATCGATCTGAGCAGCAACTGAAGACACATTATCAACACGTGTATTAAAAATAGTACTGAAATAAAGCCATACATCATTGTGCGTTTTCGCCCATGATAAGACTTCCTTTAAGTTTTCCCATGTGGGGCTATTTTGAGAAAGGTATGGAAAATCGTTCTCACTGACAGTTGCTGTTTTCCCTAATATTGCCTTTTCCCATTGATTTTTCTGATCCTCAATAAAACCGACTCTTTGGGATAATTCATCCAGCCATGCCTTTATTTTGTCGGCACATATTCCTTTGCTGTCACCTCCAAACAATCCACAGGCAAATGCATCTAATACAACTATAACCTTTCTTTCCATTTTCGTTGGATCCTGCATTGCAAAATATCTCTCTAACCAGGTTAAAGATCCATCTAATCTACCTGCTCTTCTGCTGATCAGACAAAATAGCAATGAGGTTTTTTCATCATCCCGTCTCATTGCTTCTTTTAAAGCTCTTTCTGCTAATTCTTTATTATCACTTAACCAAGCTGATAAAGCAATTAAAGCAGGTGCCAGCCAATATCTGGGCGCTGATATCATCAACTCTTCTGTTGCATTAGTGATTGTTTCTTTTCTCACAACATTGATATCTGTTGCCTGAATTATACCAACCGTATGTCTTCTAACTTTATCATAATAACCATATTCTTTTTCAATTTCCTGTTCTAACATTACAACATTTTGTTTTGCATCAGAAAGAATTGCAATTCTTTTTGACTCATCAACAAATAATCTAAATTCCTCTGTTAATTGGTTGAGAGAAGAAGCTAAATAGTTAACCTTATTATCAACCGTATTGACCTTACCTGTAACACTATCCACACTATTTGCTAAGATTTCTATATTTCTTGCCATAGTATGCAAATTACCTTCAATTACATTCAAATTTGCAGAACTTATTGAATACTCCGCCATATTTATGTCCCCCTTTAGTATTTTTTATTTTGCAACGGTTACTGTACCATCGGATTTTACAGCCCGCAGACAATCAATATAAACTTCAATAAAATCATATCCACCATGTAAAGCAAGACTTCTCGCCCTGTTTAGTAATCCAGGCATATCTTCATTTGTCTTATAATGGACTACTATATTTCCAGTAAGATCAAGAGTATGTACTTCATAAGGCAGACCCAAATAACATTTTGCCACAATACCAAGAAGCTTATTATCCAATTCAACATCAGGAAATTCTTCATTGAGCGCATTCACAAATTCCTGATATTTTTGCTGATCTAAATGGCAGCCCGAAACATCCAGCTGCTTCATAACTTCCATATATTTACTGGATCGTTTTTCTCTTAATCTTTTCTCCAGGTTTAATGGATTAAGTTTATTCTTAACAGAAGTTTTTTGTGATAAATCAAACTGTAGTGTCACTTTTTGTTCTGTATTTAAAATTGGTTTAGGCATATATACTTTATCCTCCGTAAGTAGTATAATATTATTATATTATATAATTCACGATTAACAAGCTAAAAAAGTAAATCAATATAAAAAAGTATCTATTATTATAAATAATAACCTTTTATTTTTGTTTATTTATTAAATATCTAGAACATTATTATTTTTATTTATCTAATAACCTTATACATATTATAAAATGATTAATTTAACTCAATTAAAGGAGAATTATTTGATATGAATCTGGAAATCTATGATACTGCAGACTCGATCTATGTAGAAAAAGAGAACCACACAAAGGTCAATTATTTCATCTTCGATGAATATGAAATTCATCTCAATACCCTTCCCCCTCATTCCATTCAGGAATGGCACAAACACCATAATATTGAAGAAGTTATATTTGTAATCTCCGGTAAATTAAAAATTTTGTGGAAAGAAGCAGAACAGACAGAATGCCGGATTATTTCAGAAAATTCAATCGTCAGAGTAAAAAATTCCATTCATACACTGGAGAATGATTTTGATGAGGATGTACGGTTCCTGGTCTACAGAATGGTGCCTGACGGTGTTGATAAACGCAATATTATAAAAAATGATAAGGAGCTCATCCTATAGCAATAAAAATGAGTTTCCACCGCGC